>CAZCTO010000003.1:0-155795 GCA_964501725.1 uncultured Oscillospiraceae bacterium | reverse complement strand
CATTATTCATGTGGCACAAACTGTTTTCTCTGCTCTGTCCGCAATTCTATCGCATCCCCTTCATATACTGG
This sequence comes from uncultured Oscillospiraceae bacterium, assembly GCA_964501725.1. Classification (GTDB taxonomy): domain Bacteria; phylum Bacillota; class Clostridia; order Saccharofermentanales; family Saccharofermentanaceae; genus CAZCTO01. Next base: position 155,724 of record CAZCTO010000003.1, on the reverse strand, counting down.
ATACAAACAAACAAAAATACAAGTGATAGAATAGTCGTAAATAGCAGAAAGCAGAAGAGATTTCTATATTTACGATCAGAATCGCACTTCTTCTCAATCAAGAGAAAAATCAATGAAAATAAAACGAATAAAACTATAGCAGCAATAATAGAGTTAATAAGATGTTTTCTGATCCTTAAATCAATTTCTTGTTCAGTCTCTTGAATTTTTGACCGGAGAAGTTCCTTTGCATAAGACGTTTCATCAATGTCTTCAATTGAGAATTGAGACAAATAGACTTCGTGCCTTTCTCCCTCTATTTCAATTACAATAGGTGATTCAACACAAACATACTCACCTGACATAACTGCAACAACATGGACCTCAGTTTGAATAGGAATATGTACTTCTTTACCTGCTGTTCCGTCGGATTTCTTTAGTTCTCCGTATAGATTTTCATTGATAATCCGCGCGTCGAAACTTACCTTGTAGTATTTTTTTGATGCTTTCTCATGATTCTCAACCGCCGTATTTGCATAATATACAGCCGATACAATTGAAAACGTGCTTAAAAAGACCAGAATCAGTATAGCTATTCTCTTTTTCATCATTTTCCCCTTGCCTTTAATTTTCTATATATTCAGGTAACTATCTGCATGGTTTGGTTGATTACGCAAACAACCGGTTTGAAATGATCTTGTATGCCGTTCACTTGAATTATTTCACACGTCTTCATCATTTCTTTCACTTAGCTTAGTGTAAGATGGCTTAAGTTAAAATGAAAACGTTTTCGCTCAATTTGCAGATTTCAGTATTTCGTTTCTAACACTCTTTATACTGATTTGAAAACATCTGTATTATTATGAATAGTTCTCACTCAAATCTCCGCGTGCCTGATTTAATCACTCTTCCTATGACTTCCTTCTGAATGGATCCATTTTCATCCCTATAGAAACGACAATAGCCTTTACTCTGAGATGCAAAACATGTATTATACCCTATCCAATAAATCATAGTTCCATCCCATGCAAACACTTCCTCTATTTTAACCGAACTGGCGAACTCTGTCGCAATGCACTTGCCCTCAGAATTCTCTCTACCGCAACTACATGCAACAATATCCAGAGTGCTGATATTACACGGAAGTTTATCTACTAAATCACTAACATTATCTATCCATATACCACCACCATAAGGATTATCAGGATTTAAATCAATCATATCAGGCTTTCCATGTGCAAGAATGCATAAATCATCCACACCTGAGTATGCTATCTTGTCAGAATATACACCGTCTTCATAATCACATATCAAATTTTGCCAAGTAAAATCAAAGTCCTTTAAAGTAGATATTTGAATACTAATATAATCAAGATCATTCTTCTCATAATGCTTTTCGTAATCCTTTACCTGCTCAACAGTAAGATCATCGGCTCCATATATGATGTAATTTATTGCTCCGTTCTTTACATGGGGACTTGCATCTTTATTATCCCAACAGTCATCTCCATCCGTATCGTTGACTTTAGGATTGGATCTCATAAGAAAAACATAATTCACTCCCGCATCCTGCGGTGCATATATTTGATATAGCATGGCGATAAATCCGGAAATGATATCACCATCAATCTGAACAATGATCTCTCCCATTAGGTTTTTTTCAATCCGAACACACTTCCCCATCTCTTCACCATCAGTGACACCATCTTCATCCGAGTGTTTAGCATTTGGATCAGAATAGTAGATATTTCCATCAATCCCCTTCATCCCGCCGGTTTCCAACCAGTCGTAAAGTCCATCTCCATCACTATCCGTATAATCCATTGTTGGCTCTTGAGCCGGGGGATTCATATAGCTGTTCCAAATCTGTTGCGGCGTTCCTCCTTCCAGCGGAATGCCTCCCGAACCATAGATCAACTCATTGAGCGCATCATCAAACATGCCGTTTGAAAGCATTGGGTCGGCGATATTGATGGCAAAGACTCTTCCGTTGTATGCACTCGGAATCGTATACATTTCCGGGTTATAAACCATTGATACGTTAGTGGTGATTAAAATCACCACCGGAATATTTCCGACGTTATAATTCGCACTGTGACCTCGCAAAAACGAAACTGCTTTAGTAACGTTATACGAAAACGCAGTGCCGGTACTCATTGCTGGCACAAAATTAGCAGCCATAAAATAGTTCAGGGTACTATTCATACGCACCGGATCTTCGGTCATGGAATCCCACCCGTATCCGTAAGTATCGTAGACTCTGCCTACCGTCATTTGTTCGCCCGGACGCAGGTGTCTCACGAATTCTTGCATAATACCCAGCGCATTTAATCGATAGGGTTCAGCAAAATACGCCGAGTCTTCTACCATAAAGATGTAGGAATATTTTTCATCTGCATACGTATACGGAACACTTGTTTCTCCACTGGTGTTGTCATATTCAATCGTCGCCGATGCGTCTTGAATCCATCTCTGCAGGTCAACAAGAACGTATGTACTGAAATGCTCCAAATCAAGTGTAACGGTATTCGCATTCTCATCAACGATCGCTTGCTCTTCTACAACATATACACCATTTTCTTCATCGTACCAGAGCACCCCGAGATCCTGTTCTGCGGTTTCACCCAATGCCAGTTCGTCATAATGGAATACGACCGTTGCCTGATCGAATGCTTCCTCGCACTCAAATGAAATCGGAGAACCGATACGACTTTTTATTCCGGTACTAAACACATCAATATTGTATTCATCTTCAACACTGACAACACGATCGATGAGTTGTGACAAATCCATTTCGATGTCAACGGAAGCAATGCCAAGGCTCTCAGCATTATACATATCGACCGATATTTGCTGTATAGCCTTATCTTCACTATCCGGGATGCCGTCTTCATCGCTATCTGAGGACAAAGGTTTTTTGCCAAGCAGTACTTCATCCCCGTCGAGAAGACCATCTGCGTCGGTATCCTCCAGAAGTGGATTGGTTCCATAGAGATTCACTTCATCCCCGTCGAGAAGGCCGTCATAGTCCGTATCTTCATTCCAGAATTCGGTTCCAAGCTCTTGTTCCTGTTGCAGGGTAAGGCCGTCCCCGTCGAAGTCCTCATTCAAATTCGATGTTAATGGATCCAAACCACAAATAATCTCCGTCATATCGTCGATACCGTCTGCGTCGGTATCCGCAAGATTCGGATCCGTCCCGATTTCAATTTCATAATTGTCCGTAAGTCCATCTCCATCCGTATCGGTTTCAATCTCTTCTGCCGGTGTCGGAGTAGGAGTCGGAGTAGGTGTCGGTGTCGTTGTTGGTGTTGGTGTGGAAGACGGAACCGGAGTCGGAGTCGGTGCGATTCCTTCCGATACAAGCGGATCGGTTCCATAGACCAACAGTTCCTCATAGTCCTTTACACCGTCCCCGTCATAATCCCCTGTGAGACTCACACCAACCGTTACCTGTGAAACGAGGAAGTTGGACGGCACATCCGTCTTTGCACCATCGATTCCCTGGATACTAATCTTTATGCTATTACCGCTATTAATGTTCTGGTCATATCCGGGATTCAAAAGGAGGTATTGCGCTCCTTCGCCTTGGGTAAAGACTGTATTGGATGCAGTTGTGATGGTTCGAGCGAAATCCAAGGAGAAAGACCAATCCTCGATCGTTTGCGAAGAACTATTTGCGAGCGTGAGTTCGCCGCTAAACCCGGTGCCCCAGTCACTATATAGCTTATAGGCAGCGGCGTAATCTGTAGAAGGCACGACTCGCTTCGCGGTATTGATGAAATAGAAGTCCGGTGTCAGGACTTCGCCGTTCTGTTGTGCAGTGAATCCAAAACTAACCGATCCGCCTGCCGGAATATCCTGATTCCAACCGGCGTTTTTGACAGTATACATTCCGTCTGCCTGCTCATAAACGACACTGTTCCAGGTATTGGTAATCGAGTGCGGGAAAGCAAACGAGAGCGCCCAGTTTTCAATTGGCTGGTTTCCGGTATTGGTAAGTGTGACCGTTGCATTAAAGTATTCTTCCCAACTGCTATCAATTTGCATGGTAAGGGAAACGGTGTTACCGGTCATGAGAGCCGGAACGAGGTTTATCGGAGTTTCATTGATTGCAAGAACCGGGGCTGCAGGTTTAAGCAGCAAAATAACGACAAGAAGAAGAGAACAGCACTTGGTGAATAACGCACTTGATTTCATGATCGGCCCCCCTGATCAGTGGTTTGAATTGTAATCTGTTGTGTGAAAATAGAATACATAACTGTAAACAATACGATTTCCACAAAGAGTAACATTTTTCGGGGGGGGGTCAAGAGATTTTTATTTTTACACGAATTTATGCCTAATTCAATAATATTGCACATGCATATTTTTGTAATCACGCAATATATTTCCGAATCGCATTTTCTCTTTGGCAGACAAAAAAATGAGCCCGATGTTATCAGGCTCATCTCTTATCTAGGCATTTTCAATAACGCGCTATTTGCCCTTTTTCGCGAGTACTTCGAGAACCGCCTCGACAATGTCTTCGGGCATCAGATGATATGCCTGAAGCAGTGCTTCGGGCTTTCCGGACTTGCCGAATACGTCCCGGAGACCGACTCTCTTCAGAAGGCACGGTGCGTTTTCGGAAAGGGCTTCCGCAACGGCGCCGCCGAGTCCTCCGAGAATGTTATGTTCTTCAACGGTTACAATCGCCCCGGTCTCCTTGGATGCCTTAACAACGGCCGCCGTATCGATCGGCTTAATCGTATGCATATCCAGAAGTCTGGCGTTAATGCCTTTCTCCTTCAAAAGGTCGACGGCGGCGATGCTCTGCTGTACCATCAGACCCGTTGCGATGATCGTCACGTCTGATCCTTCACGGATGGTGTTGGCCTTGCCGATTTGAAAATCCGCTTCGTCGCCATACTCCCCGTAGACACCTTCCACGGCAAGTCTTCCGAGACGGACGTAGAACGGGCCGGGGGTCTCGATAACCGCGCGGATCGCAAGACGCGTTGATGCGGCGTCACACGGCGAAATCACCCGCATGTTCGGAATGGCGCGCATGATCGCAAGATCCTCGACGCATTGGTGCGACGCACCGTCTTCGCCGACGGATATGCCCGCATGGGTCGCGCAGACTTTGACGTCCAGGTTCGGATAGCATGCGGAGTTTCTGACCTGCTCGAGCGCTCTCTCCGATGCAAAAATGGCGAACGTCGATGCGAATGCGATTTTGCCGCAGGTCGCCATGCCGGAAGCCACGGCCATCATATTTCCCTCGGCGATACCCATGTTGAAATGACGCTCGGGGTATTCTTTTTGAAAGAGCATCGTAAAGGTTGACTTGGAAAGGTCAGCGTCCAATACGACAATGTTCGGGTTTTTACCAAATTCAACGAGTGCCTTACCGTAGGCCTCGCGGGTTGCCATTTTTGTCATGCTTCCACCTCCAGCGCTGCCAGCGCGGCATCAAGTTCAACCATCGCGGCATCGTATTGCTCCTGATTCGGCGCTTTGCCGTGCCAACCGGCTTGATCCTCCATGAAGGAAACTCCCTTGCCCTTGTGGGTTTTGGAAACAATCATGGTCGGCATTCCTTTGGTCGCTTCAGCCTTCGCCACCGCGGCCTCGATCTGATTCATATCATGTCCGTCGATTTCAACGGTGTTCCAGCCGAAGGCTCTCACCTTGTCCGCAATGGATCCGAGATTCATAACATCGGCGGTCTTTCCGTCGATCTGAAGTCCGTTAAAGTCGATGAAAGCGGTCAGGTTATCCAGCTTGTAATGGGCTGCGGACATGAGTGCTTCCCAGACCTGGCCTTCCTGAAGTTCCCCGTCTCCGAGGATGGAAAAAACCCGATAGTCCTTCTTATCAAGCTTGCCCATCAATGCCATTCCGACCGCGGTCGAGATGCCCTGTCCGAGGGAGCCCGTAGACATGTCGACCCCGGGAATGCAGGCTCTGCAAGGATGTCCCTGAAGCATGGAGCCGCACTTTCTGAAATCCTTAATGGCACACTTTGAGAAGAAGCCGCGCTGTGACAGCGCCGCGTAAAGCGCAGGTGCGCAGTGTCCCTTCGACAGCACGAACCGGTCACGGTCCGGGTCTTCGGGATTCGCGGTATCAATCCGCATCTTCTCTCCGTAGAGATATGCCAGAATATCCGTGCAGGACAGTGAGCCGCCCGGATGTCCGGATTGAGCGCTGTAAACCGCCTCGATAATCAGTTTTCGCATATGCCCTGCAAAAACTTTCAGTTCCTTTTCTTTACTCTTTTCCATTTGATCCCCTTCCACCTCGTCAATGATTTGTCACCATATACAACTGTGCATATGGATGATTTCTCCGCCGCTTAAATATACTCTCGGGACGCGTTTCCCGATCAGGCATGTAATCTCGTAATTTATTGTATCCGACAAATCCGAAATTTCATCCACCGAAAGCGTAAAATTTTCATTATTATAACGTTGTTTCCCGAAAAGCACGACCTCCTCGGACACTTTTGCCGTTGATTTAAGCTTTGATACGTCCAACATGCACATGTCCATACATACGGTTCCGATGACCGGAACCCGCTCCCCGTGAAGAAGCGCCGCCGCCCTGTTTGAGAGTTTCCGGGCATATCCGTCGGCGTAACCGATCGGGATGGTTGCGATCACGCTTTCCTTTTCTGTGGTGAATCGACGTCCGTAACTGACGGTTTCACCGGAAGAAATCGTCTTCAGATGCACAATCGAGGACTTAAGCGTCATCGCCGGAATCAAATCAATGTTCGTGTACGGCTCGGGGCAGTCCTTGGGTGTCATTCCGTACATGATCAGTCCCGCGCGAACCATATCCAGATGCATTTCCGGAAAACGAAGAATTCCGGCGCTATTGCAGATATGCTTCTTCGGGATATATAACCCTTTCTTCTCGAGCTTGTCAACGGTTTCCATAAAAGTCCGGAATTGCTTCCGTGTGAACTCGTCATCCGGCGTATCCGCAACCGCGAAATGCGAAAAAATCCCTTCGATCGCGATCCCTGGCATTTGGGCGATACGAAGGATCTCTTCCACGGAATTCTCTCCGGACAGAAACCCTACGCGGTTCATTCCGGAATCAATCTTGATGTGGATGGCCACCTTCTTATGCGCCGCGGCCGCCTGTTCGGAAATCGCTTCGGCAAACTCAACGGAAAAAACTGTCTGCTCCAGATTATACTCAATAATCTCCCGCGCTCTGCGGGGATCGGTGTGACCAAGTGTCAGGATCGGTACGTCGATGCCGTTCTTACGAAGTTCAATCGCTTCATCAAGCATCGATACCGCAAGACGGGAAGCTCCGCTCTCGAGCAGAACTTTGGATACCTGAATGGCACCGTGGCCGTAAGCGTCTGCTTTAACGACCGCTACTACCTCCGCACCGGTGGACGTAATTCTTCTGATTTCCTTCATATTGTGCGCTAATGCGTCCAAATCTATCTCCGCCCACGAGCGGCTCGGAAATCGTTGACTCATGATACACCTCTACCCGTTACTTATTCCCAACCGCAACGGCCGAAAGCTTCCGTGAAGGAATCAATCATATCCGTCGGTTGCATAACTCTTCTGCCTAAGCGGTCGCGGGTGATATCCCCGCTAAGTCCGTGTATATATACCGCCGATATGGCTGCGTCTTCGGCTGCCATACCCTGCGCCATAAAGCCGCCGATCAGGCCTGCCAGCACATCTCCGGATCCGCCTTTGGCCATGCCGTCGTTACCGGTAGCATTAATATACCACACGCCCCGCGGAGTGAACACGGCCGTTTCATGTCCTTTGAGGACCAAAATGACGCCGTGCTTCCGGGCAAAGTCGCCCGGCGCGTCTCTTCTGTCCGTCTTGTCCCAGCCCGGAAGAAGGCGCGAAAACTCTCCCGGATGTGGCGTCAGAATACACGGAGGAAGGCCTTTTTCTCCCCGTCGCGAAAATGCAGGTTCCATGATTTCCCGGTGTGCGGCGATCATAGTCATCGCGCTCGCATCGAGGATAAGTGCGGGAACGTTGTCGATCAGGTACACCAGATCATATTCGATTCCGTCCGCTTCCGGATTAAGACCCGGCCCGAAAACGACCGCATCGGCGGTGACGGAGTGGTTCTTCAGTTGCCTTAACCGGGTCTCCGGGATGTCCGGAGCCGCTACGGAGATCGCCTGCGGGCAAAGTTGGAGCAGCGGTGACATCAATCCCTCCGGGACAAAAAGCCGCACCAGCCCGGTCCCGCTGCGAAGCGCCGCCGCGCAACACAGATAAGCGGCTCCGCCCATTCCGGGCGAGCCCGCATCAATGAGCAGGGTGCCAAAGGTACCCTTGTGGCCGCCAACCGGGCGCGCGGGTGCTTTTCGCTCGATTTCCGCCGCGGTGATGAGGATCGGAGACGGTTCTTTTTCCGAATGATTGGTGTTTTCCGAATTGATTAGTTCTTCCATTTCTTTCATCGCAAGCCCGCATTCAAAGGAATTAATTGCTCGGTTCGGCCGGTGCCATTGTGCTCAAGTCAAACGGCGTCTCCTGATATACGTAATAGTTGAGCCAGTTAGTATAAAGAAGTGTCGCACTGGAGCGCCAGGTCACCACCGGCTCCTTGGACGGATCATCATCCGGAAAGTAGTTTCGGGGAATATCAATCGGAAGTCCTTTCCCGAGATCCCTGAGATACTCGTCACGCAAGGTTCCGGCATCGTATTCAGAGTGGCCGGTAATAAATATTTGTCTGCATGTAAAATCAGATACGGCATAGATCCCGCTTTCCTCGGACTCCGAGAGAATGCGCAGTTTATCACATGCAAGGAGGTCTTCCTTGCGAATTTCAGTATGCCTCGAGTGCGGAATGTTAAAGATATCATCGAAACCGCGGAACAATTTCACCGGCTTGGTATAGGTCATGCTGTGCGGATAGATCCCGAAAATCTTCTTCTCCGTATCATATTTCGGAATACCGAAATGATGATACAAGCCGGCCTGTGCACCCCAGCAAATGTGCAGGGTCGAATACACATGGGACTTGCTCCAGTCCATGATCTCTACAAGTTCCGGCCAGTAGGCGACTTCCTCGAACGGCATGTGTTCTACCGGCGCACCGGTGATAATCATTCCGTCGTAATAGCGCTCCTTTACTTCGCCGAAAGTCTCATAGAACTTGGTCAGGTGCTCGATGGCGGTGTTTTTCGGCATGTAAGAGGAAGTGTAGATCAAGTCGATGTCCACCTGAAGCGGCGAATTGGAAAGCGCCCGCAGGAGTTGCGTCTCAGTGGTGACTTTATTGGGCATCAAATTCAGAATCAGGATACGGATCGGGCGGATATCCTGCCGGAACGCGCGGTCCTCGGGCATAATAAATATGTGCTCTCTCTCGAGAATTTCCGTTGCCGGGAGATTGTTTTGTACTCGTATCGGCATGGAGTCCTCCTTCTCTGCCATTCGGGTGCCAAAGGCAAAACGTTAACAACGCCGCCCGGCAACCGCAACTATAGTTCTCCGATAAATTCCTGCAGGATCGAATGTTCCGGAACGAGTACCGGATCCACATCCGGTACTCGCGACAGGTCATGATAAAGTTGTCTGGCACGCGAAACGGCGGTATTTAAATCCGCAAATTTCTTGGGGGGCATTGTTCTTGCCATAAAAACGGACGGTTCGATCGTTCCGTCTTCCAGTTGACGCAGTGCCGTCTCAATATCCGCGCGCGCGGCCGGTGCAATGACCAGCGTCTCATAGGAAAGAAACGAATTCACATAGAAGTCCGCTTCCGCGAGATATTCATCAAAATAAAGCTTTTCGGAAGCCTCGATCATCGGCCAATAATCGATCGTTGCCAGAGCATGGGCGCCTCGGTGACGCTCATCACGGACAATGCGTCTCAGGAGTCGAAAATCGCCGCTTCGGAACAGTTTCTTGTCCCCGATGATGTCTCCGTACGGCATGATAAAAACGCCGATCCGTTCATTCCTCGGAATCACTCCTGAAATCGCGCCTGAAAGACCGTGTAAGCCTTCCACGAGAATAATCCCGTCCGGTTCCAGGCGGATGGACGCACCATTCTGTCCGTCATCTCTTTTTCTTGTTTGAAAATCGAATCTGGGAAGCAAAACCGGTTCTCCCCGCAGAAGATCCGTGATGTTTTTCGCGGCGACATCCGCATCAATCGTTGACAGCGATTCGTAATCCGGACGCCCGTCCGGGTCAAATTCCAGCTCTTGGATGTTGTAATAATCGTCCAGTGAGAGGCGGAGCGCGGAGCGGCCCTTTCCGCGCAGTCCCGCGGCAAGTTTTTCGGCGAAAGTCGTCTTGCCGGAGGATGTCGGTCCACTTACAAACACAGCCCGGATTGCCGGATTATCCGTAATATAATCCACAACGGTGTGCGTCATTGCCAAGAACTCTGTTTCGGCTTCATGGATAAATCCCGGCAATTTATTAACACCCAACTGCATTTCCAAGTCTTGCAGGGATAATACCCGTCGTGAAGATAGTTGTGCCATCGGATCTCCTTAATGATCGATATAATCAGACAAAATGAATTTGGCAACTAATTTGTCGTATGCCAGTTGAAGCATTCGGACGATAAAAAACAGGATGCCGGGGATAATGAGTGCAAGAAAAACAGCTGACATAAACACGAAAACAACATAGACTCCACCGGTAATAACCCCGAGTACGGTAGCAAAAGATCCAACCGATTCCTCAAAACTTGCGGTCCATGTTTCAAGTGTTGAATTTAAATAGTCCATCAACAGTTTCTGAATATCTCCCGAAGACACCTTAATTTGGGGAAGTACCCAAGATGTGATCATCAGCGTAAGAAGTACCTGCTTAAATGCCTGCACTGCCAGAATCGGGAGTTTAACCCATATCGGGTATCGATAATACCGGAAGCATATAAAGGGGCAGGCAAAAAAAAGAACTAGAAAAAGTGCGGACTTGACAATGAAATTTCCTTTAAGAACTTCGCTCAGAGCGCCTGTAAAGAAACACATGGCGATCAGCAGGTTGACCAGAACTCCATAAAGAACAAGAGAGCTAATATGTCTCCGGTTCTCAAAATCCGTATCGCTCCACTGCACTCCAAGGAAAAGCCCCTCCAGATAATCCACGCCCTGACCCCCTGTTCGCTAAATATTACTTATTGTAACAGAAAAAGAAGGCACTGAAAACACGTCGGGAATTACTGAAAACACAGAATTCAGGCCTTCTCATAATTATTATCGGATCCGAAACGGAACGCGGGTTGCTACCTCAACCATCTTTCGAAATACAGGCCATTTCTCGGGATACACTTTGGATCCGGCACTCTTAAAAACCGTTCCGTCCGTAAATGTGACGGTTACGGACCATGCTCCGGGAAGAGATCCCCTGTTATTAATCCCGGGTTCACCGGATACTTCATAGATCGGCTCCCATTGCAGAAGGTGCGTTGAAGGAAGCAGTTCCAGTATTTCTTCCCGACAATCAGGGGACATAGACCGGAGAAAATTATTGTTCCACTGAAGGGAGTCATTCCAGGCGACCATCCCTTTGTTAAGAAGAATCGACGCCCGAAGACAGGGGCGGCGATATCCCGAAATTTCGGCCTCTATTCCGATGATGTCATTGTAGGAATTCATTTGCGAATCCATCCTGTATCTGAATAATACTCTCACCCCACTCGCTAAGCAGCGATAGGAACGGTCATTTGATTTTAACCCCGAAAACCGAACCGCCGCGGGTTCCGATAACGATCATGTTATCGATGATAATGACCGAGGCTTCCATATTGCCGCCCGGGTCATTCGATGTTCCCTTGTTGCGCACGGTGTCCATCCAATCAAGCTCCTCGCCTGTACTGGCATTGAAAATGTGAAGTCTGCCGCCGGCATCGCCGGAGATGATATACGCATTACCTTCGGCATCATAGCAATCCACAGGAGATCCCCATGAATAGAAAACCGTATCGGCTTTCCAAACCTGTTCGCCGGTGGTCTTGTCATAGGCGACCAATCGATTGCCGGACCAGACACCGTTTGTCATACAGTACGGAAAGATAACAAGATTCGATATTGATTTCTTGCCGACAATCGGTGTGCCGAGCATGCCGCCGTTAACATCGTCGCTGCTTTTCGTTCCGTTGTGTGTATAACATGACTGAGACGTGGACCAGATCTCTTCACCGGTCATCGCGTCAATCTTATACGTGTATGCCGCTCCGCTGTAATCGAGAACATCCGTTCGTTGCCAGTCCACTTCGGTGCCCACATAAAGGAATACCCTGCCGTTAACCTCTTCGAGAACCGGTGAAACATCTGAATCGTCATCCAGTTGCTTTGCCCAAAGCATTTCCATCGTATTCAAGTCAACACAAATCAGGTTTCCGGAATTGTCGCAGCAGTAAGCGTAATGATCGTATATTGCGATTGAACTCTCCACTCCGATTGAACTTCCCTTGATACCGTCAAGCAGATATCGGTATACCACGTTCTCCGGCGAAATGGATATCAGTCCGGACGATTTGTCAAAAAACGTGTTGAGCTTAAGCGTATATATCATTCCGTTTTCCATCGGATAGATCAGCGTATCCGTCTTTGCATCCACGATCGGAGACGAGTCGCACGCGCCCCAGGTGGTACGATAGGCGCTTGAATCTCTGCCGTTCTGGAAATAAAGACGTTTATAGTCAATCAGGCTGAAAATTCGAAATCCAGCTTGTCCTGCCGGATCATTTTCATCTCCCTGTCCGACGTAAAGAAGCGGATAGCCTCGCGGATCAACGGCAGGTGTTCCTTTTATGGTTGGGCCTACTTTAAGAGGATCGCGTGTCTTTTTGCCGTCGTCTAAATCAAGGAAGTACACATATCCGTCTTCGCCGACCACGATGATCTCCATAAGCCCTTGCTTTGCTTTCTTGTCGGGATACAAATTCATCAGTTGCTGAACATCCCAGTCCCACTGAATTGCCAGTGCCTGGCCGGTCCAGCCGACACCGCCCCAAACCCAGGAAGCGTCGCTGAATGAAGATTTCTTGGATCCGATGCCGTTAAATTCCCAAACTTGCTCCAATTTTTTCTCGGTAACGGTTACCGTACCCCACGACGCGCAATTGCGAAAATTATTACCGCGAAATGTAAGAATGCCGGGAACCTGCTGATAATCGATCGGATCCCCGAAATGAATTTCCGGGTCACGTTTGTACGGTCCGATTGAACTTCCGTTAGTTAAAGCATGCTGCTTCAAACCCCGATCAGACGGTGAAAGTCCGGAAACGATTGATCCGATGACCACAGTGCCGGTAGAAGATGCGGGATACAGCACCGGATTCTGGTTAGGATCACGCTCCGCAATCGGCGTCGGTGTCGGAGTGGCTATAATAATGCCGGTAGTCGAAACAATGGATCCGTTAGTATCTGTCTGAACGCTTGTCTCCCCGGGCTTCGTCTTTTGCTTCGGAAGAAGTGTAGCAATCCCAAGAATTACTACTGTCGCAGTTAAGATTACAGTAACCGCTACCATGATACGAAGTCCGTTATCCGGTTTCTTCCTGCGTGGCTTGTGGAACTGATTATCATAATGTACGTAATCTGTGTGTCTCATTTAACTATCCTCCGAAGAAAAAACAACCATTTAATTCTACCACATGCCTTCCTATTTCTCTACTTTTTCAGTCATTGGCGATACGTTCCAGTTTTTGCATTCGGTGATACATTCCTGACTTTCCAATCGGGGGATCCATCATTTCACCGAGATCTTTCAGTGATAATCCCGGATTTTCGATAAGGACGTCCGCCGCGGCTTTCAGTTCCTTGGGAATGCGGCCGGCTGCACTGCTTCGAAGCAATGCCTTGATTAGCTCTCCGCGACGAACGCCTGCATCTGCCAATCTTTTCGCATTGGCCGTATCGCAGTTCACGGCACGATTTACCTGATTTCTGATTTCTTTGTTGGCACGAACGTTTTCGAAAAAAAGCAGGCTTCTGTAAGCTCCGATCATCGCCAGAAAATCCGCGATCTGACTTCCCTCCTTGAAATAGAGAACCGTTCTGCTGCTTCTTACAAGTAAGTTCGGCTCGATATTTTCGGCGTGTAAGAATAAAGTAAGAATTCGTGCAAAGGCTGCGGATTTGACATGCATCTCCACTTGATAGGCTCTTTCCGGTTCGCTTGCCGTTCCGGCTGAAAGAAAGGCACCACGCAAAGCGGCACGTCTCAAATGTACTGTTGATGCGATTGGGTCAACGCTCTCTTCGTCCAGATACGGCAGAATCATATTGCTGATGAACAGGTCATCCTTCTCGGAAATCGTAACCGTCTGCTTTCCCGAAGTCTCTTGCACATGAATCAGTTCTGCCGATATATCCAACTGTTGTAAAAGGCTCTTTAATCTCTCCGCAAAAATCGTCGACGAGGTTGAGACGATATCCACCTTGCCCCGGCAGGGTTTCTTTCCGGTGCCGGCACACAGAATCGCCGCTGCCGTTTCGGCGCGAATACTCTCTTTGTTTCGATCGGCAACCTTACTCAAATCCAGTCTGATGCTCTCGGAAAATGCGCCTCTTACCATCTTCACTTATTCCTCGCGGGACTTTTCTGAATCCGGTCTAAGTGCGGCAAATCGCGGATCTTTCCCGATATCCCGATGGTAAACAGAGGTTTGAAAATCCATCGCGTTCAACTTGGCGGCGATCTCCTCAGCAATGAAAACAGACCGGTGTCTGCCCCCTGTACAACCAATACCGATCATCAGTCGAACCTTTCCCTCGCGAATATAAAATGGGAGCAGATAGGAAATGAGTTCGGTTTGCTTTTCGATAAACTCAGTCGTCTCCGGATATTTCATCAGATATTCTTTAATTTCGGGGTCATTCCCGCTATGCTGTTTCAACTCCTGCTCATAGAAAGGGTTGGGAAGAAACCGGACATCATAGATATTATCGCAGTCAACCGGAATTCCGTATCGAAATCCGAATGACTCAATTAAGATGGAAATTCTCTGATCATCCGCGTCGCTCGAAATAATACGGAATAACTCTTCGCGAAGCGCGGCAACAGCCATCATGGATGTGTCGATAACGTGTGTTGCCCGTTCCCGGATCCCTTGCATCATTTCGCGCTCCAGTGATATTGCCGCTGAAAGCCCGATATCTCCCGAAAGGGGATGTCTTCGCCTCGTTTCACGATAACGATTGACAAGAACCTGATCGGCTGCCTCGAGAAATATGATCCGGTACGGGCATCCGCTCGCTTCGATTTCTTCAATGGCGGCGTCAAATCCGGGAAGCAATTCATTGCTGCGGATATCCACGACAAATGCCATTTTTGATATGCCGTATCCTTCGCCGCCTTGCCCCTTTGTAAAGGTACGAACCAATTCCGGAAGAATAACCGGGGGAAGATTATCAATGCAAAAATAACCCTGATCTTCAAGGAAATTTCCGGCAAGACTTTTCCCGGCACCGGACATCCCGGTCAAAATAATAATATCCATGTCGCGCTCCTTTGGTCCTATTCGAATCCTTTTCCGATAAACCGTATCTCCGGCTCAAGCTCAACGCCTGATTGCTCTTTGACTGTGCGGATCACATGACGTACCAGGGCATATACATCGCCGGCGGTTGCTTTTCCGGTATTCACGATGAAGCCCGCATGTTTAACGGACACTTCCGCACCGCCGATCGCAAAACCCTTGAGCCCCGCATTCTCAATCAATGCTCCGGCAAAGTGGCCGGAAGGACGCTTGAAAACACTGCCCGCGCTGGGCATATTCAAGGGCTGACATGCGGCACGCTTGCCGTTCATTTCGGCAATTTGCTGAAGAATCGTCTCAGAATTATCTTTCCTGAGACGAAATGTAGCAGAAAGAACAATGCCGCCCTTTTTCATAAAACGACTTTCGCGATATCCGAAATCAAGCTCTTCGCACTCGAAAAGCGTCCGTCTGCCGTGCTCATCAAGGCAATCCACAGTGTGAATGATATCCTTCATTTCTCTGCAGTATGCTCCGGCGTTCATATAGACGGCTCCGCCGATGCTGCCCGGTATGCCGGCAGCGAATTCCATGCCCGTAAGGCCGGCTCGCGCGGCCCTCATTGCAGCTCCGGACAAAGAAGCGCCTGCTTGCGCAATTAAAAAACAAAAATCCGGGGCTTGCGGATCGTCCTGCATGTTAACCGTCGAAAATCCATCACTAAGATGAATGACCAGGCCGTCTACTCCCTGATCGGAAATGACGACGTTCGTCCCGTTACCGATCAGCTCAACCGGGATATTCATTTCTTTTGCCGCGGAAATAAGCATCTCCAACTCGTCCGGATTCTTCGGCTCAGCAAAAAGTCGCGCGAAGCCGCCGACGCGCATAGACGTACGGCAAGCCATGTTCTCATCGCGCCTTATGCAGTTTTTGCACCGGTCAAATCCACGCTCGTTAAGGATTTCAAAAAAATGCTCAATGTCTGTTTCTGTCATTACTAACTGCTCCATCCATCCGATCAAGGTCCGGGGAAAACTCTTGAAACGAGATCTTTTGCTGCGTTGTAGCCCATCTTCTTGACCCGGTAATTGATTGCCGCCGCCTCGACAATAATGGCAAGATTTCGTCCCGGTCCTACAGGGATTGTAATGGACGGAACCTGAAGTCCCAGGATTTCTGTGGTTTCGTCAACAATCCCCAACCGGTCGTATGTCTTCTTCTCATCCCATAATTCAAGGTTAATGACAAAATCTATGCCTTCCTGATCCTTAACGGAGGAGACACCGAACAGTTCTTTCACGTCCAGAATGCCGATGCCGCGAATTTCGATCAAGTGGCGGATAATGTCCGGCGCCCGTCCGAGAAGGGTGGTCTCCGATACACGGCGGATTTCAACCTGATCATCAGCGATCAGGCGATGTCCTCTCTTAACGATCTCGAGTGCGGTTTCCGACTTGCCGACGCCGCTCTCCCCGAGAATCAAAATGCCCTCGCCGTTCACCTCAACCAACACGCCGTGCATGGACACACGCGGAGCCAGCTCGACATTCAAGTGCTTCACCAGCGAGCTCATAAATTCACTGGTGGCCTGATGGGTTCGGAAAACGGGAATTTTCGCACGTTTGGCGCAAAGGATAAGCTCTTTGTGGACCTCGTGGCCGCGCGTGACGATCAGGCACGGAATCTTTTTCTCGAATAGTGCGGAGATGCGCTTCCTTCTGGCTTCCGGAGAAAGCTTTTCGAGGAAAGCGTGCTCCATGTTCCCGATCACCTGAATCCGATCCGGGCCAAAATGATCGTAATAACCGGCGAGTTGGAGCCCGGGCCGTGTTACGTCAGCAACACTGATGCGAATCTGATCCAGATTGCCCGGGGAATAAATCTCCTCGAGTTCAAAGTCCTTCACAATTTCCGATAAAAATACACTGTTGTAGGCCATTTAGGTAAGCCTCCTGTCCGGGTTTGATATATACTCGGTTCTTATTTTACATTTGAATCTCGACTTCGTGCGTTTTCCCGTCCGAAAAAATCGGCACCTTTGTTCCCGTCACAGCGACCCCGTCGCAGAGCATCGTCACTTGTTCCTTGCTTCTGCGGAATCCGCCGGGCTTACGGACGATGACATGATACGAAGCTTTCCCTGTATTCACAGTATACTCGCATCCGTTATCCTCCGGACGAAGAATCGGATCCAGACGCAGATATTCGCTCGAAAAATCAATTCCCAAACCGGCAAACAGGCAAAGGAGAAGCCATGTTGACGTTCCCGAAAGTGTCGGCCCGATGTTTTCGCCCGTCTCGGAGTTGTTGTACTGTGTGCAGAATCGCGGGTTGCCGCACGTCTCGAAGGGAGACAGAAGCGTCCGGTACGGCAATATGCAATCGATAACCCAATATGCCGTACGGGTGAGGCGCTCCGCAAGCTCCGCGGAGGTTACGGTCTTGGCAGCCTGAAGCATCGCGGCGGCTGCCATCATATTCGCGTGTTTAAACACGGCACCGTTTTCGCGGTCGCCGGCAAAGTAGAGCGCGACATCGATCTTCGGCGCAATCTGCGGATAATCGACACCGGTGCAGAGCCGGAAACCGAACGGCGTCCGGAGATTGCGGTCGAGTGTGTCGAGCATAATCGAAATCTGGTTTTCGTCGGCACAGTTCGAGAGGACGGACCAGCTGAACGAATTGAGGAAATAGGCACCCTCCGCGCCCTCTTCAATTTGAAGCCCGTCGCCCTTGGCGCCGAGATAGGAAAGGTTTGGCCGGTCTTTCCGGTTGAACAGAAGTCGCGCAAAATAGTCGTTTTTCCAGGCATGCCCGACGAGCGCTTCTTTAAGTGTGTCCGAAGTTGCTTTGAGCTCGGCGGTGTACGCGGCGTCACCCAGTTTTTCGAACATCGGGACGGCGGCATCCACGGCGACCTTCAGAAGGAACCCGTTCATCACGGACTCTGCGAATTCAGAAGCAAACGGTTCACTACCGTATTCCTTGCCGGAAGCCTTGAGTTGCTTGGCATAGAGTTCCATTTTGTCCGGGCCGCTGACGCAATCCGGGTCAACGCGCAGGCAGTCGTTCCAGTCGGTACGGTCATTGAGAGGCAGTCCGTGCCCGCCGACGGAGATCTTGCCGGAATACGTAATAATGGCGCGAAGTGTCTCTGACAGCGCCCGACCCGGGCCTTCCTCGCCTGCGACCGGCAGGATTTCCGAAAGGAACGCATAATCGCCGGTCAGGCGCAAGTATCGATCAACGGCTTGAAGCAGCCACAGGGAATCATCCGACCACCAGCCGGGCTCTTTGCCCTTCCAGTAGAAGTTGTGGTTAGCATAGCCGTCGCGGTAGACGTTGCCCGCCCACTCACGCAACAAATCGCGGACGAAATCCGTTCTGCCCATTCCGGCAAAATAATACATCGACGCGAAAATGTCCTGTATCTCGCGAAAACCAATCTCGCGGTAGCCTTTCTGGGTCCAGTCGAACGAGCGCGAGACGAAGGTCTGATAGAAGACCTGAAACGGCAGGTTCCGGTTGACATAGGATTCAAAGTTCCGGTCGCCGCTCTTTATTTGCAGATAGGACGCGTATTTTTCGGCAAAAGCCTCCACTTCGCGAAGCGTTTCCGGCAGCGCCGCCTTATGGCTGTACTGCGCGATCAGCGCCGAGAGCTCTTCCTGTACGGTATCATTCTCGACGAAGTCCGGATTGACGGCATCGGTCGAAAGGCACACAAAATGATCGGCGCGAACCGTGTCTCCGGCAGGGACAAGAAGCGGCGCGGAAAGCGCGAAGAAACCCGGCCCTTTTCGCGAGTGACGGCAGGCCAGATGGTCCGGATGCTCCGGATGCTCAAGCGTGCCGGAACCGACAAATTCGCTGTACCTGGAGCAGAAACGATCCGGGAAAACCGTCTTGTCTCCGTCGTGAACCATCAGTGTTGAGTAGCGGATGTTGCCCTTGGTCCATTTCGGATTCGGATTAAAGGAAATCGCGCGGATCTCGCCCTCGTCCCCATAGAAGACTTCGGACTGAGAAACCACGGTCGTGAAAATGATGTCCTCCCGCAGTGCGTGAATCTCCGAGGTCCCGAACATGCCGGTGCAAACCAGTCGCAGATCCCGATCCTTATTTCCCTTGTTCCCGATTTCAATCATCTGCGCTTCGGCAGCCAGCGGCAGCCCGGCCTTCTGCGGCAACAGGAAAATGGTTCTCTTTACGGTCAGTCCGCCCTCGAGTTCATATTCGATGGTCGTCCGGTTCTGCGCATGGCGGCACACCGAGGAAATTAAACCGGGCTGTACGGCGGATCCGGAATAGAATATCTGCTTGCCGTGCTCGATCAGATAGAACTGGCGATTGGCCGGAAAACCGTTCTCCTCCGGCAGATAATCCCACCTTGTCGCAAGCACCTGCGTATCCGCGTGCGAGCGAAAAGAGCCGCGGCCGAGACGGTCGACGACGCTCTTAGGCGTACTCTGCAAGGGGCGCTTATCATTCAGGCGGTTTCCGATCATGAGGTTTGTAAAAT
Organism: uncultured Oscillospiraceae bacterium; assembly: GCA_964501725.1. Classification (GTDB taxonomy): domain Bacteria; phylum Bacillota; class Clostridia; order Saccharofermentanales; family Saccharofermentanaceae; genus CAZCTO01. The sequence continues at coordinate 135,776 of CAZCTO010000003.1, read as the reverse complement.
AATGCGGTCCGGGCGCCGGTGCGGCGGGGTCACAGACCAAGACACCGTTCTCATCGAGTCTTCCGCCCCAGGTGGCCGACGCTTCGGCGGCGGCGCGAACAGCCGCCTGTTGATCTTCGCTCAGTTCTTTCGGCTGATGCGCCGACTCGCTTCCGCAGTAACCGCGGACCTTGTCGTCCGCAATCACGATGAGCACCGATTCCTTACTGCGAAAAGCACTCTCGAAAAAATCATAAAGACAGTCGTCCTGCAGTAAGGCAGCGATGATCGGGCTTTGTACCGGGAGCCCCGCGACACCCGCGACGATTCGCTTATCGAGGGTGCCGATCAATTGAGCGCTGACGCTTCCGGGCATGGGCACTCCCGGAAATCTCGCGCGTAAAACTTGCTCTGCTGTGGTCATCGGGGTTCTGGCTCTCTCGCTTCTGTAACTCATATAAATCCTCCGTTTATTCATCTTTTATTCGTTTGTGTATTCTATTTCTTGGCGAAAGCTGCGGAGTCAGCCCCCGGTCCGCTGGCCATGGCGGGTTCCCGTAATCCTGCGCGCTCCGAAAGGGCGTGAAGGAATACCTTGATATCGCCGATTGCCGCGTCACGATTCAGCTCGTTGAGCATCTCATGACGGCCGTCGGGATAAGTTTTCAGGGTACAGTCGTGACCGGTCGCGCGAAACCATTCATGCAAAATCTCCGGCCCCTTGCCGTAAGCGCCGACCGGATCCATCCGGCCCGCGATCAATAGAATTTTGAGGTCCTTCGAGACCGATTCGGTCCAGTTCTTCTGACCGATCCTTCCGAGCATCCCGAAAAGGTCCGCGAACCCGGCCGCTTTGAACTTAAATGTACACCCCGGATCGGCATTATATGCGTCAACGATCGCCTCGTCCCGGGTCAACCAGTCGTTAATGGTACGCACAGGATTAATTTTCTTGTTATAGGGACCGAAAGCAATCTTTGTCAGGAGTTTCCCTTTCGATTTCGGCCCGATAATCGCGGACTGAAGTCGCGCGAGCGTTCTTGCCACGCCGACGGGCCCCGGCTTGGCGGTTGTTCCCGAAAGGATAACGCCGTCCGAGCCGGTCGTTCCGCGCGATTTGAGATAACAGGACGTGATAAATGAGCCCATGCTGTGACCGAGCACGCAAAAAGGAAGCCCGCTCAGTCCTTCGCTTGCGATAGAAGCGCGGACTGTCGCCAGCACCCGGTCCATATCGGAAAGCAGAAGTTCTATCCCGTTTTTTTTCGCGAAAAACCCGCGATCCGCTTCCAGAGGCGTGGTCTGCCCGTGTCCGCGAAGGTCAAAGGCATACACGCGAACTCCGCCCGCCACCAGATCCGCCGCCGTCTTCTCATACCGGCGAATATGCTCGAGCATTCCGTGAATGATGAGGAGCACCGAAGAATGGGCGCAGGAATCATCGAACCAACAGGCTCCTTTGAGGGAGAGCCCGTCCTCGGCCGTACACTCAATCGGTTTGCGCGTTAACATATTCCACCTCCGGAAATCAAGCAGCTGCAGTTGATGGCAACCACTTCTGATTATAACCCATAAAGCGCCGACAATCTCTCCCCAGGCGAGTACTTTTTCGCTCGGAACATAACCCGATTCGTTGATTTGAGTTTACTCTATTGTGTTGTATTGTTCTCTGATAATTTGTGATATTTAGTGAATACAAATTGCAGTTATCGTCTGTAGGTTATAAAATAATATGTATCAAAAAGACGGCGCGCGGATATTTTTGAGAGTTTTTCGCGGCATTACGGTTCATTGTGAGGAGTAACGTATGAAAAAATTGCTCGTTCCGTTACTATTGATTTTAGGACTTCTTGCGTCTTCCTGTGCCGCTCCGGCTAAATCCGACGTGTCGACGACAACTTCTGTATCCGCGGATACATCGGAGCAAACCGTAGTTCGAACGGCCGACGATCTCCGGACACTAATGGAAGAGCTCAAGACTTCCGATGATCCGGCAGCGCTTTATGAAACGGCCATGATGCTTCTGGAGCTTGAGCCGGAAAATTCCGACGCATATCTTGTCGCTCTTAATGCACTGGTCGCGATGTCCGACGCAAACATCGAGGAAATCAATCGGTTGCTGGCAAAAGCGGCCGGGAATGTCGACGATCCTAAGGTTTTTTCTGACTGGGTTTCCGGTAACCAACCGGACTATACCCTATCCGTTCCGTTTGTCTCCGACGTATCGTCGGATCAATTCAACACCCTGGGCATTACCCCCGGAAACATGACCAACTCCGCTAAATATGAGGAATTCGGAGGCTGGTGGATCGGCGGACTGATGACCTTCCAGGGCGATTATGTTTATCTCACATTACCCGGAGAGAATTTTGCAATCTATAAAATGCTTGCAAACGGCGAGAAATATGAACAGATCGGCGATGTGCACGGATCAAACCTCAATGTTATCGGCGAATGGATCTATTTCCAGAATCGGGATGATAGCAGCCGCATTTATAAGATGCGGACAGACGGGTCAATGCTGACCGCCATTTCCGATGAAGGTGCGGAATTCATCAACGTTTCGGGTGAACAGATTTTCTATCACAGTTGGGACAACGGGTGTCTTTATAAAATGAATACCGACGGAACCGGTCGCGAGAAAATGGTCGACTCGGTGGTTATGTTTGTAAGTGTCTATGACGGCTATGTATACTATTGTGAAAAGAGTGAATATGCTTCCCTGCAGCGCATTTCCGTCGACGGCGGCAAGCCGGAGGTCATTGTTGAAAGCAAGGACCTTCCTTATCTCTTCCGGGATAAAAACGGTACGGAATCCTACGTCGATATGCAGGCACCTTTTGTGCAATCCTATTTTTTCTATGACGGGTGGGTGTACTATTTTGATATCAATAACCCGAAAGGCGTTCTTCGCGCGAGTTTGAACGAGAGAAAATACGAGCTGTTTTTCCCCTTTGATATGCGGATCACATCCATAAATATAGCCGGTGACGAACTCGTTATTTCCTATTGGAATCAGAGGGCTGACGAGAAGGACGGATTTTATATCAGCGAAGAGATCGTCACCATCGACATCAATACACTCGAAAAGCAGAACCATATCAAGGCGGATACGGAACCGATTCTCGAAGGCCCCGACGGCTGGGTATACTTCTATAACGCTTATGATAACTACGCGTGGAGCGCAATGAGCCCCGAAGGGGAAGTTGTACTTATCGGAAAGTGATCCGCACTACGGGCATCACATGCTCCGCGAAATAAACACAAGGCATAACACAAAACCGACAGCAAAGCCCCCGGATCGAAACCCGGGGGCCTTATTGATTTACGTCATTGATTTTGTCGGATATTTCCTCTTGCTAATCAGCCCATCACGACCTCAACTTTGTGCGTCGTTCCTTTTTCGAAAACCGGTATACCATTTCCGGTAATCGCCTTTCCGTCGACCGTGACGGACTTTACGCCCTTCTGAACGCCGTTCGGGTTACTGATCGAAATTTCATACGTTGCGCCGCGGAAGATACGTGTTACCTTGTACCCGCTCCAGTCGGAAGGAATACAGGGGTCGACACGCAGGCCGTCAAACTCCGGCTTCACGCCCAGGATCGCCTGGGAAATCGCGACAAAGTTCCATGCCGCCGTTCCGGTGAGCCAGGAGTTCTTGGCTTCGCCCATGCGTCCCGCGTCCTTACCGGCAATCATCTGTGAGTATACATATGGTTCGGTGCGGTGCAGGTTGCTGATTTCCTCGCGATATGCGGGGCAGATCTTTTTATAAAGACTGAACGCCCGGTCGCCGCGTCCGATGACGGTCTCGGCGATCATGATCCAGGGATTATTGTGGCAGAAAATGCCGGCGTTTTCCTTGTATCCCGGCGGGTAGGATGTACATTCACCGAGATTGGAATGATAGGTCTGGTAAGCCGGTTGCTGAACCACAATACCGTGCTCGCATTCCAGATGTTCGCGAACGGAGTTGAGTGCTTTGAGAGCACGGCCGTCTTCGACGCCGATACCAGCCATGACGCAGTATCCCTGAGGCTCGATGAAAATCTTGCCTTCGTCGCATTCCTTGGATCCGACCTTGTTGCCGAACGCGTCATAAGCGCGGACAAACCATTCCCCATCGTAACCGTGCTCGAGAACCGTCGCGCGCATTTTGTCGATTTCAACCTGCGCCGCTTCGGCCTCTGCAGTCATTCCTTTGCGCTTATAGAGCTCCACCAGATCCGGACCGATGGCGACAAACATCCCGCCGATGAACACGGATTCCGCGATTCTGCCGTCTGCCGTTCCGTATGTCTGGAAGGACTGGCCGGGCTCGGTCGAGTGGCAGTTGAGATTCACGCAGACGCTCCAGTCCGCACGTCCGATCAGCGGCAGTTCATGCGGCCCCTTGTTGTTGACAACATGGTTGAACGAAGCGGTCAGGTGCTCGAGAAGCGTGCCTGTATCCTCCGGATTGCAGTCGTAAGGCGTCTGCTCGTCGAGAATGGAATAATCGCCGGTCTCCTTAATATAGGCCGCGGTTCCGGCAATCAGCCAGAGCGGGTCGTCGTTGAAGCCGCCGCCGATGTCGTTATTGCCCTTCTTGGTAAGAGGCTGGTATTGGTGATAGCAACCGCCATCGCGGAACTGTGTCGCCGCAATGTCGAGAATTCTTTCGCGGGCGCGGTCGGGAATCTGATGGACAAAGCCCAGAAGGTCCTGAGAGGAGTCGCGAAAACCGAGGCCGCGGCCGACGCCGGACTCGAAGTAAGAGGCGGAGCGGCTCATGTTGAAGGTAACCATGCACTGGTAAGGGTTCCAGATATTGACCATCCGGGCGGTCTTCTCATCGCTGATGTCGACGGTGTAAAGCGAAAGCAGTCGGTCCCAGTTAGCCGCAAGCGCCGCAAAAGCCGCATCGACCTGCTCATCCGTTGAATACTGCGCGAGCATCGCTTTTGCCGGTTTCTTATTGATCACGTGAGGGGCTTCCCACTTGTCCGCCTCGGGAACTTCGACATATCCGAGCACGAAAATAAACGACTTGGTTTCGCCCGGTTGCAATTTCACATTGATCTGATGACTTGCGCACGGCTGCCAACCATCTGCGATGGTGTTTTTCGCTTTACCGGCAAAAACAACCTCCGGCTCGTTAAAACCGTTGCTGATGCCCAGGAAATCCTCGAGCTGAGAGTCAAATCCGTCGATTGCGGTATTCACGGAGAAGAACGCGTAATGGTTTCTTCTCTCGCGGTATTCCGTCTTGTGGTAAATGACGCTGCCCTCGACTTCAACCTGGCCGATGGAGAAGTTGCGCTGGAAATTGAGCATATCGTCCGAAGCGTCCCAGAGACACCACTCACGAAGTGAAAAAAGCTGCAGATTCTTTTCTGCATTTGACTTGTTGGTAAGGGTGATGCGGTTGATCTCGCCGTTATAGTCCAGCGGCACAAACGCGAGCATCGATGCTACGACGCCGTCCTTTGCGGATGTGATCCGGGTATATCCGAGGCCGTGACGGCACTCATATGCGTCAAGATCGGTCTTGCAGGGCTTGTATCCGGGATTCCAGACAGTGTCTTTGTCCTTGATATAGTAGTAACGACCGCCGTCATCCACGGGGATATTGTTATAACGGAAGCGTGTAATCCGGCGAAGTCTTGCATCCTTATAGAAATTGTAGCCGCCCGCCGTATTGGATATTAATCCGAAAAAGTCCTTATTGCCCAAATAATTGATCCAGGGAAAAGGGGTCTTCGGGGTTTCAATCACGTACTCACGATTCTTATCGTCAAAATGTCCGTACTTCATAATCCAGCCTCCGCATAATTTAAATAGCCCATGTAGCCCTATAATACACCATCCGGCAAGAAAGCGAAACGTTTCGCGCTGGGCAAATTGAAAACATTTTGTTTCGGATGATTGAGTCAGTGGGTAGGTTAGGGGTGCAGATTCGTGAAATTGATGTCCGGTTACTTGAATATTCTTGACTGTAGTTTTTAGATTCATGACACAATTTTGTTGGTGATACCGGGGGTGGGAAAGATATTGACAATACACAGCGGCGATCGGCGCGGAAATACAGCCTGGATCACGAGAAACGCCTTTCCAGGCTGTATTCTTGCCGTTTTCGAGACGAAGTGAGCGCGGAAATACCTCACGATGAATTCCGACGTTTTCTATGCAAACATACTTGCCTATGTTCGTTCATTCAAAGTAACATGGAATTCAAATGCTATAATCGAATAGCAAGACCTTTTATCAATGTCAAGACTCGCAATCGGCAAAACTGAATCAATAAAATGTATCTTGTCTATGTGCATTTCAAAGAGCTGAAACAATTCGATGGCTTAATTCGTCTTATCCGTATCAAGGAAATTGAACGAAAATCTTTTCCATTGGAAAGGCGGCGACAAAGTGAAAAGCAACCTGAAAATCGAGATCGTTCGCTCCTATAAAACCCCGAAGTACCCGACAAAGCAGGCCGTCATGATGAATCCTGCGATTTTAGCCGCCTTGCCAAACCGGTGGAAGGCGATGCCCTCTTTATGCCTTGCGCTCACGCTGACACTCTCGACGGGGCTCTACGGTTGTAAAAGAGATCCCGGTGACGCTGAAAACAGCAGTGACAACGGAGATAATGACAAAGATCTTCGCGTCTCCGTCCCGTTTTTCGAGCATGGAGAAGGCCGGGGTGCCTACGGCTGTGTCATGGTGGCCCCTGCGGTGTACCTTTCCGAGGAGGAAGCCCTTCAGATCATCAAAGAAGAAGCCGAAGCCAAGGGCGTCCATTTTGATGACAAGAAAACGATCAAAGGCATGTTTTTCCCTTCCACCAATATATACTACGGGGATGATGACGAATTAGGAACATGGAAAGGGTCCCTCGAACTCGACGGCTATGATTCCGATCTTCAAATCGGGTTTGAATATGTCTCTGAAAATGATGTTAACGAATGGGCCAAGAAGACCGATTATTGGTGCTCCGTCAGCGAGTATGATATGAAAGGAACCGCGGAGCGCCTTTCCAAGGTCGTGAAAAATACCGCCGTCTTCTATGACCCCGGCGCGGTTTCGGATGCGTATGAGATGGACTGGGAAGCCGATGCCGAAACGATGCAGGCGTATGAGAAGAAATACCAATCCGACCAAAAGGAACGAATGCAGGAAGACCTTCGAGCACAAGTCCGCGATTTTCTGGACTGGCTCGCCGCCGAGGGGATCATCTGATGCACTACACATTACACCTGACCGATTCCTGCAATCTGGCTTGCCGTTATTGCTACGTTAAGCAGTCCCCGCAAACCATGACTCCGGAGATCACGCACGCCGCCGTCGATTTGGCGGCCCGAACCAAGTCCAACTGCGGAATCATTTTTTTCGGCGGAGAGCCGCTTCTTTTTCGCGATTTGATCGAGGATACCGTCGCGTACGGTGAGGCTCTCGATCGGGGAAGAACCAATAAATTTCACTACAAGATCACGACGAACGGCCTCCTTCTGGACAGTGAAATGCTGAATTACTCGCTGGAACATGAGATATTTATTGCCCTTTCTTTCGACGGAATCAGAGCCGCTCAAGACGCCAATCGCGTTACACATTCCGGAGAATCAACGTTTGAGATCACTTCGCAACGGGCAAAAGCACTTCTTTCCTCCCGTCCGTACGCGCCGGTCCTTCTGACCGTGTCTCCGAACACCGTCCGGTATTATGCCGAAAGTGTTGAGTATCTTTTCTCGCTCGGGTTCCGGTATCTGATTCTCTCCATAAACTATGCCGGCGATTGGGATGAATCCACACTTGCAGAATTAAAAAAGCAGTATAAAAGGCTGGCTGCTTTCTATAAGGAGAAAACACTCAAAGAGGAGAAGTTCTACCTGTCGCCTTTCGAGGTTAAGATATCTTCTCACCTGCTCGGCGACAATTATTGCGCCGAGCGGTGCGAGCTCGGGAAAAAGCAGATCTCTGTCGCGCCGGACGGCAGACTCTACCCGTGCGTCCAGTTTGTCGGCGATTCGAAGTATTCGATCGGTGATGTATGGAACGGGATCGACGAAGAGAAAAGAAGGCATCTTTATCTGACCAATGAGAATGAGAAGCCCGAGTGTGAAGGATGTGCCGTGGAGAAGCGATGCAACCACCATTGCGCCTGCCTCAACAAACAGGCGACCGGTGATTTCAGAACGGCCTCTCCGGTACTTTGCGCGCATGAGCGGATTTTGCTTCCGATCGCGGATGCCCTGGCTGAAGATTTATATAAGAAGCGTTCGGCGATTTTTATCCAAAAACAATATAACGACATGTACCCGCTGTTGTCGCTGGCGGAAGATAAGATGAAGAAGTAGAGTTGCCGGTTTTTGAGATTTGCTGTCTCTCCTTCAAAAAATCACTGCCTTTTCAGAATGAGTAATTGTCCCGGAGAGTCTAAAAGTATCCTATAGTTCTTTGTTAAAAGCATATCAACATATGTTTGAATATTTTCCGGAATGGCCTGACGTCTATCCACAACAACATAATCCGTTTCATGCGGAATCTCTTCTTTGATGTTAAAATCCAAGTAGTAAACGACATCTCTGTCCGAGAGATATGTTGTAAGTAACGTGTTGGATTGAATGCTGGCATCTTTCGGAATTCTGTCCAATTCGTTTTTGATGGTTCGAACGATGCTTTCTTTTTCGAATAGATACTGGACCGGTTGATAATTCTCGATCAATAACTTCGTAGTAAAAAACGTGCAGCTGATCACCGCGAAGCATAGCGCAATGCTGACACAAACTTTTCTCGTGTTCTGGCGGGTACTTGCTTTGTTTGCATCTTTATTACTTGTGCCTGACTCTGACACGATCAAAGCATCGTTTTCACCAAGCGCTGACTCCCGGGCGAAGTCGTTGTCCGAAAGGAATAAAAAGATTATATAAAGCATAATCACCGTTGTCGCATAATGATATTGATAGGGAATCAAGTGCTGATAGCTGAAACCCGGCATCAGATTCATAGCAAGAAGCGGTAACAGAAGAAGCAATCTACTGTATTTTCGTTGCAATACCGGCAAGAAACCTAACGCCGGGAATACCGTTAATATGAATATCAGTTTTCCGGGAGTAAACATTTCATTCAAGAGAAGCCCCGGGTCCGTAATGATTGTCGGTATGATGCCTCTTATCCCCCACGATTTATCGGCAATCAGATTATCAAACCGGTTAAACATGACTCCGTTCCCGCCATGACTCAAAAGATACACCGCCAAAAGAAAATAGGCTGCGCCCATCATCGCCAGGATCACTCCTGACCGTTTTCGTTTGCCGGAGACAATCATGAAAAAACCGATGATGACAACATACATCGCCGCATCTTCCTTCACAAATAAAACAAGCAAGGCGGTAATTGACATAAATAACCGGCGATCCTTCTCAAGGAAAAGAAGCAGCCAAAGAATGAGAGGCGCCAAAAAACAATTTTCATGAAGATCATAAAGACTGGATCCGATCAATGCCGGATGAAACAAATACAAAAACGACAGAGCAACCTGATAGGATTTTTTAAGTTTAAAATGGCGGGCAAGCAGAAGAAGCGGAATAACTCCCGACAAAACCACCAGCACCTGAAGTATCTGCACGGTTTCCGGTCTCGGCCAGATTTTGTAAAATGGTAATAACAAATAGTATATCGGCGAGAGATGAATCGTAAAATGCGACAGCAATCCATTTCGCTCCAGCGTTGACAGCGGAAGTCCCGTTTTGTCCATGTAGTGAAACATTTGAGCAAAAACTCCGAAATCGTATGTCGGCGTTTGAAGAGCCACCACGCGCGCGAGCATCAGGCCGCCCAGAAAGAACAAATTCACGAATAAAAGAAAAGCGATGATTCCATTGGTCCTTTTTTTCGATAATTCACGACACTTACCCGAGCAATTTGAGATCGCGCAAATGCATACTGCTAAAAAAAGCATTAATAGAACTGCGGTCATTACATAAAATAAATCTTTGTATTCCCCGTCGGTACTTATTAACGCCGGGCGCATGATGATCCCGAACACAGCGGCGATGAATATTATCGCGAGAAGTCCGATTTGAAGTCTGATCAAGATGCCGGTTATCTTTGTCCGCTTTTCCCAAAGCCTTCTGTAAGCGGGAAGAAAAAGATAAATCAGTAATGAAACAAGCATTGCTAACCCGATGCAATACGAGACTTGCGGTTTTTGAAATAACGTCAGAATCAGATAAATGCTGACGGTCAAGCCGGGCAGTATTCGAAAGACCGGAATATTTCCGCGTTTCAGGTGTATCAGTAAAAGAAGCAGCAGAAGAGCTGCAAATATCATACCGTATTTCAGGAGCGGCACGTCCATCACAAAAGGAAGGTTCGAAAAGCTGTGATGTTTCCCGAAAGCAAGAAAAACACTTGCCATACTAAACATTACGGTTAGAAAATCCAGTAATGCAGTTATCAACAGCGACTGTGTCTTTGTCCGAAGGTTCCCGATTCTTTCTCTCACTCCGCCACTCCATCACGAAAAGCAATCTCATTGATTTATTGAACGGGCGCACGAGCCGTCTGCACGCAGCGTGCTTATTATAAATGAGTATGGCGGATGAAATCAAATTGATCTTGCCGGTTTTCAGGCGGCAGGTGCCCTGATGCCGATACCCAATGTACCTTGGAAATGAATCGGATCAGCGGTATCCGAATGGTTCAGGTAATGATATGGGGTTCCCCTTTCAATCCGTAGCGAAGCGTTTTATAAATCGTTGTAATGATCTCGAGCGCAGTGATCACAATCAGAAAAGCAAGAAAGATATTCGAAGCCAGCGTCGCATTAAAGTATTTGAAAAACTCGGTCGGTAAATGTTGATTTTGAATTACTTTTTCCAGTTCATTGCCGAAGTCCGGATTCCAAAACGGCAGTACTTTCAAAATAATCACACTGAGTACGATCTGGAAGCCACCCGCGATGATGCTTCCGAACATCACCCTCAGGTTATAGCGACCGACAACCAGCCTCAGAATATCATCGGCAAGCCCGAAGATAAGGCTGGCCAGGAAAAACGGAAGTATGATGTTCCATTTGTCGAGATTAACTATCGGAATTGTCTCAGCAACGTCTCCGTCCACGAAAATCACTCCAAAGAAGTGAGGCGCAAAAATCACGAGCACGCCTAAAATCACGGTAAAAACAATGCTGATAATGCTCTCGCTTCGCTTGATCACGGCCTTACTGTGCGGTACCGGCGATAGGGTCCGCGGACTCCATGCTGCTTTTTTCGCGGGTTCGACTTTTCCCAAATCGTTCACGTTCCATGTTTTTTCTTTTTTACCGTCAATATCCACCGTATTGCGTTCCATGATTGCAAAGATCAGCGTAACCACGCCAAACACACCGATCGCCGTATTAATCGTATTGGCAACAGCGTCGGAGATTCGGATCTTTATGATTGCTGTAGTCACCGCCCCGGCATCCGCCCCGCCGCTCCAAATCTCGCGGCTGATCATCCCCTCCACGAGCGATACAATAAAGATCGAGATCACGGCGCACAGCAACGCAATTTTGAGAACCATGACATATGTGTCAAAATAGGCCGGCCCGATCAAATGCCGTGAGTCGTCCATATATTTTTGGGCAAATTTAACCGGATCTCCCAATTTGATAAGCGTAGCCTCGACAGAGCCCTCTTCTTCCGACATATCGCTGATCAGTTCCTGAAGTTCCAAACTGACCTCATCCCGCTGCTCTTTCGGCAGACGGCGAACCACCTGATAAATATAGCGGTCCGTTAATTCCTTATCGTTCATTGCCCTTCTCCCCCCGTCAGCTTTTCTATTGACCGGTTCATGCGCTTCCACTCGTCCAGAAGTTCCGAATAGATTCTCGCGCCATAATCCGTTCTCTTATAGTATTTTCTTGGCTTAGACCCGCCGGTTTCCCACTCGCTCTCCAAAAGCCCCTGGCTCTCCAGTCTGCGAAGAAGAGGGTAGAGCGTATTCGGGTCGATAGAAATACCTTTATCCAAAAGGCTTTGAACCAGCGCATAACCGTACTTCGGATCTTTCATCTGACTGAGAACACTCAAGATCAGCGTTCCCCTGCGAAGTTCCAGTTGCAGACTCTCCAGTAATTCTTTGTCTCCGCCCAATTTCATCACCTCTTGACCTTAATATACTGTACGGCGCACACTATTGTCAATACTCAATTATTGTGTGTTGACAAAATGCGTAAAGCTTACACTTTCGCACTCCCTTGTTCGTCCTTTTTGCGTCTGCAAATATGTTCTTATGAATTCTGTACGACTTCCCGGGGCACCTTGTGTTCACGGTAGTTTTTCTTCGTCAACTATTTAGATGTTTTTCAAAATACCTCTTGACGATTCTGTCTTTTGGTTACACGCTCTATTTAGACGTATATCAAAATAGTGAGGCAGTGATTGTCATTGGATTCAAGAAATAAATTCAAAGCGCTCTCTGACCCTGTTCGGCAAGAGATATTGACGATGTTGAAAAACGGCAGAATGTCAGCGGGTGATATTGCGTCAAAATTCGACATAACCAATGCTACCGTTTCATACCATCTGAGCCTGTTAAAACATGCCGGTTTGATATACGAATCAAAAATCAAGAACTTTATCTACTATGAGTTGAACACTACTGTATTTGATGATTTAATCCTTTGAATAAAGCAATTTTCCAAGGAGGGCTTGTAATGCCAGCCAAGCGTTTAATTACTTGGATATTAGCATTTGTACCTATAACAATTACGCTGATAGTTTTGCCGATACTGCCGGACAAAATTCCCGCTCATTACGGATTTGACGGTAATGTTACACGCTTCGGCAGTAAATATGAACTATTGATTATGCCTGTAATAACCATCGGTATGTCTTTTATCTGGCTGTTATTGGAAAAGCATCTGATGAAAAACAAAGAAAAAGGTCCACATAACGCACAAGCAATATTTTGGATTAATTTGGTGATGACTTTGACCTTTACGGTGCTGACGTTTTTATTTTTGGTTTTAACTTACAAGGGTGTCGGGAGCACAAACGATTTTAACTATCAAAAAATTGTTGCTATTGCGCTAAGTATAGGTTGGATAGTGATTGGAAATATACTCCCGAAACTTAAGCAAAACGGCTTGGTTGGTATTAGAACGCCATGGACGTTAGCCAGTGAGAACAATTGGTACAAGACGCATAGAATGGGTGGGAAAATAGCCGTTATAACAGGAATAGCATCAGGGTTATTGTGCTTGTTTGTCTTTAGCGGTGAAATAGGGATATGGGTTTCGTTAGTAAGCAGTATCCTTATGCTTGTACCGATTGTGATTTACTCGTATCTTGTATATAAACGCGAGGGATAAGAAATCCCTAAGACGCACCCTCTAAAGTTCGCCCTTTCTGTCATTTCCCCTCGAAGATGATATCTCCGCCGGTATGTTCCGCTCCGTCCGCCATAATAATCGTCACGCCTCCATCGAAAATAAAGGAGGAGGCATCCTCTTCCAGCACGTAAGGGTTCGGATAGGGTGAATACACAAATACTGTGGTTTCTCCACTGACCCCATCCACAATGAAACTCACGAAAGACCCATCTGTCTCCAGCTTGTCGCCGTCCATTTTAAATGTGATGATGTGATTAAAGATCTCTTTATCTTTGGTTGACATTTGAACTTCAACATCCACAAACCAATACTCTTTATCACTTTTCTCATAAGGATCGGTCGGGCTCCAGTCATCACTTCTCCGGTACGGAGTGCCGACCGTATAGGAATCTACCTTCCCGCCCTTGTTAAAAAACGCCTTCATATCCTTGATATAGTCTTCTTTAACCATCCCGGTGTACTGATCAAGCCCCAGCAATCGATATGATTTGATCACTTCATTTTCCGCTTCAATTTTCTGATTATAGTCAGCCACATACATTTTGAAAATCACTTCCGGAATATAGGCTAAGCCAAGCCAATTTATTTCCGTCAGACGGCCGTTCTTTGTCGGGCGATAATAGCCGCTGCCGTCCGGCGCGTAATATAAAACATAAGTGTACGGACTATCCGGTGTTTCACTAAAAAAATCGATGGCAGTAATCTCTTCCCCCAGTGAATTACCGGCCCTTTCTGCAGCATCAGCAAAAACCTCTCCGGGAATCAGGTTCTCCTGCCGGCTCCCGGCATTTCGGATCATTGCCTGCGCCCAAAAATCAGCGTCACTGCCGGCTTCGCTATACGGTTCAAAAAGACTCCGGTCGCTATAAAGGTCAACATAGTATCCTTCTCCGCCGATCTCGACGAGCAGATATTGTGGCGAATAAATCAAATCTCCCATGGGCTCATTGGTGATTTCTGCGTACATCCGCTCATAATCGCAATAGTTAAGCATCGCCTCATAATCGCCCCGCTGCAGATTTTTCATGTAGTCATTGACATTACGAAGGCCTTTCATATTCGAAAAAGCGTAACCTTCGCCGCGGGTTTCGTTGTAGCCCAGGTAACACAGCCCGCTGAGCGGAATAATCAGGAGTATGCATAGGATGGAGATCAACCATCTTCGCCTGATTTTTCGAATGCCCTTCCTGAACGTCATCTCCTTGCCGATTTCCTCTTGTCGCGCAGGGTCCATCGTACTTTCTTCGGAAACCTCAGGCTCTGTCATCGCCTCCCGGCTTTTCCAGCAGGTTTCACAAGACATGACATGCTCGTCAACGGCTTCTCGAGTTTCATCCGAGCACTCGCCCGCCGCATAGGCCGGCAGTAAATCTTTCAATATTTCACACGGTATCATCTTCATCCTCCATCATTTTCCGGAGCTTTTCCTTGCCTCTGAAAAAAGTGACCTTGCCCCAACTCTCCGACTTCCCGAAAAGTGCCGCGATTTCAGAATACGGCAATTCTCCGTAAATTCGCAGAATCACCACATCCCGGTACGGTTGTGACAGCAAGGTCAATTTCTTTACAGCGCGGTGATGTTCTTCTTGTTTAATAAGGTTGCTTTCGATCGATCCGGACATTTCCGGCATCAAGTTTGCGTTTACGCCGGACATCCGCGTCGCGTCCGACGTTTCCGATAACCCGGCAAGAGTCTCAATGCTTTCCCCCGAAAACCGCTTGAGCCGTCGGCACTCACGAAACCAGGCGTTTTTCCCGATCTGACAAAGCCATGTGTAAAGGCTGCTGCGCCCTTCGAATTTTCCGATATGCCGGAACGCCAGATAAAATGTTTGCTGCGTAAGCTCCTCCGCCTCAGCCGGATTACCCGTAAGCCCGAGCAAAAAACGGTAGACCCGGCGGGCGTACGATGTATAAATCTCCTGGAACTCCGCCATTAAGTATCTCCTCTTGTTTATGCTCTTATCTATTGGATAACGGAAAGAGAAAAAGGTTACACGAATTATTGACATAGGGCTCGATTTTATGAATGTGGATGAGGTCCGCCTCCATGCAAGCTTAGAGAAACCGGAGAAATGCACCGGAAGTGTTTAGCGGCGTCATACACCTTAAGCACAGAATCGATATTTCAAGTATAATCAAACCATTATGAATAAGAAGTTTTGCTGCCCGTAATGGTCTATATCAGATCCTTTCGACCCAATTTCCGGAACAGTCGATTGATCTTAACTTGTTTTTTTATCAATTGAAAGGTCAGTGGTCACTAATCATGATTACAAAAGGCAATCTTAAAGACCGCAACCGCGGAATTTTCTCCTATGCCGGGAAAAAACATGAAATAGTGATTGTCGGCTACGGGAAAAAAGATGCCTTTTATTTGACCACATTGCTCGTTTCAGCCGTTCTTCTTCTTTTTCTTTGCACGCGCAACTCGCCCGCTTTCATATATCAGGACTGGGTTGATCCCAATATTTACATGGATGTTACCCGGGCCATTCGAAAAGGGGCTGTCCTGTACCGTGACATTTTCGACCACAAAGGTCCTCTTCTGTATCTGACTCTCCTCGTCTTCTCTTCATTCCCGACTTTTTTCTTTTCCATGACCGGGATGTTTCTTCTTCAATGTGTTACATTATCCCTCACTCTTTACTTTCTTTACCGTACGTCAAGACTTTTCCTGAATCCTTATCCTTCTCTATACATCGGACTGGGATTTCTTTTTATCCTTTTGAACCAATCAACATACAGAAATGGCGGCGGGTCGGTCGAAGAATTGATGTTACCGGTCTTTTCGGGTGCATTGTATGAGCTGATTCGCTTTTATATTGTACCGCAAAGTTCCGACGCATTAAAAAGCAAACCCGGCTATTTTCGACTCGGACTAATGGTCGGTATTGCCGCTTTGGTAAAAATTAACCTCATGCTTCTGCCTGCAGCAATTACCTTTTTCTTGCTGGTTTCCTTTATCCCGTCGCGCGATTATAAGGGGCTGGGGAAAGCCATTGTCCGAGTGTTGGGCGGATTCTTTTTGGCTGCCGCTCCATGTATCATCTATTTGGGTGTAACAAAGAGTTTTTCGAGTTTTTGGCAAGTATATATTGAATTTAACCTTTTATATGCCGGGCGGTCAGGCAACATCCATCAGACCTTTTCCTTCATAAGCGCTGCCGGGATGGTTCTTTCCATGAATTTGGTGTCCGTGCTGTGCTTTTGCGCCGGAGCGATCTGCTTTATAAAAGGTCGGAATTATTTCCGGATTACCGGGCAAGTTGCTTTGTTCTTCGGTTTTCTTGTGCTTTTTGTAACCGCGTTTGCCACCAGTCGTCCATATCCGTATTTATTTATTCCGCTCCTCAGTTTTGTAGGACTGTCCGAGATTGCAATTGTTGCATGCATGCAATCTGTTTTCGTGCAGAAGAACCCGGACCCGGGTCATCGTTTTTCGATTCGAAAGTGGTTCATCGTTATAATTTGTGTTCTTTTGATTCTGATCAGTAACGGTTCATGGTCCGAAACCCGATGGTTGCGCGCCGGGAAGACAGGTGCGGAATTTATTTCCGGGGAAATCCTTTCAAGTTGGGAAGTCACGCACGAAGACTCCGAGCCTGCAATTTTGCTTTTTAACTGCGGGGATTATGGATTTTACCAGCTGACCGAGACGATTCCGAGTCTGCGTTTCTTTTACGCACCGCCGATCAATCAGTCGACTTATCCGTCATTGATTCAGACTCAACTCGGATACATCCGGGACGGACTTCCTGACTATATCATCATCAGTTGGACTGATGAAACGTTCAATTATGATTTTTCAAAAATTAACCCTGCCTATAAGATTATCGATAAAAAAGAACATATAATAAAAAATGTAACTTTATATTTTACGCTGTATCAAAAGAAAGCCGATCTGTGACTGCGATCATCGAATCGTTTTGAAGGAAAACAATCAATGCATACGGAGGTCCCTGCCATGAAGCGTATATTTCTGTCGTCCCTTTTCAGTGGAGTTCGTCCTCTTTTCGAGAAATATGCCGGAGAATCACTTGCCGGAAAAAGGGTTGCGTTCATTCCGACCGCTGCCCGGCATGAAGCAATCAATTTCTATGTAAAAGACGGAAAGAAGTTACTCTCGCAGATCGGTCTGACAGTAAACGAGTTGGAAGTATCCACGGCTCCGGGAACAGAAGTGTCCCGAATCCTAAAGGCCGCCGATGTCGTCTATATATCCGGCGGAAATACTTTTTTTCTTCTTCAGGAACTCAAGAAATCAGGTGCGGATCAATTGATTATCGACCACATCAACAGCGGCAAATTGTACATCGGTGAATCCGCCGGATCGGTGATTTTGGCCCCTGATATCGAATATGTAAAAGCGATGGATGACTGCCGCACGGCGCCCGAACTCCCGGATTTTGCGTCACTCTCAATACTGGATTTCTACCCCTTACCTCATTACAAAAATTTCCCGTTTATAAAAGCCGGTAATAAGGTAGTCCGGGACTATGGCAATGCGCTGCCGCTCGTTCCGTTTAACAATAAGCAGGCCATTATTGTCGATGAGAACGGGCATCAAATTATGTCAATCTGAGTAAATACCACAGGTGTTTCTTAACGGCACTCGACTACTTCAAAACCTCCGGGAACAACGGGGTAACCCCGTCAGTCATACCCCCAATTTCTGCTCGAAAACCGCCCCCGGCTGATTGGCCAATCCTCCGGAGAAAAGCCAAAACGACCATGACGGACGCAATACAACATGCAAGCCCGCTTACATGCTCATTTCGCAAATTGCTTTATCAGTTGATTTCGGAAGATATCTTATCGTACATATACGATTGTTCGTGTCAATATATTCCGGGACTCTGCAGGATCCATGGCGAATAACACCCTTATCGTCCTTAAATTCCAGGTCCACAAACAGAATGCCTTCCACTAATTCGCGCCGGACAATAAATGCCTCAGCGATTTTCCCTTCCTTTTCCATTCTCTTGCCTGTATTACGTCCGAAAATCAGCGCAATCAGGATAACCAGTGCGGCTACATAAATCAGGCCCACAATACTGTAAACAAGGATTGTCATCCTCACCGAAGGTTCGAGATAAACCTCCTCCGGCTTTTCGGGCACCACTTTCCCGACAATAGTATCATTTTCATCGACATCGCCGGGGTTAATTGCTTTGGCCGTGATTAACTCACCGTTTTTATTCTCATAAGTGACCGTGACGGTCTTCCGTTCTGTCCCGCGGACTATCTTCGTATCCACGAGGATAACCGTCGCTGTTACTTCCGTGCCATTCATTCGATAATTAAAGGCCTTCTGATTCATAAAATAAAAAGCCACGGGAAATCCAATCAGAATAATGAGAAGAATGATAATAAGCCTTGGACCCAATGAATTTTTCGAGCTCATTTCGATACCTCCGTCACGTTTATTGCCAGAATCTCAATCATGGGTATCCGTGCAAGAATTCAGGCGAAAAGCCTTAAGTACCGGATTCTGTTCCGTCTTTTCGGACTCACAGCTCCTCTTTTCCGACCGGCTTACTCTTCTTTAAGACTCTGAGTATAAGCACCGTCCCACCGGCAACAGCGCCGGCAATAACCACGCCGATAACAACCCAAACCCACATCGAGCTCGACTTGGACGGGCTTTCCTTTTCTTCATCGATGACCTCATCCGCTGCGGTCATCGGAAATTCGAAAATAACCTTCAGCTGATCCGTTCCGATCCGCTCCGTTTTCAGCGCATTCCCGTTAACGGTGATTTCTGTCGACGAATCGAAGATATAACCGCTTTCCGCACGCAAGATAACAACCGCCCGGTACACTCTTTCTCCCTCAAAAACATCCGGGTCGCCCGGCAGGTTCCATTCTCCGGAGGGTTCTTTGGATTTGACCTCCCAATATGAAAGGGTCTCATCGATAACGCACTTGCTGTCCGGAGTTTGGATGGTCCATGCTGCTGCGACCGGTTGCCCCGGCTCGGGAGATGTAATCATGAGACGCGCACCGGCAACAGGGGGAAGAGCAATGTCGCGGGATTCTATCACATCGCAGCCCGTGTTAGTACATGTTCTGATCTCCTTCAAGGGATCCGTCGGATCGGCGGTCCATTCTCCGAAAGCGTGTCCCAATGCCGGAATTTCTTCACGTTCGGTTACACCGCACTCGCATTCCCGGGTGTTAATGCCGGGTTCCAGGCATGTCGGTAATGTGGTAGCCATCCATTCGCTGAAAGTATGGACATGCGCAATTCCGGTGTTTTTAACTTTGACTATGTACATGTCTTCTGCATTCATTTCATAGACTACACCCAGGAAGTCATTACGGACGATGCAGTAATAGTATACTGTTCCGGCCGTGCCGGTTCCGGTGAGAAGAAGGTTTTTGGAAGTTTCTCCCGGGATCAAGGTGCCTGTTCCGATATAGTTGGTGCTGTTCTTATACCACTTGTATGTTAACGTTCCGATATCCTTTGGCTTCAGTTGAATCTCGGCCGTCAGGTTAAAGGACTCGAGTTCATCAAGTTCAATGTTGGTCGAATTGTATGTGATCATGGGTACCGGCTCATAAACAGTCACGGCAATTACATTACTGTACTGACGTGTCAATTCACTGCCAATGGTATTGGTCACCATGCACACATAATACCGGGTGCCCGAGGTGCTGGTGTCACAGGTGAACGTCGACGCCTCCTGCCCGATAATTGCCATGATGCTTGGCAGAGTCCCGTCATGGGTCTCGTACCATTGATATTCCATCGTTCCGCCGTCGGAGACTGTCGCGGTAATCGAGAGTGTTGTTACCGAATTCCGCGCTGCAAATACCGGATCGATCTCCTCTATTACCGGAGCCACCGGAGCACCGAGCGGTAATGCCAATGCCGGAAAAGAGATCGCCAGAAGAAGAATTAAAGCAATCAGAATGAACATGTATTTTTTCATAAGGACGTCCAACCTTTCCCCATGTGCACATTCCCCGAACATCATTAATGAATACAGCAGAAAGGCACTTCTTGCTTTTCTCACAATTATTTTACCATTTGAATTGTCTCATGAAAAGGAATCCGTCCGCTATGTGCCCGGATATGCAGAGAGTTATTGTGATTTTCTCATGAACTTTTCCGAAAAGCGCCGGCTGAATTTGAATCCGTCGGGCACTGTTTGTCAGTTGAAGAGGTGCATATTTTTTGAAAAACTGACTTGTCGATTATGCCTGAATTGCAGAGATTTTGTTAGCATTTGCTTGAAATGATTATTCTGTAAACAATCTCCGGTTTTTTTCGTCTGACTTTTGCTTCACACTTTCAAGACCCCTCGAAAACCTCTGACCCCGTAATAGGATTCCGCGCCGTTATGGTATGTGAAAACCGTATCGTAGCGCCGGTCGCAAAACAGGGCTCCCCCGAGATTTCGAATACGCTCGGGCGTTTTGATCCAACTGGATGTCTTGATGTTAAAAACTCCCAACTCTTGAAGTGCCCGGTATTGTTTTTCCGTCAGCAACTCAATACCCATTTCATTTGCCATATCCATCGCGCTTTCCCTAGGCTTGTATTCTTTACGCCCCTCCAGCGCTTCCCGGTCATAACAGACATTCCTTCTTCCTTTCGGACTCTCCGCCGCGCAATCGAAAAACAAATACTCGTCCGATTCGGCGTTATAGGATACGACATCCGGCTCACCTCGGATTCTTCCATCTTAAGGAGTGACCCTAGTTTCTCCGGCTTCAGTGTTATTTTTCGAAGGACATCCTCCCATCGGAGGCCCGGGTGACGGTTCATATTTTTTTCGAAACGGGCTTTCAATAATCCGATGATTTCTTGTTTTTCGCTACCCATAACTTTACCCTCCCGGTATTAGCCTTGCGTTCATTTCTTCTTTCCGACCGGATTTTTGATATTTTCTTTGACCCGAAACTCAACGATTCTCTTGATCAACTCATAGGGTATGGGCGCGTTCAAAGGAAAGCGAACGGAGCCCTTCGCGCCTTTATAGACGGACAATTCATCACAGAACTCCGATATGCCAGAAGGTGCCGGATATAGTCCGATATGATTTTTGAATGCAGCAAAATGCACCAGATTTCCGTTCAAATAGAACGTCGGCATCTGATAACTGATCTTTTCCTCAGCCGCAGGCGCCGCTTCGCGGATTACCTGTCTGATTCGCAAAAGAATCTGCTGCGTCTCCTCCGGAAATTGTGAAATGTATTCGTCGATCGATGCATATTCATGTTCTGCCATATGGGACTCCTTCATGAAGCAGCGCGTCCGCGAGGATTATCGTCTCTAAATTTATTCTAGCATGTTATCGACGTGCCTGAAATAATGCCTGTATGTCCGATGTGAAACCGATTGATGTCGATGACTAGTGTATTCTCCTCATAAACTTCCCCGAAAAACCCGCGATCCAGATCACACAGACAACAATTCCCAGAACCACCGGGAGCAGGTTCACCCCGTTTTTCAGCACTTCACCGAGCCAGAAACTCGGGAGAAAGGCCGACGTGTATTTATAGGGCGCCGGCGCAAACCAGGCAACAAACATTCCTGCAAAAATGATTCCGGAGAGTTTGGAAACGGCAAGTCCTTCGACCTTATTTCCGGCAAGAGAAACCACCATCATCGCAACGAAGGTTCCGGCGAGTGCGGACATCAATGATCCGGCCAGAATCTGAAGCAGGGGCATTCCCGATATCCCGAAAATCAGGACCGTAGCGACAGAGGTGGCCGCGCCCCAAACCATAGGAATTCCGATACGAGCCGCCAGATAGAAGGGGCCTTCCGTCGGAGTAATCCGATAATATATTGCGGTTCCCTCGTCACATTCGTCCAGGATGAGAAAAGCGCCCGCCATGCCAATCATACACGGCGTCAACATAATCATAAACGCGTCGATCAGCGGGTACCAGGGCAGCAGGGAAAAATCCAGTTTTTCGGTGAGCAGGGTATTGAGAACCGGTATGCCGAACCGGAAAACCAGACCGATCAGGAGCGGCGCTAAAAGAAGCATAACCAGCATGCCGTCGGTCAAAAGTTGCCGGAGACCCATCTTCAGTAGTATCCATGTTCTTCTCATGTGTTTCCGCCTCCTTCTTCCGACAGCGCGCGGGGGATGCGGAGCACGGCAATCCCTGCCGCGACGAAGATCCATGCCGCAATGCCTATGAATACGAGCGCGGTTTCCGCGCTATTGCGCTCGCTGATCAATTTCCACAGTAGTGTTCCCGGGAGAAGCGTCAGCCCGGGGATCTTCAGCTTGAACGCGTAAAGAACGATCGGCAGGGTGATGAACATTTCTGCCGGAATGCTGATGATGAGGTACTGGTTAACGGTTTTGGCATAGGTCGCCGCGAGGAGTCCGATGATGGTAAATATCGCCGATCCGGCGAAAACGCCCGGCACAATGAGCAGAAACGAGACCGGGTCTTTACCGGCGACGATGAGCAGCACAAGCGTAGAAACCGTCGAGATCACCGCCAGTGAAACGGCCTTTGCGAGAATATATTCCAGCGACTTGAGAGGCGAAACAACAAAAAATTTCTGAACCCCTTCGCTTTTTTCAAGAAGCCAGATCGCGCCGATGAAAAAGAACCCCACCATTGCCGGATCAGAGACGATCACAATGAAGGATACGATCTGCCGGAACTGATCGGGTACGAAGATCAGCACTAACGAATAGAGGATCGTCAAAAATGCATACAGGAAATAAAATCCGTAACGCATTTGGAAGCGGATGTCGTTTTGAATGGCTGCTAAAAGTTTCATGTCAGACACCTGCCCGTCAACGCGATGAATACATCCTCAAGAGTTTGCTCCTTCGTGTGAATGCTTCGGAGGGTTCCCGCAGAGAGGGCGTTTTGGAAGGCGCTGTCGGTTCTAAGGTCGCGAAGCGGCGTTACGCGCTCGACCGTATCATCACCTTTCCCATATGTGAAGAGCACCTTCGTATCGACGGTCTGCATCCGGAAGGCCTCCGGCGTATCCATCGCCTCCACCTTCCCTTCCACCACAAAAGCGACGCGGTCACAGAGCTCCTCGGCATCGTGCATGTTATGTGTGGTAAGAATAATGGTCTTGCCTTTTTGCTTCTCTTCAAGAATCATGTTCTTCATCGTCCGGGCGCTTGCCGGATCGAGGCCGCTCGTCGGCTCATCCAAAAAAAGGAGCTTCGGGTCATGAAGCAATGCGCGGACAAAACCAAGCCGCATCTTCATGCCTTTGGAATATTCGGAGACTCTTTTCCCGGCATCGTCCCGGAGGCCGACCTTCTCAAGCAGTTCCATTGCGGGGAGAGGCTTGCGGCTGTAGAGCGAAGAGAAAAAGTTCAGGTTTTCGAGCGCCGAGCATTTCCCGTAGAAATTCGGGAATTCAAAATCGACGCCGATATCCTCGTAATATGTATTACTGCGGTGCTTCACTTCCGTGCCGAGCACCGACACACTGCCCCGATAACCGCGAAGGACGCCTGTAAGAATCTTCTGCAAGGTGCTTTTTCCGGCGCCGGACGGGCCGAGAAACCCGAAAATTTCACCTTCCCGAACCTCAAAAGAAATACCGTTTATGGTATCTTCTTTCGCCGCCGGATACTTAAGAAAAACATTATCTACCGTAATCACTTCTTAGTCCTCCACAATCTGATCGATGGCTCCATTGAGAAGCATCATCAGTATTTTCGCCCGGGTTTCCTGCGTCTCAAACTTCATGCTGATCGTGCTCAAATAAACGTGCTCGAAAACCTTCGCCGCCAGATCCCGATCGATTTTGAACCGCACGCCGTACTCTTCGAGCTTAAGAAGAAAATCGCTGTCTTCCCGGACATGCTGTTCGACCACCTCCGGCGGAAGCTTGCGCATCAATTGCTCCATCGTGTCCTGATCCATCATAGTAACCAGCGGGTAATCCCCCGAAAATTCTGCCATAGTCATAAAAATCTTCCGCGTCAGCTCCTTCGGAGGCATCCCCTCGCTCTCCTCCAGTACGGCATTCATCCGCTCCCAAAGCGTGAACTGAATCTTCACATTGATGTCCATGAACAGATGCTCTTTGCCCTCATAGAAATGATAGAACGTGCCCTTGGCAATACCGGCCGCCCGGGAAAGCTCATCGACGGTGACCTTTCGAAGCCCGTGCTGCACGAAAAGCTTCTCGCCTTCTTCGCGCAGTTTCTCATAGATCCGTTCTTTTTCTCTTTCCGAAAATCGGGGCATATAAGGAGCACCTCCTCTTTTTATATACGATGTGACTATAATCGTTATTTTAGTCATATGGATAATACGACGTTTTCACGTTGCTGTCAATAGCAGCACCTTATTGTTTAAATTTGACAGCACAATTTCATTCTGGTACTATCTGATTAGACCACTCGGTCTAATCAGAATGCATCATCACACATCAGGGGAGTACATGATATGGAAGAACCGCTTTTCGAGCGAAAAGATGACGTTCTGGACGCCGCACTGGATGAATTCTCTTCGAAGCCCTATGAAGAGGCCTCGCTGAATTCTATCTTAAAGAATGCCGGCGTCAGCAAGGGCAGCTTCTACTATCATTTCAAGGACAAGAAAGACTTGTATTTCTATATGCTCCGGTCCGCCGTTGAAGCAAAGTGGACTTTCATTCGCAGCCGGTCTGAGGAACACCCGGAAGAGTCTGCCGGGAAAGACATTTTCGAAAAGTTTCGGGTTCAGGCACGCATCGGTGCGGAGTTCGCCTTGAAACATCCCAGGTACCACCGGCTGAGCCGAATGTTTTCCGGGGAAAAAGGAACGGCCGTTTATCTTGAGGCGTGTACGATACTCGGGACGGACACGGAAGACATTCTTTCCGGCATGATCGATACTGCGTTCCGGGACGGCTCCTTCGATGAGGCTTATCCCCGGGAATTTCTGATTAAAACCATAAGCTATTTGTTTTCTCACTTCGATGAGATTTTTGACAAGAATGAGGATTTTGAACTCGAGGCGATGCTTCAAAATCTGGATCTGTTCGTTCACTTCATGGCGTACGGCGCAGCAAAATCCGCAGCCCTTTAATAACAAGGAGGAAATCAACATGGAAAAGCAAAGCCAACTGACCCTTAAGCAATCGGACAAGCCCCTTGCCATTGTCTTTGCCGTCCTGTCCGTACTTTTTATCGTAACGGCATCTGTCAGCACCGGCTTTTTTGACTGGGTATTCGCGCGTCATCAGAACCAGCTCAGTTGGTATATCCGCCCGTTGTTTCTGATTCCCTTTTGTTTTTTCTCCTTCAAAAGAAGTTTCGCGGGCATTTCGATAACCGTTTTCCTGCTTCTTACAAGCATGTTCTGGTTTCCGGTACCGGCCACCGTCAATAACAGTGTCGCTGAATTTCTTGCCATGGAAAAAGAATATCTGCTCGGTGAATGGAGTTGGGTAAAAATTGTCACCACCATTCTGGTTCCGCTGTCGCTCATTGCGTTAAGCATTGCCTTTTGGAAACGCAGTCTGTGGATGGGTATATCCGTTATGGTTTTCATTGCCGTCGCAAAAATGCTCTGGAGCGTCCTTTTCGGCGGTGAGTCCGGCCGGTCCGTCATCCTGCCCGCTGTCGCAGGACTTCTCATTTGCATCGCGCTGATTTCGGTCGGTTTTATCCGGATGCAGAAGAAAAACGCCGGGGAGAAAGAGATAGATGAGGGAAAGAAGTGAGATTCCTTTAATTTAAACGGTTCTGTCCGACATTTTTACTTAATGCGTCCCGCATACTGAATACATAAAATCAAAAAGGAAACCGACAGAATTGCATCAAATAACAAATAGCCGAATAGAATTTTCCATCTTCGACCGGTAGTGCACTTCTTTTCGATTAATAGAAAAATCAATGAAAAAACAAGGACTGCGGCTACAGCAGCAATAAGCGAAATAATAAGATATTTTCTGATTATCGAATCAATTCGTTGTTCATTTTTGTGAATGATTGATTGGTAAAGTTCCTTTGCGTAAGACGATTGATCGATATTCTCTATCGGAATGCGCCAAGTAGAGGCTTCGTGAAGTTCTCCGTCAATATCAATGATGAACGGCGTTTCAACCCAAATCGTATCCCCCCAAATTGCAGCAACATGAACCTTAGTTTGAACGGGTATATACACCTCTTCACCTGCTGTTCCGCCGGAACTGATCAGAGATCCAAGTTGCTTTTCGGAGATTATCCGCGCGTCAAAACTAACTTGAATTATGCGGTGCTTTTTACCGTGATTCTTCTCCGATGCCAGCACATAAAAGATGGCAAAAACACTGGCAAACGTGCTGATAAAGACGAGAATCAATATGGCTATTCTCTTTTTCATCCTTTGCCCGGCCTCCGGTTCTCCGAATCTTGGTGCTTTCTCGAGATTACTGTGTTCGATTATTTCCGCCATGTCCGGTCTTGACTTATCAGTTCACGGGAGCCGCCTGCAAAATCGTAAATGCGTATAAGTTAGTCTCTTTTTCTGGTTTTTATACGCATTTCAGATAGTAGGGCTACCGCTATTTAGAGGAAATTGCGTATAATTTTAGGCTTGTCGCCGATTTTATACGTATTTCAGGTAGTGTGGCTACCACTATTTAGAGGAATTTGCGTATAATTTTGGGCTTGTCGCCGATTTTATACGTATTTCAGGTAGTAGGGCTCTCGATTCAATCGAAATATGCGTATATTTCAGCACTTGTGCCGCTATTTTATACGCATTTTACTGTGATGTTTTATGTCAAGAAATATATTTGCGGGGAAAACAGCCCCGTAATTCCCTTGAACGAATCTCGGATCGCTTTGCCGTCCCACAACGGCCCATATCCGGTACTTTCCTCCTGCCCGATTCTTTTTCGGTCATCATGCCCTTGATCTTCATCAAGCGGGTAATGGAACTGCGTTCGTTCTCGCGACCTTCATGGTGATGCACAAAAACCGTCTACTGATATAATTGAAGCAATTTTATACGCATCCTTCAAGTTTGTTAAGTTAATTGTACCGCTCGTAACGGGCACATGCGAATCTAGTTCCCCGCGTCCAGTGCTTTTTCCTGCTCGATTGCTTTTTCGATCATCATATCCTTGATCTTCATCAGACGGGTGATGGAACTGCGCTCGTTCTCGTCGAGCTTCATGGTGATGTAGCGAATTGTCTCCCGATATTGGGGAATCATGACGTGTTCGAGTGCATTGACTCGGCGTCGGGTTTTCTCAATTTCGGATGCCATCAGCTGGCAGGCTTTCTCGACCTCCGCGAGGCGCAGGAGGTCCGGCATGATATCGGATAAGGCGCGTACGGCATCGTCCAGGTCAAATGAGGTGAACGCATAGCCGTAGGAGTAGATATCGTTTTCGTTGGCGGTTTTCAGTTCGATTTGGAACTGCGGGACGCGGACGCTCATGATGTTCTTTTCGGAGACCGAGAGGGTCATCTCCTGCTTGTGATACATCAGGGCGACGGCGAGGGATTCGTTTTGCATCAGGGAGCGGGCGACGGACATGTGTTGGTTTGCCCGGACGATTCCCTCTTCCACTTCCCTGCGGAGTTTCTTATTTTCCCGGACGGCCTCGAGGAATTGGCGCATCAACTCGTCTCTTTTATCCTTGAGGAGCTTGTGGCCGCGGCGCGCCATGGCCAGACTTCTTTTGAGACGGGTCAGTTCCATACGCGTCGGGTTGATGTGCAATAATGACATAACCTATGTTTACTCCTTGTCGTGTTCCGTAAAATACTCTTCCAAAAGTGCGTCGCTGATTCGTTTGTGTTCGCTTCGCGGGAGGATGCGCAGAAGCTTCCAACCGAGGTCCAGCGTCTCTTCAATGGACCGGTTGGCCGCAAAGCCCTGCGATACATAGCGTACTTCGAATTCTTCGGCGAATTTGGCGTAGAGCTTATCCATGTCCGTCAGGGCCGCTTCGCCCAGAATGACCATGAGTTCTTTGGCGTCTTTACCGCGGGCATAAGCCGCGAAAAGCTGGTTCATCGTGTTCGAGTGATCTTTGCGGGTCTTGCCTTCACCGATACCTTTGTCCTTGAGACGCGAGAGGGACGGAAGCACATCGATTGGCGGAAGGATGTTTTTGCGATACAGTTCGCGGCTTAAGATAATCTGACCCTCGGTGATGTAGCCGGTCAAGTCGGGAATCGGATGCGTCTTGTCGTCTTCCGGCATGGTGAGAATCGGGATGAGTGTTATGCTGCCGCTTTTGTTCTTCTGGCGGCCGGCTCTTTCATAGAGCGAGGCAAGGTCCGTATACATGTAACCGGGATAGCCGCGGCGTCCGGGGACTTCCTTACGGGCGGCGGAAACTTCGCGCAAGGCGTCCGCATAGTTGGTGATGTCCGTCAGGATAACCAGCACGTGCATGTCCATCGTGAAGGCCAGATATTCGGCCGCGGTAAGTGCCATACGAGGCGTTGCGATACGCTCGATCGCCGGGTCGTTCGCAAGGTTAATGAAGAGAACGGAGCGATCCAGCGCGCCGGTTTGCTTAAAGCTTTCCATGAAAAAGTTGGCTTCTTCGAAGGTAATTCCGATGGCCGCGAAAACGACCGCGAAGGGTTCTTTTGTGCCCGACACCTTCGCCTGTCTGGCAATCTGGGCGGCAAGCTGCGCATGCGGCAGGCCGCTTCCGGAAAAAATCGGCAGTTTCTGACCGCGGACAAGCGTATTCAGTCCGTCGATCGCGGAGATGCCGGTTTGGATAAACTCCTGCGGATAATTTCTTGCGGAGGGATTCATGGGTGTCCCGTTAATATCCAGCCGCTTATCCGGTAAAATCTCCGGTCCGTCGTCGATCGGGCGGCCGAGGCCGTCAAAAACACGTCCGAGCATGTCCGCTGATACCGGCAGTTCCATCTGACGTCCCAAAAACCGAACCTTGCTGTCCGCGAGGTTAATGCCGGCGCTGCTCTCGAAAAGCTGCACCAACGCATTGCTTCCGTTGATCTCAAGAACCCGGCAGCGACGTGTCTCGCCGCTTTTGAGCTCGATTTCCGCCAGTTCGTTATAACTGACATCCGTGACGCCGCGAACCAGCATCAGCGGCCCGGATACTTCCTGAATCGTACGATATTCCTTGGGCATTATTCTGCCTCCTTTTCGAGCAGATGCTTGAACTCATGATTCATCTGCGCCTCGATTTGCTCGTATGAACTGTCGATGGAGTCTTCCGGAATATACTTGAAGCGACCGATCTGCTCACGAACCGGAAGCGCGGCAAGCACTTCGATGTCCGCGTCGTTTTCGATCGCCTCGACTGCTTTGTCGTAATAAAGCAGGATGAGCTTCATCATGAGGTCCTGCTTTTTGAGCGACGAGTGCGTATCGACTTCGTGAAAAGCGAGCTGGTGCAGGAAGTCCTCACGTATCGACCGGGCAGCTTCCATTTTGAGGCGGTCCGGCGGCGAAAGCGCGTCGATACCGACTAACCGGACGATTTCATCGAGTTCGGCCTCGTCCTGCAGAAGATGCATAAATCGTCCGCGGTTTTTTGTCCAATCCAAAGAGACGTTTTCGTTGAACCAACCGCCCATCGAATCCACATAGAGAGAATAGCTGGTCAGCCAATTGATTGCCGGAAAATGTCGCTTGTAGGCAAGATTTGCGTCGAGACCCCAGAAGACCTTAACAATACGAAGCGTCGCTTGGGATACCGGCTCGGAGATATCTCCGCCGGGCGGCGATACGGCACCGATCGCGGAAAGCGTTCCCTGCCTTCCTCCTTTCCCGAGTGCGGTCACGCAACCGGCGCGTTCGTAGAACTGCGCAAGGCGGCTTCCGAGGTAGGCAGGATATCCTTCTTCACCGGGCATTTCCTCGAGGCGACCGGACATTTCGCGCAAGGCCTCCGCCCAACGGGATGTCGAGTCGGCCATCAGTGCGACCGAGTAACCCATGTCGCGAAAATACTCGGCAATCGTAATTCCGGTATAGATGGAAGCTTCACGGGCGGCAACCGGCATGTCGGAGGTATTGGCAATCAATACCGTCCGCTCCATCAGCGATTGGCCGGTATAGGGATCAATCAGCTGCGGAAATTCATTCAACACGTCCGTCATCTCATTGCCGCGTTCACCGCAGCCGATGTAAACGATAATATCTGCTTTAGCCCACTTGGCGAGCTGGTGCTGCGTGACGGTTTTTCCGGATCCGAAAGGTCCGGGAATGGCGGCAACTCCGCCGTCGGCAATCGGGAAAAGGCAGTCGACCACACGCTGACCGGTAATCAGGGGCATCGTCGGAGCGTGCTTTTTGACGTAAGGGCGGCCGACGCGGACCGGCCACTTCTGCATTAAGGGCAAGTCAATTTTACTCCTGTCAGGCAGGGAGAGCGTGCAAACGATATCGGTCAGCGTAAAGTCGCCTTCTTTAATCAATGCGATCGTACCGGATACCCCCGGGGGCACCAGAATTTTATGCGAGACGATTTCGGTTTCTTGAACGGACCCGAGGATATCTCCTTCTCCGACTTCCTCGCCGACGGAGGCTGAAGGAATGAAGTGCCATTTCTTATTCCGGTCCAGCGACGGGACTTCGATACCGCGCGGAAGGTTGCTTCCGGAAAGTTTCATGATCTCGGCAAGAGGTCTCTGAATGCCGTCGAAAATGCTTCCGATGAGGCCCGGCCCGAGTTCGACGGACAGGGGAATCCCCATGGATTCCACGGGCTCGCCGGTGCGAAGCCCGGCGGTTTCTTCATATACCTGAACGGATGCGCGGTCGTCGTGCATCTCGATGATCTCGCCGATCAGACGTTGATTGCTGACGCGAACCACGTCAAACAGATTTGCGTCACGCATACCTTCCGCGATGACAAGCGGCCCGGATACTTTCAGAATCGATCCCTTGCTCATGTTTGCTTCTCTCCTTTATGTATCTGCCAGGATATCGGATCCAACGGCTTTTTCGACTGATTGACTGATCGCCTTCATACCCATACCGTGGTTTCCGGTAATGCCGGGTATCGGAACGATCACGGGAAGCTGGCGATCCCTATACCTTTCCAGTTCGGATTCAAGCTGCACGGCCAGCTTTTCGGTCATATAAATCACGGCGTAGCCGCTGTCCACCAGATTATGAAGCGTGAGGACCGGATTTTCCATCATATCCTCGGGGAAAATATCCAGCCCGATGGAGGAAAAACCATATATACTGTCACGGTCACCCATTGCGGCGATCTTATACATAATGCCTCCTCAATCGCTGACGGACTTTTTCTGCGGGAATATCATTCTCCTTCGCCGCTAAAAGAATGCGCACATTTTTGATCTCGGCTTCCTTCATCAAATAATAAGCGATCAGCGGTTCCGGCCCGAAAAACACATACTTCATGTTCTCGAGCATCGCGATTTGCTTATCGTCACACCATTTTTCAAAAGCCGCGGGGGATGTTGAAATAAATGCCGTTCCGGCGGAATAGGCGGTCGTCGCCAGGTAGGACATGAGCTCTCCGATTCCGTGAGATGCCCCCGAAATAAGCCTTTCCGCATCCAGAGTGTCGCATTCGGAAACGGCACGTTCCAGAAAATCCCTGTTCCTTTTAGTCTGTGCCGAACGGACGGCAATCTTGATGTTGGCCGCCGCGCAGAACAATTCCGAGAGGTCAATCATCAATTGATTTCGCGTCGCTTTGGCCTTCACAAAAATATCCGTAAGGGCCGCCCTGTCGATGATAACATCCGCGAGTTGGCCGTCACCGGTTCTCACGAGAACGTCGTATGCCTCTTCGCCTACTGCGGCAAAAGGCTCCGGAAGAATCGCGAAGTCCCTATGTGTTATCGCATCTGACATGAGGGAATGCGGGATCGTTGACGGCTCCAGAAAATACGTGGTTACGGGATGTCCGCTGAGCTTGCTTTTAATTCCTGCTTTCAGATTGTGGAAATCCTTGCGCAGCACAAGCGGGTATAAAACAGATATATCCGGTGCGACTTCGCACAGCAATTCCCATGCGCGCCGGAGTTCTTTGCGCAAAATGCTGTTCGCGGTCTGCCGCTCCCCGGATACATCCCACCCGCGTGCGCCCAAAAAGGAAATCGCCGCCGGATATGACGGCACAGCCATGAGCTGAGCCATCTCCGCCGGTCCGAGCAGCGATGATTCTTTTACGCGAATGCTGGTGACCGAATATGCATAATCCGTTGCTCGCATGAATGCTTTGTCTCCTGCTTTACTTAACGAATAATTCTTTGTTGAGAAGATCCCGAAGCATATCTTTTTTCTCGTTAATCAATGCTTCGAGTGTACCGTTATACTCTATGAGTCCGTAGATGAGAATACATCCGGCGTCAAAATCGCCCGGAGTCTCTGAAACAGAGACCGGCGACTCCGGTTCAGTGGACAGAGAAGTCAGAAATCCCTTGGGAAGACGTAATAAATCGCGCTTATTTAAGACAATCACCGCCGGCTCCCGATGCGAATGCGAGAGAATGAAGTTGCGGAGAATCGAAAAGTACTCTGCATCCGGCAGGTTGATGATTGTTTTTTTCACATCCCCGAGAACTTCGTCGATGATGCGATTGCGCTCTTTGAGAATGCTTTGCTTCGACTTAAGTTCGGCGGCAGAACGGTTGCGGGGAAGTGCTGACTGTGCTTCAGAACGGGCGGCTTCAATTTGAAGACCGCTTTCCCGTTCCGCTTCCGAGGTCGCTTTTTCGACCATTGCCGCAGACCTTTCCCTGGCATTTTCAATGATGGTTTCTGCCTTCTTCTTCGAATCGGAGATGATTTGATCCAATATCTTATCGAGCCCTGACATATTCACGCTCCCTCATTTTCGGTTTTCTGATCAGACCCCGAGTTTATCTATATTCATGACCATAAGGAGAGAAGAAATGAATGAGAGGATTGCGTAAAATTCAACGAGCGTTGCCGAAATGACCGCCTTGGCTGACTCTCCGGGTTTCTTGGCAACAATGGTTATACCGGTCACGGCAACACGTGCCTGCGCGACTGCCGACAGATATCCTCCGATTCCGATCGGAAGTCCGGCCACCACATATAATAATGCTGCCGTGATCGTTAGATCAGGTGAACCTCCGAGGATACCGATTTTCAAAAACATCATGATTGCCACAACGAATCCGTAAAGGCCTTGAGTACCCGGCAACAGTTGAAGAATCAAGAGTTTTGCGAATTTTCCGGGGTCATCGATGATGACCGCCGATGCCGCTTCGCCCGCGAGGCCTACACCCTTAATTGATCCGAGACATGCAAGTGTTACTGCTATAACCGCACCGGCAAGAGCAATAGCGATAGCGTAAATTCCCATTTATTTTTCCTCCTTAAACTTGAATCGCTTTGTATTAACTCCAAAAGGCATATAGGGTTTCCCTCCGCCTTCATAGAATTTACTGAAAAACTCCACATACTGAAGTCGATTGACATGCACGTAAGCACCGAGTGCATTGATTCCGAAATTGATGGAATGCCCGAAAAGGAAAACCACTGTAAAGAAAATCGCTCCGAAGAATCCTCCGCCCATGATGCTGCCGATCGTATTGACGATTGTTCCGATTATACCGGTCACCAACCCGAGTGCCATCAGCCGGGAATATGAAAGAACGTCGCTGAAATAACCGGTGATGCTGTAAAGGCTGCCGATGCCGCCCATGATTTTGCCGGGGATGCTTTTACTGGAACGACCCTGCGTGAGAACAAGACCTGCCGCTCCCGCGATAACTACATAAAGACCGATTTTTTGCATGGGAAACGATACCTTAATCACCATATTGCCTATAATCAATCCGAGTCCCAGAAAAACAACCCACCATAATCCGGTATCAAAAAGCGCGCCGAGTTTGTCCCCTCGCTTCCACGCATTGTAAAATTTGAGAACCAGACCCATCATGATATGCACAAATCCGAGAGCCATACTCAGGATCAGTAATTTCATCGGATCCGTGACCGGATCAAACCAAAGAGCGGAAAGTGTGATCGTTTTCCCGAAGAACGTCGTTGATATCGTGTATACAATATTCCCGAACCAGCTTCCGAAAAGCGCTCCCCAAAAGACAGTCGAAAGTCCGCACAGACAGAACTTTTGCATGTTCAATTTTGTTTCCCCTTCCGGCTTCCAAAAACGCAAAACCAGAAGCGTCAATACGACCATCAGAAGCCCGTATCCGGCATCCGACAGCATCATTCCGAAAAAAAGATAGTAAAAGAAGGACATGACGGCGTTCGGATCGGCTTCGTTTCTGGAAGGAAGACTGTAGGATCTCACAATATCTTCCACCGGTGCGACTAAGAAGTTATTTTTCAGAAGGATAGGGACATCCTCGTCAGCGTCGTCAACTTGACTGACAACTACAGAGACGTCAAACTTGGCAATCAGTTTCTCCTCCAAATTTTTCGCGTCCCTCTCGGGAACATATCCTTCCAGGATGAAAGTCTTTGAGGAAAAAAGGAGTCGTCCGATGGCCTCATACTTATCTTTACGCATCCGATAGTAATCCGACAGGAACTCAAGATTCTCGCGCTCACCGCCCATTGATGCCAGCTTCTTGATCGCGTCTTCCTTGATCTGAAGCGCCTCTTCGATTCTTTTCCGGAGACGGCCGATACGAATTTCCGGCGGATGGGTCGTCGGATCGGAGGGGACGATCAGCCCGAGCCTGCGAAGCACCGCACGAATCTGCTCTTCATCCTTACGGTGGCAAAGAACTACAATGCAGGACATTTCGCGTGTCGCGGATACGACGGTCACCGAAACGGGCGGCGCGTCTTGCTGAGTGTCGTTTTCTGCCTGAAAAGCTTCATCGATCTCCTTGGTCAGCGTCTCTTCCGAAAACTGAGCCGGCAGAGATCCGATAATGGTCGTGGTATAGCGGGTCCCCGTAAACTCCATGGGAATTTGAAGGTCCTCCCACGGCAAAACGGCCTCGAGCAGGGTACTCGTATGGGAAACGGCGACATCCGATGTCTCGATTTTCTGCTGAAGAGAGTTGATTTCCCGGGCTTTTTTAAGAGAATCTTCGATATGATCGGCATGTTTTTTAAATTCCGCCACCGACAGTTCGCGACGCCCTCTCATACCGGAGAACAATCCCTTTTGTGCGGGTGCGTAGGTATCCAGGAGTAATAAGGCACTGTTTACCATGTGAAGAGTTTTGTCGAACTGTTCAATGTTGGTGTGAGTATGAAGCTTTGTAAGCGGATCACCTTCTGCTTCGATTTGGGAATCTTCTTCGGTTTTCTGTTTGATTTCGACAACACCCGAACGCTGCAAAAACTCCACAATCGATTTTGCGTCGCGTTGCAGAGCTATGATTTCGATTTGATTCATCTTGAGTACTGCCATGTTATGCTTTACCGGAAAGAATTTGAACGGCTGATTTAATTGCGGAAACCCGATTATCAGCAGCTGTTTTTTGCAGATCGGCGACGATCTTCGCGACGCGCTCTTCTTCCTCTTTCATGAATTGCTCCGATTGCTCACGGGTGGTATTTTCGATCTCTTTTATCTGCGCATCCGCAGATACTTTGATTGCTGATACACGCGCTCTGGCATCTTCAACAGCTGCTTCGGCAATTCCTTTTGCGGCATCTTTGGCATCCTGCTCGATTTGCCATGCTTGCTTCTCGGTCTCGACAACTGAATTGATCTGTGCGGACGGCATATCGGTCTCCTCTTCAGGACATTTTTTATAAGTAAAAGGATGTCAATATTTCCATAATATACTACCACAATGACGGGCAAAATGATAACTGCTTGAACTGTCAAACTATTGCTATATTGACAGAATTCAAGTAATTCGTGTTGCTTTGGCCTATAATTAACCTTTTGAAATTTCTCCCGCTTTTACAAGGGTCATTTTGGCGACCGCAGGGCCGATAATTTCATATATCATTGTTCCGCAAAGGATAACTGCCCGGATTTGCGGAGCATACTCCGGAACCACTGTCTGAGACACACTGATTAAGCCGATGGCTACTCCGGCCTGAGGAATTAATGCCGGTCCCAGATACTTGCAAACCGCTTCCGGGGCCTTCATGATTTTTGCACCGATATAAGCGCCTCCCATTTTTCCGATTACTCTGAAGATGACATAGATCAAGCCCACAATTCCGATCGTGGGAATGATGAAAATATTCAGCTGAGCGCCTGAAACCGCAAAAAACAGCAGAAATATCGGCGGCGTGATGTAATCGGAAAGTTTCGCGATTTCGTCGCTTTCGTTGCATATATTGCAGAACATAGCGCCCGTGGCCATACATGCCAGCAGTGCCGAAACTCCAAGCATCATTGCAATGCCTCCGGAAAGGAAAACCATTCCGCATATAATAATCATTCGATTCCCGTTCTTCCTGAAAAAACGGATCGGAATCTTCATTAAAACACCCACCAGAAAACCAACGGCCAAAGCGAGCAGTATTTCACCGAACGGCCTCAGCACGGACAGCGCAACATTGCTTACGGCACTTGATCCGCTGATCACTTTTGCAAGGGTAACGGCAAATCCAAAGCCGATCAAAGCGACAGCGTCATCCAAAGCGACGACGCTCATCAGCATTTCCGTGACCGGGCCTTTTGCTTTGTACTGTTTCACAACCATAACCGTCGCTGCCGGTGCTGTTGCGGCGGCAATTGAAGCAAGAACCAGAGAAAAAGCGGGGTCAAACCCGGCCAGTAGCAGTACACCCAGGACCAGGAAAACAGCAATTAGTGCTTCAAAAATAGCAATCACAACCGGTGTCATTCCGACCCGCTTGAAATAGCTGATTTTAAACTCACTCCCGATCGTAAAAGCGATAAAAGAAAGTGCAATATCCGAAAGGACACTGAAATTCTCAATGGAAGCGGAGGGAATTACTTTCAGGACATATGGCCCGAGCAGCAACCCTGCAATCAAATATCCGGTAACGTTGGGAAGTTTTGCTTGCTTAACCAAACGACCGCACAACAGTCCGGCTAAAAGCAGAATTGAAAGATAAACCAGCGTATTCATTTGAAACATGTTATTCCTTCTGTTGAAAATAGTTTAATGCAGGTCGCGTGTCAGACGGTCCCGATTCCCTCAAAATCCAGAACAGGGATTACAAACATGATCCCGGTCCCCGGACTGTCCAGCGACCCCAACACTTTATTGACAGTCTTTTTAACGGTTTCAATTTTCTCATCGTCCAATACCATGAAAACCGTTCGGTTGTCATCTCTTTCAGGATTCAGAAAAGCTCTGAGTGATCCGAACATCTGGTCCGATTCCTTGCTGTACAGCACTTGAGCCATGCCGGTTGAATTGATCACCGTTGCGCCTCTGATTCCCTGATCGTTGAGCGCCGTCAGCAGTTTATCCAATTTTTCGTATTTGCTGAGTACCAGAACTAAAAGTTTCATGGCCTGCATAAAGTACACCTCTCTGCATCCGGACGGAAGTATTTTCAACGTTTATTATGCACCATTTTTGATATTGAGAAAACATCAAAAATGATAAATGTACATACGATTCAAGAGAGCCTGATATCGCGCAACGATCAACCGAAAAGCGAAAGCAGAACACCCGCCGCCACCGCGGAACCGATTACACCGGCAACATTCGGACCCATGGCATGCATCAAAAGAAAATTGCCCGGGTTGGCTTTTTGACCTTCAGTCTGCGACACTCTGGCGGCCATCGGCACTGCCGATACACCCGCCGAACCGATCAGCGGATTGATTTTGCCGCCGGACAGAAAGCACATCACTTTACCGAAAAGAATTCCTCCGACCGTACTGAACATGAACGCCATCAGTCCGAGCCCGATGATCTTGAGTGTCTCCGGCTTCAAGAAAGTCTCCGCTTTAGCCGTTGCGCCGACCGTGACCCCCAGGAAAATCGTAACAATATTGATCAAGGCATTCTGCGCCGTGGATGAAAGGCGCTCGACGACGCCTGATTCTTTAAAAACGTTTCCCAGCATCAGCATACCGATGAGAGGCGCGACCGAAGGAAGCAGCAACACACAAAGGATCGTAACGACGATCGGAAAACAAATCTTTTCGAGTTTGGATACTTCGCGGAGCTGAGCCATCTTGATCGCGCGTTCTTTTTTTGTGGTCAGTCCGCGCATCAGCGGGGGCTGAATCAGCGGAATCAGTGCCATATATGAGTACGCCGCAATCGCGATTGCCGGCAGCAGGTGCGGCGCAAGCCTCGTCGTTAAAAAGATCGCCGTCGGTCCGTCCGCGCCGCCGATAATTCCGATCGAAGCCGCTTCCTGCGGATTAAACCCGAGAGCAATCGCCACAATGAACGCAATAATAATTCCGAACTGCGCCGCGGCACCGAGGAAAAGGCTTACCGGTCTTGCGATCAGCGGTCCGAAATCGGTCATCGCTCCGATACCGAGAAAAATCAGTGACGGGTAAATGCCCAGTTTTACGCCCTGATATAAATAGTAAAGCAGCCCGCCGGCCTCGTGGGCGGAAGCAGGCGCATCCATGAGCCCCGTCAAGGGCAGATTCGCCAGAAGAACTCCGAACGCAATCGGCAAGAGCAGGAGCGGCTCGAATTTTTTGACAATGGCCAGGTAAACCAAGATGCAGGACACAAGTATCATGACAATTTGCTGCCATGTAATGGCGGCAAATCCGGAAGTTTCCCATATTGTCCTGATTGCATCAATAAACATGGTGAGCCCTCCTTATTGAAATGTGACAAGAATATCTCCGGTTGAAACCGAAGCGTTTCTCTCGACAAGGACTTTATTGACAATTCCGTCGGAAGCCGCAAGAATATCGTTTTCCATCTTCATGGCTTCCAGAACCAGGAGGATGTCGCCGGCTTTCACTTTGGAACCGGCTTTCACAAACACATCCATAATCGTGCCCGGCATGGGTGCTCTCACGTCGGAGGCATCACCGATGGCGTTTGTCGAAGCAGCGGCCGGCACCGGCTCGGCGGCCTTTACCGCTTGCACCGCGGGCATTACCGCTGGCGATGCGACGTTTTCAGTCTGTGTAATGATCGCTTTTCCTTTTTCGACTTCGACTTCATACACTTTATTGTTGATCGTTACTTCATAAATCATATATTTCCTCCGACAGATTATATAGAACTATTCGATTCTTTCGCTTTAATGGATTTGAATTGCAGTTCCGAGAGCGGAATCCCCGATTCATCGCTGACGATGGCCATGATCATTGCAGCCGTCCGCTCGTCCACATTGTGAAGTTTTAGACTCCCGCCTGTGAAGAACGGTACTTCGGATTCCGTTACGGGTTCCGACAGGGACAATCGGACACTGGCACGCGCTCTTCTTTTCTCGACAGCCCGGATAACGAACGAAAAAAGCATGATCAAGCCGCAAAGCGTAACCAGAACCGAAAATACGAGTGCGATCACAAACAGTGCTACAGGAAGACTTTCCAATACGCTCATCATGATCCTCCTATTTCTTCACGATCGTGTACGTGACGGTACGGCTCTCGCGCTCTTCTCTGTCCTTAAAAAACTTTTCAGCAATCTGCGGAAAAGCGATATACGAGAGGACATCCTCATCGTTTCTCGCCACGCCGCCCAGTTCTGTTTTGATTTTTTCGAATTCCGGCGCAAGCGAGTCGGCAAAACGGGTGGTGATCGGCTTATCGTTTCCGAGCACTTTATGGATAAGACTCTCGTCCACCTCACCCGGTGCCTGTCCGTATTCTCCCCGCAGGTATGCTTTTATTTCTTTGGAAATATTCTTATATCTTTCGCCCGAAATCACGTTGGCGGCTGCCTGAACGCCAACCATCTGACTCATCGGCGTTACCAGTGGCGGATATCCCAAATCTTTTCGGACCCGGGGTGTCTCGGCAAGAACCTCATCGAGTTTATCAATGGCATTTTGGGTCTTCAGCTGAGAAATCAGATTGGACAGCATTCCGCCCGGGACCTGGTATACAAGCGCGTCCGTCTCGGTGCCCATGACAAAGGCATCCATCAACCCGGACGCAATGTATTTTGCCTTCACCGGTTTGAAGAAATCGTTGATCTCTTTAAGCACTTTCTCGTCAAGTCCCGAAGTGTGTCCCATTTGCTTGAGCGCATAATTCATCGTTTCCGTGGAGGGCTGTGAAGTTCCTCCCGAAAAAGAGGAAATCGACGTGTCGATTCCGTCACACCCGGCCGCAATTGCACGCTCATATGTGATCGGACCCAGGCCTGTCGTAGAATGCGTGTGGAGGAATACCGGCACTTTTACACTCGATTTCAAGGACTTAATTAAGTCATATGCTTCCTGAGGTCCCATGATTCCTGCCATATCCTTGATGCAAATGGAGTTGACGCCCAGGGCTTCCAATTCTTTCCCCATGGCCGCGTATTTTTCTAAACTATGAATCGGACTCGTTGTATAGCAAATGCAGCCTTGAGCGTGAGCACCCTGCTTGAGCGTCTCATCAACGGCAACCTGAATGTTCCGGAAGTCATTGAGCGCGTCGAAAATGCGCAAAATATCCATTCCGTTCCGGACAGCATGAGAGACGAATTTCCGGACGATATCATCCGGGTACGGTTTATATCCCAGAAGATTCTGACCCCGAAGGAGCATTTGAAGTTTTGTGTTTTTCACTTTGGCTTTTATTTTGCGAAGCCGCTCCCAAGGATCTTCGTTCAGGTAACGAAGGCACGAATCAAATGTCGCTCCGCCCCAGCACTCTAACGAGTAATAACCCGCTTTGTCGAGTGTCTCCAGGATACCCTCAAAGTCAGAGAAAGGCATTCTCGTGGCAACAAGGGACTGGTTCGCGTCACGAAGGACCGTTTCGGTAAAATTCACGTTCATTTTTCACATCTCCTTGCCTGTTTATCAAAAAAAAGAGTCTCGGACTATACGTAAGCCCTCCACCCTGAAGCTCAAAACTTGAAGCAGTTTCCTGCCCAACCGGAAACCGATATTTGAATGGTATGATTTTACAGTCGTCGGACCGGAAAGTCAATCGCGCTTTGTCGTTTTTGAAAGATTGCTGCCCATAACTTGCATATTTCAAATGTAATATCTGATTTGCAAACTACCGTGACATAAAAAAGATCCGGTCTCTTGTCCCGGATCTTTCCCGTCAGGCAACTATGTTAGCTTGTGTCCTGTTGCTCGGGTATCTTATTGCCCGCACTCATCGTGGTGTTGATGCTCGTGGCAAACAGATCCCGATGACATTAATTTACCTTCCAGATAGTCAGCGGCGGCTTTGCCTGCATCACCGCGAGCCCCTGTGATGACTTCAATTCCTTTTTCATCGAAAAGATCGACGGCTCCGCCGCCCATACCGCCGGCAATAATTACATTTACGCCCTTACCGTCAAGAAAAACGGGGAGAAAGCCGGGTTTGTGTCCGGGATTGGGCACGCTTTCGGTTTTTACGATTTTATTTTCTTCCGTGTCGAAAATGATGAAACTTTCACAATGTCCGAAGTGTTCACAAACCATTCCGTTTTCGCTTGCAACGGCAATTTTCATTATCTTTCCTCCGTTTCTGTCTGTCGGGTTTTCTTTGGTTACGTTTTTTTCAAGTACTTCCGCAATGCTGTCCAGCCAAGTGACCGGGAAGTTTTCGATCAGTCCTTCATCACAGGCTTTGGAAATTCTGGGATCGACCGGGAGATGCGCCAAGACCTCAAGGTTATATTCTTTTGCGA
Organism: uncultured Oscillospiraceae bacterium; assembly: GCA_964501725.1. Lineage (GTDB taxonomy): Bacteria > Bacillota > Clostridia > Saccharofermentanales > Saccharofermentanaceae > CAZCTO01. The sequence goes on along the minus strand of CAZCTO010000003.1, from coordinate 93,860 downwards.
TTTCCTCGACATGACTGTCCCCGAATATGTCGTGCCGTGAGCCGCAGTCCGGACACATATAATAGGCCATGTTCTCCACAAGACCGATGACCGGAATATTCATCATATTTGCCATTTTGACCGCTTTGGAGACAATCATCGATACGAGTTCCTGCGGCGAAGTCACTATGATGATTCCGTCGACGGGAATAGACTGGAAAACAGTAAGCGGAACGTCCCCTGTCCCCGGAGGCATATCCAGGAACATGAAATCTACATCACTCCAAATAACATCCGTCCAGAATTGCTTTACCGTACTGCCGAGAATCGGCCCTCTCCAGAGAACCGGGTCCGATTCATTTTCCAGAAGAAGATTAATCGACATGATGCGGATGCCGGTCCTTGTGACAATCGGAAAAATTCCTTCTTCGCTGCCTCTTGCTTTTTCAGTGATTCCAAACGCTTTCGGAATCGAGGGGCCCGTGATGTCCGCGTCAAGAATAGCTGTTGTGTGCCCGCGCCGATTCATTGTAGATGCCAAAAGAGAAGTCACCAATGACTTGCCGACGCCTCCTTTACCGCTGACTACGCCGATGACTTTTTTAACGCTGCTGTAATCGTTCAGCTTTGCGGAAAAATCCGTCTTTTCCTCTTTCCTGTCGGCGCAGTCATCGCCACAGCTTGAACATGTTTGATTGCAGTCTTTACTCATGAATTGATCACTCCTTTCGATATTGCCAGAACACTTCCGGCTTCCGCATATTCGATGCGGTCATCCATAATGTCCTTAAGCTTTTGGTATGCGGACAAACCGGTACAGTGTCCCGTGAAGTATTTTGCCTGCGTTCCGATTAAATAAGTTGCAATCCGATGTAACGCTACGGACTCCGTTTCTTCATCATCCAAGGTGTGTCTGAGGTGAAATCCACCGATTGCAAACTGCGGAACAAGGTGGTATTTAATCTTTACCCACTCAAGAATATTGACGATGCCGCGATGCGCGCAACCTGCCACAAGCATTGTCACGCCATCTTTTTCGATCAATAGATTCTGCTCGTGCATAAAGGAATCCCTGACATAATCACCGCATTCATTTTTCTGAAAGAGAACCCGATTACCGGAAGGCTCAGGTCCGCTTGCCCTCGGGACACTAAAAAGTACAACCCCGTTTTCAATCTGATGTTCTTCCCCCGTAAAAACAATATTGCTTCCGTTGATCGGAGGAAGACCGATATACTCAATTCTTCCGTTTTCGCGTTGTGCGTATTGCCCTCCGTCCGCCCCCTTACGAATGTAAACCGGCGTCTCCGGGCACATATCCGTAAAATGATTCAACCCGCCTCCGTGGTCATAGTGACCATGAGATAAAACTGCATAATCAACATCGGAGAGATCTACCCCCATTGCCTTTGCATTCTCGAAAAGCATCAAGCTTTGTCCGAAATCAAACAAGATCTTTTTTTCTTCAAATTCCATAAGAATACTCAGGCCATGTTCGGCTTTTAGATCATTGTTCGAAGTTTCATTATCGACAAGCATCCGGACGATCATTTCTCACTACTCCTCTTGTATTAAAGCAACTGTTTCATTTGCAGAAAAATCTCCAGAATCGCCTTACCCGCAGGTCCGTCGGAGCAATCAACGGTTTTACCTTCGTTTGTCATTTGCGTAACCTTCTCATCGTATGGAATCCGTCCGACAAAAGGAAGATGATTTTCGGAGCAAAACTTCTCGATTTCTTCTGTTCGCAAAATATTAGTATCCGCCTTATTGATACACACGGCGATTCCTGTCCCGAAGAACTGCGCTGTCTCAATAATCCTTTTCATATCGCTGATGCCGGACACAGAGGGTTCCGCAACAATGAGTACATAATCAACACCGCTGATGGACGCAATAACCGGGCATCCAATCCCCGGCGAGCCGTCAATCAGTGCAAGTTCCGCTTCTTCGGAAGCCTCCGAAAACAGTTGCTTCTTCACTTCAGAAACCAGTTTGCCGGAGGTTCCGCTGCCCATTTTCAGTTCGGCCGTCGAGAAGATCGCTTGGGTATCCTTATCAGCCTTGATTCTGTAAAGCATCAAACCCCCCGCAATGTCGTCTTTCATATCGATTGCGTTGACCGGACAGACAGCCTCGCAAAGACCGCAACCTTCACACGAAAAAGGGTTTACCCGAGCCGGCAAGTCATCTTTCTGGCTGATGGCATCGAACCGGCATTTCTCCGTGCATACTCCGCATGAAATACAACGGGATTCATCAATCACCGCTTTCCCCATGCCAAAGTAATCCGATATCAGCGGCGTCGGCAATTGTTGCATCACAAGGTGTAAGTTCGGCGCATCCACATCGCAGTCCGCGAATGCCTGTGATTTTGAAAGAGAAACAAATGCCGCCGTGACGGTTGTCTTCCCGGTTCCGCCTTTGCCGCTCAATACAAGCAGTTTCTTCATTTAGCACCTGCTTTCAGCAAAAGTGCATTTGCGCCTGTAATAATCTGTGTGAAAAGCACCCGGTATTTCGGGTTTTCATTAACCGCGATTTTAGCCTCCGAATGCAGTGCACCGAGTTCCGAATCGAAAGGGATACGTGCAATTACCGGGATGCCATTCTCGTTACAATATTGCTCGGAGGGATTATCACTTGCCTCACATTTATTCAGAACTACACCGAATGGCTTCTGAAAAAGCCTTACCAGCGCAACGACCATATTCAGGTTATGAGCGCCGAAAATGGTCGGCTCCGCAACCAGCACACACACATCCGCATCGTTAATGCTTTCCATCACCGCACAAGCACTGCCCGGCGGACAATCTACCACAACATAGTCATCTTCGTCCGTCAGTTGCTTGAAAAGTGTTTTAATAATCGGAATGCCAAAGGCTTCTTTGGTTCTCATTTCGCCGGACAAAACCCGAACATTCCCATATGTGCTTTCCGAAATTTCTCCGATCAGGCGCTTTGCTTCTGACATGGCTCCGGCAGGACACAATTCGATACAACCGCCGCACGAATGACACACTTGCTCAAAGACGAGCACCTTTTCTCCTGTCATCGAAAGCGCATGAAAACGGCAGAAATCAACGCAAGTCCTGCACCCGGTACAAAGATCGTCATTCACAACAGGGACATTCCTGAATACCGGTGTCTTCTTTTTTTCGTCGGATCGAAAATAGAGGTGTCCGTTCGGTTCCTCAACATCACAATCCACATAAGTTGCTTTCTCCGCAACTGCCGCGATATTAACCGACAGAAGCGTCTTGCCCGTGCCGCCTTTCCCGCTCAAAACCGCAAGACGCATGTTTAACCTCCGTGATGATGAAACCCGGGATGGATATTATCAAGTTCAGACAGACTGCCTGCATTGAATGCGTCGATGTTTTCCGTGATCGACTCGCCGACGGTCTTAAACAGTTTGATGTTTGCGGCGACAAGCACTTTTGCGGCATTTTCACCGCATCTCGGAGCAAGGACCGCCTCAGCACCCTGATCCACGATGATTTGTGCCGCCGCAATGCCTGCCCCGCCGGCACTGGATGCCGCCAAATTTTCGAACCGATTTTTCTTGCCTGTTTGAGTGTCGATCATCAAAAAGAACGGGGCACGTCCGAATGACGGACAAATTTCCGCTTCCTCTTTATCTTCTGAAATCGGAATGACTATTTTCATGTTATTCTCCTTCAATTTTTCATCCGCCTCTGAATCGATGGCATGTACCTCTGTGGCACTCGTTGCCGCTACCGTCACATAATCGGAACTCGCCGCCTTCAATCTTAAGAACTTTCCCCAAAACCAATGATTCGGCAATCTTTTTTCGGGCTTCAAAGTAAATACGCTGAACCGTTGTCCTGGCAACATTCATTTGCTCGGCACATTCTTCCTGCGTCAGGCCTTCAAGATCAATCAGGCGAATCGTCTCATATTCGTCAACCGCCATCAGAATTGTCTCAGGTAATGATCCCCTTCCGTTCATCGGACCAAATTCATTGGTGCCGGGAAGGCAACACACTTTTCTCCACTTCATCGGTCTGGGCATAATCTAATCCTCGCGATCGGTTACGTCAGCGCTTCAATTCTCTTGTTAATTTCTTTAAGCTTCATTTCCAAATAAGCTGCGTTTGCTTTCAGCGCCGTTAATTCATCCACTGCGTCGTCAACCTCGTCCGTACCCTTAGCAATCGGGTATCTGAATCTACGATAACATGGGGCATAATTCATTCCCCGGAATCCGTTTGCGCTAAATCGTCCCCTTCCGCAAGCCCACGCTCCATTAGGTCCTGTTCCGTTTGGTCCTGTTCCATCTCGTCCCGGCATTATATCATCTCCTTTGATTATGGGCATATGTCAATTACAGTATAGTCGGTTTTGGGCATATGTCAATATCATTTCGCCCTGTTTGATCTGATTATGAAGCGATTTTTTCAATTCAGACCGGTACACCCTCCGAAATCGTAGCTGCGCGGCGTATGATAATGGTAGAGGACCTCGAATCAATCTAAAGGAGGACAAGATGTTTCAACGACCTGATCAGCCGGAGAAAATCATCGAAAAAAATCAGGCAGGCGATACGGAACTTCGCAACCGTTTTGTGACGGACAGTATTCCGGAAATTAAGCACTGGGTCCGTCGAACCACGCATTCTTTTTATGCAGAGAATGATGACATCTTTTCGATTGCACTCTACGCTTTCAATCAAGCCGTCGACAAGTTCCGCTTCAATGCCAACGTACCGTTCTTTAGTTACGCCTATTTACTCGTGAAACACCGGCTGTTCGATTGGATGAGATATCAGAAAAAACACACACCCGAGCACCCCTTCTCTGACCTAAAAACAGCGGAAGGTCAACCGTTCGAAGAGCAATATATGGATCCCCAAAGCGTATCCTTCACCGAAAAAATGGAAGTTCGTGACTCTCTTATTCACCTGGAGGCTCAACTGGAACAATTTGACTTAAGCATTCAGAAGATGACGTCAAAATTTCCCCGGCATCGTGACAGTCAGATCATGTGCATCAAGATTGCCAAAACACTTTCCGGAGATGAAATGCTGTACCAAACTTTCATCGAAAAACATTATCTGCCCGGCGCGGAATTGGCTCGCCGATGTCAGATCCCGATCAAAACGATTGAGAAGAACCGCGCCAATATCATTCTTATCACACTGCTGATTAGAAGTAATCTGCAGACAATTCAATTCTATTTGAACTCATACGAAAAGGAGACGATGTCATGATAAAAGGAACTGTAATCAGTACAGACAGAACACATGCTTACATTTACACCTCTGATTGCCAAATGGTAAGACGGAGATTACAACCGGACATGAATGTCGGAGAGGAGATTATTATGGAAACGGATAGAGAAAGCAATAAGCAATTCGGATTATCACGCACATTCAAATATGCCTTGATTGCCGTAAGTGTATTACTCGTCATTTCTCTGGGGGTATTCATCGGGCAAAGTGTTACGAAAAATCAGGTATATGCAAAACTATCGATCGATGTGAATCCCAGTCTTGAACTCTCACTGAATCGTGATCTTGATGTCGTTACCGCAAAAGCAATGAACAGTGAAGCGGAGGCATTATTGGAAGGTCAAAAGCTGGAAGGTCTGAACTGGAAAGATGCTGTAATGCTTTGGACAACCGTTCTGAAGAATAATCAGTATGATGTAAAGACAGTGCTTCTTTCCGCAGTGATACCGGCCGGCGAATCCGATTTCACCGCTGCTCTTACAAGCATGGAAGGTTCGCAAGGCGAAGATGCCCTTCATGGCGTTGCCGTACGCGTGCTTTACTCCAATGATGAAAACGTCGTTAAGGATGCCAAAAAGAATACTCTTTCCATCGGCCGACAGATGCTTTTGGATCAGTCCCGGTACCAGAATCAAAATTGGGACGAAGAATCCATCGCAGATGCGCCTCTCGGTGATTTGGTTCAGCAACTCCTTCAGAACCAAGAGCAGAACCAGACAGGCATGAAAAACAAATTGAACCCGTCTGCTTCCGATCCGTCAGAAGTGCCCGGCGGCTCTGCCTTAACTGAACAGAACAAGGAAACAAACAAAGCATCTAACGGAGACGCTCAGGGATCTGAATCACATCAGACCAATCAAGAAGCAAACAAAGAGACGAATCAAGAATCAAATCGGGAGACAATTCAAGAAACAAACAGAGAGACGAATCAAGAAGCAAGTGGGGAGACGAATCAAGAAACAAATCAAGAGATGAACGGAAGCACGCAAAATGTCCAATCTCAATCGGCTTCCCGCCCATAAAAACGAATGTCTATATAATAAACGACCTGCGCTTGAATTCGTTCAAACGCAGGTCATTTTTGCTTTGAATAAATATCGGAATGAAAACGATTCGTTTATCTTCCGCGTGACTGGTAGCAATCCTTGCAGTAAACGGGTTTGTCCGGATTCGGCTTAAAAGGAACGGTTGTCTCTTGTCCGCATTCCACGCATGTTGCGGGGAACATTTCACGGTCACCCCTTGCGCCTGAGTTTCCTCTGGCTCTCTTCTTGGCTATTCTGCAATCGGAGCATCTCTGTGGTTCGTTCTCGAATCCCTTCTCCCTGTAGAATGCCTGTTCCGCATCTGTAAATGTGAATGATGCTCCGCAGTCCTTGCATACGAGTGTCTTGTCCGCCATGTTAATTCTCCTTTGTGATCTGATCCATCAGATTCATCTTCTTTGTGCCGGCGTATCCGGTTGCCGCGATTCGAAGGTGATTCTGGTTCACAAACTTCGAGGTTGGCGGTGTCATGTGATTGATTGAGCATAACATTATTTTGACAAAACTTCAATTACCGGGTATTTACCGCGTAAAAGGACATCACTCCGATAGTGTACCGTTCATGATTTCTAACCGGACTACCTCATGAAGAATACGATCGCGAGCAGATGGCAGATCGCACCGAAGTCCACCAGGAAATGCCAGACCATGTGCGAAAACTTAAACTTCATGGCATAGCAGACCACACCGGCCGTATAGCTTAGGCCGCCGGCGACGACCAGCCAGAAGGTCGGGCGGCTTGCAGCCTCCCAGAAAATCGGCAAGCAAAGAACCACCATCCAACCCATAAGGAGATATATGGCGACAGATAAGATTTTGGAGCGAATGGTGGTCGAAAAAGCGAGAGATTTGAATATCGCGCCGGCAAGTACCAGCGTCCACTGTGCGATACACAGACCTATACCCCACGCTCCGCCGATTACGGACAAACAGATCGGTGTATAGGTTCCTGCAATCGCCACATAGACCATGATGTGATCGATCCGGTTCATGACGGCTTTGTGCAGCGTCGAGTGAGCCATGGAATGATATATGGTCGAAGCCAGGAACATCAGAAAGACCGAGATGACAAAGACCGAGACGCCGAACGAATCGAGTGTTCCTTTTCCCGGAGGTGCCTGGAGATAGGATCGAATCGCGGCATACGGCAGGATGCACAGCATGAATACCGCCATGACGCCGTGGGTAATACTGTTACCGATTTCCTCGCCCAGTGATTGTGTCTTCTTGCGAAATCTCCTGATCGCCGCTTTACCGGAATCAAACCACGATAATTCTTCAAGACCCTCTTCCAGAGGATCCGCTTTCCCGACTACGGCTCCGGGTTCGGAAGGATGACTGTCTTTATCATGTAAGCCTTCCAACCAGGCCCTCCAAAATGATTTGTTGTTTGACATATCAACCTCCGCCCGCTCCTAATTTTCAAAATGACATTTCATGGTATTTCATATTGTATATGGATTAAAGCCGAATTACAAGTCTCTAGGCGCCTCTTCCTCTTCTTGTCTTGGCTTTACACTGCGCTTCTTTTTGATGGGTTGATTTAGCGGCAGATGAACAAGGGTATGATCCGGATCATTTTCTTCGCCCGAATCGGAAGACATGACAGGGTCCGTTTTCTCAAAAACAATCTCGACCGGGGTTTCCGGCGGGATTGGCTCGTCCGTAACCTTCGGAGAAGACAGCCGGATTGGCTCATCAGGGACCTGCGGAGGAGGCAGTAATATCGGCTCGTCCGCAGGCGGGTCAGGCAGGGGTTCCCCGTCTGAAACCGGTTCATCTTCCGGGGGAGATACCGTTAGCAATTCGGAAGCCGGCCGCACAGAATCCTGCAGCTTCTCCTCTGTGTCCGTCTCGACGGGAGACACGGTCTTCGGAGCCGGTTTGGGTGCAGTGAAGGATGTGTCGTCAAGGCGCAACTTTTCCGCCAGATATGCATTTCGATAAAAACGGAAAAGGTGCGTTCCGATATATGTGAACAGCAGAACCGGTAAGAGCAGCTTGCCCAACCCGACTGCTTTCCCCGGAGGAAACAGAACCGATACACCGACAAACGGGGCATTTATTATTTCATATATCCTCTTCAGAATGCTGATCGTAAATGTGGTGATAAGATCCGGTTTCGCAACCGGCTGTTTTGCCGTCAGCATCGGAATAAAAAGACCCGGTAAATAGGGCAGCAGTCCGTATAGAATGCCGCCGATTAATAAATAAATTCTTTTGAAGTACGCTGCATACACGCACAGGGCGAGCCAGAGAAGAATGAAAATAACGCTGAAAATCCGCTCGGGAATAGATACAGCTCGAAAAAATATCTGACCATACGAGAAGTATACCGGATACCGAAAGATAAGCAGCAACGAAAATGCTGTGAAAAACAGGAAAACGTTTGCGATCACGTCTCGTCTCATCAAGATCCTCCGCGGTATCAAGGCATATTTGCCGCATCCCCTGTGGCAACCGGATCCATGTACTCGATTTGCCAGTCGGCAAGCGGGGGCATAATCAAATTGTCGGCGATATCCACCTTCACGTCAATATGGCTGTCTTCCCACTTGTCGAGAACGCCTCCGACCATCGAAAGAGCATTAAACAAATCGACACCTTCACCGAGAGCTTCAATGACGATCGGGTCGCTATATGAAAAGGATACACGATTTACAGAAAAACCGGAAATGGTATCACGGATTTCACTCATGGCAACCAATCGTTGTCCGTTTACGGTAATGGCGGAAGCATCCGAAGCTTTCAGCTCATTCACCATTTGAATCAGCATATTGGATGATATCGGGTAGGCTACATCCGGTTCGATCGTAATGATAATGCCGCCGCCGGTAACGGTTTCAAGGCCCGCAAGTTTACGGGCATTCGACGCTTCCTGCCGGAGCAGTCTCTCAAGTTCTTTGTCATCCGTTCCGATTTCTTCCAGTTCTTCGAAGGCTGACGTGAGTTCCCGATTTCGTTCAAGCAGAATTCGATTCTTAGCCTCAAGATTTAAATAATCCTCTTTAAGCTCGCTGATTGTTTTCCCTTCGACGAGTTTTTCTTCAGGAGTTTGCCTCAAAGACACCCACTGGGATATCACAAGAATTCCGAGAACCGCACATACAATAAAAAGTATCACTTTCGAGCAAACGTCTCCCATTCCTTTGGGCGGAAGGTCCTCGCTTCTCTTCCTGATTATCGGTGTTTGCTCTTTTTTCATGCCTTCTTCATCTCCCCGGCGGCATCACGGATTCGTTCCGATGTGTGATTATGGCATGTGAATAAGATTATTTGACGATGCACTGATAATTGGGTCAACAGTCGAACCGCGTGTATGGCTCTCTTATCATCGTACTGGACAAGCGCGTCGTCAAGTAACAGCGGCATCTTGTCACCTTCCGGATGAATCAAATCGGATATTGCAAGCCGGAGTGCAAGATAAATCTGGTCAACGGTTCCACCGCTGAAATAGTCCGAATTCCTGAAAGAAACATCTGCATCGGTTGCCACTTCTACATGAAAATCTCTGTCGAACCGGATGGACGAATATCTTCCGCCGGTCAGCACAGAAAGATACTTGCCGGCCAGCTCATTCACTTTGGGTGCGAAAATGCGTTCCATTTCGTCGGATGCTGATTTCATCGCATCGCCGGCAATCAGAAGCGACCGGTGGTATGCACGGGCTCGCTCAATTCTTTCTTCAGTCAACAGTATCTTCTCTTCTATCTCGGATCGCACCGGAAGATGACTCTCAATTTTCTCGCGGCCGCCGGAAAGATGTGCTATTTCCTCGCGGTGAGCGGCTATCGAGTTGCCCGCCATATCCTCTGCCGCTTTTTGTCTTTGATCTTCTTGCTGCAACGCACGTATCAGCGCATCCGTATCTCTTACTTGAGCATCGATGTGACCCAATTCTTTGGAAATATACGCAAGTTCCTCATTCGGATCCACCCGGTCCGCCGAGTCTGCTTCAGTAGAAAACCGCATTTCACTATCTGCGGAATCAGATACTTGCTCCTCCGCGCGGATGTTCTTGAGGCGGACTGTAAGGGATTCAATGCGGGTTGACAGACTGTCCCGTTTTTCGCGATAATGCTCTTTCTCTATCTTCTCACGCTCCCTGACCGCATTATACTGTGTCTTGAGATTGTCAAGTTGCATGCGGAGCTCCTGTTCTTTTCCGCTCAGTTCAGATGACTCTCTGTTACACTGTTCAAGCTGCGCAGAATACTTCTCCATGATCGTACGTTGTTTCATGTATTCTTTTCTGCGCCGCATAACGGCAAAATAAGTCAGGGAGAAAATTCCTGTTGCCGGGGATATAAGCATCAAGGTCCACATCCACTGCGGCCGGTTTGATATGACGGCTATAATTCCGCCTGTTATGGCAATGACAAGTAAGACGGCAACCGTTCCCGCGGCGAGAAGAACATTGCGCCGATACTTTTCAATTTCAGCACCGCGCCCGGCTGATGGATCGGTAAAACCCGACACCTCTTTGATTTCGGTTTGAATCGCAGATATTGCCTGCTCCTTTGTGCGATGGCTGTTTTCGGCAGTCAGCAGTTGTTCCGATACAGCTCTCTGACGTTCCAAAAGCGAATTCAGTTGTACCTCATAATTCTCGCTGCATTTTTCTTCTGTTGAAATGGTTTCGGAGAGTTCCTTGCCGGCCTGCACGGATTCCGCCTCAATTTGACGGATATACTCTTCCCGGCGTAAGGCTTGCTGTCTCATTGTTCTTTCGTGTTCCTGCTGTCTGAAAATGATGTCCGCCAGATATTTCTGACGTCCCAGAGTCTCGATTCTCTTTGCTTCGACGGTTTTTAACTTTGCGACGGCATCTTCAATCTGGATTTTCAGGGCGGCTCTTCTTGCTCCCGCAGGTCGCTGTTCTTCTGTAATGATCCGTTCGCACTCAAGGCTCAGTATATCGATCCGGCTGCTTACTTCTTCGAGTCGGAGCATCTGCTCATCCGCTTGCTGTTGCTCCTCAAGAAGACCTTCCCTTTCCTTCTCAAGTTCTCGGATTCGCCCGCCGTTACCCCTCAGGGCAAGCAGTGCCGCCGCGGCTTCCTTCAAATTTTTATCCGCCGTATCAAATGAATAGGTTTCGCTGCCGGTCGCAGCCAGATTGGTTAATCTTTCCGACACGGATTCTGTGTTTCTTCCGGTAGCCGTAAAGCCGGATGCCATTTGTCCGACAAACACCGTGTTTACAAATTCTGCCTCTCCGATATCAAAAAGGAACTCCCCGATTTCGCGGTCGCCCGGCTCGATTTGCGCGCCGCTTCTCGCGTCGCTCAGGGAGACGTGATCTTCGGATTTTCGCGCGAAAAACGTTCTTTCAAGAATGTAGTCCCTGCCCTCATGCCGGAAAGAAATAGAGCCGCCAAAACCCTTGGTTCCCCAGGGCGTGTACTTACCGCGACTGTAGTCCTTGACATTTGAGGTTGATTTGGGCGGAAACCCGTAAAACATTGCGCGGACAAAGGCCAGAATCGTGCTTTTCCCGAATTCATTTTCACGCTCTATACAGTTGAGTCCGCCTTCAAATTCAGCGGAGTAATCCCGAAGTTTTCCGAAAGAAGCGATATGGATCTTAGATATCTTCATGATAATGCACCTCTCCTTCAAACGATCGGAGACCCAACTTCAGCGCAAGATCAATCGACGCGACAAGCTCTTCATCGCCCGAAGCCATCGCCTTTTCTTTATCACACAAAAGCTTATCGACAAATACGCCGCGAGGCGATTTTTCCGCACGCAGTCTCTGCGGATCAATCATCGCCGTCGTTGCATCGTAAACCCTTGCATCAAAGCACAGTTCCTTCAACTTGTTTCGAAGTGCTTCCGTATTCGGAACAAAATCCTGCGGCACAGCGCCAACGAGCGTCAGCCGATATGCCGACCGCTCAAAATCATCGGAATACTTCTCTTCCAAAAAAATGCGAACCGTCTCGAAAAGCTCGCCCTGTGTCCCGCAGCCATCCACCGGAACTGTCAGCGTATAAAAATTCCGCTTGTTGAGACAGACGTACTTGAGGCTGACTTTGCTTTTACCGACAGTGCCGATATATACACCGCGCGGTCCGGCCTCGTCATATCCTCTTGCTTCCGGACAACCCGAGTATGCGAAGCGGGTTCTTCCCGACCGGGTAATCGCGGAAGCGTCATGAATATGACCGAGAGCGAGATAATCAAGCCCGCTGTTTTCAATAAAGTCCATCCGGATCGGGTTATATGCGGTCTCTTTCCGCTTACCGCGAATCAACTCACCGTGAACCACACCCAAGTGTATTGTTTCTGCATCCGTCTTTTCGAAAGAGGAAACCCGGAAATCCTGTGGACACAGTGTCGGGAGCTGTCTGGCCGAGCGAAAAGCAGCGCCCCATATAACGGCGTTCAAACTCTCGACGCGCATGCCTTCCCACGAACCTTTAAAAATATGCACATTCTCCGGCCACTCGATTGTCTCATAAGGGGAAGACTTATAAATAGGATCGTGATTACCCGGAGAGATGAAGACATGCGTATCCTTTATTCTCGAAAAAGCTTGAATCAAAAGGCGCTGCTGCTCCGCGGATACCCGAACGGCATCCAGAAGATCACCGGCAATCAGCAGGATTTGCACGCTTTTCTCCTCGCAGAGTCGGATCATATCCAGAAAAGTATCCTGCTGCTCGGCTCTCCGAACCGCCGCCTTGGATTGCGGAAGCGTCGAAAACGGCGATCCGAGATGAAAATCGGCTGCATGAAGGATTTGAAGACTTCTCGGCATCAGGTTACCTCCCGAACGATCGCATGCTTCCGACGATTATAATAAGCATTCTAACATTGCGCAAACCACCGCTCAAGCAAAGTCATAACCGTCGGATCAAGACCTCCCGATTCCTGCAAAATTGCGATACAATAAGGACATATCACAGGCTTATTCAATTTGGATTATAGGAGTAAACATGTCCCATAAACGTCCCGTTTCGAGAAAGCTGTTTTTCAACGCGACGACGCGCCTGATCATATTGGCAGTGTTTCTCGGATTGCAATTGCTGCTGATCGGCTTACTGTCTGTGTTTCTTCAAAGCAGGTCCGTTATCGTAGTGATCGGGCTGTATATTATGGCGCTGGCCATGTGCGGATATGTGTCTGTTCGTCATGATAATCCCTCGACAAAGGTGTTCTGGATTATCTTAATTGCCGTATTCCCGGCTTTCGGTATTTTGCTTTACATCATGTGGGGTCTGCCCCGTCACGGCAAAAAGCGGCACAGTCTCGAGCACCGTTCTCAGAAGGCAGCGACGAAAGCACTGTCGGACTACGCAGCCGAGACCCGGCAGGATTCGTTTCCGTCCGGAAAAGAAATGCACACGACTCCGTCGATCCGATTGATTTCTGATTATTTGACCAATCAAGGCTTCCCTGTTTCCCGGGGAACCGGAATGAAATATTACCCTAGCGGTGAAGCGCTTTTCGAGGACTGTCTGAAAGACATCTCCCGTGCAAAGAAAACTATATTTATGTCCTTCTTTATTTGTCGCGAGGGCAGACTCTGGGACCGGTTTCAGGAAGCACTTCTTAAAAAGGCCGCCGCAGGACTGGATATCCGGATTTTACTGGACGATGCGGGAACACTATTCAGTATTTCCGATAAAATGGCTGAAGATTTCCGGAAGCAGGGTGTAAAAATACAGTTCTTCAATCCGACGCATCGGTATCTCAATAACTTATATTTAAATTATCGAAACCATCAGAAATACATCATTATCGATTCAGATATCGGGTATACCGGCGGAATTAACCTGGCTGATGAGTATGCAAACTACACTTCTCCGCTCGGATATTGGAAGGATACCGGAATCCGCCTGAACGGCTGCGGGGTATTCGGAATGTCTGTTTCTTTCATCAACATGTGGGATCAGACGCTTGCGCTTCTGAGCGACTCATACGCTTCGTTTCGTCCTTCGGTTCCGGGAATCGGACGCGGCATTTGTCATGTGTTTGACGACGGACCTTTCAATAATCCGCAAAACACTGCAGAGGGGGTAATCCTTCGCATGGTTGAGACCGCCGGCAGCTCCGTATTGATCACAACCCCTTATCTGGCCGTATCGCAAAACTTCATCGATACGCTCTGCCGTGTCGCGAAAAGCGGCGTTCGAATCGCGCTTTTGGTCCCATGGCGGCTGGATCATTGGTACGTTTTTGAGGTCACGCGCAGCCATTTTCTTCCGCTGATCGAGGCCGGCATTGAAATATACCGTTACCTTCCCGGTATGATGCATGCAAAAATGATCGTCGTCGATGATGCGCATGCGCTCATCGGCTCGATCAATCTGGATAACCGGAGTTTCTATATTCAATATGAAGATGGTGTATGGCTTTCGGGAAATCATGTCGTTTCGGAAGTAAAAAAGGATATCGAAAAAGCAATTTCAGAAAGTTGCCGCGTGTCGATCGAAGAAATCCGGAAGGGCGGCATACTGCGCAACGCATTTGGTTTATTGCTGCGGATTTTCTCACCGATGATGTAAGAATTACCCTCCCGGGATCCCGGCCGGGTTAAAAAAATGGCATTAGCAGGAGCGGAGCGACGATTGCCATTCCGAATGCATAAAGTGCATCCAGCCAGACGACAGAGCCGAAAGCGCCTAAATAAACAAGTCCGATGACCGGCGCGACAACGATCTTCACCGGCATGGACACAGAAGTATTTTTAAGGATACTTTTCACCATTGAATCCGCGTCTCCCGTGCTCGGGAAAGCATGCATCAGGATCGAAAATCCAACCCATGCAAGAAGCAACTTCAGCGGGTGTGTACCCCAAAGGGATCTGAATAAGAAAATATCAACCGACGCAGGCAGAATGATGAGCATACCGATTATTGTATTTACAAAAAACGGTCCCATTGCACAAAGAAAATTCTTCATCGGGTTATCCGTTGCCTCGTGGATCACATACCCGCACGGATTGGCAAATTGGAAATATTTCACTTTATAAACGGGAATCCTGCAAAGTCTGCAGAAAATCTGATGGGCCAGTTCATGAACGATTACGCCGGGGAAAGTCAAAACAGCTATTAAAATGCCTGGAATGATCATATTATCGGCCTCCTAGTCAACATAATAATCTTCTAGCGAAATGCTTCCGTCCAAAAAGAATTCCAGCGTTTCATCAAAATAGAAATTCTTTCCCTCACACTCCGCCTTCACTTGTTTTGCCGATTCCGCCTGTCCGTTGCTATAAAGAGCAGTAATATATGTGTCGGCAACATAGTCACCCTCCGCATAGTTTTTATATGCATCTTCGGCATAGATCAGTCCCTGCGCAAGATTTCCTTCAAGCATTTCAACAATTGCCAGATTCCTGAGAATCGAGCTGTCTTCCTTGTTTCTCTGATATGCGCTTTCCAAAAGCTTTCTGGCTGTTACAAGATCTCCCTGTCTTCGATAAATACTGGCAATCTGGGCAGTCGCATCCAGATATGTTGAATCAATACGGAGACATTCCTGCATATACTCCGTTCGCTTTGCATTGTCCGGTTCAATATAGCCGAGAGTATAATAAACCAACGCCCGGTCATATTTGATGTCGAGCAGAAGATCTGTTAATTGCGACTCAACATGTGCCATATAATCTTCCGGCTCCATTTCAACAGCCTCCTCGGACGAAGCTGCAAAAATCTTTTGAATGGCGTCCGAAGTATTGTAGTAGGTGTTTAATTGGTTAGAATAATGGGTAATCCTGTTGTAAGTGACGTTTTCTAACGTCTTTCCTTCGATGTACGTATAAATATAATACGAAGCATAGTCATAATAGCCATGTTCCATCGCAATGTCCGTTGCTTTAATCGCAAGATTAAGGGAATTCGGATATTTTTCGAGAATGCCGGTCAAATCGATAAGTGAGCTCCCGACATACCCGTCGGCCACTCTTTTATCTATATTCTTATATGTTTTATACATCTTGATGCCGGATGGGAATTGCAACATCGCGATGCAAATCAAAACGATCAGAATAGGAACAACAACGTAAAAAATCTTGGGAATCGGGTATCGGATTTTTTCTTCACGACACGGACTGCACATGCACGATTGGGGATTCTCGGATAGATCTATTCTCCTGATTCCGCATATTTTGCAAATATCTGATTGCGCTTCATGGTTATCAAGCTCACTCATTGATCTTCGCCCCTCGCACTTTTAGAATCAGTTTATCATAATCACTGTCCATTGCGTATGGATCAGTCGAGGGATTTCACTTACTCGCCGAGGAGCCGCCACTCCAGATTCGCACAAACCCCTTATTATCAATTGCTTCTTGGATTTGCAAGTTATTAATCTGCTCTAAAAATGGTGGTATTCATCCTTTCCAATGTCTCGCACATTGCTCGCAAATCCCATCTGAATTTGCCGGCAATGCTCGAAAGTACATACGAAGGTTCTTCGCTCCTGCGGAACCCTCAGGGCTTATGTGTTCTGGCATATCCGGTCTATATCCTTTTGAATTGCATATCGGACATACATTCATCCATTTATTCAGTTCGGGATACATGCGCAAAAATAGTTCTGCATCTTTCTTGTGTCTCATCGTATTACCTTCAGAATAGAATTTATATGTAGTGCCCTTTTCAGGCCCTTTTTTCTCACCTCAACTAATAAAATCGAAAACCCCACTTCAGATTCGTACAAACCCCTTATGCCCGGAAATCAGGACCTTTTTGCAAGCCTCCGCAGACGTGCCTTTGGCACGGTGAGGAGCCCTATTCTCCACTCGAAGCCGCCACTTCAGCCCCGCACAAACTCCTGATTTCTGCTATATTTTAATTTCTTCGACTTCTGCTTTTGTATAGCGGATGATGTCGTCAAGTCTGGCAGATTCGGCGTAGGAAACGAGGGTGTATGCAGCGCCTTCTTTCTTGGCGCGGCCGGTTCGGCCGATCCTGTGAAGGTAATATTCGTTCTCCGACGGAACATCGTAATTAAAAACCGCATCAATATCTGCGACGTCAATACCTCTTGCCGCTACGTCGGTCGCGATCAACACCGCAAATTTGTTCTGACGGAACTCATCCATAATACGGTTTCTTACGCTTTGCTGAATATCACCGTGAAGGCACTCCACCGAAAGACCGGTTTTGCGGATCCGCTCGGTTACATGACGTACCCGGGTCTTGGTATTGCAAAAGACCATCACCTTGGAGAGATTATGCTGTTTAATGATGTTAACCAGCGAAATCAACTTGTCTTTTTCGGAAACCGTAATTTTATACTGACGTATTTTAGGCATATCTTCCGCTTTGGGAGCCACATCAATTTCCACCGGTCGCGGAATATACTCATATGAAATGTCCATAACATCGCGCGACATGGTCGCGGAAAAAAGCGCAATTTGCTTATCGTTCGGAGTGAAGCTCATTATTTTGCGGATGGCCTTGATGAAACCCATGTTCAACATTTCATCGGCTTCATCAAGAATCAGTGTATGTATTTTCGTGATATCAATGGTTCTTCTGGACACATGATCCAGCAGGCGGCCGGGCGTTGCCACCACGATCTGAGGCTTGGATGCCAGTTTGCGAATCTGCGTATCCAGATTCTGTCCCCCGATCAGCGGGCAAACCGACAGTCCGTGAATATACTTGCCGAGATTCTTTATCTCAGAGGAGATCTGGAGCGCAAGCTCTCTTGTCGGAGCCAGTATCAGAGCCTGCACGTAGGTTATCTTCATATCCAGATATTCCAGAATCGGAATGCCGAACGCAAATGTCTTGCCGGTCCCTGTAGGCGCCTTGGCAATTACATTGTGTCCTTCCATCATCGGGGGGAGCGCTTTCCGCTGGACGGAGGTCGGGGTGTTCACGCGGGAGTCCGCCAGCGATTTTTGAATCTCTTTTGATAATCTCAGTTCTTCGAACGAATTGATTTCCATTTTGTCCTTTCGGTTTCCTGTCTGATGTGTCCCGAAAAGCGACATTCCTCAGGACGGTTAATTATCCGCGGCCTTAGATTACTGAGGATAGTCGAAAATCTCCGCAACTCTATCCGTCTCGCCGAAAAGATTGTTGTATATCAAAAACGAATAGTCGCGCAACAGTCCGTCAATGTCTGTAACCGCGGAAATGCAATCATACCTTATATTTTGCTCGCTTAAAACCCCCATAGATGTGATCACGGGGTATTTTTTGCAAAGGTCGCTTAAAAACTGATTGTATTTCGGAAGCTCAATTCCGGCCGTTTCAAGAAGTAGTGTTGAAAGGTAATTCACGCTGATATCCTCTTGCGTTTCCTCGTCAATATCGTAATTAGCCCAAATAAAGTAATCCGTTTTGTACAGAGCCTGCATTTCAGCACCGGACAGACTCGTCAGGCTTTCTCCGAGTATCGTATCATAAAAGCCATTTTTCATGCTGGGCAAATGGTCTCCGAAAAAACAAATGATTGTCGGCTCGTCCTGTGCGGAAAAGTATTCAATCAAATCTTCAACGGCCGCATCGGTTTGGTTAATCAGCGACAGATACTGTTCCGTCTCCGGAAACCGTCCCGGATAGTCAGTCAGAAGAACATCCGATACAAAGTTATCGTATTCTTCTCCATAACCGCCATGATTCTGGATCGTCACGTTAAACAGGAAAATCGGTTGCCCGTCTCTTTTGCTCTCGTAAAGTTCAATCAATTTATCAAAGGAAGACTTATCACTGATATATTGGCGGAGGTACTTCGGTTTTTTGAAATCGTCCACAGAAAGAAAGTCATCAAAGCCAAGCAGATCATATACTTCCGTCCGGTTCCACCCGCTTTCTATGTAGGGATGTACCGCAATGGAGGAGTAACCATTTGCGTTCAAAATTGTGGCGAGGGACCCGGTCTCAGACTCGACATACTGCAGGTACGGGACACTTCCGGTCGGCATAAAAGCCATGGAGTTCCCGGTGAGAAATTCAAATTCCGAATTTGCCGTTCCGCCTCCGTAAGTCGAAACATACAAATCTCCTTTTATCGTGTTCTCCTGCATCGAGTCGATAAATTCCGTCTCATTCTTATTGGTCGCAAAAGGGGCGACCTCCGAGAGATCCGCGTAAGACTCACACATGATCACGATAATGTTTGGTTTCCTTCTCTGTTCTTTAACGGTATCGGTATACCTGATTTCATCTGCGTCCGTTACGGAAATCTGTTTAGAAGCGATTTCGGTTACCTGACGGACATTATAGCCATCCGGCGTTTTCATGATCAGATTCTGAGCGTTCATGGTAAGTGCAAGAAGCAGTCCGTTGTCAGAATAGTTGGATGGTTGATTCCATACGTTGTTGAAGATTCCAAGTTTCTGCATAAAACTCAGCCGCGTATTCCGGTAACGGTCCGTTGAAAAAAGCGAGCCGATGACCAGCAGGGAAAGCAAAACACTGGCAGTCGCTGTAATCACGCGGGAGCGCGTCGTAGGAATCGAAAACTTAAACTTGAACACAGATAACGTGATCAAAAACAGCGATAGAAAAGTGAGAACCAACGCGGAAGAAAGTAATAATGGGTACGATAATGACACATTGATCGCTGTTCGCACCGTAACAATATCCAATACCTGCAGGGGTTCTCCCCGAAAAAGAATTTTGTAATAGTTGATGACGGCGAGCGTGTATATCAAGAGGTTGACAACAAAGATGCTGATTCTCAGTCGGTTTATTGCGGTAAAAAAGATTAAATACAACAGCAGATAGTATATATAATTGATCAGGTACACTTGAAAGTGTTTGTTGAAAAAAGAAAAATCGTTCAAGATCTCGACAATCGTAAACATAAGCAGCGGCATTAAAAGAAGAATGACGGCAGAGATTCGTTTGGATGCTTTCTCACTGAAATTAGCATCTGTTACTGCGACAAGCGCGCACAGCAACGTCATCAGAATGGCCGCAACGAACGCCGGGTAATTTCTCTGCTCATAGCCAAACTGTGCATTCAGTTGAAGCGGGTTTTCGGAAGAGCTGCCTGCGCCCTCCAGTACAGTCTCCTCCCCCTTTGCTAAAGCGGAGATCCAGACGGTGGGAGTTCTGTTCGGATCAGCGCCTGAAACCTTAAGAGAATAGGTATACTCCAGATTCTTATTCAGATAAATATCTGTGCTGAATCTTACATATGAATCCTCCTTCAGCTCGGCAATCGGAACGGTACTCCTGGACAGAATCGCTCCGCTTGGTTCCGTCAACTCGAATATGAGTATCCCCGGCGCGACGGAATCTGAAGGCATTTCGGTACGAACCTCTATGAAAGAAAGATGTCTTCTCATTGGAATAAATGACTGCCGCAACGTCTCTCCTTCGGAAAGCGATCCGGTAGCTCTGGAGTCTTCACCGACACACGAAGTTGTCGGCTTATCTATAAATATATCAAATTGAACGATCAGGATCACAATAACAATCAGCGCCGCTGCACATACCGTAATCCATCGTGTTTTATTCTTTGAAAGAGAAAACATTGTCAGCTCCTTATTGAATCGGCACATTATATTATACGGCATTTCTGCCTTTTATCAACAATCCTGCCTTGGGTGACTTGCACATGATTTGCTGTTCCGATGGTTTTAAATATGCTAAAATCAATCGCATGGACTTTAAAACACAATGATTTCAGAGGTGAGTATGGATCAAAAAGATATTCTCAGAATGGTCGACCGAATTCGCGCAAATGTCAATTCTGTCATGGTCGGAAAAGAAGTTGCGGTCAATCTTCTTCTGGTCGCGCTGCTGAGTAAAGGTCATGTTCTCCTTGAGGATGTGCCCGGAATCGGAAAAACAACGCTCGTGAATGCGCTTGCCCGATCCCTGGCCTGTAGCTTCGCGAGAATTCAATTTACCCCCGATGTCATGCCTTCAGACATCACCGGGCTTTCCATATACAACATGAAGACACAGGAGTTTGTATTCCGTCCCGGCCCGATTTTCCATCAAATTATCCTTGCGGATGAAATCAACCGCACTTCGCCGAAGACCCAATCCAGTCTTCTGGAAATTATGCAGGAGCAACAGGTTACCATCGATGGCATCACCTACGCTTCTCCCAAACCGTTTATGGTTCTGGCAACACAGAATCCGATTGATCATGCGGGAACCTTTCCTTTACCGGATGCACAAATGGACCGTTTCTGCATGTCGATCAATATGGGGTATCCAACAGTAAGCGAAGAGGTTGATATCCTCTCCCGTTCGGAAATCAGCTCCAATGTCTCACGCCTTGCTCCGATTATTTCTTCCGAAGACATTCTTCTTCTGCAGAAAATCGCATCCGAAATTGTTTGTGCCGACACGATTAAACATTACATCGCCTCCTTTGCCGAAGTGTCCCGGAAGAATCCCGATCTGAGCATGGGCATCAGTCCTCGCGCGTCCATTCACTTAATGAATGCAGCGAAGTCGCTTGCTATGATTGAAGGACGATCCTTCGTGATTCCGCAGGATGTGAAGCGTCTGGTTTTCCCGGTACTGCGACATCGCATAGTGCTTCGCTACGATGTAGGAGCTTCGCGGAAAACCGCCGATACTGTCCTGACTGAAATGCTCAAGAGCATTCCTGTTCCTAAGTAAGATGGTTGCAAGGAGAATACTCTGGTTCCTCTTCATTTGTGCAGACTGGATCGCGCTGCTATACTACGGCAGACCGGTATTCTTCTATGTGCTTGTGTTTCTGATTTCCATATTTTTTCTGTCCGTTCTTGAGTTGGCGGCATCTGTTTTTTCGTTTCGCCTGAAGTCCGATCCGAACATGCTCTTTTCAGAAAAAAACGCGCCCGTCGACTGGCGCATCACGGCAAGTTCGGTTCGTTTCCCGGCAGCACATGTGAAAATCGTGGTGGATATTCCTCTTCTTTCTGCCGAACTCCCGCCGGATAACAAGTTTTACGTCTCTGTTTCCTCCAAAAAACCCTGTGTGCATTTAATTAGGATCGTCCCTCAGTTCTGCGGGCGTTTCGCTCTTAAGGTTACGTCAGTTGAATTTTATGACCTTTTCGGTTTCTTTCGAATACGCGTATCTCCCGACAAGCTTCTCCCGGAGAATCCGTGCCATATCACCGTTCTTCCCGAAATTTTGCGGGTTTCAAGAGCAACCCGAAGTTATTCGGAATTGATTCCGCCGATGCGAAAAACATTTGAGCGCGCGGAAACTGTCGGAATTCACCCATACCTGGACGGAGATGATTTCCGGAGTATTCACTGGAAATTTACTGCGCGAACCGGGATGTTGCAAATTAAAGAATACGAGAAAGGTGTGCGCGACCTGCACCTGATATATCTGGATCTGACTATGCCTATCGTATCCGATATCCACCGGCTGTCGGTAAAGGACCGGATGCTTTGTGAAGCCGCTAACCTTTGTGCTTACCTGCTTCGTGACCAGCGCCCGGTCATGATTATGTGCTACTCATCCGAAAAGGACGAGCAGTTTACTGTTGCTCATTACGGAGGCCTGGGCGGAGCAAGAGAATTTATTGCCGGTCGCGGTTTTGTCCCGGCAGTGCCGGAAGAATATAAGGACCGCTTATCCTCGTTCTGGGAAATCGGCCGGAATTCACTCTCCGTTTTCAGTGCGACAGTTACGCCGGACTCGCTGTCGTTTCTTTCCCGGTTTTCGGGAAATCTTTCGACGGTTACGCTTTTTATTGTTTCACAGGCCGGTCATGAAGAAAAAGGCAAAGCCGTTACTGAGTACTACGCTGATCTAGGTGTCAAAAGTCTTTTGATTGATCCGGACGATGTATCGGTCAAGAGGGAATCGTTATGAGTAAACCTGCGGATACACGTTACAATCTTCGCTTATTGTGCGGCTTCCTCTGCACCTACGGGCTTTTGTGTTACTTTATGGATTTGTTTGGTGTGGGTGCAGCTCCGGGACCGTTTTTAACCACCTTTTTTTGCCTGGGCTTTTTTGGAATGATTGCGCTTTTTCATCAACGACGCCTTCGGATGCCGCTGCTTCTCATTCTCTTCTTAGTCCTTTCGGGCGTGACCCTTTTGTTCAAAAATTTCATGAAAAAGGTCTATGTGGCTACTTCTGATTTTATATTGTGGCTGGCTCCTTTTATCGTAGACGGAGGGTTTTCGGACAGCAAGTACGGCCATACCTTTTTCCTTATTGCGCTTGTCCTCATCGGGCTGTTTTGCCATTTTTCCGTTTCTTTCATCCGATCGCCTTTTCCTTTGCTGGTCCTGACGGCAGCATCTGCGATCTCAATTCCTTTCCTGTTTCCTGATTCCGACCCGAATTTGCTTTGGCTGCTGCCCTGTATCATCGGGTGTGCACTGGCGATGTCACTGACTACAAAAGTCGAAAATGAACAGGAAAAATTTAACATCAATCCCGGTCGCTCGTTCTTGATATCCATGACCGCCATCCTCGTTTCACTGGTATTCGTATTTTTTGCAACGGGAATCACGATGTCAGATGTTCCCGAAAAGGGATTCCAAAGCGCTCCTGTCGTTAACAGGCTGAATCTGGTATCACAAAAGATAATCTCCTTATTCACCGGGGATCACAAGAAACCGGCACAAGCATCACTGTACAACGCTTCCGATTTTGGCATGCGCGGCCAAAAACTCCATCTTGGAGGCGTCCCCAATCTGACGAATGAAATGGTTTTTGAGGTAACAACGGATCGCGATCTGCTACTCAAAGGCAGAACTTATGATAAGTATTCTTCGACCAATTGGGGCAGTGATAATACACCGCTGGTGATGGACTATGCACTGCCGGGCGATACTTTTTTTCTTTTTGAGAACAGCTCTGAACCGTTTCAGATTTACCGGGACGAGGCTTTCTTTCGGAATCCGTATCCGGATTCGGTACTTATTTCTCTCTTTGATACGTATCGACCGAACCCGGATATGATTCCTCCGGTATATGGAGAAGCCCTTTTCGAGCAATGCGACTTTTCCGTGAAAAACGCCTCCAAGTTGGTCGGTGCATCGCTTTTTTACCCGGACCATCTTGTAGCCGTTCAATTTTCCGAACCTCTCTTTTTTGATGAGGACGCTTCGCTCTTCTCGAAGAATACTATTTCGATCGGTGCAGAATACAAGATTCGTTCCAATGTTTTCAAGACCGGCGACCCTAACTTTGAAAATTCCCTTCTTGCTTTGGAGCAGTATCTTATTTCCGACCCGTCGACATCCGACGACTATACACACAGAAGCAGCATCATGCAGGATTACCTTGATGCCGACGTTCCGGATTCCGTCATCGAAACCTCGCTCATGATAACCGCCGGCTCCACGACTCCTCTTCAGAAAGCATTTGCTATAAAAAAATATCTTCAGCAGAATTTCGAGTATTCGTTGCAAGTGACCGACATCCCGGCCGGCCGCGACTTTGTTGATTATTTTCTTGAAAGCAAAGTCGGGTACTGTACTTATTTCGCTTCGGCAATGTGTATGATGTCGCGCGCTAACGGCATTCCGGCGCGTTTTGTCGAAGGATTTAGTGTGGATGTACCTGATAGCGATCATTTGGAACCCTCTGCTGTAATTGTGACCGGAAAGTCCGCGCATGCATGGTGCGAAATTTACATCGACGGAATCGGCTGGATTCCATTCGATGCAACACCGGGCGGAAGCGGTACTACTGCGCCGATAACAACTTCTCCGACCCCCGCAGCATCCGAAACAACGCCGGAAGCCACTCCCACAAAACCTCCGGCTACTCCGACATCCACTCCGTCTCCTTCAGAAACCAAGGCTTCTGTCTCTCCGACAAAGACACCTGCAATCAATCAAAATGATGGCTTCCCGGTGTCGGGCATTATTCGTTTTCTTACCGCTGTTCTGATCGTCATTATCATTTTGCTGGCGGCAGCGGCGGTTTTCTTGTGGCATACGTGGCGTAACAGAAGATATTTTTCAATTCCGACGGGCGAAGAACTCCGGGCAATCGGCAATCGGGAGAAGCAGCTGCGCTTTCTCTGGTCACGGTGCCTTACTCATCTGAAACTTGCGGATATCCGGATTCAGGCTTTGGAGACACCGCTCGATTTTGCAGCACGACTTGAATCCGTTTATATCTCAGGTAAAGGATGCACTCCGGGAACATACCGTATCGAGCTCCGGGAAACCGCTTCGGTATATGAGCAGATGATATACGGCCTGGTGGTTCCCTCTGACGAGGATGTTGAGGGCGCAAGAAAGAGTTGCGTTTCACTGGCTGAACAGATTCAATCTGTTCATTTGTCCGCGATACACTATACTATAAACCGCATGATGAAGCGTTTAAAAAAGAGGGCAAAGCAATGACGTCCGCGTCCGACTCGCTGATCCGGAAAGCAAACTTGCAGTATGCGGGTATCCAGTCCGCGTATTGGGTGTGTTTTTTTTGCCTGGTCGGATATGCGGTTGTTCAACTTGAGGAAAAAGGCTACTCCAACGTTGAGGTCGGAATACTTCTTGCGATTCAATCCATCGTGAGCATTTTCGCGCAACCCCTGGTTTCGGCATACGCGGAAAAGCACCGGCATATTCCGCTGAAAAGATTCATTACCGTTCAGCTCATCGTATCCATACTTGCGGTTGCGTCCCTTTACTTTCTCCGCCATTCCATGCCGGCCGCGATTATGCTGTTCTCTGCTTTCGGAGCTTCGATCTATTCCTCTCTTTCGCTGGTAAATGCGATCGCCATGCAACTGACCAACGCCGGTATACCGATCAATTACGGCCTGGGCAGGGGATGCGGTTCATTAATGTTTTCCGTTGCCGGAATCATCGTGGGAAAACTGGTTCAGGAATACGGCGTGGACATGATCATTCCGTCCTACATTATTTGCGCTTGCCTTATGCTTTTCATTGTCGCCACAATGACCACACCGCGCGCGCTGCCAAAGGAGATTCCGGTAGCCGACTCGATCCGCGAATCATATTTAAGCAACTTAATTGCGTTTATCCGTAAGTACAAAATTTTCTTCGGTTTTTGTCTGGCATCCGTTTTTCTTTTCGCCAGCCATGCGTGCCTCAACACCTATATCCCCAATATTGTTACCGCTCTCGGCGGCAATAAGGAGGATCAGGGAATCACCCGTTCTATCGCGGCCTTTGTCGAACTGCCGGTGATGGCGGCCGGTGCCTTTTTGGTTGCGAAAATGAAATCCAGGAAGCTTTTGATCATCGCTGCTTTTTTCTTCACTGTAAAAGCGCTCGCGACCGTGTTTGCCGGCAGTCTTTGGGTTCTTTTTGCCGTTCAGCTTCTTCAGATGCCCGCATATGCTTTATACCTTCCCGCCTCGGTGTATTTTGCCAATGAAAGTACCGGTGAAGGTGATCGTGTGCGAGCGCAAGCCTATGCGAACGCCGCCGGTATGGGTGTCGGTTATGTGGTCGGGAATTTGGTCGGCGGCGCGCTGCTCGATCACTTCGAGACAATCAGTGTCAACATCGCGGCGACTGTTTTCGCCGCGATAGGCTTTCTGCTGATGGCCTTTTCGCTCTCAGGAAAAGCGCGTCACAGTCCCCCGAAAGATTCCGGAAGTAGTTCCGACAGAGAAAAGACCTTGCAGGTTTCCTCGCTGTCGTAAAGTATAATCTCAAATAATTCAGGCTCGCAAAACTCTGCCATCACCTGACGACAAGCGCCGCAGGGCGGGCAATATCCCGCGGGTTCTCCCTGCTTTCCGCCGGCGACGGCAATTGCCTCATATTGACGTTTCCCTTCGCTTACAGCCTTGTTGATTGCATTGCGTTCCGCGCAGATTGACAGAAACGCCGCATTTTCGACATTGCATCCGGTCACTATGCTTCCGTCGGAACAAAGAAGCGCCGAACCGACCGAAAAACACGAATACGGGCAGTACGCCTTCTCCCGGGCAAGGATTGCTGCATCCATCAATTCTTTCCGCTTGCCGTTCATTTTCTCTTTCTTCATATATTCCTCCCAAAGGTCCGTGGTTCGGATACTAATACCCCGCTGCCGGGCGTCCGGAAATGATCCGGATCATTTTGCTGGTACCGAGCCTTCCGGCACCCGCTTCCATCATTTTGAGCGCATCCTCAATGGTTGAAATGCCGCCGGCCGCTTTTACCATTACCTTCGGTCCGACATTTTCTTTGAGCAGACGTACATCAGAGGCATTTGCCCCTGCGCCGGAAAAGCCGGTTGATGTTTTAATAAAGTCAACCTCGCATTCCGTAACCAGTTCACACATTTTTATTTTCTCGTCGCGGCTCAACAGACAAGTTTCAATGATGATTTTCAGGATGCTGTCCCTGCACGCTTCACGAAGACGGAGCAGCTCATCCCTTACGCGGTCGACCTTTCCGGCCTTCAGCATTCCGACATGAATTACCGCATCGATTTCACATGCTCCGTCTTTTTGCGCCTTAATCGCTTCAAAAACTTTGGTTTCGGTCGAAGTATATCCGTTCGGAAATCCGATGACCGTGCAGATCGGAAGACGTCCCGTAATGAATTCAGCGGCCTCGGAAACATACACCGGAGGAATGCAAACGCTTGCGACCTGATATTCAAGTCCTTCGAGACATACTGTCCTGATTTGCTGCGCACTCGCATCTACCGCAAGCAGGGTATGGTCTGTAATCCGTAAAATCATTTTTTCTTCATTACTCAGCTGTCTCATTCAATGCCTCCGCAGTATGTACACTTTTCTATTATCATAACACGCAAAATAGAAACCGGTCATCTATGACCGCCTTCTCTCTGTGCACAGTAATGTAAATCATTTATAATGATTCAAAGACCCGCAAGGAGGATATATGAATGGCAAAGAAACCCCGTCTTCTGATGATTTCGTTCGACGCAGTCGGAGATTGTGATCTGGAACTGCTTCTTTCGCTTCCGAATTTTTCCCGTGTCATATCCAAGGGCACACTTACGAGACGGGTCAACTCGATCTTCATTACAAACACCTACCCGATTCATGCATGCATTCAAACAGGCGTGCTTCCGATGAAGCACGGAATTATTGATAACGATTTTCAATCACCTTTCAAAAAGCGTGAAAAATGGCGCTTTCACATCAAGCATCTTCGTGTACCATCCCTCC
The DNA here is from genome assembly GCA_964501725.1 of uncultured Oscillospiraceae bacterium. Taxonomy (GTDB): domain Bacteria; phylum Bacillota; class Clostridia; order Saccharofermentanales; family Saccharofermentanaceae; genus CAZCTO01. Next base: position 65,569 of record CAZCTO010000003.1, on the reverse strand, counting down.
CGTCGGAGGCCGAAAAACAAGGGCTTCGCGTGTGTTCGCTGATGTTCCCGGTTACCGGTGCGTCCCCCGCCAAATACAATCTTCCGGAAATGCCGGGAAAGCTTCCATTTCCGATACTGATTGCCAAGACACTTGCCTACGGGAAGAAGGGCTTCATTCTCAAGTCGCTTCTTGGAAATCTTTCCTCCCTTCCGAAGCCTGATGCCGGACACGGTGACAACCTCGTCACGGCGATCGGCTCGAAGATGCTTTTATCCGGAAAAGCCGATCTGCTCATGCTTCATCTCCTGGATGTCGACGTGACGAAGCACCGTTTCGGCGCGACTAGCAAAGAAGCTGAATTGGCGATCCGAAGAACGGATGAACGTCTCGGTGTTCTTCTTGACACGATCGAAAAAAGTAATCGCCGGGACGAAACGACTGTCCTGATTTTCAGCGATCACAGCTGTATGGATGTACACACGGCGATTCAGCCGAACGATCTTCTGATGGAAGCCGGGATTTCGCTGACGGATGCCTTTTTCCACTGCTCGCACGGATGTTGCTTCCTCAAAATCATTCATCGCGAAAAGGAGCCCGAGCTTCAGGCCTTCATTCAGAATTTTCTTCAAAATCCGGCCGTTGCCAGAGAGCTTACCGGAGAAGAGATGCGCACATCGGGCGCGGACCAGGAATTTTATCGCGGCTTTGCCGCCGCCGCGGGGTTTGTATTCGGGCATTTTTCCAAGGGGCAACACGGATACACGCTTGATCATCCGAACTATCAGGTCTTTTATGCGGCGCGCGGTCCCGGAATTCCGGAAGGTGTTCTGTCTGAGGGTGGGAGTCTGCTGGACGTCTGTCCGCTTTCCGTCGATATTCTCGGGATGAATCGCTGGCCGATGGACGGTGAAAACCGCGTTTTCGGAGCAAGCGTCCGGGAGGGCGCCGGAAATGAAAAGGAGCTTTCGGATCATGAGTGAACTAAGCGTCGCAATGCAGCATTACCTGGAAACGATTTTCGATTTGTCCGCACAGGGAACCGGAGCACGCGTCAGCGATATCGCCGCACGCCTTGACGTTTCGAAGGCGAGTGTCAACAATGCAATTAACGTTTTGGCGGAGCAGGGGTACGTATCGAGAAAAAAATACCAGGTTGTATATCTGACGCCCGAAGGCAGTGAGGCAGCGCATCTGCTGGAAAACAAACACAGTGTTTTGAAAACGCTTTTTGTCCGCGTGATGGGTGTTTCCGATTCGGTTGCCGACCTTGACGCCTGCGCGATTGAGCATATCATCAGCCGCGAGACGGTCTCTAAGATCCACACCTTTTTGAAGAAGAGCGACATATCGTTGGATTCGGATGACCCCTCCCGTTGACTTTGTCCGGAAATGCGAATATTCTTGTTTATAAACGCGAATGATTCGCATTTACCGGAGGATTATCATGAAGAAAAGTTCCGCCCTTCTGATTATACTCATTCTTTCGTTGCTTCTCCCCGGATGCAGCGGTTCATCTTTCAGTAAAAACAGCGGCAAACTGATAGTTCTTGCCAGTTTTTATCCGATGTATGATTTCGCAACCAAAATCGGCGGTGATTACGCGGAAGTAAAGATGCTGATCCCCTCCGGATTTGAGCCTCACTCCTGGGAACCCTCAACGCGCGATATGCTTTCCTTTGAAGAAGCGGATGTTTTCATTTATAACGGTGCAGGCATGGAGCAATGGGTCGATAAACTTCTCTCATCCGTTCAAAATAAGGATCTGCTTTCCGTTGAAGCCTCCTCCGGGATCACATTGATGGAGGCCGGTCTTCGATCGATTGAGTCGGCAAGCGAAGGCGAGGCTGCGCATGACGGGCATGATTCCGATGACGAGCACGAGGATCACGGCCGGTATGATCCGCACGTATGGCTGGATCCGCAAAATGCGAAACTTCAGATGAAAGCTATCTGCGACGCGTTTTGTCTTAAAGACCCGGATCACGCGGAATATTATCAGTCAAACTACACCCGTTATGCCGGCGAAATTGATTTGCTGGACGCGGAGTTCAAAGCCGCTCTCTCCTCATATTCCGACAGGAATATCGTTGTCGCGCATGAGGCGTTCGGCTATCTTTGCCAAGCCTATGATCTTTATCAGATACCCATCAAGGGTATCTCCGCCGATGCCGAACCGGATGCGGCGCGGATGCGCGAAATCATTGATTTTGCGGACGAGTACGACGTAAAAGTCATCTTTTTTGAGGAGCTGGCGAGCCCGGAGGTTGCCGAGGCGATTGCAGCGGAAACCGGTTGCGAAACACGTGCGCTCAGTCCGCTCGCCGGCCTCACGCAAGAGCAGATCGATAGCGGCAAGGAATATTTTTCCGTGATGCGAAGCAATCTGGAAGCGTTGGCGTATGCGTTATCTTAATCATCGGGGGTGGGTGTAAGTATGCCTGAAAACGAAGATGCAATCCTTGTGGACGGACTTTCCTTTGGATACTCGGATAAACTCTTTCTGAAGGACGTCTCCTTCCATGTCCGAAAAGGTGATTTTGCCGCAATTATCGGAGACAACGGCTCCGGGAAAAGCACTATGGTCAAACTTCTCCTGGGCCTCTTGTCACCTGTTGCGGGAACCATCCGGGTCATGGGCAATGACGTGAAGCAGATCCGCGATTTTTCAGGAATCGGTTATGTTCCGCAGAACAGCGGAGATTCTGTGGCACGTTTTCCCGCATCCGCCGAAGAGATCGTCCTCTCAAGCCTCTACCGGCAAATCGGCCCTTTCCGGTTTCCCGGGAAAAAGCACCGTGAAATTGCCCGCAAGGCACTCGAGCAGACGGGTCTTTCCGAATACGCCGGAACAATGCCCGAAAACATGTCCGGCGGTCAGCGTCAACGCCTGATGCTTGCCCGCGTGCTCGCCTGCGGTCCTGAACTGCTCGTTTTAGACGAGCCGACCGTCGGAATTGATTCCGATGCGATCGATCAGCTTTTATCGATTCTCCATGAAATCAATATCAGCGGGAAAGTAACCATTCTGATGGTCACACATGATATCTCCAAAATTGCCGCATACACCAACCGGGTTCTCTGTCTTTCCGAGAAACATTTTTCGGAAGAAGACCTGCCGACCGGAACCGTTGTTCATATCCATCCGCTGATGCACGATCACCAATATGAGCACGTTCACTGTGCAAGTTGTTCCAAACCTCACATCCCGGAAGATTGTGCCGCTTGCAAGCGCCAGAGAGACGGGGGAGAATAAAGATGGCTGCTATTTTTGAGTATGAATATATGCAAAAAGCCTTCATTGTCGGTATCCTGCTGTCTGTAATCATTGCTTGTCTGGGTACCGTTGTGGTACATAAGCGATTGTCTCTCATCGGATCCGCTCTCTCCCACTCATCACTGGCCGGTGTTGCCGTCGGTCTGCTTTTCGGATTCAATCCGATCATCGGCGCCGTCGGTGCCTGTCTGATCTCCTCTTTTTTCATCGAGGGAATCCGGAAAAAACTGCCCGCCTTTTCCGAACTGGCGGTTGCGATTACGCTATCCATAGGAATCGGACTGGCAGGAGTCTTGTCGGGCTTTGTTAAAAATGCTTCGAATTTCAACAGTTTCCTGTTTGGCAGCATTGTGGCAATCAGTTCGTTCGAGATGTATCTTGTCATGGGCTTGTCCGCGGCGGTTTTGCTGGTTTTTCTGCTGATGTATAAAGAGCTTTTCTATGTCTCGTTTGATGAGCAGGCAGCCGCCTTATCGGGAGTTCCGGTCAGGTTAGTCAATTTCATTTTCACGGTTCTTACCGCCGTAACTGTCTCTGTTGCGTCGAGGACCGTCGGTGCGCTGGTTATTTCCTCATTGCTGGTCGTCCCGGTTGCCGCGGCGATGCAGGTCGCAAGGAGCTACAAGACCACCATTCTCTGGGCGATTCTGTTTGCGTTTTTATCAACCGTGATTGGTTTATTTATTTCCTTTTACGCGGGACTTAAGCCCGGCGGAACGATTTCACTGCTTTCCGCGGGCTTTTTCTTCCTTGCCGTCGCCATGAAAATGGCCTCCGGAAAAATCGTTGCTCTGCGGCAAAAAGGAGCGCTCGGTGAATAAGGCAGAAACGCCCCTATGGCCGAAGGGGATGAAACGGACCCCGCAAAGAATCGCTGTGTGGCATGAACTGACGGAGAATCGAAGTCCGAGATCCGCGCAGGAAATATTTGAAAAACTCCGCGACAAAGGTTCCGGGTACTGTCTTTCCACGGTGTACCGCATTCTCGAAGCGTTCGAAAATCACGGCGTCGTGATCCGAAACCGCCCGGCGGATCGCCTGACGGCTTTTTTCGAGTTAACGACTGAACCGAACTCACACTATGCGATTTGCATGCGGTGCAATTCTATTCTCCCCATCGAAGGGTGTCCCTATGAACTGGAGCAGCCGCAAGTCGGTGACGGGCATTTTCACGTTACCGGACACCGCATCGAAGTGATCGGTTATTGTGATGAATGCTTTAAAAAGAAAGTTGCCGATCCGAAAAACGGACCCGCAACTCGTTCTTCGAATGGATTATGAAGTGAAGTCCGCTAGGCCTCCGGGGGATCTGCAGTATCTTCTTTAGTTGCCTTGGTTTCTGCGGATGAGATTGTTTTGCTCGTAAAGACGCCCACCCGGAATATAAGCATTGTCGCCAAAACGGACAGTAACACCGTGCCCAAAACCGTGGCGATCAATGCCCCGACTCCGATACCGCTCGTGTCTTCAGGCTTTGCTGCTATTGGTGCCGGAGAAGGAGTTGCCGGTACCGGAGTAGGTGTTGACACGACAATCAAACCTGTGGCTTCTTTGATAATCTCTTCTGTGACAAAGTAGCCGGAAAAGTGATAAATACCAAAGGTTACATACCCGTCATCATCAACAACCGATGTTTGCACCCCTTCGATTACCTTCGCGGAATCATAGTAGCAATAAAGATACAATGTATCCCCCGGCTGACTCCCGGTCGCTTTGAATTTGAACTCAAATACTCCCGGAAGGGCTCCGCTGTGTCCAAAATGAAGCTGGTACTTATCTTTTTCTTGTGCTCTTTCCGATAAATCCTTTTTACTTGTCATTGTCATATCTATATTTATGGGCTCTCCGGGAATGTCACCCAATGAAGATCCGTCAATTGTGCAGGAATAGCTTCCGAAATCCAATATCAGTGTCCCCTGCTTCTCCTTAAGCGCATTAAGCGCTTCGGAGGTCACCGTCGGATCCGAAATCGATAATGTAAGTGTCCCGCCCTGTGCCATGGATTCGATCTTTGGTAAAGCTTGTTCCCACTCCGTCGGTATGGGCGTCGGGGTCGGGGTCGGAGTGGAAGTAGGTGTCGGGCTGAGGGTCGGAGTAGGCGTTGCCTTTGGCTTTTTGGCGGGTGTAGTAGGTGTGGGAGTAACTTCCGGTACAAGTGTAACGGTGACTTCCTTTCTTTTGGAAATAGAGAAATCTGTTGTATTGTAATTTTCATCAACGGAGCATCCCTCTCCGGAAACCTGGATGTACCCCGTATCTCCCGGAAGGGCATCCGCTTTTACGGTTACGGAGAGTTTCACGGTTTTCGTTAAGTTTCCGTTGGAGCTCCCGCTTGCATCACAGTCGACTGAAGCGGACTCAAAAGCCCCGCCGCTGGTCACGACCGTAATAAAGTCGATTCCCGTTGCATTTACAGTGATGGAATACTCGTATGTACCCCCTGCTTGTACGGCGGATGCTCCCTTAATGGTGACGGAATTGAGTCCTGCAAATACCCCGGCAACATCCCATACCGATATCAGAAATAGTGCTGCGACAAGTATAATCAATAATTTTTTCACTCTTGTCTCCTTTAGCGCCGGGATGCTCCCGGCTTTTCTCTTATCTGTAAACGCGCATCCCATGACTCAGAGAAGTTTCATACCACCCCTCAACTTTCCAGATGACGATAAATCCGTAAGTCGATGAGGCATGGATATGATAGCCGTTGCCCAAATAGATTCCCACGTGGCCAATGGTACCGGGGACTTTGTCTGACCAATAGAACATCAGGTCCCCCGGCTGTAGTGCACTTTTGTCAACATATTGCCATGCCGTGTTTCTGCTGTACCCGTTGGCTGTTTGGCGGCCGATCGTGTAACCTTCCGTGTTCAGGCAGTAATAAATAAAACCGGAGCAGTCAAACGTTTCCGGACCTTCATCTGCCCACACATAAGGCTTACCCAACTGCGCGAGCGCAATGTTGAGAAATGTGCGAATTCTCGGATTGCTTACCTCAGGCAAAACAGGCTTGCTGCCGCCAATGAGTTTTAAACTGAGTATATCCAGTCGAATCAGCGTGTAGTCGGAAATGCTGAGTTTCCCGTCACTGTTGACATCTGCCGCCTGAAAATAGGGTTCTTCAACACTTTTGAGTCCCAAAATATGCAGCCGTATCATTGTATAGTCGGATACGGATATTCTTCCGTCGCCGTTGACGTCCCCCCGTTCAATGACCGTCAGCGTTTCCCTTGTGATACCGCGCACAACCAACCGGACCGTCATTCCGGTACCGACATAGCCCGTCGTTGCTTCCGTACCATCCGGCATATATACACGAACATCCCCGGAATCGTTGTTAATATTCGCTTTAAATTGAGCGATCGTCGTGTATTTGGTCATTCCTGTGATTTGCCCGCCGCTGATCATATAATCGGCCGATGAAAGTTTATTGGGCTTTACTGTGATTGCACAGGTGTCGGTAAACCCGCCGTCTTCTGTGGTAACGGTTACGTTAACGGTTCCTGTCGAGATTGCCGTTAACACCCCGTCAGACACTGTGGCAACCAGATCGTTGTCGGATGACCATGATACATCCTGATTGAGGGAGTAAACCGGCGCTACCAGCGCTTCGAGCGTTTCGATATCATCCACGCATACATCATAATCTTCGGGAAGCGTCACGCCGGTTACCGCTTTGCTCTTTTGCGGCTCGAAGATTACTGTACAGGTTGCTCCCATGGCATCAATCACCGCTCTGTCGGGACTGCCGTCGGCAGTATCCAGAAGATTTTCGGAAATATCCAGTGTCTCCAGAGAAGGAAGGGAGGTAAGATTCGATATGTCAGAAATAGTATTGCCGGAAAGGTCCATCTGAACGATTGATGTGGCGAACTGCAATCCTTCGATATCTGAGATGTTTCTGCCGGACAGATCAAGGGGCCCGGTCAGCGCGGCAAGTTCGCCCTCACATATGGCACCGTCCCCGTCCGTATCCGTGCCAAGCTCCAAAAAGGCCTGCTCAAGATTGCTGTCCTGAAACAGAACAATATCCGCTTCATCGGCAAACACATTTTCCGAAAAAGCGCCTGTGATCGTATATGCCAAAAGCACGACCAGAACAGACATTATCCAAGCATTTTTGATTGATTTCATTATGCCCTCTGCTCCTTCGGGTTCATCATTTGTAATTATTATTTATAACCAGTCCATTGTCAAACAAACACACCTCTGTCGGCTGTATTGGGTAAAAGTGATGATCAATGCACAGAACATAAGAAGCGGCCCGGAGAACGGACACGCTTCTTATCATTTCTGCTTACATGGATAATTCGCTGCGCTATTTTTTATGCTTCGGGCTTATCGATGCGATTCAGCATCTTTACGGTTGCCTTTATCGCAGATGCCGTCTGATCGGAGTCCAGGCCGCGCGTCTTGAACTCGTGACCGTTTTTCCAGGTAATCACCGTCTCCACCAAAGCGCCGGTACTGCCGCCCGGCGGGATCGTAACCACATAATCAATCAGTTCCGGCAGGGTCTTGTGGATAGTCGAGTAGATTTTTTCAACCGCTTTCATGAATGCGTCATACTGTCCGTCTCCGGTAGCGGTCGCTTCAAAAATCTCTCCGTCAATCTCAAGACTCAGCGTGGCTACCGGCGACAATTCTTTGGCGTGACAAAGGTAGTAATTGCGAACCTTTATCCGGTTTTCTTCTTCATTGCTGCCCAGAATATCCGAGATGATGTAAGGAAGTTCTTCGGTTGTAACGCTCTCCTTCCGGTCGCCCAACTCAACGATTCGTGCAGTCACTTTCGACAGCGTTTCGCGATCCAGCTCGATTCCAAGCTCCTCCAGATTTTTCGCGACGCTCGCCTTGCCGGATGTTTTCCCGAGCGCGTATTTTCTCATTCTTCCGAACCGCTCGGGATCCAGTCGGTTACAGTAGAGATTATCCTTACTGTCGCCGTCTGCGTGAACGCCGCATGTCTGCGTGAAAACGTTCTCGCCGATGATCGGCTTATTGGCCGGGATTCTGACCCCGGAAAACGCTTCTACGATCTTGCTTATCTTGCTGAGCGATGCTTCTTCGACGCCGAGCTGAACCTTACTGCCATCCTGTCCGAGAAAGTCTCTAAGCACTCCGACAACCGACGACAGGGCTGCGTTACCGGTTCGCTCTCCAAGGCCGTTTACCGTGGTGTGAACACCCGAAGCTCCGGCCTGAACCGCCATCAGTGTGTTTGCCACCGCCAGATCATAATCGTTGTGCGCATGAAATTCAAAGGGAAGTGTCCAGCCGGATACCATCTCACGCATGTAATTAAACGTCTGTTGCGGAGTCAAGATACCGAGGGTGTCGGGAAGCAGGAGTCGCTTGATCGGTAACTTTGACAAAAACTCCGTTAGCTGAAATACGTAGTCCTTTGAGTCAGCCATTCCGTTGGACCAATCCTCCAGATAAACATTTACCGTAAGCCCCTTTTTCACCGCATGGAGTATATCCCGCTCTACGTCACGGAAATGATCCTCGGGCGTTTTTTTCAGTTGCTTCGTCACATGCCGCAGCGAACCCTTGCACAAAAGATTCATCACTTTTCCGCCAGCCTCGACGATCCAATCAATTGAACGTCCGTCGTCGACAAAGCCGAGCACCTCGACACGATCCAGCAAGCCCCTTCTCTCCGCCCACTCTGTGATCATCCTGACCGAACTCATCTCACCTTCGGAAATTCGGGCTGATCCGACCTCAATCCGATCGACTTTCACTTCGTCAAGAAGCATCTTGGCAATATTGAACTTCTCGCTTTCGGTAAAAGCGACGCCGGGTGTCTGCTCTCCGTCCCGTAGTGTGGTGTCCATGATTTCCAGTCTCATTTTCGTGCCTCCTTTTTGGGTATAAAAAAACCTTCCGCCCCGTTACAGGACGAAAGGTTACCTTCGCTATACCACCTGTACGACATACTAACATATGCGTTCCCGATAACGAAGGAAAACCGTCAGATCCTACCCATTGCTGTTCGGTCTGAAACTCGGGAGTGATATTCGGCTCTGTTCTACTTGTACCGGGCTCTCACCTTCCCCGACTCGCTGGAAGCTTCAAATAAAGCGTACTGTCTCCGTCAACGTTTTTAACTATATGGAATCATTATACAAAAATATTCAGAAATGTAAAGGCTCATGGTTTACCTGTTTTCTCCCCGGTTTTGAGATTCATTTCTCAACAGTAACCGTTGCTCACGGAACGCCACCGCGACAAACAGAAACAGCATCCCGACATGGACCGATGCCGTTGTCAATGCAAGGATAAACGTCGACGCCGGGAATACAATCCGTAATGCCGAAAACAATGCCGCTGCTGTGAAAGGGCTCAGAAAAGCGACCCCTCTGGCGTAGGCGGTTTTACCGGATATAATCGAAACGAAAAGCACCGAAAGCGACGCGGCCATCAAGATCATATAAACAAGGAGTGTCGGGAAAAGCATCCACAATAGGTCATCCGTCAGTTCGAGCGCAAGATCGCCCTGGCCGTTTTGAGTGAGATATACGTACACATATTGAGGAAAACAGAAAAATACGTGGGACAACAGCCATCCGACGGCGGATAGAACCGATAAGTTAAGGAAAACTTTGGATGATCTCGGAAGTGATTCCGCAATTCTCTTTGCAACAACGTGAATCCCGAAAAGATAGATCGGAAAAGCGATTGCCGCAAGGAGCATTGAGATACCCGGGCGCCATAGCGATATTTCCGCCCATCCTTCCTGAACGATCGCAAAGCGACCCATGGATCCGGGCTTCACATAACCGAGAATAAAATCCGCGGCGATTCCGATGACCGACGCCATGATGGCAAGCAAGGAAAGAATAAGGTTTTTCGAATTGGATTGGCTGTTTTTTTTCATGCGTAAATAGCTCATCCTCTAAACCTCTTCTCCCAATCGTCTCACTTCCCGGAACGGTCAGGCTTCGTCATGCCGTCCGATGGAATCCGGCGCCTTTATCGAACTCTTCTCGTCTTTACCCCTGATTTCAACACGTCTGATTTTCCCGCTGATTGTTTTGGGCAGTGCGTCCACAAACTCAACAATCCTCGGATACTTGTAAGGAGCGGTTACTTTTTTAACATGATCCTGAAGCTCCCTGGCAAGCTCCGGAGATGCGGTGTACCCTTTGGCAAGAACGATTGTTGCCTTCACGACCTGACCGCGAACCGGATCAGGCGCTGCGGTCACGGCGCATTCCAGCACCGCGTCATGCGTCTGCAAGGCGCTCTCGACTTCAAACGGGCCGATCCGGTACCCGGAGCACTTAATCACATCGTCCGATCTTCCGACATACCAGAAGAATCCGTCCTCATCTCTCCATGCGACATCTCCGGTCTCATATATTCCGTCGTGCCAAACTCTTGCGGTGGCCTCTTCGTCCCGGTAATAAGCGAGAAAAAGGCCGACCGGGTGATTTGTATTAAGACCGGTCACGACTACGTGCCCCTCTTGTCCCGGAGCACAGGAGGCACCGTTCTCATCGATAATATCCAGGCCGTAAAGCGGCGATGGCTTCCCCATGGAGCCGGGTTTCGGCTCAAACCAGAGAAAGCTCGCGCAAAGCACCGAGCCTTCCGTCTGCCCGAATCCTTCGCGGATGGAGAGTCCCGTTGCATCTTTGAACCGGTTAAATACTTCGGCATTCAAGGGTTCGCCCGCGGTCAATGCGATGCGAAGAGAGGATAAATCAAACTTGGATAAGTCTTCCTGAATCATGAAACGATAAATCGTCGGCGGTGCGCAGAAGGTTGTCACCTTATACCGGGCGATTTTCTCCATCAGGCCCGCCGGATCAAACCGGTCCATGTCATAAACAAAATTGGAGGCGCCGCAGATCCACTGACCGTATATCTTGCCCCAACCGGTTTTTGCCCAGCCGGTGTCCGCCACGCTGATGTGCAGGTCAGACGGCTCGAGTTGTTGCCAGTAATGTGCCGTAACGATATGTCCGAGCGGATGCTCGTAATCGTGAAGAACCATCTTCGGCATTCCGGTGGTACCCGATGTGAAATATAGAAGCATGGGATCCTTACCGCCGGCCTCAGGCTTTATCGCAAGAAATGCCTCCGCTTCCGCATCCGGGATCGCGTCTATCATTCCCTGCAGATCCGGCCAGTTCAGCGGGGCATCGAAGCGTCCGATTGCCTTTTCGGCCCCCGGTTCCGGCCTTACATAACCGGTAAAGCGGACGTCAGGGCAATCCGGCAGCGCCTCTAATACCGCCGTCGATATATCTTTCTCGGTGATGGTGATAATCGCACGTACGGTTGCCGCGGCGCAACGGTATACAATATCTTTCCGGGTCAGTTGGATCGTAGCCGGAATAAAAACCGCACCCAGTCGCATGAGCGCCGGCGCATAAGTCCAGAATTGCCATCTGCGCTTCAAAAGGAACATCACCGCATCTCCGCGCTTTATGCCGAGTTTGCTGAACACAATCGCCGCTTTCGCACTCTGCATAGAAATATCACGGAAAGAAAAGAACTTCTCATCCCCGTGATCATTACACCATACCAGGGCGCTCTTCTCCGGTTCGGCAGCCGCCCATGCGTCTATAACATCCGTCGCAAAATTGAACCGGTCAGGCACCTGAACCTTATAGTTTTCCATGAAATCATCGTATGAATCAAACTTCTCTCTCGGCAAAAATCTCTCCAGCATGTGTTCTCCCTTCCAATCTACCCGTGTTTGCACTCCTCCATCCGGAGAATAATTATTTGTCGTGCATGATTACCGTAAGGAATGTGGCGGAAGTATCATTCATGGCCTGTTGCGCGTGAGGCACCGCAGGATCAAAAAAGATGCTGTCTCCGGTGTTCAAATCAATCGTATGCCCGCCGTGAATCACCCGCACCGTACCCGATAGAACAATGTTGAACTCCTGTCCTCCATGGGAAACCAATCCGATAGAATTGTTCTTCTCAGGGTCAATGGTAACCAGAAGCGGTTCAAACATTCTGTTCTGGAAATCATACGCCAGACTTTGAAACCGGTAACCGGGGTAGCGTTCAATTTGCGGCCCCTGACCATTCCTGACAACACAATACTGCTGAAGATTCGGTGATTTCCCGGTCAGCAGATCGGTCATGTCGACCCGGAACAACCCGGATATCTCATAAAGCGCGCTGATCGGAACATCTACGGCGCCGGATTCATACTCTTTGTATTTGTCGGGAGTGATATCCATCCGGCCGGCAACTTCTTCCACCGTCATTCCGACTGCGTCACGCAACTCGACAATTCTTCCTGCTATTTCACGACGCGTACTTGTGTTTCTATCCATGGGTGTACCTCCCTGCTAATGGTTATGCTTATCAGTACGATTTTACCACGTACGGCCTTATTCGTGTAAAACCGTCATGACTATTCTTAACGTTTTCTGATTAATATTCATGGTTTGTTGATTGTTTTTTACATAATCAGGTCTATAATAAGGAATGTTTTAGAACGATGTCATTCTTAAGGAGAAGCTCTGATCATGGACACAATCTCAAGCGCAGCGTCCGGTGAGCAAGAATATTTTCCGGCTCCGGAGTTCTCGCTTTTCCCGGACTCTCTGCTGATCTACGCAATACGTAACTCTTCTCAGGACACGATCTATTTTAAGGATCGTCAGTCCCGTTATATTTGGAACAGTCTTGCTCATGCAAGGCAATTCGGACTCGAGGATCCCTCAGAGATGATCGGAAAATCGGATGCCGATTTTTTCCCGCCGGAGTTTTCCGACCGGACCCGGGAAGAAGAACTCAAAATTATGAATACAGGCGAGCCGTTGATCGCGAGCATTGAGAGTTGGGACACAGGCACAGGCAAGGTATATTGGTTTTCGGCCTATAAATACCCTCTTTATGATGCGAATGGCAAAGTAATCGGGACCTGGGGTACCTCAAGAGACATTTCAGATCTGAAGAATGCCGAAGCGGAGCTTGAGCGAAAGAATTCCATGCTCAAAAAGCTTTCCCGTATTGATGAGCTGTCCGGCCTCTTTAACCGTCGTTATTTCTATGATGTAATCGAAAAGCACTCCTCCCTCTACTTCCGGAGCGGCAAGGAAGAGTATATATTCTCTTTAATCTCTCTGGATGTGGATAATTTTAAAATAATTAACGACACTTTCGGTCATCCGGGCGGAGATAAAGTCATACAGCATCTTGCTCAAATTATGTCACAAAACAGTCGCTCTTCGGACATTGTGTTCCGCATCGGAGGAGACGAGTACGTTATTCTCCTTCCGGATACGAATGAGAAGGAAGCATTGACGCAAGCAGAGCGTATCCGCGCTGAGATAGAGAGTTCACCGGTTGATCTCGGCGGGACCTTGGTTCATCCGACGGTAAGTCTGGGTATCGCCTGCATCAGCAACCATAAAGATGTCGAAGAGTTGATCCATGCCGCGGACGAGCGTATGTATATGTCCAAGAATCTCGGCCGCAACAGAGTATCCTAAGGCCATCCCCTTTCTGATATAATTATTCCGCGGCAAAACTCACACCCGATTCTGGCATGGAGATAAAACGGTGTTACTGATTATCGCGGCATTGCAAAAAGAAGCGGCTCCCCTGATTTCGCGCTTCCGTCTCAAAAAAAACATGAATATCTTTGAATTCCCGGTATACATCGGGCAAGATGCTGTTCTTGTTGTTTCCGGTGTCGGTAAACTTCGAGCGGCGATCGCGGCAACCTTTCTTCTATCCGGAAACTACTGCCCCGCGGAAGAGGCACTTCTCTGTAATATCGGTTTCTGTGGATCAAAAAGCAATCAATATCCGCCCGGAACTCTCTGCGCCGCGCACAAGGTGACCGACGCGGATACCCGAAGAGATTACTATCCCGATTACCCGATTTCTGTGGATATGGGCATCCCTACGACCGGCCTGCTATGTGTTCCGCAAATCATCCGCTCCGCGGAGGAACCCATGCTCGCCCCCTTTCCAGACGCTGAGTTTTTCGATATGGAATCCAGCGGAATCATGGAAGCGGGCAGTCGGTTTTTAGAGACGCATCAGATACTTCTTCTCAAGGTTGTCTCGGACGTAATTGCCGGGGCGGCTTCGGACAGGGTAAGCCCAACGCTCCTGGATGAATATATGCAAAGTGGCGTCCTGCTTGCCGAGCCGATTTTACGCAAGGCAAATGAGGATATCCGCAACAGTCCCGGCAAGTACGACGACAAAGATCTGCTTGAATGGATTGACACCGTTTCTGCCCCTCTTCACTTGACCGTTCAGATGGAGCGCCGTCTGTACCATGCCGCTCGAAAAGCACTTCTAACCGGCATGCGCCCCGAGACCCTGTTTTCATCCTTTCCGGACACCCGTCCGTCCGGAAAACAAGAGAGGACCGCTGCCCTTGAGCAATTCATCTTATCCCTCGGAGAGAAGTAGATTCCGAGCCGTCTACATAGAAAATAGCGCCGTCGGGTACGAGGTGACCGACGAAATTCTTCGCGCTCTGCAGGGAATTCCGGTGATCCATATCGACAACTATAAGGACATCCTGAATCGGCCGAGGCAAAATGCACGAAGGCAAAAAGAGTTTCCCGCGCTGATTCTGGCCGTGAAGAAACCGCCCTTCCTTTACCCCGGCCCTGATGTGTGCCAACGGTTCGGCGCGGACTATTTTGCTTACTCCAGCCTACTTCTGGGGTGCCCGTTTGACTGTGAGTATTGCTTTTTGCAGGGAATGTATCCTTCCTCGTACTGCGTTGCTTTTGTGAATATTTCGGATTTTACCGACGCGATTAAGATCGAAGCCGTCCGACATAAGTCCATGCTTCTCGCACTATCCTATGATACGGACCTGCTGGCTTTCGACTCGACCTTTTCATATATCCGCGCGCTTTCCGGTGCTCTTGGCGATGCCCCCGGCCTAACCGTCGAAATCAGAACCAAGAGTGCCGTCACATCCATATATCAGAAAATAAATCCGTCCGCAAATCGCGTGTTTGCGTTCTCACTTTCTCCGCAAAATATAATCGACCGGTATGAGCCCCGCACGCCGGCGCTTTCCGCTCGACTGCGCGCGGCCAAAGCCGCCATGGACTGCGGTCATCCGGTCCGGTTATGCTTTGATCCGGTCTTTGTTGAGGGAATTCCGGACGGCTGCTACGAGGCGTTTTTCGAGCAGGTCTTTTCCGAACTGCCCGCCGACCGTATACTGGATGTGAGCTATGGGTTTTTTCGCATGAACCGGACGTTTTTCGGCCGCGTCGCGAAAGCCAGGCAGGACAGCTTGCTTTTTGCCTCTGACTTTGAAGTGGAGGGCGATGTCGTTTCCATCCCGGCCAAGCTCCGGGACGTCGTCTCGAACGAGCACATCAGCATCCTTACGAGATATCTTCCGAAGGAGAAAATATTCGTATTATGAAAACAGCAATCGTCACCGGAGCGTCTTCCGGTATTGGCCTTGAAATCACCCGCACCTTGCTCAGTATGGATTACAAGGTATACGGCCTGTCGCGAAAAGCGATTCCGCTTCCGGATTCCGGGGCGCTGATCCGGGTGAAGTGCGATCTACTCGAAGTAAAGAAACTCAACGCTGTGGTCTCCGGTATTCTTGACGCCGAGCCGACCTTGGACCTACTGGTGAATTGCGCGGGAACCGGTATATTCGGACCTCATGAACAGCTTGATCCGGAAGAACTGAGCCGGATGCTCCGCCTGAATTTGGAAGTGCCTGTGCTCCTGTGCCGGTTAACGCTTCGGTCACTCAAGGCAAGCCGCGGAAAGATTATCAATATCTCGTCCATTACTGCCGAAAAAGACAGCACGCATGGTTGTGCGTATGCGGCATCCAAGGCGGGGCTCTCCCATTTCTCAAAAAGCCTGTTTGAAGAAGTCCGCAAATACGGGGTCGGAGTCACAGTGATCCAGCCGGACATGACCCGGACACCTTTCTACGATACGCTGGATTTTGAGCCCGGAATCGAGGACGGCGCCGCCATACTTCCGGAACAGGTTGCCGATGCGGTTCGGTATATTCTTGAATCCTCCGGTAATCTCGTGGTGAGCGAAATCAGCCTTCGGCCGCAACTGGGACGTATTCTCCGGAAGCCGGTGCCGGGCAAAGACATTCGCGGCGGTTCCGATTCTTCTGACTGACGGAATTCCTCCCGCGAGCTTCAAGGCTCTTCCCTGAAAATGTCCGTTACAATCGAATTGAAAAACCACACCAGAAACAAAAATATTCCGCCAAACATCAATAATACAGCCAGTTGCATATCATCTTCCTCCAATAATCCGACAGGTGTCGCGGTGCTTTTCACTGGCTTCATTATGGAGAATGATGTGTACCATTGTTGTCTCATTTGAATATATGTTCTCTTTTTCGAGCTCGCCCAAAATTGTCTTTGATCTCTTATAGGCAGTGTAAACGAAAAACAGCAACTGTCAGCGCGAGCTTTCGCGCGCCTCTCAGCTACTGTTCAAAAGTTCTGCAAGAAATGTTCCCGACCTTCAAGTACCGGAACTACTCCTCCCGATAACCCTCTTCAGAAAGCCATTCTTTCAGGCTCGAAATGTTATTTTTTGAAATATCATTTGTCTTATAAAGCGAAGCAATCAGGTTCTTGATGGATCCGATTCCGCTGCCGAGCATGACATCCCGGGTAACGCGAAGCGAGTACTCTTCTTTTGTCATCGAAGGAAGGTAGAAATTGGTTCTTCCTTTCTTTTCGACAATGTCGAGCATTCCTCTTCCGGTAAGGCGGGAAAGAAACGTTGTGACCGTCGTCATTTTCCACTTGATGTTCTCCGGAAGATTTCCGAGGACATATGCGGAATTGACCTTTTTCCCGGCCTCCCAGATAATTTTCATGATGATCATTTCGGACTCGGTTATCTTTTGCATTTTTTCTCTCCTTTTCTCGGCTCAGCCGATTTGCATAACCTCTGTAAACTCTCTTCCATTGGAACTATAGTAAAAAAAGGTGGTTGACCTGCATCCCGGAGCTTCGGAATCCCTCTGCTCAACACACTCAAAATAAACACCCCCGGTCCCCCCGGACAACCGGTATACGAATCTGCCGATCTCACGACTGTAAACGCCAAACTCCTGCTCCAACGCGAATAAAGTACTTCCATACTTCTTAACGGATTGCCCGGTTGTCTGCTCTATAAGTTCACTGTATCCCGTGAGATAAAACACTTCTTCCCGTGTCTCAGGTCCGGCCAGAACAAAATCATTCACATCCGTAAGAAGAAGCGCCGGTTTTCCGCTACTGCTGATCATATACAGCTCCCCGTGATCCGTCAGATAATATGCGGACGAATCTGCCGTAAATGCCAGGTTCCCGTTCATCAGTCGACCGCTCAGCTCCACCGGATCAGCCTTTCCTTCTCCAAACACGGAATCAACCATCATCAAGGTGCCGTCATCCGTTTCATAAATCACACGCGATGCATGATTACTAATCCCAAGGATGCGCCCGGCAATGTTCGCCGATTGAGGGTTAAGATCCTCGTCAATCCACACGGCAATGCTTTCGCCCGCTTTATCCGGAGTCGCGAAAACGGCCGTTTTTGCAAATGAATCCGAACCGATGCTTTCACACGAAACCGTATACCCGGACATCAATATCGGGGGGCAGGCGGTATCTGTCTCTTTGAAAAATGCAATCTCCCTGCCCTCCAGAAGTTTCGAGACACCCGTCCCGCTGACATAGAGCTTTGCTCTGTCCGCGGAAATCAGCAGTGCCGAGGAGCGGTCACGACTTGTAATCAGGCGAATTTGCTCTTCTCCGTTTTCCGCACGCCCGGAATAGAGAGCAACCGTCTTCCCGTCGGAGATCGCGTTGAGTGTCAATAAGTCATCCTGCGCGGTGATCGTGAATATTTCATTTGCGTCATCCGAAAGCGCGATAGTAAACTGATGAAGTCCAATATTCCGCTGCTCAGCTGTTTCGAAAAACACCCATGCTTCGATTTGCTGTTCATCATTCAAAATAGAGTACCCCACCGATGCGCCGGACGGAGAAACAGCATAATTCTCGACCGCATGAAGAGATACCGTTGATTTACTCTGATCTTCCGTACCGTAAAGAATCAGTCTTCCGCCGGCCGCGGCTTCGTTTAAATCGTCGCGATATGCAATCGCAGAGCCATCCGCACAAAGCACAAAGTCATGTACTCCGGCGGCCACTTCGGTTACCTTACTGCCCTCACAGTAATATAACGTCGGGTACTTTGCCCCTTCGGGCGTCATCAAAAAAGCAACGCGGTCATGGTTCAGGGAGTAACTGACCGGCGCGACAGAACTGTTTAATGTACCGGGCATCACCTCGGCAATTTCCGATCCTGCGACAAGAACCTTTCCTCCTGCCGACATGACGGTCAGTTCATCAGCGTAAGGCTCCGGAGCCGGTGTCGGCTCCGGCGGTTCGGTAGGTTCAGATTCTTTCGTCGAATCCGCAGAGACCTTGATTGATGAAAAAGCATCCGCATTAATTTCTTCCCGGAGTCCGTTACCGGCAAGAGCAAACGAAAAAGCGGTAAGGATTCCGACCGAAGCAATGATGAGGATCACGCCGACTGAAATAATCAGAACAGATCGGCTCATTTGCTTGTACCGCATGATATTTTTGAGTCTTCTTTTTACATGGTCCTCATCACCGGAAAAAGACATCAAGGTCGGCGGATAGTTCGGCTCCGGAGCTGCGGAATAGTCCATAAAGTCAAGAATCGCCGCCGCGTAACCTTTGCGTCCGTCCTCGTTCAGTTTGGCGGCGACGGCCTCGTCGCACGCGTTCTCACATGCAAGCGTAACTTGATTTCGGATAATCCACGCAAACGGATTGAACCAGTGAAGTACTGCGACAATTTCCGCAATCGTCTTGGTGAGCAAATCCTTCCGCTCAATATGCAAAAGCTCGTGCATGAGCGCGTAGCAAACATCTTCCCTGCTCTCCGCATGCGACGGCATAACCACTGTCGGTCTGAATATTCCGAAAACAAAAGGAGAAGGTATTGCCGCATCCCGCATCTTAATTTTCGCGCGGATTTCTTCGGGGATCGCGAAAATCCAACGTTCATCACTCGGGACGCTTCCTCGCAGAATGGTATCCCGGAAAGAAAAGTAGCGAATCATTTTCCATGCAGCCAACACCACGACACCCAGCAGCCAACAGGCAAAAATCACGGTGCCGATGCTTACCCCGGTTTCAAAGAACCCGCCAAAAACAGGTCTGTTCGAAAACTCAATATACGACTTTATAAAAGAGTCGATGCTCTCGTTTTGTCCCCACAAATCAAAATTCGGACGAATCATGCCAATCAGCCAGTACACCGGAATGATCAAAAGGAGCATCGCAATAATCCAGCCGGTCTGAAACCACACGCCGGAAAAGAGGTTCCTGCCAACCCAGGCAACAATCAACATCATCAGCGCAATCACCATGGCCGCGACACCCATAAACACCAGATTGTCGACAATCCAATACACCATATCAGCCTCCGCCCTCCGTATCACCGGGTTCGGAAGAATTGATCGGGGTTGCAAAGTGAAACCACTGGTCAGCTGTATATTTGTCCGTGGAAACTTCACCTTGCTCATCCCGCAGGAGCACGGTTCCGTCACCGGTACAGTCAATCCAGGCAGGAAAAACAGCTGTGCGGATGCTGTTTCCGTCATATCTCAAAAGAAGTGTCGTCGGCTTACCGCTCGCGTCCCGGTATTCGAAAGCAATTTCCTTGAAATCGTCATCCGAAAAGACATCCGTCTTAGATGCACCATCCATCGAATTAACCTTTAGGAGCTCGGCAACCGACTCTCCGTTGATTCGAATGCTAAAATCCGATGTGCCGTTTGTGTGGTCAGCACTTTTCTCAAAAACAATTTTTTCCTCGGTGCCGTCTCCGTTCAAATCGACGGATATCTCCTTGGCTTTCCCGTCATAGGAATAGTAAAGACCGTTCTCCACCGAGTAATAACGGGGAGTCGTCCCAATCAGCACTTCGCGACGAAGATTTTCGGTCTCTGCGGTAATCGCCGGATCATCCATGTATACGATGGACTCTGTTGTCGGTGTTCCGGGTACGGATGTAGATACTCTCCAGATCTCAAATCCTGAATCAAAGTATATCCATGCGTCGATGCCCAGATCCGGAATGTATACCGGATGCTCCGAACCGTCGGCGGGTACTCCGGAACTCAAATCATACGGCAGATGTGAGCTGTTCGATCGGTAACAATAAGCAAGGAGAACATCGTTTTCGGAATTGTATGTGAAAATCGGTGCCGTACTTCCCAAATAGGTAAGCAGATCCCCTTCTTTATCCGATGCGGAAAGTTTTGAAGACGGAAGCGGATTTTCCGTCGAGGGCTCGGATACTACGATTGCCGTTGCGGAAACCGATCCTGTAGCGTCCGCCGTAAGTGGCGGTTTTTTCAGAGCGCACGCGGAAACAACCGCACACGCGGCAATCAGAATAACAATCCATCCTGATCTGATCCGGGCCAGACGCATCTTTCCTCCTCCGTAGTAACCTTTTACTCATTCTATTATGTATCGTAATGAACGTAAAGACTATTCTTCTCATTTTGTGACAATTATTCTGTTCCATCCCGTCGTGCTCAGTTTTATGGATTGGAGAGCTCTCCGTCAAGCAAAAAACCAGCCGTCCGCAGAAGCAATTTCCGCACGACGGCTGATCATATCAATCAATGAACGCTGACTTCACAGCATTTCGAAAAATCAGTAGTTCAAACCATATCCTTTTTCGAAAAGGAGTGCCGGGGACGAAGTGCCGATGTCATTGGTATCCGCATACCAGGGCATCGCAAGTTTCCCGGAAAAAGCATCCTGACCCACAAGAACAGAAGCAATCCCGTCGCCTTCGGTCCCCGGGAGGTAACACATAACGACGCTGTCCCAATCAGGCAGATACTCATCAATCAGGACGTTACGTCCGGCAACAATGAGTGTGACAATCGGCTTGCCCAACTTCTCTGCATCTTCAATGGCTTGCGTATTTCCTTCAAGACCTAAGGCTCCGACAATGGACAAATCCTTCGTGTCTCCGAGATATTCAGCATACGGTGTCTCTCCGATCGCAAGGATAACCACATCCGCTTCCGCTGCGCGCTCCGGATCCGTAATAATCTCCAGCCCGTACTGAGCAGCATATTCTTCCAATCCTTCAAGTATTGTGGTTCCCTCGGTATTCTTGTAGTAACCGTCAGAACTGCCCTGCCATGTGATCGTCCACCCGCCGCATTGCACGCCGATATCGTTGACTGCAGGACCCGTCACGTATATTTTCGAGCCTGATTGCAGGGGAAGAATGTTCCCTTCGTTTTTCAAAAGGACAAGGGATTCCGATACCAGTTTCTTCGCTATTTCCCGATATTCCTCACTCCCGAGCTGATCGACTTCGTGCGGAAGATTATCAAGGTAGGGATCCTCAAAAAGTCCCAAATCAAACTTTACCGTCAGTATTCTGGCAACCGCATCGTCCACTCGTTCCTGTGAAATCTGTCCGGATTCCAAGCCGTTCAGAATCGCGGTAATCGCATTTTTGTAGTTGTTCGGCTCCATCAGCATATCGATTCCCGAATTGATCGCGAGGATAACATTCTTTTCGTACGACTCTCCGCTGAGTCCGAGTGTTGCCTCCCAGTCGGATACAATAATGCCGTCAAATCCGAGCTCGCCTTTCAGCACATCGGTGATATAGTACTTGCTTTCGGACATTTTGACACCATTAACGGAGCTGAAGGATACCATGACAGATTTCAGCCCCTCATCAACAAGCACCTCATATGGCTTGATGTGAATATCCCGAAACATCTGATCCGACAAGATTGTGTCTCCGCGGTCAATCAAAAAATCACCTTCACCGGTCCCGAACACCGCTCCGCCGTCTCCCGCAAAGTGCTTGGCGGTCGCAAGAATGCCATGATCCGTAAGCCCCTGATAATAGGCAAGCGCAAGCGCTGAGACAATTTCCGGGTCGCTCGAAAAACTTTCGTATGTTCTTCCCCACCTCGGGTCTTGAGCAACCGCAACGCATGGCGAGAAATTCCAAAGCGTATGAGTAAGTTTCATTTCTTCGGCAACTGCGGCACCCATCTGATACATGAGATCAGGATCATTTGCGGCTCCCAATCCGATATTCTGAGGGAAAATGACAGCTCCGTATACATTGGAATGACCATGAACCGCATCCAGTCCGTAAATGAAGGGGATGCCGAGGCTCGTCGCCATCGCCCCGTCCTGATAATTATCAACCGTAAGTTGCCAGGATTGCACGGACCCGTCGCCCGGAACGCCTCCGCCGCCGCTCAGTACGGAGCCGAGCCCCAACTCGGTCATTTCACGATAACTGACCGCTCCGAGCAGCCCCTGAACCATTTGTCCGGCTTTCTGCTCATTCGTCATACGGGACATCAGATCTTTGACTCTTTCCGCTGTCGGCAGACTCTCATCCATGTACGGAAAAAGACTTCTGTCAGAAGCTAAACTCTCACGAAAACTTGCATCCGAAGGATTCGTATTTATTATCTCCGGCGTTCCCGAACAGGAGACAGCGGAAACCAGAACTGCAAAAATAGTAAGAACAAGAAGCGCTTTCTTCATAAAGCCACTTCCTCAACTGCATTCAGAGGCACTTTGCAGGTCGGACAATGGACCCCGGCAATATCGGTCACCTGTGCCATGCGATCGCCGCACTTTGTGCATATATTCCGATAAACAAATTCGTACATATCGTCTGAAAGAGTGAGCTTAATTCTTTCCTCAATATTCCCGCAGGCACTGCAGCGAAAAACAGCCCTTACTCCCAGAATTTCGGCCGATTTGTGTGCTGCGTAAAACTGTTGTGCTTCCGCACCGTATTCTCCGGCCTCAATTCCGGCACACAGCAGTTCGGTCCATGCCGCCCGATTATCATCGGTTCCGACCCGGTATGTTTCCTTGAAATTGCATTTTTCACAAGTTAACGTGTATTTTTTTGCCACTTTCGCGCCTCCGTAAAATACTTACTAATACTCTCTTGTTATTAATGGTCTGCGATGATTTGTGTTGTCAACGGCGTAATCACTCTCTTCGATGGGAAGATGCTTTCCGGAGTACATTTTTTGAGCCGGAATATGTTTACGAACGAATTCTGTGACTTTTTGCTCTTCTCCAAGATAAATATCACGAACAAGCGCACGGTGGAGGGCTTCCTGCTCGTCCATAAACAAATATATTTTAAGGTCAAAAAAATCGAGCAGCGGTTCACGATACATGTGAATTCCCTCAAGGAGCATCACATCTCCTTCTTCGATCAGATATTGCTTTTCTTTACCGTAACGGTCAGTCTCATCTCCGAAACTTCGAAGCGTAACATTCAGAGAACCTTTTTGCTTAAACGGAGTGAGTATCTCATTCATTAACTTATTGGTGTTGAAGCCATGGAAATAGAAAGCTTCCACTTCATCCTCGTCAACATAATTTTTCTCGATGGGGCTCCTGAAATCGGTCATTTTCACGACTATCGCATGAGTTTTGCGCAGTTCCAGAAATGCCGTCAATTTCTGTGAAAAATAAGTCTTTCCCACCAGTTCGATTCCGTCTATCCCAACTATCCTGCAGTGATTTTCGGCAATTTTATTCGCAATTTCGAAAAAAACGCCTGCCTGAATCACCATATCATCCGCCTGATCCACAGAGTCCGTGACCAGGGTTGCTTTGCCTATCCTTTTCCGCGTATCTTCCTGTACTCGGATCGAAGGGATTCCTGCACGGAACGCTGCCTCAACGATCTCTTCACTTTTACATACCACTACGGTAAGATCCTCCGGATCAGCTGTTTTTGAAATATCCCTGAGTCGCGCTGAAATTGAATTCGTACTGAAAATCGTATCAAAATAGTCTTTCAGTAAAGGCTCCTCCGGCAAACTTCTCTTTTCCTTAATGCCTAACTCCGAACAGAGCAGTAACTCAACACCCGCTGCTTTAAGATTATCCAACATTTCGCGAACGCTGGATTTCTGACTGTTCTCCGCACGGTAGTAATTTGACACAGCGGACGAATCGGATATGGTAGTACTTCCGACATAACGCAAATTATTGGACAACTCATCATCGGCCGGTTCACAGACAAAACAACTCTTCTCAAAAATGACTTTCTTCATATTATCCTTGCCTTTCAGAGTCGCTGGTGTCCACCTAATCGTTGTCGTTTTTATTATTATACCGCATTTCCAAGAAATTCATTTTCCGTTTTGATATATTCTTTTTCATCAGAAACACATAACTGATTTATCTCAATATCAAAAAATGCTATAATTCAATCAGGTTTTGTCAACGAGGGGTCAAATATGCAACACAGCAAGAGCAAGTTCAAGGAACAAGTCAACGTGCCGGTTGTACAAGCAGATGAACCGGATGATGAAGACATCCCGATGACTGTCATGTCCGCCGTATCGGGGCCGGCGTGGAAAACACCAAGCGTGTTTCAGGATGCGGGTACTTCGCGAAAGGTACCTGACCCGGATTCTTTTACGGGAGCGGGCGCGTCCCCCTTTTCTGCGTCTTCGGATATAGACTCGGATCTTCTCGACCTTGACGCTCTTCCCGACGAAAAGGTTATTCAAACATCAGATGCGGTGATCCTTGCCGAAAGAGATGTGAAACCGTCTTTGTGGTCGCGACTGATATCCGTTGTGACACAATACTCTCCGATTAGTGTCAGTGATTCGGATCTTTCAAAGATTAATCTATATCTCTGCGCCGGCGGATTGCTTTTAGCGGCGCTTATCTTTATTTTTGTTGTCCTGTAATCGGACCGGTCTATGTTTTTTAGTCACATTCTTATTCAATATGTTATATTCGTTGACTCATTTCTAAATTTTGTATTATAATTGGATAACTTAAGTCTCGCTATCAGATTGAGCTATTACTATGGAGGATTTTATGCCGGAGACTCCCATTATTGATTTTGCAAACAGCAATAAGACCCCGGAGAAGAAGGCGCCTTTCAGAAACAATATGCTATCCGAGTCTCAGCTGATTCGAACCATCCTGACCAACTCTCAGGATATGATTTTTTTCAAGGATCTGGAGTCCCGGTTTATTTTTACAAGCTTGGCTCATGCCCGTAAATTCGGAGTGGAAAACCCTCTTGAAATCGTCGGGAAATGCGATGCTGACTTTTATCCTCCCTGTTTTGCGGAAAATGCATTACGTGACGAGAAAGATGTTATGCAAACCCGCAAGCCGATCATCGGACGTATTGAACGTTGGGAGAAGGAGAACGGAGATGTCATCTGGTTTTCAGCGTCCAAGTATCCCCTTTATGATGATGACGGAAACCTGATCGGAACATGGGGAACCACACGTGATATTACCGCGCTGAAGAATGCAGAGAAGGAACTGGAGTATGTTAATCACGAATTTGAAATTCTGAATAACAAGCTCAAGGAGTTGTCGGTTATCGACGAACTTTCAGGTCTTTATAATCGCCGCCATTTCTACGATACCCTGACGAAAACAACGAAGATTTTCTCGCGTGTTCGCGGCCGCGGTTATTCGTCCACCTTTAGTCTGGTAATTATGGATATTGATCATTTTAAAAAAGTGAACGATACTTTCGGACACCTTGTCGGTGACCTTGCAATCAAGCACGTCGCTGATCTGATAAAGAAGAATACCCGTCTGTCCGATTATGTCTTCAGATATGGCGGAGATGAGTTTGCCGTGATTCTTCCGGACACGGATGTCAAGGGAAGCAAGGAGCTCGCCGAGCGACTTCGGAAGACGGTCGAGATAACGCCTCTGGAGTTTAACGGAAAATCTCTTTCCATGACGCTTAGTCTCGGAACCTCAACTTTTCAGGATCATGTTGATTCCATGGAACTCGTGCAGGAAGCGGACATGCGGTTATACGAATCAAAGAATAAAGGCAGAAATTGCGTCAGTTGAAGTTTCTTTTGCTGTCATTCTTTATTAATGAAAAATGGCCGTCCCTTGCGGGGCGGCCATTTTTTGTAAGCTCCGGGTCACTTTGGTGAGTCACTTGTCTTTGGAACGTCTATACTTTTTAACGCTCTCGTTGAGGAGAAATTCAATCTGTCCGTTGATTGATCTGAAATCATCCTTCGCCCAAGCAGATAACTCTTGCCACAACGTTGAGTTCAATCGAAGAAGGATTTGCTTTTTCCCTTGATCCTGATTCTCCTCTCGCGCATTATCTTCTGTCATGGCATTCCCCTCTCGAGTTCATTTATTGAGCTTAATACAGCGATCCGCTGTTTACAATCGGTTGCGCATCTTTGTTCCCGCAAAGGACAACAAGCAGATTACTGACCATTGCCGCTTTTCTTTCCTCGTCGAGTTGGACAACCTCATGTTCGCTCAGTTTTTGCAGTGCCATCTCAACCATGCCGACAGCCCCTTCGACAATCATCTGCCGTGCGTCAATGATCGCTGATGCCTGCTGCCGTTGAAGCATCGCCGCGGCAATTTCAGGCGCATAAGAAAGGTGCGTAATTTTGGCCTCGATGATCTCAATTCCCGCGATGAAAACCTTTTCCTGAATCTCCTCCTTCAGTCGATCGGCAACTTCCAGACTGCTTCCCCGAAGCGTCTTTTCGTTTCCGTCGCCGGACACATCGTAAGGATACATACGAACCACGTTACGCAGTGCCGAATCAGACTGGATAGACAGAAATTCCGTGTAGTTATCCACGTTGAATACAGCCTTCGCCGTATTAACCACCTGCCAGATGACGACAATACCAATGATGATCGGGTTTCCGATCGCATCGTTGATTTTTTGCTTATCATTGCTAAGGGTCATCGCTTTCAGCGATATCTTCTTGGTAGGCAATACCATCGCCGCGCTCTGTGCGGATGCCTTCGGATCAGCGGACACCTGTATTATGCTCGCGCCGGTCCGGGGATCTTTCGCTTCGGGCTTCGCCGCAGTGACAAATGGATTTACGAAAAAGAACCCAGGCCCTTTAAGTGTTCCGTAATACTGGCCGAACAACGTAAGTACCAGCGCTTCTTTCGGCTTAAGAACCTTCAGCCCTCCGAAATAGATCGGCGAGATGATGCAAATGTAAATACAGGACACCGTAAGCCCGACAGCGCCTAACGCAACTTGCTCTCCTTTGTCCAGACACATGATCGAAAAAATTAAGATAACGATTGATGCCAAAAGCAGAAACAAATTGAGCAGTAAATTTTTCATGCCGCCGCTATATCGAGCTGCTTTTTCATCCATGATCAGTTCTTCGGCTTTTATCTCTTTCCCACCCGTTTTGGTTTCAGTATCAGAACTCATTTTAAAGCCTCCTTTGATATCATTATGATATTGCCTTAATATTACTCCATAAAAATAATCCGGTCAAGCACAAAAAGAGCCTTGCGGCTCTTTTGCGAAAAATTCATGATAACTTCAGGCTATTGATTAAAAAGGTAAGCGTAATAATCCTTTTGATAAATCATTCTCGAATACTTGAAAAGACTCTTCACGTAGGAGGTTGATACTTCAAGATACGTATCCGATATTTCTTCGTCCACCAGTCGTGTTACCGTCTTGCCGTTCATGTTATACATTATCTTGTCATTAATGAAGCTATAGTCTTTAAATATGACGTAGGGGGTTGATGTTGAAAGAATATCGGTACCGATATAAAGTCGTGAATCATACTCGAGACCAAACAGATTGGATAGCGTCGGTGCAATGTCCAGACTCGAGCAATACTTGTCTACGACGATCGGTTCCGTCATATCGCCTGACCAGAGAAGGAATGAGTTTTTGTATAGCTCGAAAGTCTTCTCCAGTTCTTTTCCCGCCAGTTCATTGATGTACTGATATGAATTTGCGTCTTCGACCAGTGCGTAAGGATAGTGATCCGCACTCAAAGCGATGACCGTGTTCTCCAGTTGACCTGCGGCTTCAAGCTCCGCGAGCAGTTCGGTCATAGCATACTCCAATTCCAACTGCGACGCATAATATGCGCGTATCGTTTCGGATTTATCCATATGCGCAACCTTTTCTTTGTTTTTTGCCGCAATGTAATTACCATAAAAATTGTAATTGCAATGACCGCTTACCGTTAGATAATAGACATGGAACGGGACATCGTTTACAAATTCGGGCGCGGATAATTTGATCATTTCCAGATCGGATTCCGGCCACGTATCCTTCACGTCGAGGCCGCTGCCTTTGCCTTTATAAACATATCCCATGGGCGGATATGTCTTATCCCGGCTGTAATATGTATAGGTATGGTTGTGGTAAGCCTTTGTGACATACCCGATTTTCGAAAATTGATTGCCGAACGCAAACGGCATATAGCGGTCGCCGATGACCGTATACTTTGTCGTACCAAGATCCGGCAGCAGCCCGGTATTGGCGACGTACTCACCGGAAGCCGTGCTCACATTCCATATCGGCGTGTAGAAATTATTGAAAACGAAGCCTTCCGTCGAGAGCTTATAGAGTGTCGGCGTCAACTCAGGATCAATCACATAGGTCGAGAAAGCCTCGGCAGTGATCAGTATCAGATTCTTTCCGGCAAACATTCCGGTATACTTGTTCTTATATGTAGGCTCCCGGTTCGAGAAGAAAACATTCATTTCATAAAGATCCGAATCTTCTTCTTCCATATTGAATTGAATGTCCATTATATTAGGCCCGTAGTCAACGTCCTCCGGTTGTGTTTCCCCGGCACCCGCAGAAGAGTCTGTTTCTGCTGTCGCTGTTGAGTCTTTTGTTGCAAAAGCATCAACAACCTTCACATTACCGAGATCAACCGGGGTATCATCCTCAAAGCGTATGCCAAATACGTTATAGCGGATATCCAGTCCCGTTGCCGTCAGAAGTCCGAATTTTTGCATGGCGCGCTCATGAACGAATTCCGAAAGATATATCCTTCTTGCACTAAGCGCGTCTTTTTTGTCGAGCAGAACCGTAATGGTCGTTACCGCACCGACAATGAAAAACAAAAGCAAACAATACACGGATATGCTCCAGTCAGACGGCACATGCTTGACGGCTTTGCGGACAAAGACAAAAAACGCGACAGACGGAATAAAATAAAAAAACATCGGAATCAGATTGGCACCGATTTCTCCCATGGCAATATCCGTAAATGTCAATGCCCCGCCGGCCAGTGACAATGAATCGACGATAAAAAGCGTGCCGAACATTCTGAAATAGATTAGCTGCGCAATATAGATGAGGCTCAGAAAAACAGTGACAAAACCGAGAATCGCAATTCTGACTTTGTTGCTTTTTGATATAAATGCGATGCCCGTGCAAAACAATGCAGTGGAAAGAGAGAATCCTGCTGTGTAAAAGCCAAATTGAAAATGAAGCAGAATCGAGAAAAGAAGTTCGTAAAATAGAACGCTGATAAAAAGCCAGCCGAGTGATACCCAGAACAGATACTTATTCTCTTTTATTACATCGATATGTTTCTTCACTGTTCGCTCCAAGATGTCTTTATTATGTCTAATAACCTATTATGCGACGATATTCAGAAAAAACAATAGAATGCTGCTTTTTTTCGGATCTTGAGAAAGGGACCTGAATGAAAACCGTTCTGTATGGAAATTTTTTCCGGGTTCGGTTTACTGCTTCCTCTACCAAGGCGGTTTGTTACAATCATAAAATAACTTCGATTTTTTTACATTCTTTTGTTGACATTGCACAAAGACAGAGATACTATATGTAGTATCCAATAATCGATCAGCCCATATATGTTGTGTCTCGAGACTGTAATCTTCTGAAATCAAACTGTAACATTTCACAGCGTTAACCGCACAGAAAAAGACCAGAAAGAAGGGTTTCCGGATGAATATCAACCAAATCGTGAAAAGAGATCGCTCTTGCGTAGCCTTTAAGAAGGAGAAAATTGTCCTTGCCATTTTTAAGGCAGCGACCGCAGTCGGAGGCGACGATTTCACCACGGCACAGAAATTGGCCGACGAAGTGGTTCGGGTCGCGGAAACTGCTTATCCGGACGGAGTCGCCGAGGTTGAAGGAGTTCAGGACATCGTGGAGAAGGTATTGATCGAAGCCGGTCACGCCAAGACGGCCAAGGCCTTCATTCTTTATCGTGAGAAACGGCGTGCGTCGCGTGAATCCAACGCCCTCATCGGCGCGACAATCAATATGTTTTCCGAGTATTTGAATGATCGCGACTGGCAGATCAACGAGAATGCCAACACGCAGAAGTCCATTAACGGTTTGAATAACTATATCCGCGAAGCGTTCACCAAGAATTACTGGTTGCACGAAGTTTATCCGGAAAGCATCCGCAATGCACATATCTCCGGAGAAATCCATATCCACGATCTTGGATTTTTCGGCCCGTATTGCGCAGGCTGGGATCTCCGTCAGGTACTCCTGCGCGGCTTCGGCGGCGTTCCGGGCAAAGTGGAGTCCAAGCCCGCCAAGCACCTCCGTTCTTTTCTCGGGCAGGTCGTCAATTCGACCTTCACGACACAGGGCGAGAGTGCCGGTGCACAAGCCTGGTCATCCTTTGATACCTACTGCGCACCGTTTATCCGATATGACAAGCTCTCCTATCAGACCGTGCGTCAGGCGCTGCAGGAATTCATTTTCAACTTGAATGTTCCGACGCGTGTCGGCTTCCAGTGCCCTTTTTCCAACCTGACTTTTGATATAATCGCGCCGAGAACACTCCGCAACGAGCACGTTATTTGCGGCGGCGAGATCATGGAAGAGACATATGGCGAGTTTCAGGAAGAAATGGATATGCTCAACATGGCCTTCTGTGATGTCATGATGGAGGGCGATTCGAAGGGACGCGTTTTCACATTCCCGATTCCGACAATCAATGTCACTAAGGATTTTGCCTGGGAAAGCCCCGTCGTGAATAAATTCATGGAAATTACCTGCAAGTACGGAATCCCCTATTTTTCGAACTATATTAATTCCGACCTTTCTCCGGAGGACGCGCTTTCCATGTGTTGCCGTCTGCGTCTGGACACGACCGAGCTCCGCAAGCGCGGCGGCGGGCTATTCGGCTCAAATCCGCTTACGGGATCTATCGGTGTCGTCACGATCAACCTGCCGCGCCTTGCCTATCTGGCCAAGAGCGAATCTGAATTCCAGGTGCGCCTCTGGCAGCAGATGAACATTGCCAAGGACAGCCTTGAAATCAAGCGCAAGGTCATTGAGAACCAGACTGAGAAAGGCCTCTATCCGTACTCCGCAAACTACCTGCATGACGTGAAGGCACGCAGCGGCTCTTTCTGGTTCAATCACTTTAATACGATCGGCCTGATCGGAATGAATGAAGCTTGCTTGAACCTTCTCGGAGAAGATACGGACCTTACATCTCCGGAGGGTCAGGCATTTGCGGTGCGCACGCTCAACTATATGCGCGATGTCATTAAGGATATTCAGGACGAGACCGGGCACTATTACAATCTTGAAGCGACTCCGGCCGAAGGAACCAGTTATCGGTTGGCCAAGCGCGACAAGGAGAGATATCCGGACATCCTTACCGCGGGCGAGAAAATTCCTTATTACACCAACTCCACCCAACTCCCTGTCGGCTATACCGATGATATTTTCGAGACCCTCGAGCTTCAGGACGATCTCCAGTCTCTTTACACCGGCGGAACGGTGCTCCACCTCTATCTGGGCGAGGAGATCAAAGATACGAGCGCCGCGGTTGCGTTGATAAAGAAGGCTTTTACAAAGTACAAACTACCCTATCTTTCCCTGACGCCGACCTTCTCGGTGTGCAACGACCACGGATATATATCGGGCGAGCATTACGAGTGTCCGGAATGCGGCGGCAAGACGGAAGTTTGGAGCCGCGTGGTCGGATATCTCCGGCCGGTTCAAAATTTCAATACCGGCAAGCGTGAAGAATATCGTCAGCGTGTCAAATACGTAATGAAGGCCTGATCGGGATATGCAAATTGCGGGAATCACCAAGTCATCCCTGCTGGATTACCCCGGGCTGATATCCTGTGTGCTGTTTGTGCCCGGATGTAATTACGATTGCTTCTTTTGTCACAACCGTGAGCTGATTTCCGGCAAGCAACGATTAATCCCGCTTGCTGATATCATGGATTTTCTCAAGCAAAGAGTCGGTTTTCTGGACGGTGTTGTCATCACCGGTGGAGAACCGACTCTACAGCCTGATTTAATACCGTTTATCCGGGAAGTCCGTAATCTTGGCTTCAAGATAAAACTGGATACGAACGGTTCCTCTCCCCATGTTGTCGCGAAACTCTTAAGCGAAAATCTTTGCGATTATTATGCCGTGGATTACAAGTCCCCCGCCTCAATGTACAAGGAGATCTGCCGGGGCTGGTCGAGTGCCGAAACCGTTCGGGAGACCCTTGATCACCTGCTTCGCGCGCAGGTGATTTTCGAGATACGAACCACGGTCATTCCGCAATTCACCGATGAGGATATGGTGCGGATGGCCGGGGAGCTTCCGGCGGTTCCGAAATGGACGCTGAATCGTTACCGCAGGCCGGATCGGTTTAAAGAAGCGGATGTTCTGCGAATTGACGCCGAACCGCATTCGCGCGAAAAGATCGCGGAGTTTGCCCGCTTGATGAAGGACGATCAGCCTAATATAACGGCGTAACGACGGAGACTCAATCCGGAAATGTCACGTCGCGCAGAAATCGGACCTCGAGCCGGCACGTCTCGGCGCCGCCGAGAACCGATTGGAGCAGTTTGACCTCTGCGCAATCCGGCCCGAATGCGGCTTCAAAGTTATACGTCAAATTCAATCGGGAGCAGTTACAAAGACGTGGATTATCGATATACCCATCGGTATGAAGCTCGCAATAGCATTGGGGATAGACGAAAACGAGCGTGCCGTCACCGTTTTTCTCAATCACGACTCCTTGCATTTTCTCTTCGATGATTTGCAGAAATTGCCTCATGTCGGAGGCTTCCGCGGCTGCCCGCATAAAGACCTGAGCAGGGTAGGAATCCGAGCAGGCTTTGGCGCAGGGAGCCATCATTACGTCGCGCTCCGCAGCATTCATATTGTCCATTGCTTCGGAAATTCCGGAGAACCAGGTTTTCAAAAATTCATTGCCCATGATTATATCCTCCTCCGCAAGTCGCATATTCGCAATAAGTATACTATTTTTTTCTTCTTTTCTGCTTTTTAATACGCTTTCCAGAATCGTATATTGAATGTCAATTCATTACCTATTACGATATAGATAATTGCAGGATGGTAGTATGGTTATGATTCAATGCCGGAGGTGTATCTCGATTTCGGCGTAAATCGATTTTTTTGCACACCCGTTTTGGCTTATTTTCTTTGCTTTCCCCCCTGCCGTAAATTCAAACAAGAGGTCTTTGCAATTCGCGGCCGCTTTAATGTGCGGTCAAAAACGAAAGGTTGTGTGTTTTTATGGTGCTTGGAATTCCCGACCCCTGGATCTGGAGTGTTTTTATCCTCTGCTTCCTCAGTACGATTCTTTGTGTCATCTACGGCATTGTCAATTGGAATAAGGGTGCAAACGACGAAACCAAACAAATTACCGAGGAAAAGTCCTGGGAAGAAAAAGAAGAGGAAATCGAGAAAGAAGAAGGACTTTGATTCGCATCGAATCAATTCCGGTAGGAGGGAAAAATGCTTTTTAAGATTTTTGCAACCGTTATCTATTTTGCTATTTTGTCGTTCCTCGCTTATTCCGGCTTCAAAGGAACGAAAAACAGCAGCGATTATCTGCTCGGCGGAAGGCAGATTCACCCGGTCATTATGGCGCTCTCATACGGCGCGACGTTTATCAGCACCTCGGCGATCGTCGGCTTTGGCGGTAATGCAGGGCTTTTCGGAATGTCACTTCTTTGGCTGACTTTTTTGAATATTTTTGTCGGCGTCTTCATCGCTTTTGTTATTTTCGGCAAAAGAACCCGAAAAATCGGTCACAACCTGGATGCACATACATTCCCGGAACTTCTGGGCCTTCGCTTCAAGTCAAAATTCCTTCAAGGATTCGCATCGATCCTGATTTTCCTTATTATGCCGGTTTACACCGCTGCGGTCATGAAGGGCGGCGTTGAATTCCTGGCAACGAACTTCAATCTGACGTATGACGGAACGCTCTTCTTCTTTGTATTGATTCTGGCTATATTCGTATCGATGGGTGGCATGAAAGGCGTTATGTACGGTGATGCTTTTCAGGCGGTCATCATGTTTATCGGCATGGCGATTCTTGTAGTCGTTGTATATGCCAAGCTCGGCGGCATTACCGAAGCGAACGAGAAGCTGACCGAACTCTGGAAAAACTCAGCCGTAATCGAGCAAATGACCGGAAAGACCCCTCCCGGGTTCCAGGGATGGACGAAGATGCCTGTCTTTGACTCGCCGCTCTGGTGGTCGGTCGTTTCATCCATTGTCATGGGTGTCGGCATCGGCGTGCTGGCGCAACCGCAACTGGCCGTTCGCTTCATGACCGTAAAGAGCAATCGTGAATTAAACCGCGCGGTACTTCCCGGCGGAGTCTTTATCCTTTTCATGACCGGAGCTGCCTTTTTAGTCGGAGCGCTTTCCAATGTGCTCTTCTTCGAAAAATACGGTAATGTCGCCATTACTCAAGCCGGTGGCAGTTCAGATAAGATCATCCCGACATTGATCGGTGATTTCTTGCCTTCATGGTTCGGAACACTCTTTATGTTGGCTCTTCTGGCAGCTGCCCTCTCAACACTGACTTCTCTTTTTCATGCGATCGGTACATCTTTCGGTCGCGATTTCATTGAGAAGACGCTGGGCTTTAAGAAGAACACCATATTGATCACTCGTCTTGGTGTTGTCATCGCCATTCTCGTCACCGCAGCGCTGGCGTATGCAGCCAAGCGCGTCGAAGGAACAGACGGTCTGATCGTCATGGGAACATCGATTTTCTTCGGTCTTTGCGGAGCGGCGTTCCTCCCGACCTACATCGGAACCCTTTACTTTAAGGGGCTGTCCCGAATCGCGGCAGTCTCAAGCGTCGTGACCGGTGCTATAACCAGTCTCTTCTGGCTTTTCTTCATCCAGGCAAAGGCCGCGAAAACCATCGGTTTGTGTCTGGCTCTGACCGGAAAAGATAATCTTTTGATAGGAACAAGCCTTGAGAAACTGAATCAGGTCGACAGCGTTCTGATCGCCCTGCCGATCTCGGTCGTTGTGATCGTGGTCGTCGGCCTCCTTACCCGCAAAAACGTGGATAAGGCACATGTCGATGCATGCTTTACGGGCGTCAAATAATTAATCACAAGCGGAACCCTATCTGCCCGGGATGTCTCAAAACGCGAGTTTTGAGACATCCTTTTAATTATCTCAGAGATCAAACGATTCCAAAAAATCCTCTCCCTTTTGAACTTCATGGAAAGACAGTCCCGGATAATCCAGTTGACGCATCACTTCATAAAGGACGATGGCGACACTGTTTGACAGGTTGAGACTTCGCGCATTTTCGTTCATCGGGATCCGAAAGCAGTGATCCTGATTTTCCTTTAATAATTCATAAGGGAGTCCGGTGCTTTCCTTGCCGAATATCAGAAAGATGTCTTTACGGACATCTGAAAAACGAATGGCGGACGGCGGCTTTTTTCCGTATCGTGTCAGATAGAAAAATTCTCCGGGATTCTTCATGGCAAAGTCCGAAAAATCAGAATATGTTTTTATGCTCGCGTGTTCAAGATGATTGGATGAGTATCTCCCGATGTCTTTCTTGTACAAGTCAAACCCGATCGGCTCGATAATATGAAGCATGGTATCCGTAGCGACACAAGTCCGGATGATATTCCCTGTATTATGGGGTATTTCAGGTTGAAAAAGGACGACATTTACCGACATCTTTATCTCCTCGCTGTGCTTCGGCGCGCTGTGCGACGGTATGCAATTCGGGTTTCATTATAATATTCTTTGCAAGATTGCGCCTGCATTTCTTTGCCTGTTGCCAAGATAAAATGAGCAGTCATATACTCCTGTGAAAATCAATTTGCGGCGGATAATGCTTGCCGCCGCCCGTCTTCCTTTGTTCACATCCCGAAATTAGCCTGTGTTGAAAGTGTTGTGTTTTGTGCATTTTGTATAGCGAAACGTTCTTTATCGCTCAAGCGTCCTTGACTTTAGGCCTCTTCCGACTTATACTTTTTTTGTGATCGCGCTCAGGGACAGAACGTTTTGTTCGGGTTTTTTCCGGACTCTCATCAGCTCTTTGTGCGGTTCATTAAGCAGCATGGTTGGCATTCATACATAAGATTGATTGTTGATTAAATCTGTCGGAGGGGGGCGGTTGCTGGCTAGAGATTCTATTTTTTTCTTTTTTTTGCCCATAGTATTAATTTCACGCGAAAAGCTAAAGGAGTGTACAAAATGAAAACAGCCAAGAAAATTCTGGTACTGATCGTTGCGATCGCTTGTCTTCTGTCAGTTATGTCTATCGCAGCTTGCGAAGAGAAGACAGATGCAACCACCACTACAGCTTCTGCTGCTACAACAACCACAACAGCAAAGCCGACCGAGCCCGTTGAAATCAAGAAAATCGGCGTTGCTATGCCTACACAGTCACTGCAGCGTTGGAATCAAGACGGCCAATACCTGAAGACCGAGCTTGAAGCTGCCGGCTATGAAGTTGATTTGCAGTATGCAAACAACGAAGTTGCTACTCAGGTTACACAGATCGAAGGCATGATCACTGGCGGATGTGACATTCTCGTTATCGCTTCCATTGATGGTTCTTCACTTGGTAATCAGCTTGCTTCTGCTAAAGAAGAAGGCATCCCGGTTATCGCTTATGACCGTCTTCTGATGGAATCCGATGCAGTTACCTGCTACGCAACCTTCGACAACTATGGCGTAGGTAAAATGCAGGGCGAATTCATCGAGACAACACTTGGACTGAAAGACGGCAAGGGCCCGTTCAACATGGAAATGTTTGCCGGATCCCCTGACGACAACAACGCGAAGCTCTTCTACCAGGGCGCTTATGACGTTCTGAAGCCTTATATCGATTCCGGAAAACTCGTTGTTGTCTCCGGTCAGACCGATTTTGAGACAATCGCCACGATGTCCTGGAAAACAGAAACCGCTCAGGCCCGTATGGACGACCTTCTGACGAAGAACTATGCAGCCGGAAAGAAGCTTGACGTAGTGCTTTCTCCGAACGACTCCGTCGCAATCGGAATTGCAAACGCTCTTGAGACCTCCGGTGATTTCAAAGTCGGAGAAAACTGGCCGGTCGTTACCGGACAGGATTGCGATACGCCTAACATGAAGAACATTATTGCCGGTAAGCAGTCAATGTCTATCTTCAAGGATACCCGCACCCTTGCCAAAGAAGTCGTTACCTTAACCAAGGCTATCGGCGAAGGCAAAACTCCTGTTACGAATACAACCTACAATAACAACGTAATTGACGTTCCTTCATTCAACTGCGAAATCCTTTTTGCAGATGTTAACAATTATGTTGCAGTTCTTATCGACAGCGGATACTACACAGCTGACCAGCTGGCATAGTAACGTCTAGCCGCTCCCTGTACAATTCTGGGGACACTAATCTTTCTCTATGATAGTTTTGGGGGAAGGCGGGCATGTTATCAGTTGTTTGACCGATTTCATGCCCGCCTTATGCTATGGAAAAACTAAATCTGAACGGGGTGATGTTCTTTTGGCAAAATCATTACTTGAAATGGTCGGTATTACTAAGCTATTCCCCGGCGTTCGCGCTTTAAA
This sequence comes from uncultured Oscillospiraceae bacterium, assembly GCA_964501725.1. Lineage (GTDB taxonomy): Bacteria > Bacillota > Clostridia > Saccharofermentanales > Saccharofermentanaceae > CAZCTO01. The sequence continues at coordinate 27,614 of CAZCTO010000003.1, read as the reverse complement.
TAATGTTAATTTCTCTGTTGAAGACGGTGAAGTTCATGCCATTGTCGGCGAGAACGGAGCAGGTAAATCGACCCTCATGAACGTTCTCAGCGGGATCTACCCTCATGGAACTTATGAAGGTCAAATTCTTTATGACGGAGAGGAATGCAAATTCAGAGTTATCCGGGACAGCGAGAAAAAAGGTATCGTTATTATCCATCAGGAGCTGGCTCTTGTTCCCTTTTTATCCATTGGCGAGAATATGTTTCTTGGTAACGAGCGTCAAACCGCAGGAATGATCGATTGGAATGCGACATATCACATGGCGGACGAATTGCTTCGCAAAGTCGGACTTAACGAGAGTTCCAGAACACTGATTAAGGATATCGGCGTCGGTAAACAGCAGCTCGTCGAGATTGCAAAAGCACTCGGCAAGAATGTTCGCCTCCTAATCCTCGATGAGCCGACAGCATCACTGAACGATGTCGACTCAAGAAAATTGCTGGACTTGATTTTACAATTAAAGAAAACAGGAATTACTTCCATAATAATTTCCCACAAACTCGAAGAAATTATGTATGTTGCCGATAAAATTACGATAATCAGAGACGGATCCACCATAGAGACACTTGTTAAGGGAACGGATGAAATTTCCGAACCGCGTATTGTTCAAGGTATGGTAGGAAGAGAAATGGTCGATCGTTTTCCGCGCCGTAATGTTGATATCGGCAACGTGTGCCTCAGCGTAGAGAATTGGACCGTCAGGCATCCGCAATTTATAGAGCGTCTTGTCGTCAAAGATGCATCCATCAATGTTCGCCATGGTGAAATAGTGGGTCTTGCCGGACTCATGGGAGCAGGACGAACTGAACTGGCTATGAGTGTTTTCGGAAAAGCGTATGGAACTGTCCTTAAGGGGAAGACCTATATCGAAGGTAAGCCGGTCGTTATGAATACGATCTCCAAGGCAATCCAACACGGAGTCGCTTACATCACAGAGGACCGCAAAGGCGATGGTCTTGTTCTCCCGGTATCAATTTCAGAAAATATCTCTCTGGCAAAGCTGAGTAAAATCAGCAGAAAGTATTTTCTGGATAAGGACCTCGAAAAGAATGTTGCATGCGATTATCGCGACAAGCTTTCAATCAAGACCCCCAGTGTAGATCAATTGGTTGGCAATCTCTCGGGCGGCAATCAGCAGAAGGTTCTGGTCAGCAAATGGATGTTTACCGATCCGGAAATTCTCTTTCTGGATGAGCCCACTCGAGGTATTGATGTCGGAGCAAAGTATGAAATTTATTGTATCATGAACGATATGGCTGCAAGCGGGAAAGCAATCGTTATGATTTCTTCCGATCTTCAGGAAGTACTGGGAATGTGCGACCGTATCTATGTTATGTATGAGGGCAGAATTATCGGCGAATTGCCGAGGTCGGAAGCTTCTCAGGAAGTTATAATGAGTATGATCTTATCTGCAAGTAAAGGAGCCTAAGAAAATGAAAGATACTGTAAAAGTTATGGCAATGCTTAACGAGAAAGGTGCGAAGCCGTCATCCGTTGAAGGCTCATCGAGCTTTGGGCAGTTTTTTTTATCGGAACTTAAGAAGAAATCCATGCTGATTGCGTTGATCGTCGTTGTTATCTACTTCGGCTTTTCAACCAAAGGGGTTATGCTTCTTCCGCGAAACGTTTCCAACTTGATCTTTCAAAACGCATATATCGCTATACTCGCTGTCGGAATGCTTCTTTGCATACTGACGGGAGGTAACATTGATCTTTCCGTAGGATCGTCGGTCTGCTTAGTAGGTGCTATCGCAGGCGAAATGATGATCGTCCGTAAGTTGCCGGTTCTGCCTTCCATTCTTGTTTGTCTTGCTCTTGGTTTGCTCCTTGGTATTTGGCAGGGATTCTGGATAGCTTATGTAGGTATCCCTCCATTTATTGCTACACTGGCCGGGCAATTGATTTTCAGAGGTTTATCTCTCCGAGTTCTGAAAGGACTTACACTGTCTCCGTTTCCTGATTCTTTTCAAAACTTGTTTGTAGGTCATGTGCAGGATTATTTTAAGATGCCGAATGTAGCCCAGCGCATCTCATTTATCTGCTTGGGCATAGTCGCTCTGGCTATCCTGATTTTCCTGACCCTGACATATCGCGGTAAAATCAGCAAGATAAAAAAGGGTAACCCTATTGTAGTTAAAATTATCTACTATGCTGTTGCTGCTTTGCTTGCTGCCGCCATTGTCTTCGGCGTATACATTCTGGCAACAAGAAGTGGATTAACCAAATTTTTCGTCGCACCGAAAACAACCCTGAACATCACATGTATTGTATTTGGTTCAGCCGCCGCACTGGTATTCCTGGTACTGAAAATTATCGGAAGAGTGCGCAAGATCAAGAAGGGTTATGCGGCCGGAAACGCTATTATTTTTTATTCCTCTACAGTCATTATGGTTGCCATCATCGTTTTCTTTTCGTTCTGGCTTGCAAGATACAAAGGCCTTCCGACAGTCATGGTCACACTGATCTTCGTCGTATTGGTATACTCGATTCTCACCAGCATGACGGTTCCCGGAAGATTTCTGTACGCACTTGGCGGAAACCCGAAAGCGGCTCGTATGTCGGGAATTGACACGAAAAAGGTTATGTTCTTTGCATACGCGAACATGTCTTTTCTGGCTGCTGTTGCCGGACTGGTTTTCGCGGCCCGTCTGAATTCCGCAAACCCGACCGCAGGTCAAAACTTTGAACTTGACGCGATTGCTTCCTGCTTCATCGGCGGTGCTTCGGCATACGGCGGAATCGGAACCGTCGGCGGTGTTCTGATCGGTGCTGCTTTCATGGGTATCATGAACAACGGAATGAATTTCATGGGCTTCCTCACTTCTGATCAAATGATTGTTAAAGGATTGGTTCTTCTGTTGGCCGTTGCTTTTGATGTTATATCCAAAAGGAAATCGCGTTAATAATGTTTTCCTTTCTGTCCATACGGGGGTCTTCGGATGACATCGATTAAAAAAATTGCCGAGATCGTCGGTGTCTCTCGAGGCACCGTCGATCGGGCATTAAATAATCGCGGCGAAGTAAACGAAGAAGTCGCAAAGCGAATTCGTGAAATCGCCAGGGATTTGGGGTATCGGACAAATCGCGCAGGCCTGGGTCTTGCGGCAAGAAAGCACCCTCTTAAAATCGGTGCTATTTTCCCTCTCGAGGGAAACCCTTACTTCATTGATGTCATTAACGGAATCCGTGCCTGCGAGAAGGAACTTGCGGATTATGCCGTTTCTGTATCGATCAAGACAACCCGGGGGTTTTCTGCGGAGACCCAGCTCGAGCGAATTGCGGAGCTGTGCCGTGAAGGAATGCAGGCATTGATTCTGTCCCCTATTAATGAAAAGGCTATCGCGGACAGGATAAATGAACTGGTTGACTCCGGAATTCCCGTGATCACATCCAACACGGATTTGGAGAAGTCCAAACGCCTCTGCTATGTCGGAACCGACTACACCAAAAGCGGCAAAATGGCCGCAGGGTTGATGGGCCTCGTCGCCGGCGGGAAGCAGATGAATGTTGTCATTCTTACCGGATCCATTCATGTTCTGGGCCACAACCAAAGCATTTCCGGATTTAATTCGGTAAATAAAGAACAATACCCGAACATCCGGGTTGTAGACGTTGAAGAGACGCTCGACAACTCGGATGTTTCTTATTCCATCACAAAGCGGTTACTTGAAGCCGATGCATTACCGGATGCGATCTATATGACAGCAGGTGCCGTAGGCGGTACTTGCAAAGCGCTTGTTGAGACCGGATACGCGGGCAGAATCAAGCTCTTTACTCACGACTGTACGCTGGAATCACGTCCTTATCTGGAAAGCGGCGTCATTACGGCTTCTATTCCTCAGGATCCTTTCCAGCAGGGATACCAGCCGGTGAAAATACTGTTTGATTATTTTTTAGACAAACAGCCGCCGAAAAATGACCGTGTGTATACCAACTCATACATCATTATTCGTGAGAGCCTTTGATGATTTGAACACAAGAAAAGCCGGCAGTTTGCCGGCTTTTTTGCGCCCTCTTGAGTTCTATCTTTTAGTACAGCGTATCGGGATTCTCTTTCTCCGCGTAAATTTCCAGAAGAATCCTCAGACAATCCCAAAAGTCATTGTCCGTCTGATCTTCTTTCTTTTCGAGCGACTCGAGGACTTCCAGCGAAAAAGACCCTGCGCCGTACTCAAACCAGTCCTTCCGGAGCTTTTCGTGAACGGGGCTGTTAATTTGCTTACTAAAAGCAAATCGATTCTCATAGCCCGGCAGATCCGGGACGCTTATAAGCATGCGCTTACCGCTCCCCGCACAGGAGATGGCGATGACAGCTCCGACCTTCTTACGGGAGGTGTAGGTTTCCGCGAGTTTTTTGCGTTTCTCTTTATCCATCTTTATCAATATCCCATCTCGTTAAGAAGATTTGAAAGTACTTTCATGCGTTCGGCCAGAAGCTCATCGTCCTTACCCATTGCATTAGCAAAAAGCACGATGTCATCTTCGATCATCGGATTATCGGTACAGACCGCGACGTTCATCGCGTCACCCTGAAGCCCGATGCGGTCAATGAGTGGTTTATCGGGGTCATATTGCTTCGGAAAACGATAAGACTCCGACATGTATTGCTTCGCGCGGCAGATCAGAATCGCGAGGTCCATGACGCGGTGAAGAGGGAGCTCCTCGGACTGTCTGGACCATTTCTCTCCCGTGTATCGCCAGACCTTTGCGGATACGTCTACTTGTCCGCGATCGTTCCACTGAGCGAGTCCGAGCGAGAGACCCTTCGTGTCCGAATGATATGCGTTGCGACCGTCGACTTTATCGTATTCTTCCGATACAAAAACCGGCTTGTGTTTCAGTGTTGTCGGAATCTTCATGGGTGGCCTCCTTCTTTGCTCTCCAAACACGCACTTATTTAGTAATTTAGTAAATTAGTAGACTCCTATCATAACCCCGAAATTGCTCCTTGTCAAACAGTAAAAAAGCGATGAGCTGCCATAAAGATTTGTCATAAAGTCGTATGAGACAATTTTTTGACTAAGTGCATCGAAAAACGGGTCAATAAAGAGGAAGCGATGATCGTTGCGAAGAACCTGTTCACCATTTCATTCTTTTCAGGAATTAATTAATGTCCGACTGTTGGAAAGGTATATAGAGCCAGTTTCGAACTTCTGTATTTGGGCTGGCAAGCGCTCCGTCTCTGGCGGCGCAGAAATACAGCCTGGTTTTGCACTTGTCGCACTTATTAAACGTCGCCGGTTCGACCTGCTCCGGTTCGACCCCCGCCGAAGCATCTTACTTCGCCTACTCCCTGCCCTTCAGACTATCCGACAGGCGGATTGCAAGGATTTTCCGGCGTGTCGGGATCAGTGTCACAAAGTAAACCAAAAGGATAAAAGCAAGAGCTCCGATAATTTCCTGAAACTTCAGGTCGAGGTGAAAGATTGCGTACATTTTCCCGGTCAATTCTTCGTAAAACGCGCTCATGGTCCGCGTCGCAAGCGGAATAGACAGTACAAAGCCGATCAGTACCGGTACGATATTCGACCTGGTGAGAAGCGATGAGATCTCACGGTTATGGTATCCCATGACTTTCAGCATGGATATGTTCTTGCTGTTTTCGCTGATCAGAAGCAGCGTAACAATGTAAATGACAATCACACCGATGACAACGGCGACTCCGCTCAGAATGAAGAGGAAGTTCGACATGAACCCGACCGTCGCGTTCATTCCCTCGAGGGCCTCTTTTCGGGTGGTATCGCTTGCGACCGTATCCTCAGGGAAGCTGAGTTCCGTATCCGAATACACACCGATGTATGCATTTTCCGGAAGTCCGAGCATCGTATTCAAATCGTCTCTTCTCATATAAATACTTTCTCCGAGGTCGATGTCCGCGATCGCGTCAACCGTCAGAACGTACTCTCCGGTATCCGACCGGTTAGTGAGAGTGATCGTGTCGCCGACCTTGATTTTGAGCCGATCCGCGACACTGTTGCTGACAATCGTTTGATCCGTGTTGAGCTTTTTGCCGTCCGGATCATAGAGCTTAACATACTCCGGGTTCTCCTCGATTCCGATGATGGTAACACCGAGGTTTCCTTTGGCTTTTACATCGAAGGACGCCGCCATAAAGGGCTCTCCCCCGGAAGGACTCTCCGTGGATATCGCGGAAAAAGTATATTGATATTCGTACGTGTATACTTTGTTAAAGCTCTCGGTTTTGAAGGTTTCAATAGAGGTATAGATCAGGATTCCCGCGAAAAGGAACGTCGCCGACACACAAATTCCCGCAATCATCAGAAAACCTCTCGGCAGATTCGAAAGCAGTTCTTTGGCGCGAAAACGGAAGCGGAACGAGCCGAAACAATGCGGGATCAAGCGGGTAAGCAATCCTCTTTTCTGCTTTCCGGAATTGGATTTGAGGAGCATCACCGTGTTGAGTCTCAGGGCATAGAGGATCGAAAGCGACGCCGCGCTAAGCATTAAAAGCAGCGGAAGAAATAGCGCAGTAAGGATGTTCTGAGGCGTAAAATTGAGAATAACCGCCGGTATGCTGTACTCGACTTTGGAAATCAACAGCATCGGCTCGGCGGAAAAGTAGCCGGCCACAAGCCCGAGTCCGGAACCGATGACAGAAACCACCGCCGGAAGGAACAGGTAATGGGCAAGGAGTTCTCTCTTCCTGTATCCCATGGCAGAGAGAGTTCCGATATGGGTGTATTCGCGCTTGAGCATTCTGCCCATGATCACAGCCATCGTCATGCAGCTCACCAGAAGAATAAACACCGGCGCAATGCGGCTCATGACCATAATTGCCTTGATCTCCCCGTCAAACCGGGAAATTCTCTGGCTGTTCACGGCATCTGTCCAGCGAAGGACCGAGCCGTCTTCCGACAGGGCTTTTCGAAAAGTATCCTCACCGCCTCCTGCGAACCGGACGCTGTAAAGAACCTTTTCGCCGGATACGGATAATTTTTCATAGTCTTCATCCGAGACTACAGAGAGACCGAAAGCCTTGCCGTTCGCCATCAGGTCGGACTCGGTTTTCAGCATGCCGATATAGTCCGGATAAGAAAGCGTTCCGACGATCGTAAACACTTGAGAGTCGATTTGAATCGTGTCTCCGAAGGACAGGCCGTTTTCAGTAAAGTAGAACCGGTCCAAAAGGATATCGCCGCTTTGCTGAAGCGCTTCCCCGTCTACTACGGAGTACCTGTTGAGCTTCTCATATACCGGCCGGACGCGAACGGTCGCGCTGCCGACATCAAAATCCTTATGGACGCTTGCCTGCATGACCAGATTGTATTCCTTTTCGTACTGCTTAATCTCATCTTCCGAAATCAGCCTCGAATATACAAAGGAAGCGTCTTCCAGCATGTTCACTTCCCGGTCCTTCTTCACGCTTTCCCAGGTACTGACCGAAGAGGTTCTGAATCCGACGAAGATTCCCGTCGAAAGAACCAGCAGCAACATCATGCCGATGTAGAAGGCTTTATGCTCCATGAAAAATCGCACGGAGCGAATATTGATTTTCATTACCACTCAATCCTTTCCACCGGAATCACTTCCTTATTGATATCGTTATGGGTAATCTGTCCGCTTCGCACGCGGATCACCCGGTTGCACATCCCCGCAATCGCACTGTTGTGGGTAATAATCAGTATGGTCGTTCCGTACTTAGCGTTGATTTCTTTGATCAGGCGCAAAATGTCCAGTGACGACTTGAAATCCAGTGCGCCCGTAGGCTCGTCGCAGAGAAGGAGCTTCGGGTTTTTGACAAAAGCCCGGGCGATGGCCACACGCTGTTGCTGGCCTCCCGAGAGCTCTACCGGATACCTTTTCGCGAGGCCGGAAATGCCGAGCGTCTCGAGGAGCGCATCGATCTCCAGTGGTGCTTTGCAGATATCGGCGACGACCTCGATGTTTTCGTAAACGGTAAGGTTCGGGATTAAATTGTAAAACTGAAAAACAAAGCCGACGCTGTCTCTGCGATAATCCGTTAGCTTTCCGCCTTTTAGTTTTGTGATTTCCTGACGGGCAATCGTGACCTTACCCTCGTCCGCCTCATCCAAACCGCCGACAATGTTGAGCAGTGTGGATTTCCCGGAGCCTGACGGACCGAGAATGCAAACGATCTCACCTTCTTCAATTTGCAGGTTTACGGCGTCTAAAGCGTACAGAACCTCAGAGCCGCTTCGATAGATTTTCGAAAGCGTCTCAATTTCAATAAAACTCGTATTCATTTTCTATCTCCTGATTCCCAGTGCAACCTCGACGAGCGTCTCCACCGACGACTCTACTACGTTCCTGAAGTACTTCTTGGATATTGATTTACTTCCGAAGAATAAATAAAAAATTCCGTGCAGATAAGCAACCGCTTCCTCCGGATCGGACTTGACTTCGATCCCCATCTTCTCAAGCGCCCGGTAGACTTCCTCAATGAAAATCAAATCGTGCGAGAGATGCGTCTCCATCGTCAAAGGGTTCACGGTCCGGAGGACATAATCGTAATCTTCCGAATGCCCGAAAAACGCCTGCATTTCCTGCGAAAACAGAATCTGCGTGACCATATTCTTGAGACTCCCCGCTACATCTTTTCTGTCGAGTCCGGAAAGCATTCCGGCAAATTTTTGCTTGAGCTCAAGCTCCAATTCCTCAAAGACACAGAAAAACAACGCTTCTTTCGATGTGAAAAACTTATAGAAAGCACCTTTGGATATGTTTGCGGCGGTTGCCAAATCGTCTATGGTCGTTTTTAAGACCCCCGTTGTGTCAAGACGTCTCCTTCCCTCTTGCATCAACGAACTTCTGATTCTTTCCCTCTCTAACCCGGAAAATCCTCGCGGCATATTGCCCTCCTTTGAAAACCTGTGAACATTTGCAAATAATAGTCACACATTCATAGTAAGGCCGTTTCCGTTTTGTGTCAACCACTGTTTTGATGTTTTTCGATCAAGCCGGACCGGTCTGATAATTCTGCGGCCCTTTGCAACATGCTATACTGAAAGAGCACTCCGGTGCCAATAATTGAAATCGCGGAGGAGGTGCTGCGTTGATTTCACTAAGTATCCAAAGTGATCTTTTCCCCTTACCCGGAATCATCATTCTGATTGTACTTATGCTGATTAACCTTCTGTCCCTGGGTGCGTTTGCGCTGGATAAGCGGAAAGCCGTAAAGGGCAAGTGGCGGATTCGCGAGAACACACTCCTCTTCCTCGCCGCGATCGGCGGCGCTGCCGGAGCACTTCTGGGTATGAAGCTTTTCAGGCATAAGACGCGTCACCCCCGATTTTCGATCGGCATACCGGTGCTATTAATTCTTCAGGTCTTTGCCGTCATTATTCTGATAACGATTTTCTCGTAAAGTGACTGCCGGCAGTCTGTTTTTGCTTGGGATCGGGTGCGTTTCTCATTGCTTCAACACCTTGCTTTGCCGTTCCTTTATTGCAATAGGAAGGCGCTTCCTATATGATGAAGATAACAATTATCATTTAGAAACATCGTTCACCGCGAGGTCCTGGTATACCCGGAAGGAGAATGATTATGGCGATTCTTTCCAAGGAAGATATTTACAAGGCAATCGAAGAGAACCGTATCAAGCTCTATGGTCAGCCCAAGTGGACTTTTGGAAATAACACCTGCAACACCTATGAAGTGTTTGCGGATCTCCTGATTTCAGAAGACGAGGAGCCGGTGTTGCCGGCAGATTTCCTGCCTGTCATACAAGCCGATCCCGCGCTCACGGAAGCCTTCGGAAAATGGTTTCTGGACCGCGCCTTCGAAGACGCGGCGCGTCTGATGAAAATGCTGTTCGTTCACCTGACCGTATCCATTAATATTATGGGCTTTCAGGCAAACCGGCCGGAATTCATTTACAGACTTCGGGATATTTTACATAAGCACGGTCTCAACCGGACACACCTGCAGGTCGAGCTCAGTGAAGTTCAGCCACTGGATGAAGTCGGCGCGGCAAACCTGAAGCGCCTGCATGAAGAATATGATATCCCGCTGGTTCTCGGCAACTTCGGCACCGGCTATTCGACGATTGACCTGTTACGGAAAATTCCTTTTTCCATCGTTGAAATCAGTAAGGATTTTATCCGCGAGATTGAGAATTTCGAGCGCGACTTCAATATCATCATCGGCATTCTGGAGATGGCGAAGATTCTTGGTATCCAGGTTTGCGCCAAGGGTATCGAAACGCCCGAGCAGATGGAAATGCTGGAAGAATCCGGTTTCACGATGGGCCAGGGCTTTCTGATTGCCAAGCCCATGCCCTTTGATGAACTGGCCAAATTCATCGACCAATACGCAGAGCGATAGATCTATTTGCTTCATGAAGAACGGGGCTGTCTCAAAACGAAGTTCACCAAAAAGTTGATGAAATTCAAACATTTGGTGTCAGTGAAATGTCATTGAAGTGGCAGTGCACTTTGAGTTCAGTGCTTAGTGTCACAGTCAAATATATGAGAGCAATGCACAAGCGGTCGGTGTTTCCGCACCGACGAAAAGGAAAAAACTCAAGAATACCTCCTGGACCGGCCGAAGTAGGTGATGCAGGAGGTATTTCCGAATCTGCATGAAGCGAAAAAACGCAAGAATACCGGCTGGAACAGACAAATTTCCAAATCAGGAGGTATTTGCGCCTCGCTAGAAACGAAAACAGCTCAAGAATACCTCCTGAAACAACTAAAGAGCCTGTCTGGGAGGTATGTTAGACTTGATGGAGACAAAGCAAACGAAAAAATACCGGCCAGAAAGGAATAACTCCAAATTTAGGAGGTATTTACGAGCTGGCAGAAGCAAAATTACCGCAAGAATACCTCCTGAAAAGACTGAAGTGCTAATTCAGGAGGTATTTCCGCGTCGGTGCGTAGTGCACTTGCCAGTCCAAATACATCCCGGCTAATCAGGCTCCACTCGCAGTACCAACAGCCGGATACTATTTGCTTTCTGAGAGGAAAAGGAGTCCCCAAACCGATATTGATTGACCAAAACCTCAAGTTTGATTTATTATTCTATTAGCTTCTCTTGCGGTCAACGCAATTTGTGGAAGCCGCAGGAGGATAGGGCTATGTCGGTTGTGATTACACAGAATCTGACCAAGCGTTTCGGAAAACTCACGGCACTCGATAAAGTGAATCTGGATGTTCGACAAGGTGAAGTGTATGGCTTCATCGGACCGAACGGCGCCGGCAAAACGACGGCCATTCGCGTGTTGCTCGGGATCCTGCGCCCCACGGAAGGAACCGCGACGATTTTCGGAAAAGACACATGGAAGGACGCCGTTGAAATTCACAAGCGGGTAGCCTATGTGCCCGGGGATGTAAACCTGTGGTCGAATCTGACCGGCGGCGAAGTGATTGATCTTTTTGTGAAACTGCGGGGTTCGAATAACAAGAGCCGTCGTGAAGAGCTGATTGAAAAATTCGATCTGGATCCGTCCAAGAAGTGTCGCACCTATTCCAAGGGGAACCGTCAGAAGGTTGCCCTGGTTGCCGCGTTTGCCTCCGACGCTGAACTGCTGATTCTCGATGAGCCGACCTCCGGACTCGATCCGTTGATGGAGAAGGTTTTTCAGGAGTGTGTGCTGGATCTGAAGAAGGACGGCAAGAGCATTTTCCTTTCAAGTCACATCCTCTCCGAGGTCGAAAAGCTTTGCGACCGCTTAAGTATTATCCGCCTTGGCAAAATCATGGAGACCGGCACGCTTACCGAACTTCGCCATCTGACGCGCACGCACATTCTTCTGGAGACACAGAAGTCCGCAGATATACTGACCGGACTTCCTGGCATATATGACCTGACGCAGAACGATTTTTCTTATTCGTTCGACATTGATTCCGACAAAATCGGCAGCCTCATTACCGGTGTCGGCGAATACGGAGTCGTACGGTTTGAAAGCGCTCCCCCGAACCTCGAAGATCTTTTCATGAGACATTACACGGATCAGAAACCCACAAACGTTCCCGAATCGGATGGAGGTGCGTCCTGATGAACCGGGATCTGTATAAACATACCGGCCCCCTGCTGAAATTTATTCTTCGCCGGGACCGGCTCCGGGTGATCACGTGGATTATGTCGATTGCTTTTGTTGTCATGTTCATCCCGCTCTCATACTCCTCGCTTTATCCGACTCCGGAAGACCGTGCGACGATCGCGATGGCACTCGAAAATCCGGCGATGATTGCGATGGTCGGGCCTGGCTACGGGCTCGAAAACGTTTCTTTCGGCGCGCTGACGGGCTCGGAAATGATCCTTTTTACGGCAATTGCCGCAGCGATCATGAACATATTCCTGGTCATCCGGCACACGCGTAAGGAAGAGGAAGGCGGCAGAACCGAGGTAATCCGTTCCCTTCCGGTCGGAAGACTCTCGAATCTTCTGGCAGCCCTGCTCTCTTCCGTCGTCGTTAATGTGGCTCTTGCCTCTTTTACGGCACTTATGCTACGGGTTACCTGCGTCGAAAGCATCACATGGCACGGCTCTTTCTTATTCGGCGCCGCAATCGGCGCCGCCGGGCTTTTTTTCGCCGGGGTCTCCGCGATTTTATGTCAACTTTTTGACAGTGCGCTGGGCGCGACGGGCGCCTCCTTCGGGCTTTTGGGTGTTTCCTATTTTGTAAGGGCGTTCGGCGATGTCAGCAATCCGACAGTGTCTTTTTTTTCTCCTCTCGGATGGATCACACGTACCGAATCCTATGTATCAAATCATTGGTGGCCGGTCCTTCTATATCTTTTCTTCTTTGTTGTCTTCTCCGTCATCGCGCTCTGTCTGAATTCCGTCCGCGACATGGGTGCCGGCTTTTTTCGTCAAAAACCCGGCAGAAGCAAAGCGTCTATTCTGCTTCAGGGACCTTTGGGGTTGTCCTTGCGACTGGTGAGAACATCGATGATCTCATGGATCATCGGCATGGTCGTTCTGGGCGCCTCGTACGGCTCGGTGATGGGGGATGTCGATTCTTTCCTTTCAGGCAATGAAATGATGCAAAATTTCATGGCCACCAGCAGCGGCACCACCATGGTGGAGCAATATATCTCAATGCTGATGACCATTATGTCGATATTCTGCACCGTGCCGGGCATTATACTTATGCTTCGCCTGCGTACCGAGGAGAAAAGCGGTCGGACCGAGCACCTCCTCGCGCGAGCGGTATCGAGGGAGCGGCTTTTTTCGAGCTACCTGTTCCCCGCCCTTCTGGTTACATCACTGGTTCAATTTCTGTCTGTTCTTACACTCTGGGGCACCGGCTGTGTCGTAATGGATACAGATCCGAGTCTTTCAAATATGCTGAAAGCGGGGATGGTTTACCTTCCGGCGATGTGGATCATGGTTGCGCTGACCGCTTTCCTGGTTGCTTTTTTACCGAGATTGACGTCACTGATTTGGGCTTATATGATCGCATCCTTTTTCGTCGTGTATCTGGGCGGCCTGCTGAAACTTCCCGACTGGGCAGCAAGGCTGTTTCCGTTCGGAAACATTCCGAAACTGCCGCTTCCTCCGGGCGAAGAGATCAACTACTATACGCTTCTCATTCTGGTTCTGATCGCTCTGGACCTCATTTTCGCGGGATACTATGCGTTCGGTCGCAGGGATCTCGTTCCGGAGTAGTTCCAAATCGAATTCATGTTGATTTAAGGCGGTCCGGGGCATTTTTTCTCGCTGCACGGATTGGAATGATCATTTGAAACTGTTACAATTAAGACTAACGTTACCCCTCAAAATTTCCATAGAAAGGAACGAGCGACGGGAAATGATTGACAGCGTTAAAACAGACCGCTCTTCCGATCGCCGGCAGTCTTCCGGGAAAAATACGGCCGATGAAGCATCTCCGTTTGTAACGGCATTTCTTGCGCGAACGGTCATGAGGAAATTTTGGTTGGCGACGCTGCTTGCAATCCTGATCATTATTTTTTCTCTTATGATCCTTTTTACAATGGACGATTTGAAGGAGCTCGGTACACAAGCCGGAGAGGAATCCGATTTGCTGAAAGAGCAGGCCTCGTTTACCATCACAGTCTTAAGCATCTGGGCAGGAATATTCATCATTGCCTTAATCGGTTTACTCATTTCTGCCTATCAGAATTACCGTGGCTCATTCAAGAATCTTTCCGATCTCCTGTCAAAGTATCGCCTTACGAGAAAAGACAAGCTCACAAGCGCCGCCGTCTCGTGCCCGAAATGCGGAGATACCATCCGGATGACCGACGGGTTATCCAACGGCAAATGCATCTCCTGCGGATTTGAGGTATACCCGAAGCGCGGCCGCTAACAGCAATCACGATAAACACACGAGAGGGGGCCTTCGATGAATCCATATTATGAATCCTTCGACAAACTGCTCCAGGAAGAAAAAAAGAGAGAAGCGGTTACGCTGGCACTGGACCTGCTGAACGCGGGGAAAATTGATCCCGTCACCCTATATAGCGAGATCCTCACGCCGGTGCTCAACAACATGCAATGCTTCCTTGCCGAAAAACGGCTTTGTGTCTGGAAGGAGCATGTTCGCACCGCGGCGGTTCGCACGATTGTCGAGTGCTGCTACCCATTTATCATCAAGGAACGGGATCGTCTCGCGCCGCCGAATCGGGGTACCGCCGTCGTCATTTGTCCGCCGGAAGAGTACCATGACCTCGGGGCACGCATGGCGGCGGATTTTTTCACGCTGTGCGGATTTGACACCGTCTTTGTCGGGAGTAACACTCCTTTTGAGGATTTCAGCGCCGCGGCGGAGCTGATCCGTCCGGACATCATCGCGATCGGCGTCAGCAACTATTATAATCTGGTCATAACAAAGAAAATTATAACCGAACTGCGTAAACGCACCGGATGCGATTGCAAAATTATTGTCGGCGGGAGTGCTTTTTCTGACTCCGCAGAGAATCTTGCCGCCGTCGGCGCGGATGATGTCGCCCAGACGTTTGAAGACATTAAGCGTATTGCGGAATCATTTAACACAGAGGGGAGGGATCGCGTATGAAGCTCAGTTTCCAAATCGCCGTCCGCTTTCTCAAATCCAGCCTGACCCAAACCCTGATCATCATCCTGGGCATCGGGATCGGCGTCTCTGTCCAGATTTTTATCGGCTCCCTCATTCAAGGCCTCCAGAAAAGCCTTGTCGAGACGACCATCGGCAATTCCTCCCACATTACCGTCACTTCCGACGAGGAAGATGGTTTTATACGCGATTATCCCACGCTTACGGACAAGGCAATATCCGCCGACTCGCGTATCATCTATGCCTCGCCCGTTCTCGACAACTCCGCGCTCCTTGAGACCGACAGCGGCTCGCAATCCCTTCTGGTGCGTGGTTTTTCGCTCGAAAAAGCCGAAGATATCTACAAGTTTTCTACCTACCTGCAAGATGGCGCCCTTCCTTCCAAAGACGGCGAGGTCCTCCTCGGTGTGACCGTTCGCGACGAATTCGGTTACGTAATTGGCGACACGATCAAACTGATCACACCCGACCGCCGAACTGTCGAATGCACGATTTCCGGCTTTTTTGACTTGAAGGTCGCGCAAATCAATAACTCCTGGTGTGTCACGACTCTTGCAACCGCACAGTCGGTTTTCGAACAGGAAGACGTGGTAACCTCCCTCGAATTCCAAGTTGCGGACGGCGATGTGTTCGAGTCGGACGCCGTCGCGAATCTGGTTCGGGACGCCGTTACCTCTTCCGGCCAGGCCCTCACAGTAGATGACTGGAAGGCCCGTAACGAGCAGCTCCTGAGCGGACTTCAGGGACAAAGCATCTCGAGCATCATGATTCAGGTCTTTGTCATGATTTCCGTCATCTTAGGCATCGCCAGCGTGCTTGCCATCACCGTCATGCAGAAGTCCCGCCAGATCGGAATCCTTAAGGCGATGGGTATCAAGAATTCCGCCGCCAGCCTGATCTTCCTTTTTGAGGGCGTCATCCTCGGGATCTTCGGCGCGCTGGCCGGCATCGGACTGGGCATGGGCCTTGCCTATTCCTTCACGACCTTCGCGGTCCGGCCGGACGGTACGCCCGTCGTCGCACTCTTTATTGACCCTGCCTTTATTGCGCTCTCCGGCGCCATCGCGGTCGCGGCTTGCATGCTCGCCTCGCTGATTCCCGCAAGGCGCTCCTCGACCCTTAACCCGATCGACATCATCCGTAACAACTAAGGAGGGAAAAGAATGGGAAACATCCTTGAGCTTCAGGGCATCAACAAAATATACGGAACCACCATCAAGACACAGGTGCTAACCGACATCGACCTCACCTTTGAAGAAGGCAGTTTTAACTCGGTCATCGGTCAATCCGGCAGCGGCAAAAGCACCCTCATGAACATCATGGGAACGCTCGACACGCCCACCTCCGGCTCCGTTATCGTCAACGGCGTCAACACCTCGAAAATGTCCGCCACCCAACTTGCCGCATACCGAAACAAGAGCATCGGCTTCGTATTCCAGTTCCACTATCTCCTCCCGGAATTCACTGCTCTCGAAAACGTCCTCATGCCCTACCGCATCGGTAACCCCGCCGTCAGCCCCGAGGTCCTCACCCGCGCCCGCGAACTCATGACCCTCGTCGGGCTCGAAAAAGTGATGAACAATAACGCCACCCAAATGTCCGGTGGCCAGCAGCAACGCACCGCCATCGCCCGCGCCCTCCTCAATAAGCCCGCCATGATCCTCGCGGACGAGCCGACCGGCAACCTTGACTCCGCCACCACCGAAACCATCTATGATCTCCTGCGCGACATCAACGACAAATTCGGCACCACATTCATCATCATCACCCACGATCGCCGCATCGCCGAAAAAGCCGACCGCATCATCGAAATCGCTGACGGAAAAATCAATCTGGATCTGCGGAAATAGAGTGCTTTTCTCTGCGCCGCCTCCGGGTGCGTCGCGGAAGACGTTCTGTGGTAATGTCGGAACTGTCCATGAGTCTGCCGGCGGTCGTACATCCTAATGAGATCGATAATCCAGTGTTTCAGGATATAATCAGGTCATACAATGAGCGGTTAGCATGATCGAGCGCGTGAATACAGCCTAAATCACTTGATTTGCTTGTTCAGGCTGTATTTCTGTCGTTTTCCAGGAGTAGCGAGCGTGTAACGACGTTCGAAAATACGGCTTGCCATATTTCGTAGGTTGTTAGTTGCTTTCCTAACGTAATAGTATCTTGCGTGCTATCCTGTCTACCCTTTCCCCGTCGTATATTTCCGTTGACAATCGGCCTGATAATTAGTAGAATAAGCGGGCATATCGGCGCAAAAACCGCATATCGTAAGGTCATGGAGAGATGGTCGAGTTGGTTTAAGGCACCGGTCTTGAAAACCGGCGAAGGTTTATAGCCTTCCGTGGGTTCGAACCCCACTCTCTCCGCCACGCACCTGCCATCCGCCCCAAATCCGCACGCGGAAACAAGGCGTCATACCAAACGGAGAAGTACCCAAGAGGCTGAAGGGGAGGCTTTGCTAAAGCTTTAGACGGGGTAACTCGTGCGAGGGTTCGACTCCCTCCTTCTCCGCCAAACAAGAAAACACCCTTAACGGGTGTTTTTTTGTTTGTTGGAGGGAGTCGAACCCTGCGAAGGCAGAAGGCGAGCAGCCGGGCGTCCGGTGGACGGCCGGCCGCCTTCTGCGGAGGAGCGATAGCGACGACGGAAAGGCGGGCTAGCGAAGCGACGTCCGCTGTCGACTCCCTCCTTCTCCGCTTCTAATAGAAATACGAGTTTCAAAATGAGTTTAGGCAATCGGCGAAAAACTGAGCGTCCTCCATGAGGTCCTCGTAGTAAACGATGGTCGCAGTAGACACTCGGCCGCCTTCTGCGGAGGAGCGATAGCGACGACGGAAGAGCGGGCTAGCGAAGCGACGTCCTTTGTCGACTCCCTCCTTCTCCGCTTCCGATAGAAATACGAGTTTCAAACTGAGTTTAGGCAGAAGGCGAGCAGCCGGGCGTCCGATGGACGGCCGGCCGCCTTCTGCGGAGGAGCGATAGCGACGATGGAAAGGCGGACTAGCGAAGCGACGTCCGCTGTCGACTCCCTCCTTCTCCGCCAAACACTATGAAATGAAACCAGTTAGAGAAAAGATGAAAGGTTTGCCGTTTTTGCACGGCATCCTCTTAGTCTTCAGACTACCCCCCTGGTTTCATTTCGATAAGCAGCCCTTTAAGAGAACTGTAACGCCAATCTATCGGTATAGTGTTTACAACAATTTCCCCGCAAAAAGTCTGCCGTTTTACAGCTCGATATAGGGTCATACACCAGTATCACTACCGCAAAGTGGTCCCTCAGTAGATTGGTCATCACTTCCTGTTTATGGTTTTGAACGAACCTACATTCCTGAGTTAATATTGATAAAAAGCATTTTTGCCGATAAAATAGTAATCATATTTAGTATTGTTATTGTATTAACAATTCAATAATGCAACTGTATGCGAAATCTATGAGGAGAAGAATGATGAAAGAGAAGGTTCAAATCTTCATTTTGATGTTTGTAATCATTGCAATCATGATACTCCCTTCTGCATGCAACTCTATGTTGGATTTATCCTTTACAGAAAAGATTCTCGTTGAGTATAAGACACACAATGAATATCTAAAGTTCGAAATCACGGATCGGACAGATATAGATTCAATCATCGCGGCATGTACAGATGATATTCAGTTTGGGGAGGGAAATTGCGGATATGACATCGTCAAATTGACTTTTGTAGGTGGTCAAAAAGAAGTTGTCCTTCGACCCGCCGGTGATAATTGCGATACAGTAAAATACGGAGACCGTAATGAATACTTTAGTATAGGTGATGAAAACAAAGCAGAATTAATTAGCATATTACAAAAATACGGAGCTTCATTTGATTATTTGGTCACCTCGTAGTAAACGATGGTCGTAGTAGACACTCGGCCGCCTTCTGCGGAGGAGCGATAGCGACGACGGAAAGGCGGACTAGCGAAGCGAGCACGCTGTCGACTCCCTCCTTTGCAACGAATCGTGATTGGAATGATTTGAACGATAAGATAATGACATCTACCGAAATTGATTCCATTCTTATCATCCATTTTTTGAGCACAATAAAGATTCCGGCTTTGCGAAATCTCGTGTTCACAAACATTTATTTACCGGGTCATGAACTATTCAATTGATAAAAACACTTGGGGGTGTGTATTGTGTCGTCCCTTCTTCGCAAAATCAATAACACCGAATTGATTCCATGATAATAATGAATAGACAACTTACCTAAAAAAGATGATACAATTTAATCAGACAGTAGAGCAGTTTCAGAGAAACATTGTTTCGCCGAAACCGATAGAGGATTGAATAAGTGACTCAAGGAAGAAATATTGAAGACTTCTCAGCGGATGTCTTATTCCAAGCAATGTTCTTAGCCAGTCCGAACGCATCATTGGTAACAACAGTATGCGACGGAAAAATCGTGCATGTGAATGATGAGTTCTGCCGTATCACCGGCTGTTCCCGCGAAGAAATCATCGGCAAGACCACGCCGGAGTTGGATTTGTACTTCAATCCAAGTGATCGCGAGCATTTTCTCCGTCTGATGTCCAAAGACGGAGCACTTGAACCGCAGCAAGCATATTTCCGCAGAAAAAACGGGGAAAAATTCACGGCGATCGTGTCAGCGAGATCCTTCCGATCTGCCGGTGGTGAGTATGTGTTCTGCAGTGTTCACGATCTGACTGAGCAGATTCAGCGCGAACGCGAGCAATTTGCCCGGGATGAAAAACTCCGGCGACTGCATGATACCATCGCGCAGGGAATCATATATCAGGACGAAAATGGAGCAATCATCTCCGTTAATCCGGCCGCGGAGCGGTTGCTTGGATTAAGTTCGGAGCAAATGGTAAATCTCTCCTCAATGACGCCGATGTGGCGGACCATCCGCGAGGACGGTTCCCCTCTTCCGGGGAGTGAACATCCGTCTATGGTTGCACTTCGTACGGGGAAACCGTTCGGTCCATTCAACCTCGGAGTTTTCAACGAAGCAATTTCTGACTATATTTGGCTTTCCGTTCATGCTACGCCCTTGTTTCGTGATGGAGAAGACAAACCATATCAAGTCTATGTGATCCTGACAGACATAACCGCAGAGATGAAAGCAAGGCAAAACTATCATCAGCTCATCGACGAGATGTTGGATGGCTTCGCCCTTCACGAGATTATCTGCGATCAGAAAGGGAATCCTGTCGACTACCGCTACCTCTCTGTTAACCCTGCGTTTGAGCGTATGACGGGACTCCGGGGCCGTGATCTTATTGGGAAAACGGTTCTTGAAGTACTTCCCCAAACCGAAAAGTATTGGATTCAAAACTATGGAAAAGTCGCGCTGGCAGGAGTTCCCATCACGTTCCAGAATTACTCCGTTGCAGTCGACAAGTATTTCAGCGTTACAGCCTATCGTCCCGCTCCAAACCAGTTCGCGTGCGTGTTTTCGGATCTGACTCAACAGATTCATTACCAGAATGAGAATGAGAAGGCCCAAGAACAGATCAAGCGTTTGGCTCACATTTGCGATGTTGCGCCAAGTTCCATAATCATTTTCGATAAGTCGGGGAAGATTCTGTACGCGAACGACTTTGCTTCACGACTGTACGGGTATTCAAAGGATGAGATACTCTCCATGGCCGTTAACGATCTGGTGACGGTTCGAAATGATATGCAATTTTCTGAAATGATTCGTGTGATTGATGCGCAGGGAGAGATCGTTCTGAATGAGGAAGCAAGAACGCGAGAAAAAGAAACGGTTCCATTGTTGGTCTATGCTAAGAAGATCGAGTGGGACGATCAGACCGCCATCCAGTGCATCGGTACAGATATGACACAGAAAGTAAAGGCGGATAAGGTTTTACATGACAGCCTTGAGGAGAATAAACGAATTCTGGAAGATTTGCAGGATGGATTCTTTCGCACGGATCTTGAAGGCAACTTCTTAATAGTGAATCCCCGTTTGGTACAAATGCATGGGTACGATAGTGTTGACGATATGCTCGCGGTCAGAGCCAGAGAAATGTTTGCAAGTCAGGAAGACCGAATTGGCTTATTGAATAAACTCCAGTCAGAGGGACGGGTGACAAGCCACAACTGCAAAGCGTTGCGCAAAGATCATACAGAGTTCTGGATCTCGATGCATGTGAAGTACCTTCATAACGATGAAGGCGAGCTGATTGGAACCGAAGGACTTGTACGTGACATAACGGAACGAAAGAAACTCGAAGAGGAAGTGCTCAAACAGCACGAGTCCCTAATTGTCTCAAACAAGATACTCGAGAAGCGGCTGGAGCAATCAATCAATGCGCTTTCTAAGGTGGTCGAATTTCGGGATCTTTACACCGCAGGACATCAAAGGCGCGTACAACAGCTCGCATGTCAGATCGGAGCCCGGCTTGGGTTCACAGAGGACGAGATTGTGAACCTCTCGTACGGTGCTTTGCTTCACGACATCGGCAAGATCTATATCGCTTCAGACATCCTGAATAAGCCGGGTAAGATTACTAATCTGGAGTATCAGATTTTGCAGACGCATGCAGAATACAGCCATAACATCGCTTGTGAGATGGATCTTCCGGAGGTTATATTGACCATGATATTACAACATCACGAGCGACTCGATGGCTCCGGATATCCCAACAGACGCAAAGGAGATGAAATAATTCTCGAGAGCCGCATATTGGCTGTTTCGGACGTAGTGGAAGCGATGACATCGCATCGCCCGTATCGCCCGGCATTGGGTATTGATGCTGCCCTTAACGAGATCGAGTCCGGCAGAGGCGTTAAGTATGATGCAAGAATCGTCGATATATGCATATCGCTTTTTCACAATGACGGATTCTCGTTCTCTAATGACAACGAAACATAAAGAGAAGACAAATCGTTTTTCGAGGCTTGTTTAAGCATTCTGTGCCTGAGATGCAAGTTTTCTGAATTTCAACATCAGCAACGTGATGAATACGATCCAAGGGATGAGGGACAGTAAAGAAAAAATCATTCCCAGCATACCTGCCGATGAAGGGATAATCATGAAGAATCCGGAAACGAGTCCCAAGACACCGACGGATTTCTTAAACTGGGAGCTTTTGATGATTGCATAGGCAAATAACAACAGACATATTGTGCTTAGCACATAATATACATTGAAGCATGTCCCTGTATATCCGGCCATTACAGCCTCGCCGGCAGCCAGATAGATCGTTTGCTGCTCAGGTAATGCTTGAAAATACTGATTGCTCAGAGTCAACATCTCAAACGTAGGATTCGACGGGAAATAACAAATAAGTCCGATGAATCCGAAAACAAAGGCGGTGAGCGCCGTAACAGGCTTTTCGCGGTATAGAATAATAAAAAGTGCCAAATAGATTACGACAAGAATCGCATTATTAATCAGGTAAAGAAAATCCAGGCTAAGTAATCCCATGAAGGGATTCTGATGAAAGAGCTCAAAGAAACCGCTCACCGTGGCAGGTGGCGGAGAGATGACAAAAATCAGGACTTGCAAGGGGATGATGATGAGCATTGCTAAAGTCAAAAACCGGGCGACACGATAGAGTGGCTGAAAATTGGTTTTATAAACTTGATCCATTGCATTAACCTCCATTACGTATTTCTTTCGTTTTTTCGAAGCAGAAAATAAACAAGTCTTCTTATTTCCTCTCGGGTGTCTTCTTCTTGTGCCGAAGAATTGGAAGAGATATTCAGCAGGATCATTCCCTGTAAGGAGTAAATTATTGTTTTGGCGGCAAGCTCAATATCTTCGTTGAGGATGACCCCTTCCTGCGTTAATCGGAGAAAAGATTTTTGCCATATTCCTTGAAATCGCTGCTCAAGAATTTGATTCCGGTCGTCATCTTCCGGCTGAATAAAAGGATAGAAATAGAAGAACCGGAAAACATTCGGGTGCTTGAAGAAATAGTCCGCATAACAGTAAAAGACAGCAAGGATTTCTTCCACCGGATCGTGCTTCTTAATGGGTATGGATGTAAGTTCGGTAATCATGTCCTCAATCATATCGAAACGTAATGTCCACAGAAGGGCATTCAAATCTTCAAAATAATAATAAAGATTTGTATGTGAATACCCTGTTACTTGAGCCAGGTACCGAACAGTGATAGCCTCGTGTCCCTTATCATGGACAATCGCTTTAGCAGCTTCGATGATCTCCTGGTGAGTTCGCTCTTTCTTCGTCTGTTTCACGACAACTCCCCCCATGATTTTAACTAAGGTAAAATTATACCTTAGTTAAAAAATACATCATAAGAATTGAACTGTCAAGAGTTGCCTATGTCAAAGAAAATCGAAGAAGGAAAACTGAAAACCGGCCGAGCCGCCAAGGATCCGGGCGATACGCGCCAATGGCAACGTGTGCGACAACGCTGTGGTTGAAAGCTTCTTTGGCACCGCAAAGTGCGAAACCATATACATACAGAAGGTGCGGACGCTGTCCCGGTTTAGGGTCAATCAGCATTACTCCGAATTCATGCTCTACCCTTCATCTCACTGCCATTACAGAAGTTCTCTCAATTTATCCAAAAAAGCTTCCTCTCCCCAGGTGTTTATCTTAAAAAACAGTGCCTGGCTGCCACCTGCTGTTATCGCCGATAAATTGATTGGGTCATCACCATTCTGGAAGAGGGTTACACTCAGACTCACACGGTTCCCTCCGGCATAGCTATATCGTTCAAATACACGTACGCTACATCGGGCATCTCCGCTTCTGAAATCACTGGATTCCTCCATTGAAGCAGATATACTTCCGTCTAATATTCCTCCTTCGATTCTGCTTAACCATTGATCAAAACTGCCGCTTAAAGTCTGCTCCAATTTCGCCATATTATTTCTTCTGATCCTTTCTCAACCAAGTGATACGTTCCTTCCCCTGCCCGTTTTACCCCCCGACGGTGTAGTAGAAAAGTTCACGCTCATTATCCGGTTTCCCGTCCAAAAGCGCGATCCGCTCTTCGGATTCATACCGGAACTCCGCTTTGATCCGCGCCGAACTTCCGTCCGCCAGCCGGACGTACAGATACCCTTTGCCATCGGAATCCAGGACCTCTTTTTCGGGGAAAATGACCATTCCCGCAGGAAGAACGGACGCCGTGTGCCCGGAGGGTCCCTCGATCTCGATGTTCATATCCTGAAGTGTGTAGGTGTAAGAGCCCCAGCTGTTCAGATAGTACTCCGTATCGGTGAGTATATCCAAAGACCAGTCGTCATTGAGCCCGACGGCTCTTTTCGTCGTCCAAGTCCCATAGAAAAAACTGCTTCTCCCGGAGACATACAGAACATTGTCCTCGCAACCGAACACGCCATCCATTCCTCTTGCGGAGAATAACGAATCCGGTTCATAGTATATCGCCGCAGTTCCGTCCGGCTCAGAATCATCCAGTAAAGTGGCGATATTTTCGCAAATAAGAATCACATAATCACTGTTTTCTTTCCGGGCTAAAATCAGAGTTTCCGGGTATATGTAAATGTCAGAATCTGCATACTCCAGAATTTCCTCGGAATTGAGTCGGATCGTTTCTCTATATGAACTGCCGTCCTTGCCGCTTCGAAAAGTCAACGTAATAAAATTATCGCTCCGGTTGCGGTGATACTCGAAAAGCAATTCGTCGCTCAGACCGTCCCTATCCCAATCGACCCGCATCATATAGCGTTCGTCCTCCGATATTTTCGGGATGTGTTCCCATGGCTCCACTTCGACAACTTGTTTCAGATCAGAACTCATGTTATCCCATGTCCCGAACAATTCATATTCCGGAAACCCGGAAAAACAAGTCACTCCGTAACGGTTTTCGGACATATCAAAAGACAACCCCTGCGAAGCCTGTACAGTCATGCCCGGATATTCTTCGGATAATTCTTCGCCGTCCGGCAGGAAAAACAGGCTTGCTTCGTCGATTGTCGTACTCTCATCTGTGTAAATCCATAGGACTTGACCGGCTTTAAGATCGACCGGTTTTCCGTACATATCCTTCGCGGTAACATCCTTTAAGAGAAACGCTTTTTCGGCTTCCGAGCCTCCGAAGGAATACATGGCTTGAAACGGAGCAATCGTCGAAATCGGTGTCGGTGTCGCCGTCGGCTTGCGCGTCGGTTTCGGGGTAGGGGTCGTTACCGCGGTTATCGCTTCGGATTCTGTCAGGTTCGTTTCAGACTCCCTTCGAACGGATTTCACTGAGCAAGCCGCAACAAGCAACAGTAAGCCGATAACACAAAAAACGCCAATCCGCTTCACTACTTTCCTCATCAAATTCTCCTCCGGAGATGCAGGTCCGTTTTCTATTATTATAACACATAGTAATAGGCGCGCAAGATCTTTCTTGCTCGCCTCTATTTGCTCCTGCTCTCCGGATCTCTCCCCTATTCTGAATCCAAAAAGGACTTATCTTCTCCGCCGCTTCCACCCCACAAACAACAAAACGACGGTCAGCAATGCAAATGACGCCGCGGTGATCGGGACAGAGATGTTCCGTTCTTTTTCGTGCAAAAAGTTCTGCACGATCGCATTGGTGCCGAGGTTCACAACGACACCGAACAGAAGCGATGCCAGCGCTCTCAAATAGAAGCGGTTGATTTTCGTATATATCCACAGAACGGCAATGATAAACATCGGGATGACAGAAAGAGCAATAATCGGCATCGCCAGGGGGATGACCCACCCTTTGACCGGACAAAGGTATTCAACCAGGAAAAGAAACGGAAAGATGCAAAGCAGCAGAGCGATTAGGGAAAGAATGGCTCTGTGTTTTCGAAGCAGAAACCAGGGTGCCAGGATCAGCCATGTCATCATCATGCCGCCCGCCGGATAGAGCGCCCAGTCAATCTTTCCGCTGATCAGGTAATTGCACAGGAAGCAAACGAATGCCGCGATCAGGAAGGAAAACGACATAATCGCAAAGATCAAGTCGGAGATTTTGCGCCTGGAAGCCTGCCCCGCAAATTCGATCGCCTCGCCGACAATCGCGTCCGCCTCCGAAAGAGGCATGCTTCCGCCGGTGTTTCTCTCCCCGCTCAGTAGCTCGCTGGCAGTAACGCCCAGCACATCCGCAAGAGACTGCAGCAGCGTGATCTCCGGATAACCCTTTCCTCTCTCCCATTTTGACACAGCCTTGTCCGTGACGTGAAGGCGATCGGCAAGTTCCCGTTGGGTTAATGATTTTTCCCTGCGGAGCCCGGAAATCAACTCCCCGAATTTGTCGTTATTCATATGTATCTCCCTCTGTTTTTCGAAATGAGTCCACGGTCATTATCATATGCCAACGAGGTCCAAAATGTTACCGACGCCTGGTATATATGGGCTCGAACCGTGTAAACGGATCGTAGAGTAATGCATAAATCAATCTGATGTTCCTACATACGTGATGATTTTGCACGGAGCGCAAGCGTTTTTCCATGTTATAACTATTCAAATCAGTGGCTCTTTTAATTGCGAGAGGGAGCGCAAAGTCCTTGATTCCCTCATGGCGAAAAACTTTCATCACGTCGTTCTCCTCAGTGGCAAATATACCGACGACGTCCAGCAATCGGACGCTAATACCCTCATCACCCTTCTGCATTTGCGCGACATCGCTGAGAAGACCGATTACGTTTTTAACACCGCCAGCGAAATTCTCGATAACCGTAACCACCAGCTTGCCGAAGTTGCCAAGGTCAACGATTTTATCATCAGCGAAAAAATCATCAGTCTTATGCTCGCCCAGATCTCTGAAACAAAGATCTCGGGCCGGTGTTCCATAATCTTTTCGACGCCGACGGTTCGGAAATTTACATGGAGCCCGCGATGAAATATATCAAGAAGGGTGTTACGGTCAACTACTACACCGTCGTCGAAGCAGCCCGTCGCAAGGATGAAATCGTCATCGGCTACAAGATCAAATCCCAGCAAAATGACAGCACCAAGACCTTCGGGATTTACACCAACCCGAAGAAAACGAGCGAAGTTTCTTTTGATGAGGAAGACATGCTGATCGTCATCGCGGAAGAGTAGTTCTAACTGCCGATACCCGGCATCCGACGGAAGAAGTCAGATGCGAAGGGGCTATCTCAAAACGAAGTGCGAGGTGCACCGTTCATAAATGCGAGTATTGCCAATTCGGCAGTATTTCCGCGTCTGCAAAATGAAAGAAATTCAAGAATACCTCCCAAATAAGCCAAAGTGTCAATTTAGCCGGTATTTCAGACCTGGCGGAGACGAAACGACCGGAAAAATACCGGCCTGAACGGACAAACTTCCAATTTAGGAGGTATTTCCGTATCGTGCATAAGCGATATTAGTGCCGGAATACCTCCTAAAAAAGCCAAAGTGTCATTTCAGCCGGTATTTCGGACTTGGCGGAGACGAAACAACCGGAAAAATACCGGCCATAACAGACAAACTTCCAATTCAGGAGGTATTTCCGAATCGGTGCATCTGACAACCCAAATACATACGGGCAAATCAGGTTCTATCGTCGTTCCGGCCAGCCCAATAGTCATTACATTCTGAGCATAAATGAATTCTGATCAGATTCTTTACAACACAACAATCAACACTTCTATTTAGGGACTACTGCGCAACCTGAAAAGCATTAAAAACAGGACGTTACAGGGAAATT
>CAZCTO010000002.1:0-179235 GCA_964501725.1 uncultured Oscillospiraceae bacterium | reverse complement strand
CTTAGGCTCGTATTTAATTCTGCTCTTCTATTCAATTTTCAAGGTCCGTCCGCGCGTCTTTCGTGAAGCGCTTGATTATCTTAACATCCGTTTTTGGAACTGTCAACACATATTTTATCTTTTTCATAAATTGGTTAGAGCTTACGGCGGATGCTTAAAACGCCCTGTTTTATTTTTGCAGAAACAGGTTTTGAATATATTTATAGGAGTATATAATAAAATATAAAGAATTCGCTTTTCGACGGAAAGCAGCAGCGAATGTTCGATGTTTTTATGCATAACGCGATTTTTGCAAATGAAATGTTGCTATGAATCGTTTTTACGATTACAATACGTTTGCTGAAAAAGAATCTGAACGTATAATAAGTGATTACATTTATCAGAAATAACCGGCACGGCAGGATGATATGCCGGTGACAGATTTAATCGGGGGCAAACAGGATGAAGAGAAAATTCGGATCAAAAGTAGCAATCATCGGCGCCGGAGCAGTTGGTTCCTCGATCGCCTTTGCAATGTCCATCCAACAGGCATGCACTGAGTTGGTTCTTATCGATGTGAACAAAGACAAAGCACGGGGCGAAGCGCTTGATATCAGTCACGGGCTTCCGTTTCTGGGGCCAATGGAACTTTACGCCGGAGATTATTCTGATGTAAAAGACTGCGATCTGATTATACTCACAGCGGGTATTCCGAGAAAACCGGGAGAAACCCGTCTGGATCTTGCGAAGAAGAACGTTCTTCTCGCAAAATCAATCACACAGAGTATTATGGAGAATTACACGAGCGGTAATATTCTTGTTGTATCTAATCCGGTCGACATCCTTACGTATATGGTCTCACAATGGTCAGGTCTGCCCAGAAACCGGGTTTTGGGTTCAGGAACCGTTCTCGACAGCGCACGTTTCAGAACACTGCTTTCTCAGAAATTGGATATCGATGTGCGAAATGTACATGGATATATCATCGGCGAGCATGGTGATTCACAACTGCCGGCCTGGAGTGCGACGAATATCGCCGGTCTGTCGATTGATGATTATTCTAAGACAACAGGCATTCCGTTTACTCAAGCCGATCGAATCGAAATTGCCGAGAAAACTCGTTTTTCCGGTGCGGAAGTCATCGGGCTCAAAGGCGCAACCTTTAACGGTATTGCGGTCTCCGTGTCAACGATTGCAAGATCGCTTTTGAAGGGTGAAAACACCATCCGAACTGTCGGCAGCGTACTTAACGGTGAATACGGAATATCAGAGGTTGCCACAAATGTGCCTTCTATCATTGGCGCAGACGGTATCGAACGAGTTCTTGAACTTGAGCTCGAACCGCAGGAACTTCGTTTTCTGCAAAGCTCAGCCGAGCAGGTCAAGGGCATCTTGAAAGAAGTCAAGAACCTGTAAGGACGCGACTGTCGCTTAAAATACAGAAATGAAAAGGAGCCGTTAAGGCTCCTTTTTTTCTCCGGCTCCGTCCGATATGCTTGCGGGATAAAATTCCGGGCGGTATCCTGTTATCCCGGTATATATCGCAGAGACATTCGAAATAAAGGCCTGCGCATGTTGTTCTTCGACCAGTGCAATTGCGCATCCGCCAAATCCGGCGCCGGTCATACGGGCGCCGATAACCCCTGTTTGAGCATTCGCTGCATCAACCATCGCATCGAGTTCTTCTCCGGTGACCTCAAAAAGCTCCTTAAGTGATGTGTGTGAATCATCCATCAGGCGACCGAACTCCGGGAGCTGACCCTTTTCCAGATAATCGCAGGCCTTGCGGGTTCGATCATTTTCGAATACGACATGACGGGCACGTTTTCTTGCGATCGGATCAGAAATCAGCGGTGAATACTCTATAAACATCTCCGGCGTAAGATCTGCCAGGCACGTAATGTTTGCCTGGTCCTTCATTGCCAGGAACGCCGCTTTGCACTCGGCCAGCCGCGTGTTATAGGCGCTCTTCACCAGCGCTCGCGGTTTGCCGGTATTGCAGATCATAAGTGTATACCCTTTTGTCGCGAAGTCAGCAGGAACATATCGATAGGACAGATCAGAGCAACGAAGAAAAATCGCATGATCCTTCTTCCCCATGGCAGATGAAAACTGGTCCATAATTCCGCAGTCCATACCGATATATTTGTTTTCAGTCTCCTGCGCGATCAGCGCAAGCTCGGTCATGTTCACATCGGTTCCTATACGCTCGGCGCTGATTGTAGCAATGGCGGTGGCGGTCGCAACTTCAATTGCCGCCGAGGAGGATAATCCGCTGCCGTGAGGAACGGTCTCATCGAAAAGCATGTCCATGCCGCCGACAAAATATCCTTTTTTCTGCATGGTATAGGCGACACCGATGGGATACCCTCCCCAAGGAATTGAAGCATATCCTGAAAGCTCGGAGGTATCGGCTTCCACAATGCCGTTAAGATCCGTCGCGGCAAGCCTGATTTTGCCGTCTGAGCGCTGCCGTACAAGGCATGCGGACCGAAGGCTGATCGCACAAGGCAAAACATATCCGCCTTGATGATCCGTATGTTCACCGATCAGATTGACCCGGGCCGGTCCGATGAAAAGCCGGGAAGGTCCCTTCCCGTACAGAGCTTCAAATCTGTCCTTTAATTGTGCCGGTTCCATTCGCATACCTCGCAGAAATATCGGGGTTCCAGGAAAAAACAGACTTACGGATTTCGAAAAATAACTATATTCGTCGGATCCCCTGATATCCGGGAATCCGCCTTCTGCTTCTCTTGCGCTTAACAACAGCGGGAATGATCACAAGCAGAATGATTGCCAGGACAACTAAAAAGGCCAGAATAACCAATCCTGTAATGATAGGATGGTCTGCCATGTATTTGCCGAGCGAAGCGTTTTCTTTTTCTTGCACGTTTGATGGCTGAGTATTCACAGATGAAGCACTCGTTGGAACAGAACTCTCGGTCTGCCCGGTTTCCGTCTGCTGAGTCGGTTCCGTTGGATTCTTGACTTCCGGACCGGCTCCTTCCGGTGCATTGTATGGTCTGTGACTCATCACATTACCTTCAACCCGGATAACCGGATCGGCATCAAAGCACGTCTGTGCACCGGCATTCAAAACGGCGGCGACAAAGGTTGTCTGTCTGTTTGATACTGAATAAGGTATGCCGCAAACGACAGTTATCATCTCGTCGCCGTTCTTGTTCACCGCAAGCAGTGTCATTCCGGTTCCCGCATCAATTGTAGTCCCGGTTTTGCCGCCGACGACCTCGACTACTTTTGTGTCTTCTCCGAGAATCCACGGGTCGTTTAGCAAATAATTAGTATTGCGTGCGATGCTCCATCCGTCAAAGGTATGAATATTGGTCGCTTTATAAGCGTGTGTCGGCGTATTGATGACGATACGAAACTCTTCGAAACTTAATGCATACTCGAAAATCACTGCCAGCTCAGCAGCCGTTGTATAATGATTCTCACTATGAAGTCCGTTCGTGTTAACAAAATGAGTGCCGATTAGTCCGAGTTCTGCAGCTTTGGAATTCATCAGCTCGGCAAACTGCGAAATCAGAGATCCCTTTGTTGTATCTGCCGCGGCATCCGCGCCCTTCACAGCTAAGACGACAGATTCCCCCAGCACATTAGCCGCGTCATTTCCGGACGGCAGCATTGCCCCATACAGAAGTTCGCTGATTTTAATCTGCTCACCCACTTTCAGACCCATCATCGTCGAGTTGGGCGTCGTTGCATCCATAGCTGACTGGCTCACGGTAACATAAGCATCCGTGTCCAAATACTCCAACGCAAGTGCAACCGTCATAATTTTGGTCATGCTGGCAGGATAAATCCTTGCGTTTTCCTGTTTGGAAATGATTGTCTCACCGTTGGATCGATTGATAACAATGAAGGAGGCACACTCAACCTCTTCAAGCGGCGGAAGTTCAACCGGTTCCTGCCCGACATCCGCGGCAGCGTAAGCAGGGCAAAGAAACACTGCGGCCATGGCTGCGGCTGCGATCGCAACGACCCGGTTCCGTACATTTCCGAATCGGCCTCCGTGATTGGTGTTTTTCGAAAAAATACCCATGCTTACCCCTTTCAACCACCGATTTCGAAAAGCATCGATCCGAAATCTGAACTGTGTCCGGCAAGATTCCCGGAAGATCTAGTATTCTTCAGTCTCGATTCGGTCGTTTTCCGCTGATCCCGTTGCCTCAACAGCTTCTTTTACAATATCCGCCTCGTTGCTTTCTTCTTGATCCTCTGCTTCAATCATATCATCCTGACCGGCATCCTCTTCTTCATGATCAATGACTGCGATATCGACAATCTTGCAATCCCTTGTTCTCATCAGTGTAACTCCCTGAGTAACGCGCGAGAGAATCGGGATTTCCGCAGAAGAAAGACGGATAACAATACCGTTATCATTGATGAGCAAAATGTCCTTGCTGTCATCGACCAATGAAATCTGAACAAGCGGACCCGTCTTCTCGGTAATTCGATAGGTCATAAGGCCCTTGCCCCCGCGAGTCTGAATGCGATACTCATCCAGTTCGGTTCGCTTACCAAAACCTTTTTCGGATACCACTAACAGATTCTGACCTTCTACAATCGGAGCCATTCCGATGACTTCGTCTTCGTCTCTCAGCGAAATACCACGGACACCCATCGTGTTTCTTCCTGTGCTTCGAACGTCTTCCTCAGCAAAGCGGATTGACATTCCCTTACGCGTAACCAGCACGATTTCCTGCTTCCCGTCCGTCAGGCGGGCGCCGATCAATTCGTCGTTGTCTCTTATATTTACAGCGATGAGTCCGCCCTTGTTGATTCTTGAATAATCAATCAGTTCCGTCTTCTTGACAATACCTTCTCTTGTTGCCATCGTCAGATATCCGCCGTCTTCAAACGAATTCACGGGGATGACGGTTCTCACCTTTTCACCACCGTCAAGCTGAAGAAGATTAACGATAGCGGTCCCCTTGGCTTGCCTGCTTGCCTCCGGAACCTGATATCCCTTCAGGCGGAAGACGCGGCCCCGATTGGTAAAGCACAGAAGCGTCGAGTGTGTGGACGTCGTGATGATGTTCTCGACGTAATCCTCTTCGCGGGTTGCCAGCCCGGTGACTCCGCGGCCTCCGCGATGCTGGCTGCGGTATGTATCGACCGGAAGACGCTTAACATAGCCGAAATGCGTCAGTGTAATGACCACATCTTCTTCGAGAATAAGCGACTCGTCTTCGATGTCCTCATCCTCGCCGGCAACAATCTCCGAGCGTCTCGGATCCGCAAATTTCGCTTTTACCGTAAGAATCTCGGTCTTGATGATCTCGTGCAGCAAATTGTCATCGCCGAGGACCTTCCGGAAGTAATCAATTTTGGTTTCCAGATCCTGGTATTCGGTTTCCAGTTTCTCCCGTTCGAGTCCGGTAAGTCTTCCAAGCCGCATGTCTACAATATGCTGTGCCTGCTTCTCGGAAAAAACGAAGCGTTCGCTAAGTCTTAGCTTCGCCTGATCTTCTGTTCTGGATGAACGGATGATCGCAATAACTTCATCGATATAGTCGATAGCCTTGAGCAACCCCTCGACGATATGTTTGCGTGCCTCGGCCTTTTCGAGGTCAAAAATCGTGCGCCGGCGTATAACATCTTCCTGATGACGGATATAGTGTGTCAGCGCGTCTAATAGCGTGATTGTTTTGGGCTCCAGTCTTCCCTGATCGTCAGGAACAAGGGCCAGCATATTTGCGTTGAAGGCGTCCTGGAGGGCGGAATGCTTGTATAGCTGATTCAGAACCAAATTAGCGTTGGCATCCTTTTTCAGTTCGATAACGATTCGAACGGCTTCCGAACGGTCTGACTCGTCACGAACATCCGATATGCCTTCGATTTTCTTATCCTTAACGAGTTCCGCTATTTTCTCAATGAGTCTGGCCTTATTAACCATAAACGGAAGGTCGCGGACAACTATTCTCTGACGATTATTCTTCATTACTTCGATATCGGTATGCGCGCGAACAACAATACGTCCGCGTCCGGTACGATATGCCTCCCGGATACCCCGCTGACCGAGGATCGCACCGCGTGTCGGGAAATCAGGTCCGGCGATAACCGTCATCAGGTCATCCACGTCCGCATCGGGATTGTCTAACAGCATCACAACGCCATCAATGACTTCGCCCATGTTATGCGGGGGAATATTGGTGGCCATACCGACGGCAATACCGACCGATCCGTTCACCAGCAGATTCGGGAACCGTGAAGGAAGCGCGATCGGCTCCATCTCGTGTTCGTCAAAGTTCGGACGGAAATCGACAGTGTTCTTATTAATATCGCTCATCATCTCGAGAGCTATCCTGGCAAGCCTGGCCTCGGTATAACGATAAGCAGCCGGCGGATCGCCATCCATTGAACCAAAGTTTCCGTGTCCGTCAACAAGGGTATGCCGCATGGAAAAGTCCTGCGCCAAGCGGACAAGTGCATCATAAACAGACATGTCGCCATGAGGATGAAACCGTCCGAGAACATCACCGATTGTTGTTGCGCACTTACGGTATGGCTTCTCGGGTGTGAAGCCTTGCGTAAACATCGAATATAATATTCGCCGGTGTACCGGCTTCAGTCCGTCGCGGATGTCCGGAAGTGCGCGGTCGGATATAACGCTCATGGCATAATCAATGAAGGATTTCTTCATCTCATGCTCAAGATCCACGGGGATAATTGTATTTTGAAATGACCGGAAAACAGCGTCGACTTCTGCTTCCTGCTGTTTGCGAGCATCCTGTACCTTACTCTTTTCCTGATCCGTTACATCGGACATTTTTATTCCTCCCGCACAATGTCAAAATATACCTTCGCTCATTATACCAAACTTTTTTCGCGCGCGCGTATATACATATTTATACAGAAAATAGTTCGTTTTCAATTGAGACATTCATAACGTATCACTTGTTGACAGAATGCAATAAAATAGGGGTACATAAATAATCCGCATTATTGCAACATTTAGAATACTCTGGTCGTCTATTGGACAGAGGAGATTGATATGAGCAGTGTTTCTGATTACGGGATAGAGAGAGCCGGCCACTATCCGTTCCCGGATGTCGAGGAATTGTTTCGCCTTTATGGTGACGATGTCCTTCGTGTGTGTAACGTATACCTCCGGAAGCGTTCTTTGGCCGAGGATGCTTTTCAGGATGTGTTTGTTAAGGCAATAACGAGATCCGCGAGCTTCCGGGGCGAAACGCCTGTGAAGTATTGGCTTCTTACCATTGCCCGGAACGTATGCAAGGATTACCTGAAGTCCTCCTGGCTGTCTCGCGTGGGTTCTTACGAAGAATGGACCGAAAGCAGCAATTCGGAGGATTCATACCAAAGCAGAAGACATGTTATTCGAGCCGATGCACAGGAAGACCGGATTCTTGACCGTATCGGAGGCGATTCCGAACTGATGAAAGCGGTAAAAGCGTTGCCGGACAAATACAAAGATGTCATTCTCCTCCGCTTTTACTTCGATCTGGACACGCAGGAAATCGCCCGCAACCTTGATTTGAATGAAAGCTCGGTGCGCAGCAGGCTTTTTCGCGCAAGAAAAAAGCTTTCCCCCTTCATGAAAGGAGATGAACAGTAAATGTTCAAAGATGAATTTAAGAAAGAATTGGAAACCATCCATGCGGAGCCGGAACTGCTTGACCGCACCCGCTCGAAAATAGCCGCAGCCCGCATCCAAGCCGCCCGGAAGAGTGTGCGCACCGCTAAGAGCAGAAGAAGCGTCGCCCGGTTTTTTTCCATTGCCGGCGTCACCTCGAGCCTGGCAGTTATTTTAACTGCCGCGGTTCTTTTCAGTGTGTTGTTTTCAGGAGCAACCGGCAAGAATAATCTCAGAGACACACAGACCGAGCCACAGTCGATGAATGCAACTCTCACGGATGAAGCGCAGCCCGATTCCTCGATATTTGACGAGCTGGTTTTTCAGGATGAAGATATCATCACCTTCAAATCTCACGCAGCGCTCCTTAGCAGAATCAAGCAGGTAAACAAGGACCGTACTGATATTATCGACTACGATGGAATGAAAGACGATGCGGCGATTGGCATGAATGAGGAGGCTGCCTCAACAACTGCCGCCGCCACCGCACAGGACGGATCCTACTCCGAGACAAATGTTCAGGTCGCCGGCGTTGATGAAGCCGATTTGATCAAAAACGACGGCGAGCACCTTTATTATCTGACTTCTTCAACGCTCTTCGTCTTTGATATCGGCGACCCGGCGAACATCAGCGAGGTCTGTCGACTGAACTTGTCAGGGGAAAAATACGACAGATATGCGAGTGAGTTTTTCTATGATCCGGAAACAAAAACAGTATCGGTAATCGGTTCCGGATACCAGAACTATGTAGGTTACAAGGAGGAAGTCGACAGTACTTTTGTAAGGGAGTCGGGAATTGCTGCGGATTGTTACTTCCCAAGCGGCTATACGACGCTCGACACTTACGACGTCGGAGATCCGGGCAATCCGAGGCTGATCCGGTCTTTTTCACAGGAAGGATCGTACCTCTCGTCCCGCAGAATCGGGGACACGGTATATCTTCTGACTTCCAATAATGCTTATTACTACGATTATGCGAACTACGATGTGATCCCGAGCGTCAAAAACGGTCCGGAAGATTGGGCGTTGGTTCCCGCACAAGATATTTATATCGTCGGACATAACTACGTTGACACGTTTACCATCGTCTCCGCCATTGACAGTTGCAATCCTTATAAAGAGGTGACGACTAAGGCCATCGCGGGAACCGGCAATACGGTCTACGCCAGCCTTGAAAAGCTTTATGTGACCGGAACCGTCTGGGAGGGTTATTCGGATGACTTTTCATTCGATTCCGAAACCGTTTACTCCACAAAAGTATTGTCTTTTTCAATTGAAGACGGCACACTTACGGCAAAATCCGCAGGAACGGTACCGGGCACTGTTTTGAATCAGTATTCGATTGATGAGTACGAAGGATATCTTCGTGTTGCAACCACATCCTTGGATGAGAACTGGAACCCTTCGAACAACATTTATGTTCTCGATGAAGGTTTGGATGTGTATTCATCGATTACGAAACTTGCGCCCGGCGAGCGTATTTTCTCGGTTCGATTTAACGGTGACAGAATCTATCTGGTTACCTTTGTTCAGGTAGATCCGCTGTTTGTCATTGATGCCTCCAACCCCAAGTCCCTTAAAGTTCTCGGAGAACTGAAAATCCCGGGATACAGCAACTACCTGCACATGATCGGCGGTAATATGGTGCTCGGGATCGGAAACGCGACGAAAGACAACGGAGACTTCGTGACGGCGGCCGGGCTCAAAATTTCG
This sequence comes from uncultured Oscillospiraceae bacterium, assembly GCA_964501725.1. Lineage (GTDB taxonomy): Bacteria > Bacillota > Clostridia > Saccharofermentanales > Saccharofermentanaceae > CAZCTO01. The sequence continues at coordinate 169,922 of CAZCTO010000002.1, read as the reverse complement.
CTCTTCGATGTTGAGAATCCGGAAAAACCGACGGAGAAATCCTCCTTGGTTTATGGTCTCAGCTACGGTTACTCGGAAGCCCAGTACAATCCGAAAGCACTGCTTGTAAATGCTGCGGAAGGGATTTACGGAATGCCGGTCCAGTTTGACAAAGCGGCCGGTGACTACGGTTCGGATTATGTCTCAGGATACCTTCTGGTCAAGGTCGATTCCTCCGGAAACCTCCGTCACGAGTACCTTTTCGAAAATATATCCAGCTACGGAACGTGCCGGGGAGCATTTGTCGGGGATACGCTTTTCCTGTTGAGCGAATCAACAATCTACTCATTTGATCTCGACAGCTTCAAGCAACTCGACTCTCAAGACTTTTACGCATGACGGTTGTTGATCAAGGGGAGCGATTCTGAGGTTAACCAAAGTAACTTATAAAGCGGGCAGATCCGGTGCAAAGTGTTAGCAACACGCACAGAGCTGCCCGCTTCGCATTGTGAATACCCGATGTCAGAGAATGGGTTCCTTCTCGGGTTTGCCCGCTTGTCTGGGATATTTCGGGGGTGTCGGGCGAACCTTCCGTATTACAATAATCGTCCGGTTCATATCGGTCCCGGGGAGCGTAAAATGGTGCAGTGTCTCAAGCGTCCCGCCCAGTGTGATCAGCGCTTTCTCGGCTTCCTCCGCTTCCGTTCCGATGTTTCCTTTCATCGAAAGGAAGATCCCGCCGACTTTTACCAGCGGCAGACACAACTCGCACAGAACAGGCAACGACGCGACCGCTCTGGCTGTGGCTATATCGTATTTTTCGCGGTATTGCCTGGATCTCCCGGCATCCTCCGCCCGGGCATGAACGGTCTCAATTCCTTCCAGCGAAAGCTCAGTGCAGACCGCATCCAGGAAGGATATTCGCTTGCGAAGCGAATCCAACAGCGTAACCTTGAGTTCCGGAAGTGTGACTTTTAGCGGAATGCCCGGAAATCCTGCGCCGGTCCCGACATCAATCAGGCTGAGATTTCGCCTGCTATGCCTATTTGCTTCTTTTTCAAGATGCGGTACCAGCGTCAGTGAATCAATGAAGTGCCGAAGCGCAATGCCCTTGTCATCAAGAATATTGGTCAGATTCATTTTCTCGTTCCACTCTTTTAAAAGACGCGCGTATGTTTTAAACGCATAAATACTTTCTCCGGAAAGAGGGACTTCAATCTCTGAGGCTCCTTCTGAAAGAATCGGGTCCATTTCGGGCAAAACGGAGGCATTATCGAATTCTGAAACCTTTTTGGCGTCAACATCCTTGGCAACAGTTTTGGGCTGCAAAGAATCCTTGCTGCGAGTTGTCTTGACTTTGGAGGCACCACCCGATTCCGGACGAATCCTTTTCTTATCCATCATAGAGTGCCACCGTGCTTTCTTCGAGCATCCAAATACACCAGAATCACCGCGATATCTGCCGGGGAAACGCCGGATATTCGGGATGCCTGCCCGAGCGAAACCGGACGCTGTTTATCAAGCTTCTGTCTTGCCTCTATTCGAAGGCCAGTAATTTCCATATACGGCAGATTCTGCGGGAGAGTTTTATTCTCGAGTATTTTGAATTTCTCGATTCTGTCTTTTTCCAGCTTCAGATATCCTTCGTACTTGATATTGACTTCAACGGAGAACACGACAGCGGGCTCCAGAACGGGGCGCGCCGAATCTACCGGTGCAAGATCTCCATAATGAATCTGAGGGCGTCTCAGGAGGTCGGCAAGCGACACGCCGGATGCCGGATTTGTGCTGCCCAGTGTATTGAGAAGCTCCTTCAATTTCTCCGAGGGAGGAAGAAAGGTTTCCCGGAGACGTTTCTGCTCGCCTGCGACAGCCTCGCGCTTCCGGGCAAATCGTTGATATCGTTCTTCAGGGATTAAGCCTATTTCATACCCATAGGGTGTGAGGCGCTCATCCGCGTTATCCTGTCGCAGAAAAAGACGATACTCCGCCCGGGAAGTCATCATCCGATATGGCTCGGCGGTCCCCTTTGTGACCAAGTCATCAATCAGCACGCCGATATAGGCCTCTGACCGGTCAAGCACAATAAGAGGCTTACCATTTACATATCTGGCAGCGTTGATTCCCGCAATCAATCCCTGGGCGGCGGCTTCTTCATAGCCTGAAGATCCGTTAATCTGCCCGGCGGTAAAGAGCCCCGAAATCTTTCTGGTCTCCAGGGACGGATAAAGACAAGTAGGATCGATGCAATCATATTCAATAGCATAAGCAGATCGTTGGATTCGTGCATTTTCAAGCCCCGGAAGAGATCTGACCATCTGAACCTGAACTTCTTCCGGCATGCTGGTACTCATACCCTGAAGATATAACTCACTCGCACTCTCCCCCATCGGCTCCACAAACACCTGATGTCTGCTCTTATCTTTGAATTTGACGAACTTATCCTCAATGGAAGGACAATAACGCGGTCCTACCCCTTCAATGACGCCGCTGTAAAGGGGTGACCTTCCGAGATTCTGCTCAATGATTTCCCGCGTTCGTTGCGTGGTCCAAATCGTATAGCAGGGTATTTGCGGTGTATCCGGTCTGGTTCCGGTCATTTCGTATTCGAACGAAAAAGGAGGCATATCTTTCTCGCCGTCCTGTTTTTCCATCACGGAGAAATCGACACGGGTTGCGTTCAGTCGTACGGGCGTCCCTGTTTTGAATCGCTGGATCGGAAGCCCCAGATCTGCAAGGCTTCCTGATAATCCGAGCGACGGAAAAAGGCCGTCCGGCCCGCTGTTGTAAATTACCTCTCCCATGATGATTCGGGATTCCATATAGGTTCCGGAGCATATGACTACTGCCGAAGCGGCATAAACGGCTCCGCTTCTCGAAACAGCCCCGCACACACTTGGTCTTCCATCAGTCTCATCAGTGAGGAGTTGAACGATTTCCGACTGCCGCAAATCCAGATTAGGGGTCTTCTCAATCAGTTCCTTCATTTGACGACTATAGCGATTTCGATCCATTTGCGCTCTCGGTGAAAAAACAGCCGGGCCTTTCGAGCGGTTCAGCATTCTTGTCTGTATGGAACAACGGTCTGCCATTTTGCCCATTTCGCCGCCAAGCGCGTCGATTTCCCGGACAAGCTGACCCTTCGCCGTGCCTCCGATGCTCGGATTGCATGGAAGATTGGCAACCGAATCCAGATGAATCGAAAACAAAACGGTATGGAGTCCGAGCCTTGATGATGCCAACGCCGCTTCACAACCGGCATGTCCTGCGCCGACAACCATTACATCATAGTTGCCTGCCAGATATGCCCCTTTTCTCTGAAGCGCCTCCTTCACTGATGTCATGATATCCCTCCGCCTGCGCTTATAGGTGTCTATTTCCCGATACAAAAGCGTGAAAATATGGTCTCAACCAAGGTCTCGCTGACGCAATCCCCTGTAATTTCTCCAAGCTCATCCATTGCCATCCTGACCAGTGAACAAGCGATTTCAGCAGGCTCTCCGGCCAAAAGAACAAGCTCCGCCTGCTTTAAACGATCTGCTGCGTTCGTGATATGTGTGTAATGACGGGCATTGGTGATCAGAAGCTCACTGTCCCTGCCTTGTCCAAACTCGTCATAGATGCTTCTAATCTGAAGTCCGATTGTCTTGATTCCTTCGCCGGTTTCAGAGGAGAAGGACATGTGAAATCGTATTCTGCCCGAAAGGTTCGCTTTCTCAATTTTAGCAAGTATCAAATCCATAACTCCCGTTGCCGTTTTCTCGCTGATCAAATCCGATTTGCTGACAAGAATGCCGATTCTCTGATTCCCCACGCGTTCGGAAACAACTCGTAAAAACGAGATGTCCTCTTCGGTCATTTCTTCCTCCGGAGAGATCAGCCACAAAAGGAGATCCGCTTCCCTGACCGCTTCGTAGGCTCGGGAGACACCTATTTTCTCGATTTCGTCCATCGTCTCGCGAAGTCCCGCAGTATCAATCAGGCGAACCGGAATGCCTTCGACAGAGGTATTTACTTCAAGCGTGTCGCGTGTGGTACCCGGGATCGATGTGACGATCGCACGGTCATATCCGGCGAGGCGATTTAATAATGATGATTTTCCGCTGTTCGGGATGCCGCACAGCACCACCGTCATTTTTTCGCGGAGGATTCTGCCCTGGGAATATGAGTTTGAAAGTGTCTCCAGTTTTTCGATTTGAACCTGGATTTGCTTAACTGTTATCCGGGTATTATCAGGGGAGTCATCATGTTCCGGGAATTCAACGATCATTTCCAGAGCGGCAAACGCGCGATAAAGCGAATCGGAAACCATTCGAATTTCCTGTTTCAATGCACCGATCAGTTGCATTCCGGCTGACTGAAGCGCCAAAGAAGACTCCGAAGCGATCACATCCATGACCGATTCAGCCTGCGTCAGGTCGATTTTCCCGGAAAGAAAAGCATTCTTTGTAAATTCACCCGGTTCCGCGGCGCGTGCGCCGTTTTCGATCAGGACACGAAGGATCTCCTGTCGGACAGCGCTGCCGCCGTGGCAGGAGATTTCAATCAGGTCATCACCGGTATAGGAGTGGGGTGACTTAAAAACAGTGAGCACGGCTTCGTCAATCGTTCTGCCGGAAACGGGATCTTTAACATGCCCGAAAGCCGATGTATATCCATCCATGGCCGATACGGTTCCGACTGTATCCGAAACCGTTCGAATGATTGAAAAAACGCGGTCCGCCACTTGGACAGACTCCTTGCCGGACATGCGAATGACCGCAATCCCGCCGATTCCCGGAGGAGTTGCGCACGCGCAGTACGGACGTTCGGAAAACATTTTTATACCCCTGTTTCGGAGCCCCTGTCCGGAGAAACAATGACTTTACGATCCGGCTCTTCGCCTTCACTGTGCGTCTTGACTCCGCCAAAGGTCTGAAGCGTAAAATGAACAATTCTTCTTTCGGAAGGGTTCATGGCCTCCATAGCAACGGGAGACCCTGTGCGCAGCGCATGTGCCGCGGCTTTATTTGCCAGCGAGATTAGTATAGCTTCGCGGCGCTTCTTATATCCGCCGATGTCCAGAGACACACGTACATGCTCCTCGCTGTTTTTGTTGGCCACAAGGGAGGTCAGATAAGCGATTGCGTCTAACGTTTCACCGTGACGCCCGATTGCAGTGGCGCAATCCTGTCCGGTCACAGAAATGAATATCGTGTCATCCTCGCGATAGGAGTCGAGCTTTCCGTGAATTCCGATACCTGAAAGAATCTCCGCCACAAAAGCAACGGCATCCTCCTCGGACTGACTCACGGCATCACCCTCGAACGACTCATCGTCGCCATAATATGTGGAGTCTTCTTCGATTACCGTCTCATTCGTAAACTTATCGGGAACGTCTGCGGTCACCTTTACGGTTGCGCCTTTTTTGCCGATTCCGAGAAAACCTTTGGAAGAACCGTCCTCAACAACTTCAATGACCGCTTCCTCCTCGGAAACTCCGAGTTCTGCGATTGCAAGTGATATCGCCTCTTCAACAGATCTCGCTGTTTTGGTAACTGACTTTTCCATCATTAGTTCCTCCCGAAAATCGTATCGAGCTGTTTATTTTTTATTTTTCTTCTTCCCTGAAGAAATGCCGGTCTCCGTATCAGGGCTGACATTTTTTGCAAAAGCCATTGATTTGAGCAGTTCCATCTCTGCTTTCTTGGCCTCCAGAGGCTTCGTGAAGAGATAGAAGATAATGACCTGCTGGAGTATTCCCATAATGTTACCGACAATCCAGTAAAAACCCATGGCTGCGGGAAACATAAACGAGGTTGCGATCATAATGATCGGCATCAGCCAGACCATCATTTTCATCGTGGACTCGGCCGAGCTTTCCTGTGCCTGATCTTTCCGGGCAGGATTCATTCGAGCCCGTTCCTTGGCTTCTTTAGCTTCTTTTTCCATTTGACGGTTCGGCTTAAGCAGATTCATAACCTTCGTCTGAAGCATGCTGGTAAGCAAAACTAAAAGCGGAATCAGAAGAAGCGGAATATAAATCTTCCAATTCGACCCGAATAAGATATCCGGCTTGAATTGCGGAGTCAAAGACAGATCCATGCCCAAAAACTTCAAGTCTATCATCTGGCTCATCTTAATATATCCGGCATTTATCGAATCGCGGAGTACCTCCGGACTGTTCTGGAGCTGATTAATAATCGGGATATTGTTTGTTGACGCCATTTTAGCAACGCTGTCGGAAACCATCCCGTAGTTTTTAAGGAGCGTACCGATTGATTTAAGATTGCTTGAAGAAACTTGTGAAATATAGCGGAGCGGCGCACGGACAATATCAAAAATAGGCAGAAGGAAGAACAATTGAAGGATCGGAAGCAGGCACCCTCCAAAGGAAGAGACGCCGTTCTCCTGAAGAAGCTTGGTGATTTCTTCATTCTGTTTCTGTTTGTTGTCCGGATATCTCCGCCTGATTTCCGCCTGTTGCGAAGATAAGGCCTGTTGTTTCATCGCCGAACGCTGGGACCGGACGTTGAGCGGAATCAAGAACGATCGAATCACAATGGTCAATGCAACAATCGCAAGCCCGTAACTTCCGAAAAAGTTAAAAAACAGGCGCGTCATCCAAGCAAAAAGAGCCGTGATCGGATTCCCGGAAAAACCGAGAAAAGAAAGCATGACCGTATTCAGATTCATTTGTTTCTCCCCTTCAAGCGACACATTCCGTCAATATCGCTCAATTAGTATATCATATCAAAAGCAAACGACCGCTGGCAACTTATTTAACCGGATCATAGCCACCCTTACTAAAAGGATTACATCGCAGAATTCTCCATGCTCCCATGAAAAAGCCCCGGAAAGCGCCGTACTTTTCGATCGCTTCAATCGTATATTCCGAACAAGTTGGCCTGTATTTACATGAAGGAGGCATGCTCGGTGATATTCTCCGCTGATAAAACCGAATGCAGCGAATCATCCATCGCTTAACCATTCGCTTTGTCCTCCAACAGGTGCATCCGTTTTAACAGTTTCCGAAGATCGTCATCTACTTCGCGAAAAGTAGGAAGCGGAAAAGCGAACTTCATCATGATTACTAAATCCAATCCGGTGATCATGTCCTTTTCGAGCAGACGATAGCTCTCACGGAGAAGTCTTCTGGCTCTGTTTCTCTGTACGGCCCCCTTGATTTTCCGGCTTCCGGTAAATCCTGTCCGATTAATATCCGGCGGAATCGGGGTCATATTGTGCCGCAATTTCCGCGGTCTTTTGAAACAATGAACCACAACATGCCTGCCGGACGCAAATACGCCGCGATTGTAGACACGGGAAAACTCGTAGTTGAATCGGAGAGGTTTTGTGAAAATCATGATCTATTCCGTCTCAAGGCCGAATAAAAAGAAGGACCGTGCATAGAGGTCCTTATGCCGAAAGACTCTTTCTGCCCTTAAGTCTTCTTCTCTTCAACACGGCTCTTCCGGCAGCGGTCTTCATTCTCTTCAGAAATCCGTGCTCCTTCGATCTTGTCCTTTTTTTAGGCTGATATGTCATCTTCATGTGGTATATACCTCCGAATGTTGCCAATACTTACGAAAACACCGCGAAATCGCGATATGAATAGCGTTAGAATTATACAAGGCAATCTGCCTTTCTGTCAACTAAGAATATCCTTTTTATCCGTTGATATTTTATTCTTCTTCTATTCTTGATAGTTCACGGCCGGGGTCCAGTAAGCGTTATTGTAAATATCGGTCAGCCGGTAGGTTACCATGCACGTATTATCGCCCACGGAATGATAGCTTACCGTCAGTTCGCCGTCTGCGGTCATGCGGTCTCCCAGATAGAAGCTGTCGTCAAAAGTCTCGTCGTAAGTATAGTAGTCACAGAGAAAATCAATTGTGTCTCCCGAGTTGATTTCGATCAGACCCTTGGCCATGGTATCCGTGGTATCTCCGTAATTGATTCTCGCTCCCGCCACATAGCCGTACGGATTATCCTGAGTAAACATTACGATGATATCTACCAGCCGGTCGTTAAGCAGTGCAGGAACCCGTCCGATGACCGTGTAGGATGAACCTTCCTCCTCAATCGACTCGATATAGAAGGCGACGATGTGTTTATCCAATGCAACCCATGTTCCGTCAAAACCGATGACCAGGTCGCCGTCTTCATCAAATTCAACAATGTTGTCGATGCCCAAATCAATATATCCTTCTCCGTCATCAAAAAACACATTCAGTTCAACCTTCTGAATCAGATCCCATTGCTCGTCGGTCAAGCTTACGACGTAACCGTCATCCTTCTCAACCAGCTCCAGATCGGCGTCGTTCAGGTTATGCGTCTCATAGTATCCGGAATTGCTTTGAATCTGGTTTGTATCCACCCAGTCCGTCCCGCCCTGCGCGGCTCCGCCGAGCAAGGACGAGAAGTCCGGATTTTCGAAAAACGAACCAAATAAATCTCCCCAGCTTCCGGAAGACCCGGTCTGACCGCCCAAAAGCGATGTAAGCGGTGAGGACGGGCTGCCTGTACTGATCTGTCCGCCAACGACCATGTTGCCGAATTTTTTCACCAGTCCGGTATACTCTTCTCCCATTCCGATGCGATCATAAACCGATATCATGGAGGACATGTTTTTGAGTTCGTCATAGGGGAAATAGACTGACAATCCGTTCGCATTCATAATATTGGATGTTGTCCTGTTATATTTGATGCATTTTTTCATTGCGTCAGCCAGAGCCGCCGCCTCCGGCGAATCAATATTCTGTGCCAAATGAATCAGGTCCACCTGGTCCGTCCGGGAACGGTTGAATTCACGCGTATTCCCTCGTGCCTCGGAGATGACCTGATAATCCTCATCCAGTATCGCGTCCGCAGACAGCGCAAAATCCCGGAATGCCTGATCACCTGTATTATTGAGCTCCACCAGATCCACAATAGACAACGTCGCGATATCCCGGGGAGTTTGGGACTGACATGTCGATATGTAACTGTCTATGATGTTTTTGCCGATTTGCAGGGTCGACATCGACGTATCCTCTGAAAGTTTACGAATCCAATCGGTATAATACCACCCGATTCCGGGCTCCAGTTCTTCGGACGCAATCATATAATCGGCATGATAATTCAACATATATGCGGTTTCCACCGTACCCATCAGGCACGCGTCAAATCCGACAAAATCAAAGGTCACTCCCGCGTCATCCAGCGCGGTGTATATTTGATCGATGGTCATGGACTTTTTGCTCGGGAACAGCTGGTCGTAACCGAATCCCGCGAGGGATCCGCCGCCGTGATCCCAGAAAATCAGCGCATAGCGGTTCGCCGGGAATTCCTCGGCGCAATACGTCACAAAATCCGACAGTGTGTCCGGATCAGTCATTGCTTTCTTGCCGACATCTTTGTCGAGGGGTACCAATCCGTTCCCGACGATTTGATACCGTTGATTGGTTTTGCTTGAGATAACACTGTTTTGCCAATCGGAGGTTCCGCCGGTCTCAATGATAATATTCACATGATCGCCGGGCTCGGCATAGAGCATCTCGTTAATATCCGCGGTGGCCATTCCGTAATCAGACTCCAGGTCGGTTCCGCACATATAAATCATAATGGTAAAGACGTCTTTCCCGTCCCCGAGAATTTCGGTCCGCCGGGTACGGGGACCTTTGATTCCGGTCATCGGGCTGATGTCATTATTGACCGGGTCACCGCCGGTAACGGTATCTTCGCCGAGCGTCGCGTCTGCACCCTTTGTATTTGAAACATTCGAAAAACCGGTCGGCTCAGGTTCCGGAGACGGCGGCATACACTTACTGATAACGAAAATGATCACCAAAATAACGATAATAATGAGAATTATTTTGCCGATTGAAAACCCGCAACCCTTCGAATTGCTGTTTTGGGATCCGAAAAGGGACGATAGACCGCCCAGCGGCGATCCGCCGGAACTTTGCTGCGAATCGTTACCCAGGAGATTTCCGAGATTCGGAAATCCGCCGGATGAATTATTCTGAGGATTCGGTTCGGAGGATCCATTACTCGAAGATTGCTTCCGGTCCTGATAGGCTGAAGAGTTCCCGACCGGTTTCCCTCCGGGACGATTCAATCCGGAACCTCTTCTGAATATGTCGTTGCCGGACGAGCCGGATGTTTTTCTCTTTTTGCGCTCTCCGCTACCATTCTTTCTATCCATCGATTCGCTCCTTGCAAGTATAATAGCTTCGAATCCCTGAAGCTTACAGCCGATTCACATACAAATTGAGTATAGCACCGGAAGACATCAATCAAAATAGCCCGGAGACTGCGAATCACGTCATAGCGAATCAGTTCGCAGGATGGCAGTCACATATTTATATGTCGACCGTCTCACACGAACACAGAAAGCAGCCATCCTTCTCGAAATCAGAAGCCGCAATCGATGCGGCGTCCCTTGCCTCCCTGCTGTCAAAAATACCGAAAACGCTGCTGCCTGAACCGCTTATGCCCGCATAAAACGCTCCGTTTTCGAAAAGGAATTGACGAATGTTTCGGATTCCCGGAACGATTTGCTCCGCGGGTTCCGCCAGATCATTACTCAAAAACGGGACGACGGTCCGGAGTCTGTCATACGCCGGGAGACCTTTACCCGAATGAATAAAAGCCGTTATGCCGTCTCCCTCTTGCGGAACGGTTGAAAACTGCGCTCCCGAAAGATCATATCTCCGGTATGCCTCAGGGGTCGATATGCCTTCTGCGGGTTTCAAAATGAGCAGGAAAAGGCCGGACAGGGATTCGACCGGAGTAATTATCTCACCCGTGCCCTCACACAGAGCAGCGCCTCCGCTCATAAAGAACGGAACGTCCGCACCGATTTTCCCGGCGAGGCTTCGTAATTCGTCTTCGGTAAGTGCGCCTTGAAACGCCTCATTCATCAGAGTAAGCACTGCCGCCGCATCGGAACTGCCTCCGCCGAGGCCGGCCATCACAGGTATTCTCTTGATTAGTTCGATACTTGCCGAAACATCCGGATTGCCAATTCGGGAAAGGTACAAAAGCGCCGACCGGCTTGCCGTGTTCGACTCTAAATTCCGAACCGGTGTTCCGTCCATAATCAGTGAGACGGCCGGTCCCGACCCCTCGGGCCTTTTCGACAATTGAAGCATGACGGTATCCGCGAGCGAAACGGTCTGCATGACCGTATAAAGGAGATGATAGCCGTCGGCCTTCACGCCGGTAATGCGAAGAAAAAGATTGATTTTCGCGTATGCTAGCTTCGACTTTGAAAACAAAGCAGCCCACCCCCAAAAAGACAAAGAACCGCTGCGAAATCAATTCGCAGGGTTCTCTCTTACCTATTCAAACAATGTCACTTGCCGGCGTCAAAAGCTTCTCAGCCTGCGCTGGCGGCCACGCCGCAAACCATGGCAATTTCAACGGCCTTGGTCAATACATCAACGTAACTATATGAGATCACTTCAGGCGTCATTTCGCAGCTTCTCCGGGTACATCTGACTGTAAAAACGTTCGGATAACAATGATCCAGAACACCTTCGTGAACGATTATGCGCTTTCTTCCGCCATTGGATGTCAGCCTGATTCTTCTACCGATAAAATTCTCCAAGTCCTTCTTGCAAGCGTCCAAATCCGTCTTAACTATCACGTTCCGCACCTCCGCACTAAGGTATGCCCCGAGGCAAACCGGTTCACGTAACAGACCATTCCAAGCTGAATATACCCAGAGCACAACAAACAATTAGCCTGCCCGTCATCTCTACTTGCCTGACGGCTGCTCATGCCCTATACTTAAATTCAATCGTTGGTCTGTACCGTTCCTACTGTTAAGAGATTATAACAAGTTTTTGACGTATTGTCAACGCGCAACACAATCTATTGTGGTTAAAATGCACAAATTACGCCAAATATTGTGGTTTGATTCAGATAAGACGACCAAACAATCATTTGCTGATTACAGTATTATTGCATCACGGCCAGCCCACCATTTCAAACGAAGGGAACTGCTTAACGTATGAAAAGTGACATTGAGATTGCAAGAAGCGCCCAAATGTTTCCGATCCGGAAAATAGCCGATCGCCTCGGCATCGCCGACGACGAACTGGAGTTATACGGCAAGTACAAGGCGAAGTTGCCTCTGTCTCTGTACGACAAAATCAAAAGTCGACCGAACGGAAAGTTGGTGCTTGTGACTGCAATGAATCCCACGCCTGCCGGAGAGGGAAAGACCACGGTGAGCATTGGTCTTGCTCAGGCGCTTGATTCCATGGGAAGAAAAGTCATGCTTGCGCTTCGCGAGCCTTCACTTGGTCCTGTTTTCGGTGTCAAGGGCGGCGCTGCCGGCGGCGGATACTCCCAGGTTCTGCCGATGGAAGATATCAATCTGCATTTTACGGGCGATCTTCATGCCGTCACGTCTGCGAATAATCTGCTTGCCGCGATGCTTGATAATCATCTGTTTCAGGGAAACCCGCTTCGAATCGACAAGGACAAAATTCTGTGGAAACGTTGTCTTGATATGAATGATCGTGCGCTGCGCAATATCACCGTCGGTGTCGGCGGAGGATTGTCCGGCATCGAGAGAAAAGATGTGTTTTCGATCACTGCGGCATCGGAAGTCATGGCCGTTCTTTGTCTGGCTTCCGACATGGACGATCTTAAGAGTCGTCTGTCCCGAATTGCAGTCGCATATGATGCGGATGGCAACCTGATTACGGCGGGCGATCTTCATGCCGAAGGTGCCATGGCGACTCTCCTTAAAGATGCAATCTGTCCAAATCTCGTCCAGACAATCGAACATACGCCGGCGTTGATACACGGCGGACCCTTTGCTAACATTTCGCACGGGTGTAACAGCATTATCGCGACCAGGATGGGCCTCAAGCTTTCCGACATTCTGGTCACCGAAGCCGGTTTCGGCGCAGACCTCGGCGCTGAGAAATTCATGGATATCAAGTGCCGGACCGCCGGTATATGGCCGGATGCAGTCGTTATTGTGGCTACTGTGCGCTCATTGAAATACAACGCAGGTATTGCAAAGACTGATCTGTCCGTACCGAATACCGAAGCTCTTACGCGGGGCTTTTCGAATCTTGAGAAGCATATCGAAAACATGAGAAAATTCGGCGTACCCTGCATCGTTGCAAGCAACCGGTTTTTCACCGATGCCGACGAAGAAATCGAGCTTCTCCGTCAGCTGTGCCTTCATGCCGGTGCACGGTTTTCTCCGGCAGATGTTTTTACCAAGGGCGGTCCGGGCGGACTTGAGCTTGCGGCAGCGGTTCTGTCTGTTTTGGACGACCCCGGCTCATTACCCGAGCCAAAGTATATGTACGAGATCGACAGCACGGCAGAAGAAAAAATCAAATCGATTGCGACCCAAGTATACGGGGCGGCATCTGTTGATATTTTGCCGGATGCAATGGAAAAGATTCGCGCATTTGAAAAACTCGGATTCGGGAAGTTGCCTGTCTGTATGGCAAAGACACAATACTCCCTATCCGATGACCAAAAGGTTCTCGGTCGCCCGAGGGATTTTACCCTCACCGTCCGGGATGTTTGGTTATCCGCCGGTGCCGGTTACCTGGTTGTGCTGACCGGTGCAATCGTCACCATGCCCGGCCTGCCGCCAAAGCCTGCCGCCGAAACGATAGACATTGATGACAGCGGAGTCATCGAAGGTCTTTTCTGATCAGGATCATGCCAATCCGAAAAGAGTGAACACAAGATGAAAAATCCGAAATCACTATATGTGTCTTCCGTCAGGAAGGTCATGAAGTTCAGACAAATACGCAATATCGTCATTATGATTTTTGCTATACTGCTTGCTATTGCAACGCTTCTTATTATTTATGTTGCTATGATGGAAGAAGAAATTGACGAAGCCTTTCCGTCCGCCGGCAGTGACATCACTGTCTCGGAGAGCGGCTCCGTCATTTCCGAAACGACTGATTTGTCATCGGATCCAACCGAGTCAACCGGCCCGGCTCCTTCGGATGAAACAACCGTTGCTCCCGAAACCACTGCCCCGGTCGGAGGTGAAACGAATCCCCTGTTTCCGGATGATCCACCGCCGGAAGAGGATGTTTTTATTAATATGAGCACTCTCCTCCAAACCGTCTCACATGAGCAGCGGGATATCGCATACGGAAAACTGAAGCAGGACGTCAGGAAATACATCTCGGATGCGACCGGCACAAGAATTGGTTTCTACTACATCAACCTAAAGAATAACGAAGAATTCGGAACCAACGAGCTGGCACCCTATGTTGTAGGCTCCTCAATCAATCTTCCGATCAATCTCGTTTTATATGACACTGCCATAAACCAGTCGCTCTCTTTTAAGGAGGTAATGGCCTATGGCGAAGGTGATAAAACAGAGGGCTCCGGGACAATCAAGAATGAAGCATACGGTTCTCAATATTACATCCGTGAACTTTCCCGCCTCTCGATAACAGCCGGTGACAATGTTGCCACTGCGATGCTTTTGCGCAGGTTGGGCGGAATTGAAGTCGTCAGCGAAGAATTCAGGAAGATCAGCGGGATTATCGATTTTGTTAAGGTTCATAAATATACCGATTATTCCGGCGCGGTGCTTTCCGGCGCATATCGATCCGGAGTTCTGGATCTGGCCCGTTATGCCGAGGCACTTTACTATCGTTACATGGTCGATCCCGAAGAATATCAGATGCTGATGAACGATCTTGCCCACACAGAGTCTGCCTGGGGCGTTGCAGCACAATTTCCGGAAGGGACACAAGTGTTTCACAAGACCGGCAGCAATAATACATACCATTGTGAAACCGATATTGCGATCATTATTTGTGAGGAACCGATCGTACTCTGCGTGTCCGCAGAAGCGAACACAGCTGCGGAAGCCAGAGAAATTCAGTCTGCTCTCGGCAAAATGGTTCAGGAGTATATCAGCTCCTGTTATGCTTAATGATTCGGATGCTGTCTTTTTTCTGATTCAATCGTCCGCAAGTATTCTGTTTTGTGTTATAATCGTTTCACGCTTTTCGTCCCGTCCGGTCTGCGGTCGGTTTCGGGTCTCGTGCAATGTGACCCGTGAATCCTGTCAGGTCCGGAAGGAAGCAGCAGTAAGCGGCCATTCACATGTGCCGCGAGGGTGCCTGTTTCCGACCGCAGTCCGGGCGGGACGATTTCTTTTTTTCCCGGAGGATGATTTGGGTATGGAGCATATCGCGCTTTATCGGCAGTTCCGTCCGATGACTTTTGACGAGGTTGTTGAACAAGAACATGCTGTTTTGGCTCTTAGGCAGTCTATTCTTTCCGGTCAGATTGCACATGCATACCTTTTCAGCGGTACACGCGGAACAGGAAAGACGACCATCGCGAAGATTTTCTCAAGAGCCATCAATTGTGTTTCGCCTCGAGACGGAAATCCATGCAACGAATGTGATATATGTAAGGGCATTCTTGACGGTACGCTTCTAGACGTCATCGAGATGGATGCTGCTTCGAACAACAGTGTCGACAATATCCGGCGTATTTGCGATGAAGTGCTCTTTATGCCGTCCAAAGCGAAGTATAAGGTATACATCGTTGACGAAGTGCACATGCTCTCAGCCGGTGCTTTCAACGCACTATTAAAGACGTTGGAGGAACCGCCTTCGCATGCCGTATTTATTCTGGCCACAACGGAACCTCACCGTATTCCCGCAACGATTATTTCCCGTTGTCAGCGCTATGATTTCAGACGCATCCCGATAGACAGCATTGTTTCAAGGCTTCGTAAAATATCGGATGCAAGCGGCATTCGAATTGACAATGAAGCGCTTTTGACCATTGCAGGTCTTTCGGACGGCGCCCTGAGGGATGCAATATCTCTTCTGGATCAGGTGAGCTCGGACGCTTCGAAGCCGGTCACCCGCGATGATATCATCCGAATGACCGGGGTTGTGGACGACGCGTTTCTGCTTGCAATGGCTGATGCTGTTTTGAACACCGATGCTTCCGCAATTCTTTCACTTTGTGAAAAGCTGATCATGGATGGACGGGACATTCTTCGATTTTCACTGGATCTCGCCCATTATTTTCGCGATCTTCTGGTCATTTCGGTGTCCGAATATCCGGAGAATCTGGTTCGCGCTTCCTCAAATTCGTTATCAGGCATGCGCGCGCTCTCCGCAAGAACGTCCGCGACTGATCTCCTGCTCACGATATCAAAGTTGTCCGCAATGATCTCGGAGCTCAAATGGTCGCCCGACATGCGAACCTCTTTCGAGATATCTCTGTTGGCATTGTCGTCAACCCTTTCCGGCACGGTATTACCTTATTCCGATACCGGTTCATGCGGGACCGCGTTCGGTACCGCGTCGGCAAAGCCGGCACAACCCGTCGTCAAGCCGACTGAACCCGCATCTCCCGCGTTTACGGTACCGGTTGAAAAGGCTCCGCCGCCGGTGCCCGAAGCGCTGAAGCCGGATGATGAGTACGCCCCCCCGGATCCGGAGCCGCCCATCCAAGATGATATGACCGATGAATCCGGACCTTCTGATCCGCTTCCGCTTCAAGTTTCTTTTTTCCCTGAAACTTCATCGAACGAAGTTCCGCAGCCGCCTTTGGATTACTCGCGAATTGCTCCTTCAACACCGAACCTTACGCGCGCGGCGGATACGATTACGTCAAGCAAGGCGCATGCCACTAACCTGTCAAAAGTGACAGCCCCCTCCTTGGTTCGAGACGCGAAGATCCCGCTTCCCCCGGAAATTCCGGAGGAAGATTTTCTTCCGCCTCCTGCGTTTTCCGGTGCACCTGCTGTCCTTACAAAACCGATCCCGGAAGAACAATCGCCCGCCTCTCTCACCCATCTTTGGGATATATTGCTGAAGCGATGGGAAGACACTATGTTTTCGGATGTCCTTCAACTGCGCCTCGCGCGGATTATGCAACGCGATGGCATTTTATGGGTTGTTTTTCCGGACTCGATGTCTCAATACGCACGCCAATTGACACAGCGAAGTGAATATAAGAGAATCAGAGAGGATTCACTGACGTTGATTGCAGAAGCAACAGAACTGAAAGTCATTACCGAGTCGCAAGAGGAAACAGACGAAAAGGCAAATCGTACCGATACTTCCCGGGCACCTTCTACACCTGAATGGGTTCAGCAGATGATATCATACGCTCAGGATGCAGGGATTGAAGTGAATACCGTGGACGAGCTTTAGCTGGAAAATAATGAGAGTGAACATATAAGGAGGTTTTTATGGCAAAGGGTGGTTTTAGAGGAATGCCCGGCGGAGGCGGAAATATGGGACAGCTTCTGCAGCAGGCTCAAAAAATGCAACAGGCCGCAGAGCGCGCACAGGAAGAGATTAAGCAGTCGCAAATCGAGGCATCCTCCGGCGGCGGAGTTGTTAAGGTGGTTATCGGCGGAAATCACGAAATCAGATCACTTACCATTGATCCCTCCGCAGTTGATCCGGCCGATGTCGAAATGCTTCAGGATATGATTATTGCCGCATGCAATGAAGCTCAAAGAAAGCTTGAAGAATATTCTTCAGCCAAGATGGGTCAGGTCACCGGCGGAATGAAGATGCCTTTCTGAACAAGGAGATCCGATGCGATATTCACCCTCGGTCGCCAAGCTGATAGCCGAACTTGGAAAACTTCCCGGAATCGGCAATAAATCAGCGCAGCGGCTTGCTTTTCATATATTATCTCTCCCTTCGGAGCAAGTGAAGGAGTTGTCTGACTCGATGATCACCGCGCGTGAATCCACACGGCTCTGTTCGGTGTGTCAGAATTATACCGACAGGGATCCCTGCGGTATATGCTCCGATTTGAAGCGGGATCATACGATGATTTGTGTTGTCGAGCATCCGCGTGACGTTTCGACAATGGAAAGAATGCGCGATTATCAGGGACTTTATCATGTTCTTCATGGAGTCTACTCGCCGATACATAATATCGGTCTTGACGCGCTCAAGTTGAAGGAACTGATTTCCCGACTTCAAAAGAACAAGGACGTACATGAAGTGATTCTTGCCACCAATCAAACTGCCGAGGGCGAGGCGACCGCCATGTATATCTCCAGGCTGATAAAACCTTCGGGCATAAAAGTAACCCGGATCGCTTCCGGGTTGCCGATGGGTTCCGATCTGGAATTTGCAGATGATGTCACACTGTCAAAGGCAATGCGGGCACGTCATGATTTCTGATTATTCACCGGTCTGATATACTGTTTCACCGGACCTGACCAATCCGAGCTGGTCTCTGGCGATTTCTTCGATGTACTCGTCCGAACCGATTTTACCCTGTTGCGTTTTCACTTCATCATTATTGGCAAGAGCTTCTCTCTCAAGGCGAGCGAGCTCTTGTGATTTGTTGTAAACCCGGTCATAGGTTCGGCTTTGGCTCACCAGCATCGATCCGACGACGGCAAAAAGGATCAGGAAAAAGAGCAACACAATTACGCGCATCAGAGGATAACCTCCACCGCTGCCGGCATGAACTTTCACGCTGGAAATATTTTTCTTAGACATCAAGCTAATCTCCTGAACCTGCTTTTCCTGAATCTCATCTCCATTGTATTGGTTCAAGGGCCACGCATCAATCCTGCCGGGCGGCAATAAGGGTGCTTAAATCGCGCAAACGCAAACTTGTCACCACACTGTAACCCCCGGGTAATCAGAATTACGCTTGAATTCCCTGAACCGGCACGATTTCATACATTTCAGAAGCAAGTTCTTTGCGTGTTGTTTCACGCACGGATAGCACCCGAATCGCTGTGACTCCGTTTCCGAAAGCGATCTCGAGAAGGTCGCCCTCTTTCACCTCGGATGACGGCTTCGACGGCTTACCGTTAATACTGACTCTTCCTGCCGCACAAACTTCGTTTGCTACGGTACGTCTTTTCAGAAGTCTGGATACTTTCAGATATTTATCCACTCTCATTTTTTACTTTCGGCCTCCTTTGCAATCTCCCAGACTTCGTCCATCTGCGCAAGGTTCATCTCGTCAAGGTTGTCTCCCCGGGACACCGCAATTTCCTCCATGCTCGAAAAACGACCGATAAATTTGTTATTCGCCCGATTCAGAGCGACCTCCGTATCGATCCCCAACAGTCGCGAATAGTTTACGACTGCAAATAACAAGTCACCGACTTCTTCTTCAAGCCTCGAAAAGAGTGCGGGGTGGGTGCCCGCATCCACCTTCTCATACAGCCCCGCGCCTGAATTGAGGAGCTCATCGTTAATCTCCTTGAGCTCTTCGCCAATTTTATCAAGTGCCCCTTTGGCGTCCGGCCAGTCAAATCCGGCTTTCGCGGCACGTTTTTGTAATTTTTCGCTTCGCATGAGCGCAGGGATTCCTTCGGGCACATCCTGCAGCGTTTGCGAAAAAGAGGTATGTCCCTTTTCGAGCATTTTATTCTTGTCCCAAACCGAGAGAACCGCTTCCGGAGAGTCTGCGCTGTCACTTCCGAAAACGTGAGAATGCCTGGAGATCAATTTTCTGCAGATGGCGTTCGTTACATTATCATAAGTAAATGTACCGTTTTTCTCTGCGATTGCAGCGTGAAAAACAACCTGAAGCAGGATGTCTCCAAGCTCGTCCATAATTCGTTCGGGTTTCCCGGAATCGATTGCGTCGACGGTTTCATATGCTTCTTCAATCAGGTTCTTACGAATTGTCTCGTGAGTCTGAGCCCGATCCCAAGGGCAACCGTCGGGCGCGAGAAGCCGCCTCATAATATTCCTGAGATCGTCTCCTGAAAAAAGACCCTCCTGATTCAAATCCCAGTCTTTATTTGTCATACAAATACGCTCCTAAAGTAATTTAATCTGAAACCGGTCAAAAGACACTCTATCCGTGAATTGATCCGCGAAAAATATCGTCTGGCGAAACGCCGCAAACTCATGCGAATTTTTCGAAAGCCACAGCGGAATGGGTATATCGAGAGTTCTGCACAGAAGAATTAGCGTTTTTTCAAGTTCTTTAACAAACGTATCCTCTTCACCGCCGCTCTCGACAACGGCTTGAAAAGTCACGATATTGGCTTTAAAAAGTTTTCCTTCCAGTTTAATCATGCACATTCCTCATTTTGCCGCAATTCTGCCGCCTGTCATTCACATTATATTCATGCGAATTGCATCCCACTGCAACAATTGTCTGTTAATCTTGTATTGTAACGAGCAGAGACTCCTTACTTCATAACACCCTCCTTACAGATGCCGACGCCCCCGTCGGTATCTTCTTTTTTGCAAATTTATTATACCGCATATGCGGTTCTTTCGTGATATGTTAAAATTCAGATATAAACTCGAAGGATGGGTGAGATTTGGAATCGGTTGCCGGAACAGTGACAAGCGTCAAAAAGAATGCGCTCCAAACCCTTGAGCAACGATATCCGATTCGATATCGTCATCCTGAGCGTGTGCCCGTGCAACATCTCATCACCGGAAATAAACTAAAAATTCGTTTTTTTATTCGCTATTCTCGCCAAATGCTGGTCTTTTTCCCGGGAACAAATATTACATATGCGGATATTTTCGAGGCCGGAGTCAGATTGAATTGGGCAGGAATATACCCTCTTGAATGGATGGCAGATGACGGATATGAAATCGCCAAGGCAAAGGCTAATTTCAGAGTACTCACCGAGGATAACAATCCGACCGACAGAGATGTGTCTCCGGGTGCGCCGTCGGCCCGCGTTACGGTTGAATTTATCCGGTACGGAAGTTCGGATGCGATCAATTATTATCCGAAACAGCGTTTTTTTAAAGTATCCTTCACCCCTTTCTTTTTTATGTCCCCCCACGTAATGAGTTCGCCGTGGCGTTGGTATTGGGGTTTTTTCCGTTCTTATCAGGTTGAGTCCCTGTATCTGAACTGGTCAAAGAAATACCCCGGCAGAGTATCTTTACAACGGGAAGACTTGCGTCATTCCTTTCAACAAACAGCCGCTCATGAAATCGGGCATCTTCTCGGAATCGGGGATGCCTACGGCGCCAGTTACCGTTTTTTCTATGAGGCGCCGGGTACGGGCAACTTTATGATGTGCCATAATCGGCGGGTTCAACCGCAAGAGTTGGAGATGACCCTCAGGGCACATCTTACGAACCGCATGCAGTATTTCCCCAGAAAATTTATCTTAAAAACTTTTAACGCGGGCCTTAGGCGATCACTTAAATTAAAGGTAAATCCGATATCCCGAAAAGACCGGAAACGGATAAAAGATCTGAAGAAAAGTGACGCTTAAGTGATATGTATCGGGATCGTTTATCAAGGAATCTTCGTTTGCTATGCATTTTTTGAACTAATAAATGCAAAAGCACTCCGTTTTTTGGGTCTGAATCATGTCTAAGGTGTAAATTGATTCGTCAGTTTGCCACAATTTGCGATCTGGCAACATCCTTTGATATTGTATGCTCTTTCGATTCGATGTAAAATACTTATAGAGAAATTTATAATAATCAGATTCGGCGCGCGTGTCATGGCTCACATGTTCGGCCGTATCAAGAGGGAGGTTCATATGAAGAAGTGTCCAGATTGCGGAATGGTAATTGCCAATCAGGCGATACGCTGTCCGAAATGCAAATATGATTTTACAGATGGTCAGGGAGCAGCGGCGGCGGCAGGAGCAGCAGCAGCGACGGGGGCGGCGAAATCCGGTGCGACAGTGATGCCTATGATCCTTGTCACAAAGGATAACGTAGATGAAATGTACGCCGATCTCAAGTCCCGCATCATCAAGCGCAAGACAGAATTCGATCATTTTATTGATTTCCTTGAAAACAGAACCTCGTGGATAACCGCACCGGCAGCAATTGAAGGGCATCTTGCTCACGAGAAGGGCCTTCTGATTCACTCGGTAGGCGTTGCTAAGCAACTTTTGCGCATCAAGGATACTTTGATGCCTCAGCTGGACGATGAGTCCGCGATCGTCATGGCACTATTCCACGATGTCGGCAAGGTCGGTGTTGAAGGCAAGCCGCTCTTCCTGGTTGAAGAGAAGATTACCACATCTGCGCTCGGACTCGGACTTGGAAGAAGCACATCAACATCAACATACGTCATCAATCCGAAGCTCGTTCATATGAGTGTCGGGGTCAGAAGTCTATTCCTGGTATCTCAGTACATGCTTCTATCCGATGACGAGGCCCAAGCGATTTGTTATCAGGGAGACCGCACCCAGATTGCGGGCAAAGAGAATCCCCTGACAATGATACTTGAGACCGCCAATAAATGGCAGACTAAGATTTTCGAAGTTGATGAGGTTATCCGGCAGTATAATTTCACTTCATCCACAGCGAAGTAGGATTCATTCGAAATAGTGTCACAAGCCCGGGACGCACATCATAGTGCTCCCGGGCTTTTCCGTTTAATCAGAATAAGCAAATGAACGATATCCCTAATTAATTCATTTTGGATCGAACAACCCCGGCAAGATGTTGTGCCGCTTCGATTTCCGAAAGCCTTATGGAAACGCTCTCGATGTTACAGCCAACGGGCAGGTTGAGTCGCATGGCATGATTTCGAATATGAACAAAACTTTTAACCAGATAGTCACATGAATAAGAGAGCATGTCCTCTGATTCGAGTAATTCCCGCTCGATTTCACCCGGAAAATGAATGCCCAGCCATTTCATGAACTGCATTGTTTTCTCGCTGCCACACGGAGCCAGCGTAATGAATAACGGAACAGGCAGAAGCCCTTCAGTCTTGCAAATTGCCGCATAGTCATCCAGCAGGAGGCAAGCTGTTTCCGTATCATAAACCGCCTGCGAAATAAAATACGAGCACCCGGACTTCATCTTGAACACCATTCTCTCATGCTCATTATGCTTGGAAGCGTGTCTCTCCGGAATGATCACCCCGCCAAGGAGCACATGGGGCGGGCGATCAGCGGCAATCTGATATGCTTCGCTTAGCCGGACTTTGGTACTCAAGTCATTGCCGGATTGGGCGCCGACAAAGACAACAAATCGGGGATCCTTATTTTGCGGATGCACGAAATCCCTGATCATTTCCTCACTATACTTGCCGACACTTCGATAAATAATCACAGGCAAGTCAGGAAGCCTCAGATTGTTTTCAGCGAAAATTCCCGGATCCATGGTTGGCATAAACGGAAACGGACGCTCTGCCGGATTTCTTTTTGATTCATCCTGTAAGTCATATATTACAATCGCATCCACATCCAACGACTGCAGTCTTTCCGCAGTAATGCGCGTCACCGCATCCAGCTTCTCGGAAGAATAGGATTCCCGAGGCGGCGTTATGCCGTAGGTCAGAATGTCTTTATCACGATTTACTATTTTAAGGTAAAAACGTTCCAATGCTTTCTCCCTGTAATAAGATATCGAAATCAAGCCGCTTCAATCACTTTGAGAAAAATCTCTACGACTCGAGGATCAAACTGCTTTCCGGAATTATTGCGGATTTCAGTGACTGCGGCTTCGATCGACATTGCTTTTCGATATGCGCGATCCTGTGTCATTGCATCATATGCGTCAACAACCGCCAGAATTCTGGAAATGAGAGGGATTGCTTCGCCGGAAAGTCCTTGCGGATATCCGCCGCCGTCCCACCGCTCATGATGTGTCAGAATATAGTCTGCGATGGATATCAGCTCGGGGGATGCCATCGCGATCTTGTAACCGATCTCGGTATGCTTTCGCATCAGCGTCCACTCTTCCGGAGTCAATTTCCCCGGTTTATTCAGGATTTGGTCATTTATACCGATTTTACCGATATCATGAAGTGTCGCTAAAAGCTCAAGTTCGTTCAACTCCACCTGTGTCAGGTGTATTCTCAGTCCGACTTCACGAGTCAGCTCAGCAAGACGTTCTGCGTGTTCTTCGGTCTCCTGACTTCGCGCACTCATTGTCTGTTTGATCGACTCTACAATTGAACTGTGAAGACTGTTTCTTTGAAGCAGCTTTCGCTTGTTCATGTTTTCTTCTGCCAGTTTCTGTACAGAATCCATTGCGATATCGGGCAAATCTTTTGTCGCAACCCCAAATGAAATGTGAATCTTATCACAATCGTTATCCACCATAGCATTGTGCTCAAAAAAGGCGGACTGGATCTGATTCAGAATAATTTCTGCCTGCCATGCATCTGTTTTCGGAAGAAGCAACACAAAATCGTCACCTCCCGATCGGGCAAGAATATCATTGCTTCTGGAGCAGGAGTTCAGGATGCGGGCCGTATCAATCAAAAACTCATCACCTTTAGCCGCTCCAAAAGCATCGTTAATCAACTTCAATCCGTCAATATCCCCGATGATCAAAGAAATCGGCAATTGAGATTCATCCTTATCCCATTCGTTCTTGGTTGATAAGAAAAACCTTCGGTTATAGGTACTCGTCAAGGTGTCGTGTGTCAGAAGGAAATTAATTTCATTTTCTTTGCTTTTGCTTGTGGATACATCAATGATCAAACCTTCGAGCGCCTCGACCTCGTCCTGATCATTATATATTGCCACTCCCTGCTCGAAAACCCAGACGCGTTCACCGGTCACACGGGTAATCGGATACTCGTCGCAAAAAGTCGACTTATTGCGCACCGCTTCCGTCCATCCGTCCCAAAGGCCTTTTCGGTAACCGGACTGAACCAGATCGTTATATGACAAATCTCTGTTTCCTATCAGGCTCTCGGGGCGATACCCGGTCAGACGCAGGCAGCCTTCGGAAACATACTGCATAGTCCAGTTCGAATCATAATTACATCGATACGCCATGCCGGGAAGATTGGATAAAATAACGCCTTTACTCCGCTCACTCTCGGCAAGCTTTTGCTGAGCTATTCTCCTGGAGGTAACATCAGACAAGAGCAGCAGCGCTCCGGCCTTGTAAGGCGAAATTCGGCACTCGAAATACATGTCTTTCGATAAATAAAGCTCTTCGATGATAATCAGCTTGTCTTCGTCGATTGCTCTTTGGATGGCTGTCAAAAGTTTCTCCGGGACGGTATGATCGCTGTCTGCATCGCTTTTGTCAATGATGCCTTTTTTGAAAGCATCCAGACACACGTGTTGAATTTTTTCGCTGAAACCGATAATGCAGCCATTACGATCTACATGCACGACACCGTCGAACATGGTCTCAATTGCATTCAACATTTCCGGATCGTCGCAAGAAGAAAATCCCATGTCACACATCCATCGTAGATATTTTAGCCAACACGTTAATCATAGTCGATTTGATATTCTAAATCAACTTGCCGGGTTATTAATTTCAGAACCGGTCTTATGGGGGGCACTCAATCCAAGGCCGAAAGGCTTTTTTCCAGTTTGTCACCTATTTCATCAAGCCAGTCAACTGAGAAAAGTTCAATCAAGCCCTCGTCGCAAGCTTTCGACGCCCTGGCGTCAAGCGGAATTCTTGCAAGAATTTGTAGTCCCATTTGAGAAGCAACTTCCTCGAGATGGCTCTCTCCATAAATCGAATGCAAAGACCCGCAATCCGGGCACTTAAAATAGGACATATTCTCAACGATACCGATTACCGGAACGTTCATCATTTTTGCCATTTTCACCGCTTTGGCAACAATCATCGAAACAAGCTCCTGTGGCGAGGTTACAATGATAATACCGCTGATCGGAATCGATTGAAAAACAGTCAGCGGCACATCTCCCGTGCCGGGAGGCATATCAATAAACATGAAATCCACATCACTCCAAATCACGTCCGTCCAAAATTGCTTCACGGTCGAGGCGATGATCGGTCCGCGCCACAAGACCGGATCGGAGTCGTTTTCAAGCAGTAAATTAATCGACATAATCCGGATTCCCTGCTGAGATAATACGGGAAAAAGTCCTTCCTCTGATCCGGTTGCTCTCCCGGTCAGTCCGAATGCTTTCGGAATGGATGGTCCGGTTAAATCGGCATCGAGAATGGCCGTCTTGTGCCCCCTATGATTCATTTGCGCGGCCAGCATAGAGGTAACAAGTGATTTGCCGACGCCTCCCTTCCCGCTTACGATGGCAATCACTTTCTTTACACTGCTCGAATCATTCAGTTTTGCATGCATATCCGTTGCATCTGTACGTTCACTGCACGCATCACCGCAACTATCGCAATTTCTGTCACATGTGCTCATTCTTTTCTCCTTAATTAATTCAAATTGCTAACCCGCCGGCAAATGCCTTTTCCGGTGCCCTTGCGGCATTCTGTATTCGTACTTTAGTTTAACCCAAACGAGTAACAAGTGTCTATGCTTCTCTGAATCCAAGCAATCAATTCGACTGTTTTAGTCTCTGTTTCAGCGACTCTGTTGTGCGTATTGCGCAATTTTATTTGCAATTCTTTTAAGCTCGTTTTGCATTTGTTAACTCGCGGGAAACATGCCTTTTTGTGAGCGTTTCTATGTTGAATTCGAAACCGTTTTATGCTACGCTTGATTTGTTTTATATTATGCTTCCGCATAATGAAGAATATAATTATGATCCCGCGATGGCTACATTTCACGGAATCATTTGCCGGATCAATTTACCGGAAGGAGAATTTACATGACTAAACACATCAAATTGCAAGCATGGGTTGATGAAGTTGCAAAAATGACACAACCTGACAGCATCCACTGGGTGACCGGATCCGATGAGGAGAATCAGTCTCTTTTGGATCTAATGGTGAAGAACGGCAGCGCTATCAAACTGAACGAGGAGAAGCGTCCCGGATGTTATTTATTCCGCAGTGATGCATCAGACGTCGCACGCGTTGAGGACAGAACCTATATCGCCTCCCGTCGTAAAGAAGATGCCGGCCCTACTAACAACTGGATTGATCCCGTAGAACTCAAAAAGACCATGACGGCTTTATACACAGGATGTATGAAGGGTCGCACAATGTACGTGATTCCTTTTTCCATGGGCCCGATCGGTTCCCCGATTGCCAAGATCGGCGTTGAGATTACTGACAGCCCTTATGTTGTTGTAAACATGAGAATTATGACGCGCGTCGGTACAGCTGTTCTCGATCAACTCGGCACAGACGGCGAATTCATTCCCTGTCTCCACTCCGTCGGCGCTCCGCTTGAGCCGGGTCAGAAGGATGTTCCGTGGCCGTGTGCCCCGATGGACAAGAAATACATCAGCCATTTCCCGGAAGAGAGAATGATCTGGTCCTACGGTTCCGGTTACGGCGGCAACGCCCTTCTCGGAAAGAAGTGTCTGGCTCTTCGTATCGCTTCTGCCGTCGCTCGCGACGAAGGATGGCTTGCCGAGCATATGCTGATCTTGCGACTCACCAGTCCGGAAGGCGTAGTTAAGTACATTACGGGCGCTTTCCCGAGTGCGTGCGGTAAAACCAACCTCGCCATGCTTGTTCCTACCATTCCCGGTTGGACAGTTGAGACCATCGGTGATGACATCGCATGGATGAAGTTCGGAAAAGACGGACGTCTTTATGCCATCAACCCCGAGGCCGGTTTCTTCGGCGTCGCACCGGGCACCTCCATGGACTCCAATCCGAATGCAATGCACAGCGCTGCGAAGAATACTATTTTCACAAACTGCGCACTGACCGATGACGGTGATATATGGTGGGAAGGCATCGGATACGATGCTCCCGATCACCTGATCGACTGGAAAGGTAACGACTGGACCAAAGAATCCGGCACGCCTTCGGCTCACCCGAATGCCCGCTTTACCGCACCGGCAGCACAGTGCCCCTGTATCGCTCCGGAATGGGAAGATCCCGCCGGTGTACCGATTGATGCCATTCTGGTCGGCGGCAGACGCAAGACCACCATTCCTTTGATTCATGAGAGTTTTGATTGGAATCATGGAATTTTCATGGGCTCAATCATGGGTTCTGAAGTGACCGCAGCCGTGATCAGCGATAAGATCGGCCAGGTTCGCCGTGATCCGTTCGCTATGCTTCCCTTTATCGGTTACCACGTCTGCGATTATCTGCAGCACTGGATTGACATCGGTAAGAAATCAACATCCGACAAGCTCCCGCGTCTGTTTTATGTCAACTGGTTCCGCAAGGACGACAACGGTAAATGGCTCTGGCCCGGTTACGGCGAGAACAGCCGCGTCTTGAAATGGGTTGTCGAGCGCGTTTCCGGAACCGGCAAAGCAGTCAAGACTCCGATCGGTATGATGCCTGCCAAGGGCGCCATCGACGTTGACGGACTGGATGTCACTGAGCACGACATGGAAGAGCTTCTTAATGTCAATAATGAAGAATGGCTGAAGGAAGCAGAATCAATCCGCAGTCATTACACCGGTTACGGTGCGAAGCTTCCGAAAGAACTTGACGAGCAATTAACCGCTCTCGAGGCACGTCTGAAGGCATAGTCTGAATACTTGAATTTTGCTCACGAAAAAGGGGCTGTCTCAAAAGACTTTCAATGAAGTCGGATGAGGCAGCCTCTTTTGACTACGGGCGTCTGATCGCATACATGCGGGAGAGCTGGCGCGGGAATACCGCCTAGAATTGATTTTTTGCCGATTTAGGCGGTATTCTCTCGTTATTTTTGTATTTGCCGGGGCGGAAATACCGCCTGGAATCGAGTTTCTTCTGTTCTAGGCGGTATTCTGATTGCGTTGCAAAGAATTGGCTAGCGACTGCATGGCATTATTTAGAAACACCTCTTGACTCGCAATTCTTAATACCCAAAAGGTCAGACTTTCGTACAACATGTCGGGTGTACTTTCGTTCTGGGTCGCCCCTTCACATATCTTGAGAAAAATATACATTTGTTGATTCTACGAGCCGGAAATCTTCAGAAAGTTATTCTGCCAATCATTCACCGTACATTACTTACTCCAGATCTTGAATCGTCATCTTCTTGATCTCCTGATTATTGTCTTCATTCAATTTCTTTCGTGAAAGAAAATAAATCAGCAGAAATATCAACGTTGGAATATTTGAAGAAATGAATGCAATAATTGCAGCCGGCAGTATCATGCCAAGTCCCGAAGATCCTTCAGAGGCCTTCGAAAGCAAAACTAATGCGGCCGTGTATAAAAGTGAAATAATGAAGAAAGCAATCGGAAGGATCAGTCCCGGAATTATGCTTTTTCTCTTGGACAAATAGATTTGCAGAATTATTAATCCTGCAAGAAGAATTAGCCCGGTCGGAATGAGCATAATTGCCCAACCGCCCGTAACGTTAATGTTAGTATTACTCTCCGCACTTGAAACTAAATTCATAATCATAAAATATTTGAATCCCCCTTCGCTCTCTTGTATTCGCTGATCAGAATTTTCGCCGTGCTTAAGTCGATCTTCTCATTGATGGCAAGTCGCTTAATTAAAGCAATATACGGCTCGTTCGCATTTGATTCAGACAGCTCGATCTTCTGGATCAGGCGGTCCAGGCGAAGCCTGACTGTGGGATACGTCACCTTGTATTGTGACGCAATATCCTTAAGGGATCCGGAAGAAATAATGAAGTTTCTCACAAAAGTAATATCTTCATCATCGAGGCCGCTCATCCATGCGGGAATTGTTTGCATTGGCTTTTTTCCTTGCCCTGAGTTTAATTATGTTCAATATACACTTTCACTTTATTAAAGTCAATATTGATTTTATCATTAAATATATTGAGAATGCGACGAACTTATACTGTAAATTTTCGATGGCAAATAAACGGCTTCGTAAATCGGAACCGCATGTGCTGGTTTGCGTCCTGCTTGCCAATCAGGTCAACGGATTAAGGAATATTGAATGAATGTATAGACTACGCAGGCAACGTATAATAATCGATTACGGCCCCGGATAACTGCTCGAAAACGCCCGAGTCGGAGTTCCGGTTCGAAAGAGCTATGATCACAAGATCGGTTGTAGGTATCATTACTTGAACACAGCGAAATCCGCCGACAGCGCTATCTATATTCAGGTTACCATTCGGGTCTTCTTCGATACCAAAACCATATACATCCGGCCCCGTTCCGATAATTAAATCCCAGCTTTCCTGTGTAAGCAGGTCACCGCCAATGAAAATCGCAGACCAGCGGTATAAGTCTCCGGCACTCATGCGAAGCCCTGCATCTGCCTGTAACTGAGTGTCAGGGATCAACACTTGGAGTTTCCCGACAGCCAAATATGCAGAAGCCGTGCCGGATGACGGTTCAAAGGAGGCTGTTTCCAACCCGAGAGGGCTCAGGATGTTTTTCTGCATGTAATGGACATAAGGTGTTCCTGACACGCGTGCGATAATCTCAGCCAGAAAAACATAGCCGGTGTTAGAGTATTCGTAGCCGGTACCGGGTTCAAACGACAGTTTTGCATCGTTAACAAGGGCCAGCACGCTCTCAAACGAGGCATCTGCTGCTCCGTATTCCTCGGCTGCGATTAGAGTCTCGTTGCGCGTTAACCCCTTCTCCAGGAGCTTCAGAGTATACTCTCTGTTTGCAATGCTTTTGCCCAAATAGTCCGGGACTCCCGAAGTCATATTCAGTAACTGACGAACCGTAACTTCACCCGCATGCGAATACTCCGGCAAATAATCGGACACATAATTATCCAATCCGATTAATCCGTCTTCTACCAACATCATCACGCCGACAGCCGTAAACTGCTTCGTAACCAATCCAATTTCGTATGCCGTGTCCTTGGAATTCATTACGCCATCATCAACGTCCGCATATCCGAATGATTTTTCATATACGACAGATGCGTCCTTACTGATTATGACGGTTCCTTGAAATCCCGAAGTATCCATGAACGAAATTGCTTCGCCGAGACCGGGATCTCCAGAAAAAGCAGGCTGAACCGGAGAGTCGATCGGCGCAGCTGATTCAATCGATTGACTTTCTTCGGTTACGCTTTGTAAAGTTAACATGCCTGTTTCGACCGCCTCTGTATTTAGACTCGGCTCGCCAGTGATATCGCAACCGCTTAGCAATAAAGCGACTATACTTACAATCAGCACTTCTGCTATGATCGAAAAAGCATTTTTCATAACTGTTAGCAAAAACCCCTTCATAACTTGATCATTGGCGATTGACGATTCTCGACAATTAAGAAACGTTATACTTATGATTTTAGCACAGAAATGCTTTATAGAATGATTTTAATAAAAGGGCTGTCTCATTCGACTTCTTTACAAGTCTTTTGAGACAGCCCCTTGCTTTTAATGGCGTTATTAAGGTTCTATTGAAGTTTGATCAGTCCAAACACAGCAGTATCCTGCCATCCCGTATCACTCGTATCCCAGAAATTGATAAGCTTCCGGTTGCCGCTTGAGTCAATGTTGTTATAGCGTATGTCAAAACCCATCACAGCGCCGGCTTCTTTTGCGGAAGAAAGCGGTATCGCGAGTTCTGCGATAAACCCTCCGTCCGTGATGATCGTTCGTGTTACAGGCTTCACTTCGCCGTGATCGATATTAAGTACATTTTTGAAGTTCAGACGATACTGACCATCATCAGCCTCGTAAGTGCCGTTCTTATGATTCCCTTCATCCAGGAAAATTTCGACGGAATCCTGCTCATAAGATGTTGCCGAGCTGTCATCGAGATAAGGATCTGTCACTTCAGCCAATAGATAAAGCATGTCTTCCTGCCACATGGCTTTGAAAGTAATTTTAACCTTGCCGTCCTCTGTTGCACCTGCCAGGGCTGTCTTCTCCACTTTGAAGGAAGGCACGCTGTCCCATGCGGGATCGATTGCACTTCCCGACATGTCAGGCTTACCGTATACGGCTGTTGCCATATCCGCAATTATCTTGAGTGACAGTTTACCAAGCTTCCGGTCATTTCCATCATTCTTTCTATCGTTCCATCCAAAGGGGACCCCGTTGTCAAGAACAAGAATATCGAAGGTAATGGTATCTCCGGCTTTCCCTGCCGAAGGCAATTGAATATCAAGAACGTATCCGGTATCGGTTACTGTGCCGTTTTCGCGTGATACGACAACGGGCTCACCTTGTGTAAAGACGGTTACAGAATCAGTTGCGTCAACAGTAGCATCCGTCACAACTGCGCGAACATAAACACCTGCGTCATCGTATAGAACTTTAAATGAATGATCTCCAAATGCATACGCTGTCGCTCTTGAATAATTTTCTTCATTCGGTTCCGCTTTACCGTAGGCATTTGCAAAATTCGTTTTCTCAGGCACCTTTGTAGGATCTGTAAGTGCCCAGAAAGAATACTTCGGTTGCATCTCAGCATCGAAAAGCAACGGGTATTTGTCTGCTTTCCAGCTCGTTGCATCGGAAATACCCCAGAAAACAACCGCGTCAATGATGTCGCTGTATTCCTTGAAAGCGGCCATAAGATCGGAGTAGCGATATGATTGATTCAACATATCCTGCTCAGTATTGCCCGCGGCCTCGATATCCAGCTCGGTAACACGAATGCTCAGTCCCAATGCTGCAAAGCGATCAAAGGCCGCCGTGATTTGCGATACCGAAGGACTCGACATCTGGTAATGGCCTTGAAATCCGACTCCGTCAATCAAGTCTTTTTCTGCCAGATCTGAGACCAGTTCATAGATCCCTGTCAGCTTCGGCTCGTATGGAACGCTGTAATCGTTATAAATGAGCTTAACATCTTCCGGTGCGTATTTTCTCGCAAAAGTAAAGGCCTGAACCACATAGTCCTCTCCGACTGTGTCAACCCACAAACAACCTTCCGTGCCTTCTTCAGCGACGCTCTTGCGCAATTTTCCTGTTTTATCTGATACCGCCTCATTCACTACATCCCAGGACATGATCACTCCGGGATAATTCGTATTAACGAATTCGAAGACCCCCGCGATATAGTTTTCGAGTCGAGCCAGCATTACCTCGCGTGATGCCAGCGGCGCGTCTGCCAAGTATCCCTCGTTAAAGAAAGATGCAGGCGTCTGCTTAAACCATACGAGCACATGTCCGTTAACCGTAAACCCGTTCTCCTTTGCGAAATCGAGAAGCGTTTTTGCCTTATCAAAAGTTAAGACAGGGTGAGTCTCATCGCCCGAGGCAGCAAGAGTTCTGCTGGCTTCCAGGTCAAGCAGATTTTCCGGTTTCATCTCATTTTCAGGTGTATAGGTATTGTATTGTTTTCCAAGGAAACTCATCAGTTCTATATCCGTAAACGCAGAGAGGGGAACTGCGCAACCAATCGAAAAATCATCTTTATATGTCTCACTTAAGCTCGGCAAATCCGATACAAGCGCAGTGGATTC
The DNA here is from genome assembly GCA_964501725.1 of uncultured Oscillospiraceae bacterium. Classification (GTDB taxonomy): domain Bacteria; phylum Bacillota; class Clostridia; order Saccharofermentanales; family Saccharofermentanaceae; genus CAZCTO01. The sequence continues at coordinate 136,878 of CAZCTO010000002.1, read as the reverse complement.
TTTTTCAACAATAACGAGATCATCAATATAAAAATCCATATCCGGTACATCAATCGTCTCGACATAGATTAAGTTTTTCTCAGCATCGTTTCCTGCTCTAAAGTCACCTTTCAGTTCCGTCCATACGCCGCTCTCGCATTGCGTACGGTTTACATTCTGATATCCGGCAACGCCGTCAATTGTAACCTCAGCTGAAAGAACCATTGTCTGAGGCGCTCCTGACTCCTGATATACCCAAACTGAAATTGAGTAGGAACTGCCGCCAACAAAAGAGAACGGACATCCCGGACCATTCCAGGACTCTGTCCTTCCCTCCGTCAACAAACTATAAGATCCGGTATGGGCTTGAGCATCTGATCTGGAAATTACGGCAACGCCGCCGTCACTTCGGCCCGCCCACCCTGTAAGATCCGACTCATTTTCAAATCCGTTTTCAGCAAAATTAGCTGTACCCGATCCTGAATTTGAAGACTCCGATGCACCTGAACTTAGGGATGTCGGAGCCGTCTTCTTTTTGCATGCACCCAATCCAAGCAATAGTGTAGTAGCCAAGATTATGCAACTCAAACGGCAAAACATTGTTCTGGAACTTCGCATTACAATTTCCTCCTATTAATGGGATTAATCAAACATAATCAGGATAGTGCAATAGAGCGGAGACTGTCAATATTGCAAAGATGTATGTATGCCAAATAATACATCTTTTATTCGAAACTTTTTGAATTTGATAAAAAAACGGAGAGTCAAGGTGACCCTCCGTCATTATTTCCAGGCAAATCCTGGTGATTAGTTTAGTAATACGCTCTTACTCTTTAACAGCGCCCAAGGTCAAACCACCGACGATTTGTCTTGATAAGAGTACATACACGACGATAACCGGTAAGATCGATAACATAAGAGCAAGATACACAGCACCGTAATTTGTGCGGTACGCGTCGGCACGCAACAACTTTGTAAGTAGCGGTATCGTGTACAAGTCCGTGTCATTCAGGATCATAAAAGGAATCATAAAATTATTCCAGGAGGCTACAAAAGAGAAAATCGTAAGAGTGTATATTCCCGGTTTGGCCATCGGCATCATTATCTTGTGGAATATGCCAAACTCACTGCATCCGTCAATACGTGCGGAATAAATTAAATCTTTTACCAATGCCGTCTTCAGATATTGCTCACAGAAGAAGACTGATCCGGCTGCGGCAATTCCGGGCAAAATCAGCGGTATATAATTGTCTGTGAGGTCCATTCTGGACATCAGTTGATAAAATCCAACTGAGGATACACCCGCCGGGATCAGAACCAGAATGTATATAAATCTCCGGAAGAAATCCTTAAACGCAAAGTTATAAACTTCAACGGCATAAGCGGTCAGCATAGAAAAATAAACGGTTAAGATAGTAGACAAACCGCTGACAATAAAGCTGTTGAGGTAACCTCTGCCGATACTGAAATTCTTGCCGTTCCAGTGATTCCAGTTATCAATCATGCTGGTTCCGGGAATAAGGCTGACACCAGCTTGAATCTGCCGTGTAGAACGGGTGCCATTAACTGCAAGAAGCCAAATCGGAACAATGGCTATAATAGTTAAGGTTACTAATACCGCATAGATGCAGAATCGCGCTGCTCCCAAACGAAAACTATTACTTTGAGATATTTTCATACTTTTTCCCATTTCACAGCACCGCCTTTCTTGAGACTTTCTGTTCTCTTTCCAAAATCTTGCGTGCTTTCTTCTCGGCAATTTCGTCGCGATCTCTCAGTAAGTAGAAAATCAGCATTGAAGCAACGGATGTCATAACAAACAAGCAGAGTCCGACAGCTGATGCCGATCCTATGAATCCCTGACCGCCAAAGGCCTTGGTATACAACACAACCATGATTGTTTTGATTGCCCCATCCGGGGAACCCGTCGCAGAAATCAAAAAAGGAACATCGAACATCTGCAGACCGCCGACGAGGGAAGTGACCAACGTATACACCAGAATCGGCCGGAGAGAAGGAAGCGTGATGTATCGGAACATCTTAGATCCGTTAGCTCCATCGATCATCGCAGACTCATAAAGAGCAACTGAGATGGATGTCATTCCTGCAACCAATATGATAATCGTATTGCCGTACCACATCCACCATTGAATGAATGCGACAAGCGATTGGGAAAAGATTTTACTTCTGAAATACTCATACTCTTTTGCCAAAAAACCTGCCTTAACAAGGAACTGATTGGCGGGACCATACAGACTGAATATATTAAAAAAGAGAACAGCAACTGTGACGGGCAACAACAGGTTGGGAAGATAAAAAATTGACCGCCAGAATCCGACTCCCTTAATCTTCAAAAACGAACTGGTAAACCAAACGCTGAGAAGCATTGCAATACAAATTTGCGGGATATAGTTCATCAGCCATACTTTCCATGTGTTTTGAATTGACAAAAAGAAAAACCGGTCTTCAAAAAGAACTTTGAAATTCTCTGTTCCGATGTATTTTCCATCATTAATATTTGCAAAAGTAGTATCAGTAAAACTAAGCCAAATCGTATTTGCGATCGGGTATAACGAAAAAATTATAAAGGCAATAATGAAAGGGGCAATCATGACATAGCCCACATATCCTTTTTCCAGACTTCTGCGTCTGGGAACCTTATAGGTTTGTAAGCCGCTGTTTTCTGACCCCTTAGCGACCGTACTCTTTCCGATTTGCATAGCCACTCCTCCATCACATTGTTACCGGTAACAAGCGCCTGCGCCTCATTCGAGGCGCAGGCCCCTGCAACCGAATAAACTAATTACGTCAAGCAATAATTGTGATAATTATGATTACTCAACAGTAATATTGGGCACGTTAGACTTAACGAGATCCTTGAAGGACTGGATAGCTTCATCTTTTGTCATTTTGCCTTCCGCATAGTTTGCGAGCGGGTCGGTCAATTGACGCTGAATCAGGTCATCAGTTCCTTGCATAAGCTTTGCACTAACAGAAGGTGCCGCTGCTGCGAAACCGCTGTAAGAGTTCTGGCCGCCAAGATACTTGCTCATCTCAGAATCGTCAAACGAAGAGGTGATCTTGTCAACAACTTTCTTGCTGCTAACGAAGTCGCCAGCTGACTGCTTCAGGTCGCCGCAGTTCGGGTCGATAGCTTTCAGGTATTCATTGGTATAAACGCCTTTTGCCCAGTTGGTGAGGTTTTCTTCGTCTAATGCGACGAATCTTACGAATTCTTTAGCAAGAACGAGGTTCGGAGCATTCTTCATAGCGCCAACCCATGTTCCGCCCCACTGATAGGACATCGGGCCAGGACATACTCCCCAGTCACCAGCAGTGTCAACGCCGTTGGTAGCCAGAACATAAGGAAGTCCCCATGTAGGCAGGAAGTAGCAGAATACTTGCTGCTTAGTTCCGTCTGCAGAGGCAAGAGTATCGTTCATGCCGGCAAACCAGCCTTCTGTCCACTGTGTTGCTTTGGATTCATAACCGTTCTCACGATAAACCTTAGCAATGTCAAACAGCTTATCAATCATCGGGTCCATAACAAACTTGTTGCTAACAACCCAAGGATCATTACGGTTAGAGAAAAACAGGTTCTGGAAATCGCCGATAGAGGAAACCATGAATGTGTTTCCGCCGGACTTTTCTTTAACTGTTGCAGCCATTTTTGTGAAGTTATCGAAGCTCTTTCCATCAACATACATCAGTTTCTGAATTTCTGCCGGATCATCTGTTCCAAAGTATTCTTCGGCCAGTGAACGACGATAGAAAACAGCACCAGGAGTAGACTGATAAGAGAACGCGCGGCACTCGCCGTTGAATGTTCCGACATCAATCGTGTTCTGGTATGTCTGCATGTCCTTTGCGGTCGGGAGCAGATCGTTCAGGTTAGCAAGCATGCTGCCTTCAACCCACTCGCGAACGAAAGCCGCTTCGAGACCAACGATGTCCGGGCAATCTTTTGTATTGGCGGCAGCCATAACCTTGGTCTGGTATTCGCCGTCTGTCATGGAAATCTGGACATACTCTACTTTGACATCAGGATGTGTCTTCTGGAAGGCAATCGCATGTGTCTGCAATTCAGCAGTAAAGGACCAAATTTTCAATGTGCCGGTTCGTGTCGGGTCTTTCTTCTTGCAAGCTGCAACGCAGCCCAACGCCAGAAGCGTTGCAAGGAGAAGTGCAAGTAGTCTTTTCATAACTTTTCCTCCTAAAAATTTTGATGGATAGATAATCTGTCGAAAGAGATTTCGACTTTTTGATTATAGCATCAGTCATTTTTATATGCAACACTTTCAATAAAACTAAAAATACTCGTTCGTGTATTGACATATTGCCTAAAAGAAGGCGTAATTCGACCATTTATCGAGGATTTCCGAGTTTGTTGCGCATTACTGCTTTTTGACAAGCTAAGGCTTTTTAACAATTTATATATATGAATTTTGCGCCAAAATACAAAATAATACACAAATTTTTATCATATTGCACTGTGTTTAATTGCTCTCCGCTTCAGTTCATCCGTATTCCGGCGGATTGATTACCATAAACTGATTAGCAGATGAATAATTGCAATTTCAATTCCGCACGACCGCAGATTATACGTTATGGCAAACGGATCTTTGCTGTCGTGTAAACGCTTCTTTGTTATATATTCATTTATACATTCGAACTAGCCCGCAAAACTGATCTGTATTCAAAAAAATAGCAGAATTCTTTATGAATTCTGCTATTGATTTGAATGAATTACAGATGCAATTCCGGTTGAATCAGGTTTTTGGCTTCGGCGCTTTTGCTGACGGGGCAGGGCTCTCCGATGCAATCATTTGTGCGAGAATGTCCGCATTGTCAGGAATCCATTCAATCGGAATCCCTGAATCCAGGATTTGAGTCGTCTCAAGGATTTCAAACATTGCTGTTGATATCTCAGGATCCCTGGCAATCTTCTGCAGAGCGTCACCAACGATCTGCGGTCGTATTGCCGCAGCTTTTCCGAAATCCATAGCCGCTCTCTTCTCGGCGGCACTTCGAATAATGCTCACCTGATTGGCTCCGTCCTGCTTGATGGCGGAGGTAACCTGCCTCAACCGGTTAACCACTTTGCTCTCGATCTGCCGGATCATCTCCACGTCGCGGAAATGAACTTTACGGATATAACATGAGCCAAGCAGATATCCCCATTCCGTCGACTTGGCCGATACCTCCTCACGAACGGACCGGCTCATCGCGTGCCGGTCGATCATCATTTTTTCAAGCGGCATATTGGAAAGGCATCGCACAGTCGAGTTGCCGACGTTGGCAGCCAGCGAGCCGCGCGGATCGGTGTTTTTGAAAATGTAGTTGATCGGGTCGTTAATGTACATTTCGTACCAGATACCTACGCCCATCGGCGCGCCCTCTTCCGAGTTGACCGGTTGGCTGCGGAGATATTCCTGGTCCATTCGAAGATCAATCACATACTTCCTGCCGATCAAATTGACAAAGAGTCCCCGGATGCCCAAGTCTTTCCATAGGAAATGCAGTCCCGGTTCGGATAGCGTGCCGACAACATTTCCGAAAAGAACGTATACAAGCGCCTGTTTTTCGTTCACGACAACGTAAATACCTAGTAATCTAAGGATAAAAAAGAACACCGGAATAATAACGGAGGCTGCAAAAAATGAGATCACAGCGACCACGAGGGCAATCTGTATTTCTTCGGAAGTCATATCCAGTGCAAGGCGAACAGCATAATCCATCATTGTTTTTGCCTCCTTACAATCCTCGTCGTCTGGCTCAAAAGCGCAAGTTTGATGTTGCGTACGTAAACGTCCAACGCTTCCTTCCCGCCCTTTTTCTTAAGGCTTCCCAGCTCGGCGGATAGTTTCTCCAGCGTCTCGATTTCGCCCTGCGCTTTGAGTGTTTCAATCTCGACGGCACGCTTGGATTCTACGATACGCTGATCAGCGGATGCCTGAGCGAGACTGATATCGGAAGAAACCTGATTGTGCGCGGTATTAATTGCGGCAAGCGCCGATTCCACCTCTTCGGGCGGATCGATTCCCGTAATCAAGGATGCTTCAAGGGCAACGCCGTATCGTGCGGCAGACACCCTGCACTCGTTATCCATGTGGTCGTTCAGATCGCGAAGGTTTTTACGCAGGTCGTTAATTGAAATTCCCTGCGCGATATTGGAAACGCCGGAGTCCGGCTCTCCCTCTGCCTCTTCCTCAGGCACCTTCCCTTCGAAGTTGGCAATTCTTTCTCTGAGTACGGAAACAAAATAGCCCATGATGTATGCGATCGGATTCTTAACACCGAAAATATACGCATACAAATTCCTGTCCGACACACGATAACGGATTTGTCCGGTAAGCCCGATATTGAGCTGATCCTTGGTCACGGCATCCAGGACCTTGTTGTTGTGGTTTGCTTTCGGATTCTCAGGATCGTACGCCATATTGGCCGTCTCAATTGCAATGGAAACCTTATATACCTTCTCCCAGGGAAATTTAAAATAAGGTCCTCCGGGCATAATCACCTTGACCATCGGATATTTGTATCTCAGTCTCTCCGATTCGTCGAGCCCCTCCGAAATCGGGTCGTCCAATGTTGTTTTACCGGCGATTCTCTTTGCTTTACCGAAAACAGTCTTCACTGCACGCTCGTTCTGATTTACAATGTAAAAGCCGCGAACGATGTACTTCATAAAAATATACACGCCGACACCTAAAAAAATGAAAATATAGTAGTCCATCCGCACCCCTCTCTTTCTGGAAATAATTGATGTCACCGGTTTCTGTGTAAAAAAGATGACGGTTCCAATGTTAGCATTTTTGGATGGTTTTCTCAATTGCTTTTGCGGTTCCGGGCTTCTAAAGTTATAATTATGGAGTCGGAGATAAGAGACATATTCGATTTTTTTGTTTATAGACGCGCATCGATATGTTTACTCGTTCTGAAAGACAGAGAAAATGGATTCTCATTGATTCCCGAATGCGAATTGATAACATTTGTCCTACCGGAAAATTTCCGTATTCTCTTCACTCTGCCTGATCTCTTTAGCCATTTCCATCGCCTATGTTCTGCTGACAAATCCGCTTCAAATCGCGCACCCATTTCCGCACGAGGAGGATTCCCATGAAAAATGAAGCGTTCAGAAATTACTACTTCCTCTCTGTAATCAGTGTTCTTTTGGCAGCCATGTATCCGCTTTATATGGGTGTGCGTGTCATATCCGACATGTTAACCGACGGAGCGGTATTAAGTGAAAACTACCCCAAATATATAATCCCCTACACACCGATTTCGCTGGCAATTCTAAGCGCGGTGCTTCTGATGCCCCTTCTAATCAAACTTGCCAGGCAGTTCGCGCTGCTTGTCGCTTCAGCTGTTTCCGTCAGCGTGTTTTTCATTTCTGAGTTACTTCTCGAAAAAGAAGTGATCGTCGCAGCCTCCGTTGTGACAAAACTGGAGGACTGGCAGATGTTCATGTGTGCTGTAATGCCTTCCGAGGGTCTGTCCCGCCCCTGGCCGGAAACGAATATTCTTCTCGGTGAATACAGTCCTGCGTTCAAAATCCATTTTTATGTCATAGCACTTGTTTTGATCGTATCCTTATTGAATTGCTTTTACGGGTTCGCCCAGATGATCATAAGCAAAAATAAGCAAAGACTGAAATCCCTTATCATACAGGCAATTACCGGCCTGATCTTTTTGGGGCTTTGCATTTTTGCTTGTTTTACGGCCTTTTTCAGGACCGGCGATATAAAGGTATCTGCAGTTTCCGCGATATTGATGGGTATGTTTTTTATTGTATTCGGCGTCACGACAGGAGTCTTTACCGGTTCATTTTTGACGGGCAAAAAAAAGCTGGCCGTCTGGATTCCTGCGGCGGTCTCCGTTATCACTACGGTAATTATGTATTTGGGCGAGATGATTCTTTTGCACGGCCACTTGTATCGTTTCGGAGAGGGATTTCTGTTTGACGGTCTGGGAATTTTCGTATTCGCAATCGTTGACTTGGTTGTCATTGCCGCTTCGGGAGTCGTCTGTGCAATGATTCAAGCAGTTCTTCTAAAAGAAAAGGCATGAGCCTGCTTATGTCATACCGGGAAATGACAAACATGCTCATTGATCTAAGATCAAGAAGATTCCCGGCGTTTGTCGTTTAGTTGAAAAGCCCATGGGATTCCCGGATATCCACCACAAAGAGGATGCCGTTACCCGGCTCATCCATCTTTGCGGCTTGACTGATCGCAATGGCAATCGCGTCGACCAATTCGACTTCTGCGATGATTAAAACGATTTCCTTTTCAGGCTCAATATCCATCGAAAAAAGTTTACTGGTCTCGTGAACTCCGGCACCACGCCCGTTAATTACGGTCGCTCCCCGGGCGCCCGCTGTCTCCGCGGCGCTTACCACCAGTTCTGCGACCCCTTTATCGACGACCACAAAAATAGCTTGTTGCATGGCTTGTGTTGCTCCTTCCTTCATTGGGTTATCACTCATTCTGCAATAGGATGATCCCAGCAAGTCAGCGACCGACATGGTAAACGCAATTCCATGGTGGGGGGCACTGAGTTTCATTTTTTGATTCAGCTGATCCATTGTTTTTTTTGCGATAGTCTCGCTTGTGATCATCATGACAATTTCTTTTCGGATTTCATATTCGTCGAACCATTTGAGGTGACGACTTCCCATCGTCCCGTGCGCGGGTATGATTGTCCCGCCGCTTATGCCGCATTGACGTGCGTTTTTGAGCACTCTGCTTCCAAGATTATGGTCCACTATGACGGACAATATAAACCAATTGCATAGTTCAGAAGGTTTTTCGATCAACTTTAATTCCCTCCTTCTTTATCGTTTTTTGCCTGTAAAGCAATCCCAGAATTTGTAAAGTAATTATCGGTGTCAGAGCAACAAGCGCTATGACGCCAAACCCGTCGATCAGTACATTGGCGCTATGCAATGAATTGGCAGCGCCTTGTGTGTAAGCCAATATAAATGTCGCGGTCATCGGACCGGAAGCGACTCCGCCGGAATCAAAGGCAATACCTACAAACAGCTTCGAACCAATGTTGGCAAGGATGATGGCTAATATATATCCCGGCAAAAGAATGTGCCAGAGCTGAAGTGACGGTATGAGTGTTCTGAGCACGGACAGAGCAACGGCTGTTCCGACACCGATTGAAAGAGCGAAAAGGACCGCTTTCTTCTTAACCGATCCGCTGGTTACCTCTTCAATTTGATCGGTCAGAATATGGACCGCCGGTTCAGCAAGAATCGTCAGGAACCCAAGGATAAAACCAACGATAACAATAAGCGACTTATTTTCCATGAGAACGAGTTGCGATCCGATTTCTCTTCCGACTTCAATAAATCCGGCATGAACGCCGGTAAAAATCAACGTTAACCCGACAAAGGTCAGAAAGAGTCCCCGGGTCATGCGCAGAAAAGTTCTGGTTTTGTTTTTCAAAAACAGCCACTGAGCACCCAATAGCACAATAAATATGGGTGCGATCGCTATTGCTGAGTCCTTCATCTGAAGAATCATTTGGTCAATAAAAATACGGAACGCCGATATTTCTTGCAGATTTGAAAAATCAACCTGTTCGATTAACTCCCCGGGCGGAGACAACAGTCCCAATATCAGCACCGCCAAAATCGCTCCCGACGATGCGATGGCAATTAGTCCGAAACTGTCTTTTTCGGATGCTTTACTGTCTTTCTTCTTTAACGCAATACCTATGGCGAGTGCCATTATGAAGGGAACTGTCATCGCTCCAGTCGTTGCACCCGACGAATCAAATGATATCGCCAAAAATTCCGGCGAGGTGAACAGGCTGAGAATAAAAATGACCCCATAAAGAATAGTCAATACTTTATATAGCGGATAATTGAAAAGGATTCTGATCAAACCTGTCGCAACAAGCAAAGCAATTCCGACGGATACAACAATGACCAGGTTCCATTTACCAATGGTGTCGTTGGTCACGGTGGCGACCTGGTTTGCAAGGATATGTAAGTCCGGCTCTGCGATCGATATGAAAAAGCCGAGAAATATTCCGGCTGCCGCGACAATCCATAGTTTGTTTTTGCGGATAATAACTCCACCCATTTGATTCCCAAACGGGGTTATACTTTGGTCTACGCCGACAAGGAAAAAGGTCAGTCCCAATATGATGAGTACGACCCCTATGATGAACCGGAAAAACAGCGAGGGCTCCAGGCGGATAAATGTAAATTGAAGTATTACCACCAATATTGATATCGGCAATACTGAAGAGATGACTTCTTTTAATTTATCAATCCAGATACGCAACTAATGCCCTCCGCTACATCATATACCGGCTTGGGTATCGACAGTGTATATTCATCAATCATCCAGATTCGTGCTGATCCAAGTCTCAAAAGAGTCCATAATAAGTCTGAAAAAACTCCGTGTTTTCTCATGAATCAAAATCCCGTCGGGATCATAAAGCGCTTCCACACCGGCGATATATGCCTCGGGCTGTTGCATTGCAGGGATATTGAGGAATACAAGCGATTGCCGCAAAACTTGAGCTGCGCCATAGGCTCCGAGGGAGCCGGGTGTTACACCGACTACAGCGCCGGGTTTACCGTTCCATACGCTCTGACCGTATGGCCTTGACCCGATGTCCAGAGCGTTTTTAAGAAGCGCCGGAACAGAACGGTTATATTCCGGAGTTACAAATAAGACGGCATCCAACTGCTTCACTTCATCACGGAAGCGGATCCAGGATGTCGGAGTCAACCCTTCCTCGTCCAGGTCCTGGTTATACATCTCCAAATCGCCGAGCTCAACAAATTTCAGATCGAGGTTTGTCGGGGCAAGTGCTTTAAGTGTTTCAGCTACTTTTCTGCTATAGGAATTTTTCCGGAGGCTGCCGACGAAAATACCCACTGTTCTTCTATTCATATGGTTTTCCTCCTTCTGTGCACCGGTGATCCGCGGCCGATAAAAAGAACCGGCATTCTGCTCATCCGCTACTTCCCTTCAATTTCCTTGTTTTGCGTCAGTAAGGTTATGTGTCAAGGTAAATTGCTGTACTTGAAATCTATTATAATATAAAACTTAGTTTTTTGTATCCGATTTCAAAATCAGCAATCAGCCGCCACGCGGAATGCCGGAAAACGAATCGTAAATATCCATCATGGTTTCGTACGAAATCTGATAAGAGTCTTCATACTAGTCGGTTCGTATCCATCCGTTCTGCCTGTGATCCGCCTTTTCAACATAACGTATGAACCCCGATGTTTTACAGTGACAGTGAGAGTCAAATCAAGCATGCCAGACTCTTTGCACTGACTTATTCGCTATGCTTCTACCCCGTATGCGTTTTTCTTGCATATGCAATTGTAAGAAGCGTGACAATGCTTGATTTTTTCAGATTTGCAATGGATATTTGTTTATATGACATGAATATACAGTGTCCTCATTCTTGAGTTGGGATTCTTCGCTACAAGAACGGTTTTATACTATTTACGTGTGAAGAAGGCTGTGAAGGACTGATCATGTTGTTCGATTATTCTCTTTGAATGCCTACAAAACATATAGTATAATGGTATTATAAGTTCTATTTGCTTGCGATTCATACGACTGTTGACTATATGCGGAGGATCCGGAATGAAAGTGTCGACCAAAGGGCGTTATGCGCTCCGAATTATGATTGACCTGGCACAACAAGGCCGGAAGGACTATATTCCGCTCAAAGATATTTCCGAGCGGCAGGGAATCTCAATGAAGTATCTCGAAATGATTATCGGCCTTCTGAACCGTGCGGGATTTGTCATGAGCCATCGCGGTAAAGCCGGCGGTTATATGCTGTCCGCGCCTGCCGCAAATTATACCGTCGCATCCATTCTGAGAGTAGCGGAAGGAAGTCTGGCTCCGGTGGAGTGTCTGGAGACCAAAGATAATACCTGTCCGCGTGCCGAGAGTTGTATTACTCTTCCGATGTGGCAGGGCCTCTCGAAGGTAATCGATGATTATCTGGAAAGCATTACGATTGAAGATATGATCGTTAATCAGAAGAATATGATGGGAAATGATTATCACATCTGATAGGCCGACAAGCACTTCGTATTTGGCCGGCTGGCATAGCGGATGCATTTCCTCCGATGTCGAAAATATTAGAAAACACCACCTTTCATTACTGTATCCAAAATACAAGACGATTCGTCTAAAGTATCCGGGGCAGAACATTGGGTGGTGTTTTTCGTGTTGTCTTAATAGAACTAAAGTTCCTTACTGATCCGAAAACAATGTGGTGGACAGATACCTTTCACCCGTGTCGGGTAGAATGACGACAATTGTTTTGCCGGCATTTTCGGGTCGGCGGGCAATCTCTGTAGCGGCAAAAAGGGCTGCTCCGGAAGAAATTCCGATCAAAAGTCCTTCTGATTTTGCAACGGCTCTGGCTGTGTCAAAGGCTGACTCGTTCGACACGGTGAAGATCTCGTCATAAATTCCGGTATTCAGGATCTTGGGGACAAAACCCGCGCCGATGCCCTGAATTTTATGCGGACCTTTATTTCCGCCGGAAAGGACCGGTGAGCTTAACGGCTCGACGGCAACAATCTTCACGTTGGGATTCTTTTTCTTAAGCACTTCCCCGACGCCGGTGATCGTTCCGCCTGTGCCGATACCGGATACAAAAATGTCTACCTTTCCGTCTGTGTCTTTCCAAATCTCTTCCGCGGTGGTCGTGCGGTGTATTTGCGGATTCGCAGGATTTTCAAATTGATTCGGTACAAATGAATTCGGGATTTCGGCGGCAAGTTCATTTGCTTTGGCAATCGCTCCCGACATTCCTTCCGCGCCGGGCGTCAGGACAAGCTTGGCTCCGAGTGCGGCAAGCAAATTTCTGCGTTCGATACTGAAGGTCTCCGGCATTGTAAGTATGAGCTGATACCCTTTGGATGCGGCAACAAAAGCGAGTGCAATACCCGTATTGCCGCTGGTCGGCTCGATGATAACCGTATCACTTTTGATCTTACCGGTATCTTCGCCGTCCTTGATCATCGCAAAACCGATGCGGTCTTTTACGGATGACAGCGGATTAAAGTACTCCAGCTTAGCGACAACCTTTGCTTTTACGTCATTTGCTGTTCCGAAGCGATTGAGTTCCAGAAGCGGGGTGTTCCCGATCAGCTCTGTTAATGATTTTGCGATTTTAGCCATGGTATTTCCTCCTGTTTGTATGTTTCATTTTCCGTATACAGCCGCAAACGCCTCATCCAGGGCATCAATCAGATCATCAATGTGTTCGGTTCCGATCGATAGCCGGATTGTATTCGGGAAAATGCCTCCCGAACTGAGTTCGGATTCAGTCAGTTGCGAATGGGTGGTGCTTGCCGGATGAATCGCCAGTGATTTCACATCCGCGACGTTAGCCAGGATCGAAAAAATGGGCAGGCTGTCCACAAATTTCTTGGCTTCCTCCGCCCCGCCCTTCACACCGAAGGTAAATATCGAGCCTGCGTATTTGGGGAAATATTTTTTCGCGAGGGAATAATACTTATTGGACGGAAGCCCCGGATGATTTACAAATGCGACGTTCGGATTTTTTTCGAGGTGCCGGGCGATAGCCAGTGCGTTCTCGTTGTGACGTTCTACACGCAAAGACAGGGTTTCCAGCCCTTGCAGGAACAGGAATGCGTTGAACGGGCTCAGCGCCGCTCCGGTATCGCGAAGCAGAATGACTCTGGCCCGAAGAATAAACGCCAGATTTCCGAACGCTTCTGCCGGAACCAAGCCGTGATAGCTCGGATCCGGATTCGTGTACTGAGGAAAACGGCCGGAAGCCCAGTCAAATTTTCCCGCGTCCACAATGATGCCGCCGATGCTCGTTCCGTGGCCGCCGAAAAACTTGGTTGCCGAATGAATGACAATATCTGCTCCGTGTTCAATCGGACGGAACAGGAATGGGGTCGCAAACGTGTTATCGACGATCAACGGAATTTTGTTCTTATGGGCGATCCCGGCAACTGCGTCGATGTCGATGATGTTTCCGTTGGGATTTCCCAGAGATTCGATGAAAATCGCCTTCGTGTTCGGCTGGATTGCTTTTGCAAAGTTTTGAGCATCGTCAGCGTCGACAAAAGTGGTCGTTATCCCCTGATATTTCAGCGTGTGTGCGAGCAAATTATATGTACCGCCGTAGATCGATGAAGATGAGACGATATGGTCGCCTGCGGAAGCAATGTTCTGTATCGCATATGTCGTCGCCGCTGAGCCGGAAGCTACAGCAAGGGCTGTTGCTCCGCCTTCGAGAGCCGCGACGCGTTTTTCAAAAACATCGGTCGTCGGATTCATGATTCGTGTGTAGATGTTTCCGGATTTCCGGAGACCGAACAAATCCGCACCGTCTTCCGAATTATCAAATACATACGATGTAGTCTGATAAATCGGTACCGCACGGGCATGTGTGGTCGGATCGACTTCCTGTCCAGCGTGAACCTGCAGAGTCTCAAATTTGTAATCTTTTGCCATATAATTTCACGTCCTTTCATTTCCAGACCGGATAGACGGTCTGCTTCATCCTGTTTTGAATTTGCATTCTCTCAATGCCTGAGAGAAGAACGAACGGATGATTCTTTTTTATTTCATATTATTTCTATAGGGATAGAATAGTTTAAGGGTAACGTTTTGTCAACAGCTATTTTGGGGAATATTTTATTGCAAGGTTGACGATACTGCGGCAGGCTGTATTTCAGCGCCGGCGAAAGTCTCGGGATCGAAAAAATACAGCCTGAATCAATCAAAACTCGAATCTAGCTGTATTTCAGCGCCGGCGAAAGCCTCGGGATCGAAAAAATACAGCCTGAATCAATCAAAACTCGAATCTAGGCTGTATTTCAGCGCCTGTGCGCAAATGTGAAAATTAATATAGAGCGCATCCATGGGGAGGGATTACCGCTTGATACGGTTAACCAGATTCGAACTGGTCCTCATCCTTACCATGGATGCTTGACGAGGCCGGATAGCCTTCACCTGTCTTCGTCGCCGGACAGGGTCTCCGGTGCTCATGTACCATCGTACACTCCGCTCCTCGACCTTTCTGCTCCTTGACATGCTTGGCTCTGCGCCCTCGTCCCGGCCGCTTAATCGGCCGGGAGCGCATCCATGTTGAATTGAAGATACCCGTCAGACAGGGTTAAAGGCTCCAATGCAAAAGGCCCTCCGAAGAGGGCCTTTTGCATTGGAGCCTTTAACCAGATTCGAACTGGTGACCTCATCCTTACCATGGATGCGCTCTACCTACTGAGCTATAAAGGCATTTGCTACTTTGGAGCGGATGACGGGAATCGAACCCGCGTGGTCAGCTTGGGAAGCTGGAGTTCTGCCATTGAACTACATCCGCAATTTTTGGCAATGGAAAGATTATACAAGGATGGGCATCTGCTGTCAAATAGGATAATAGCAAAAATGCGCCCGGTGTGAGTGCGGCCTTTAAAAAATGTATTTGAATCACATTAGTGATGTTCGGTCATCATGCGCCTTGATATTGCTCGTACGTTTTTGCGAGTACTTCGTGGATTAAACGCTGGCCTTCTTCGTTGGGATGAATTCCGTCAAGGCACAGAAAATTGCGAATGTTCCGTTGCGAGAGAAATTCTTCGCGAACATCAATCAGAGGCACGCGCTTTTCGGATGCTACCCGGCAAACGGCGTTGGAGTATCGTTCCTGATGCCGGTAAATGTGTTCTTTGTCGGTCAGGAATTCGAGTATGTGATCCGCGTCGATATTCTCCGGAGTGGTAATGAAATCAAAATAGCGCGTTGCATCAATCGGCGGAAGGGTCATTACAACCGGTCTTTTCCCGGTGCTTTCGACCACTTGAATCATTTCACGAAGAGCCTGTGTGAACTCCGGAATCGGTGTGTTCGGAAGGTGGTCCGCATGCGGATTCCGGGATACTTCTGCCCAGTTGTAATCGCAATCGTTGCCGCCTAACTCAAGAAGAACAAGCTCTGACTCGTCGGTCTCAATCAGTGCTTTTCGCATGGCTTCCAACGCTCTCGGTGCCGTGTTGCCAAACCGTGAGCGGTTATTGATGTGTATGGGAAAAGTTTTTGCGAAAAGGGAAACAGCGGAGTCTTTCAGAAATTTATATTTGGATGCGGCAGCGTCGAATATGACACCTCGCATAATGGAATCGCCCCAAACTGTGACTGAAGAAATAATACGCATAAGAAACCAGCTTTCCGTTCAATTACGAAAAGCGTATCACATGATTATCAATATTGCAAGTCGTGGTTTTTGTAATTTACTTGCTGAGAAGTGCAACAAACTCTTCCCTGCGCTCAAGATACTCATCATATTCCATACGGCGGTCAATGACTCCCTCCGGCATGATTTCGATAATTCGATTCGCGATCGTCTCCACAAACTCATGGTCATGAGAGGTAAAGAGGATGGAACCCTTGAACGCTTTTACCCCTTCGTTCACGGCAGTAATCGATTCAAGATCGAGATGGTTTGTGGGGTCGTCCATAATCAGGACATTCGAACCGGACAGCATCATACGCGAAAGCATACAGCGCACCTTCTCTCCGCCGGATAGCACCTTTGCCTGTTTGAGCGCCTCTTCTCCGGAGAAAAGCATCCGTCCGAGAAAGCCCCGGATATACGTTTCATTTTGGTCTTTCGAATATTGACGGAGCCAGTCCACGAGTGTCAGATCCGACCCTTCAAAATACTCACTGTTATCCTTGGGAAGATAAGAGCGGCTCGTCGTGATCCCCCACTTAAATTCGCCGGAATCGGGCTCCATTTCTCCGGAGAGAATCTGGAAAAGCGTCGTCGCGGCTAGCTCATCCTGTCCGACAAAGGCAATCGCGTCGCCCTTTTCCATCGTGAAAGAGAGGTTATTGAGGACCTGCCTTCCGTTGACGTTTTTGGAAAGGGATGAGACTGTAAGCAGGTCGTTTCCGATTTCGCGATCCTGCGAAAAACTGATAAACGGGTATCTACGCGACGATTTCAGAACCTCCGGAAGTTCGAGGTTTTCGAGAAGCTTTTTTCTTGATGTCGCCTGGCGCGATTTCGAGGCATTCGCCGAAAAGCGCGCGATAAACTCTTGCAGTTCTTTGCGTCTGGCGTCAATCTTCTTGGTTTGATCCTTCAATTGTCGCAGCGAAAGCTGGGTATATTCGTACCAGAAGTCGTAATTCCCCTGGAAAAGCGTCACCTTGGAAAAATCAATATCCGCAATGTGGGTGCAGACCCGGTTAAGGAAGTGTCGGTCATGGGACACAACCAGCACGGTGTTCTCAAAATTCAGCAGGTAATCTTCAAGCCAGCGGCATGAATTGAGGTCCAGGTGGTTTGTCGGCTCATCGAGAAGCAGCACGTCCGGATTCCCGAAAAGCGCCTGCGCAAGGAGCACTTTGACTTTCTGCGCACCGGTCAGATCGGACATCAGCTTCTCATAGAACTCTTCCCCGATACCCAGACCTTGCAGCAACATTTCCGCGCTGCTGTCCGCGGACCAGCCGTCGATCTCGGAAAATTCTCCTTCGAGCTCGCCGAGCAGAATACCGTCCGCATCCGAGAAGTCCTGCTTAGCGTAGAGTTTCTCTTTTTCACCGATGATCTCGTAAAGGCGCTTATGTCCCATAATCACGGTGTCTCTTACGCGGCAAGCATCATACTTGAAGTGGTCCTGCTCCAGCACCGCCATGCGCTCCATCGGCCCGAGTGTCACAAATCCTTTGCTGGGTTCCAGTTCACCTGAAAGTATTTTCAGAAACGTCGATTTACCGGCACCGTTAGCACCGATAATTCCGTAACAGTTTCCTTTGGCGAACGATATACTGACATCTTCAAAAAGCACTCGCCCGCCAAAACGAAGGGTTACACCGGATACATCCAACATTTTACTACTCCTTATATATACGAGTTTCTGCTTATTACGCTCAACATAATACGTTCTTTTAGCGGTATGGTCAATCAATCTGAAAAAGTATCCTTGCCGACAAAATGCGCCGCGAGTCGTTTGAGGAGTAATATCTCGTATTTTTGTAACGAAAACGTATTTGTTCTTTCATATGGATGAATTGCAGCACGCGTATACTTACATTGAGACAGAATTATTCGTTGATCGGAGAAACGGAATGCCTCCTTCTTATAGGTCATCCGGAAGGTCGGATGATTACCACATAAAAAGCAAAAAAGCCCGGGAAACTCGCAGGCAGAGACGCCCCCGCACCAGGTCCCGGGCTATTGTGCCGGTTGTGTGTATCGGTCTTCTTTTCTGTGGAGTTATTGCTTTTGTTTTTGCGTGTGCTTCTCCCTCCTCAGAAAAAACGGCGACGACGTCGCCTGAAATGACGAATACGACCGCAAAAGAAAGTACCGTCACGCCAACCCGGAGCGATCCGATTCCGCTTCCGCTTTCCGGCAAAATAATCATTCTGGATGCGGGCCATGGTGGTTACGACAGCGGTTGCGCTTATCCCGGGAAAGATCCTGTTTATCTTGAGAAGGATTTCAACCTGAAAATTGCGCAACAAGCAAAACCCTTGCTGGAAGAACTGGGAGCCGAGGTCTATATGACACGCACCGATGATACTTTCATATCGATATATGCCCGCGCCGCATTGGCGCATCTTTTCTGCCTGGATTATGCAAAAGATCAGGGTATCGCATCCATTTCAGCAAGTTTAGAGGAAACCCTGCGGGATGAGCTCCTGGATACAATTGAGGTCAACTCGGTAGATCTGTCCGGAGGGTGCATGGGACCGATGGTCGGAAGCGGCTTCAGTGAGGAAATGATTAAACTTTTGGAATTTGAGTATTCAATTGATAATATTCTGTTCATTTCAATTCACAACAACTGGAATTCACAAACCGATATGCACGGGACACTCGTCTATTATGTAACAGACGATTCCATTATCGAAAGCGAAGACCGCCTGATCAAGAATGATCCCTATTATCAGAATCCGGATTATACAGTGCGGGAACACTACTTCGGAAGGCCCTGGCAGCGGGATGCCGACCTGGCTCAAATTATGCACGACTCCATTACTTCTGCCGCACCGGAACTGGTATCCAGTGATTCGCGGCAGATCGTTCCCGATAATTTTGCGGTTCTTCGCGAGCAGGGCCTGCCTTCTGTTCTTCTTGAACTGACCTTCGTCTCAAACGAAAATGACCGGAAATTGCTGACAAGTGATCCCGTGATCCAAAAAATGGCCGAGGGAATTGCGGACGGATGCGTGAATTATTTCAGCAGTCAGGAAAAGAAAAGCCCATGAGTGATTGTTCCTTTTCAAGTTTATGATAATCTGGAGATGAATAAATTCAGCAGCAGCTGCTTACATATTACAGGAGGGCAAGAATATGGATATCGCAATAATCACCGGGGCATCTTCGGGATTGGGAGAGCAATTTCTTCGCAAACTGGTTCGTGAGCACGGCGCTTTCGGAAGTGTTCCGTTCGAGCAGATCTGGATCGTAGCCCGGCGTGCTGATCGATTGAATGCCCTTAAGCAAGAGTTGGCACCCGATCGAATCCGGGTTTTCGAGCTGGATTTGACCGTCGCGGGTTCAATTGACTTTCTTGCCGGTGCGCTTGCGGAAGAGAAGCCTAACATCGGACTTCTCGTCAACTGTGCCGGTTTTGGACGGACAGGTCTCCTGGAAGATCAGAATCCGATCGATATCCGCTCGATGATTGCGCTGAATTGTTCTGCGCCCGCCGAGCTTACCCGGGTGTGCCTCCCTTACATGATTCCGGTCGGAGATTCATGTGAATATGAGAACGGACCCAGAATTCTGAACATCGCCTCTTCCGCGGCCTTTATGCCTCAACCCGGGTTTGCCGCCTATGCGGCAACCAAGGCGTTTCTGGTCAGTTTCTCGCGTGCCGTGAATGCCGAGCTTAAGCCGCATAATATTGCGTCCACCACCGTTTGCCCCGGTCCGATATCCACCGATTTTCTGGCAACGGCAACGGGAAAAGCATCGCCGAAATTTTCGGGCATCAAAAGTTTTTTTGTTGTGAAGCCCGAAAAACTCGCTGTCAAAGCAATCGAAGCCTCCAGAAAAGGACGCGCAGTCCTTGTTTACGGATTATCACAGAAAGCATTTCACGTCGCGGCCAAAATTCTTCCGAATCGTTTCATGATGTTTTTGGCCTCAAAGTTTGCCGGAGGATCATCGAGTGCTTCTGTTGCTGAAGGCACGCCATTGCTATCCTCCGACTTGTCAACCGTACCCTCGAAGCCACAGGACTTCCCTACTACCGTTGTGCTTCCTTTTTCATCCGGAAGTTTCTCCTCAATTTCTGCGAATTCCGACGCGGTCGCTCCTGTAATCAATCCCCAAACGGCAGTTTCTTCCACTCAACCGGGTCCATCTTCCCAATCCGCTTTTCCGGTATATCCGCAACATAAGAGCACTGTATCTCAGGCGTCCGGCACGCTTCCCGGCACCTCCGATCAGGCACTTTCGATACTTGCTTCTTTTCCCGTGAAAAGATACTGAGCACAATTATTCCCGCAAATTCGGCCTTTGCGCGGATGTGACAAAAATGGTACACAAATAAATAAAAACATCTTCATCTTTATTGAATTTCAATTCTGAAAATGATAGTATTAGATTGATTCCCTTATTAATTGGCATATATATACGGAGGATAACAAATGTACGATACTTTAGTAACTCTTAAAAGGGGCTTAACTGAAATACTCGCTCTTAAACTTCTTCTCGAAGGTGATCAGTACGGATATCAGTTTGTTCGCTTAATTCGAAGCCGCAGTGATAACGACATTTCACTTACCGAGGGAGCTCTTTATACGACACTCTACCGTCTTGAGGCAGCAGGGTTCGTAACATCCGAGGATGTTCTCGTGGGATTGAAGAGGAGACGCCGTTATTACAAGATTTCCGAGAAAGGTCGCGCTTACGCTGCTGAGGAAATCGCAAAGTACGAGCGTCTTTCCGGCGGAGTGATGAAGGTGCTTCATTACAAGTAAACTGCTGCGCTGACTAACTTGATCCATTGAGTATCGCAAATGCATTTATGCAGGAACGATACTCTTTTCTTTGCCCTTGGTTACTTTGCTTCGGATCAGCCCAAGCAAACAGAACAGAATAATTCCAATCCAGTATCCGAGAACATTCATCCAAAAGTCATCTACATCACTTTTCCCGGTTCTTAAAAGAAACTGAGACGCTTCAATGAGTCCCGCAAGAAGGATCGGAAAAGCAATGATGATCACTCGGGGAACTCTTTTCGCGTAAACGGGCATATAAAACCCAAGCGGTGTGAAAATCAACAGGTTCCCGAAAAACTGAACGAACACGCCGTTTTGAAAGTTGCCGGCGACGATTTGAGGCCAATATACTGCAAAAGCACCGCGCAACGGGATCAGGTTCAGGCTGCGATCCGAATACATCCCAATGCCTCTTTGGGATACAAAGAGCATGATCAGCAGGCCGACATAGGCCGCAAGAAAAAACAGGCTGTTCAGATGGAATGCGTTTCGAAAGCTTTCCTTACTCTTCCGGGTATCCCATTTACCGGTCGAAAAAAGGCGGATAACCAGAGAGACCAGAAAAACGCAAAACCACACCAGCCCGATGCGAAAAGCCAGTTCAAAAGATACACTGTCGGATATCCTTTCGCCGGATTCGATGGCAACGGAAAAATAAAAAGCAAGGCTGAACATGAGTCCGATCGAATTACACATTGCCATTACCAGATGGTCCCGGGTAAAAACAAACAAAAGTATCGCAATCAGCACGGACGCTGCCACAATCCAGGCCTCCTGATATGGAGACAAAAGAAACTCACTGGTTACCGTCAGTATCAGAAGCAGCAACGCCGCAGGAACCGCAATAAAAATGCGTGCCACTCCGCGGTCGTTTGCTTTACTCTTTCTTGCCATTACTCTCTTCTTCCGTTCGGTCTGATGGGGCGCGCACTAATGTAAAACTGTACTTCCAAATCATACCACAATATTCACAGACAGAAGAACGTTCCGGTAACTGCTTTATTCGCCGGCGAGTCGGTTAATCAATTTCGATATCGGCTTATAGACAAAGAATGTGACCAGCGATACCGTGATTCCCTTAAACAAATTGAATGGCGCATATGCTGTCAGAACCATCTTCATCTTGTCTTCAGCTGCCATAGCGCCGGTATCGGGCATTGCGCCTTTGGCAACCAAGGTTTTTATGAAGAGGTCAATGAAAACAAAATAATTCAGTGCAGCCATCCCGATAGTCAGCGCTAACGTGCCGACTATCATTGCCAGAATGGCGCCGCTCCGTTTTCGCATGAATTGGTATACCAGACCCGCTGTGCCTGCAAACAAAACACCCGCAATGAAATTGGCGAGTTCTCCGACTCCGGCTGTTGAAGTGATGGTCAAGTGAATAAGATTTTTAACAAGCTCGATTGTAATTGCACTCAGCGGACCGAATGCAAACGCACCGATCAGAATCGGAAGTTCGCTGATATCGTATTGAAGTGACGGAGGCAAAAGCGGCAGCGGTGTATCCAGGAGCATCAGTGCCGATGCCAGTGCCGCAAGCATTGCCATGAATGCCAATTTTCGCGTTCGAATGCGATTTCTGGTTTTTTGATCTATGACGGTACCTTTTTCGATGGATAGATTTCCTTCTTCTGACATAACCCATTCCTCCTGTTGCATAAAAAAATCTCCCGAAAAATCCGGGAGATAAAATAAGCAAAAATCAAATCGCAACGCGATCTGTCATCATCACTTCTTTCATCCGGACTATACCGTCGGCACCGGAATCCAACCGGTTCAGCTATCGCTCGCGGGCTCGTCGGCATGATGCCGCTTTACCGCCGGTGGGGAATCGCACCCCGCCCCGAAGTTGACTCGATTATAGATAGAAGCAATAAACTTGTCAAGGGAAGCAATCTTGGAAAAAACGGTCACTTGAAGTATACTGATGGATGATTTGACATCAATAAAACGTTTGACAGGAGTTTCAAATGCTTTTTGCTAAAAAAACAATATCACCCCTCATACTTCTTGCACTTACTGTATGTATAGCTTCTTGTTCCGCTCAAGGCACGACGGTGTCCTCTTCGGTTCCGGTTCCGCCGGTGATCGGCGCGGAAACTGTTTTACCGACACCGACCCCTTCTCCGACTCCGACGCCCTCCCCTACCCCTACACCAACCCCGTCGCCTACACCCTCTCCGACCCCAACCCCTGCGCCTCAGTATATCGAGCCGCAGACGGAAGAGCCGGTTTGGTACAACGGGTATGTGGATCCCCGCACAGTTCGGGCGGAATTGGTCACCAATCCGGAAGATATTACCGTTCTGATTAATAAATACTATGCAATGCCGGAAGATTACGTGCCTGAACTCGTTTTGGCAAATCATTCGGCAGGGCAATATGTGAGCGTCGAAGCTGCGGATGACTGGGATTCGATGCATGCGGCATGCCTTGAAGAGTCCGGTGAGAATCTTTACTTGATATCCGGATATCGCTCCTATGCCAGCCAGACGTATAGCTTTTCACATGCCATCGAGCGCCGCGGACTTACGAAAGCTGTTGAAAAGAATGCCTATCAAGGTCGCTCGGAACATTGCCTGGGTCTTGCTTTTGACATCAATATTGCATCTGATCCTGAAATCCGGGATGCGTTTGCCGAGAGCACAGCGGGTAAATGGGTGAATGAGCATGGGCATGAATATGGTTTCATCTTGAGATATCCCAGAGATAAGGGACATATAACCGGGTACGGTTACGAAGCATGGCACTACCGGTATGTCGGACCTGAGCTGGCAACAGAACTTCACGAATCGGGACTGACACTCGAGGAGTATTATGGCAAAGCGCAGATAATGCCCGGAACCGGAGACGAGTAGTTTCGGATAGCAATTTGCGTGCAGGCTGATATGGAGAAATAGCTTATGCGTTCCAGAAAAAAGACACGTCGGCTCGCATATCGAAAAGCACAATGGATTCTGATTCCAACAGCAATAGCGGCGTGTTTGATTGCCGGTGGATTCTTGCTGAAGAGCTATCTGGATTCTCCGCCAAGCAACAGTCCTCGCAGCATCACAGCGCTTCAATCGGAGACAACCCCGTCCGCTTCAACCACTGAATTTCAGGAAACCTCGCTCACTTCGGATGTAACCCTTTCAATCGTTTCTGCATCCTCATCGGATGCGACGGCGGTTACATCCAATGAACCGACTCCCGGGAATACTCCTGTTCCCACAAAAAGCACGACACCAACACCGACACCGTCACCCAAACCGACTGCGGCACCGGTTCCGACCGGACCGGTCTGGTACGACGGGTTTGTCGATCCGCGCACTGTAGAGTATGAAATTGTCTCGAATCCCGGAGACATTACCGTTTTGATTAACAAGTACTATGCGATTTCAGAGGATTATATACCGGAGCTCGTGGATGCAGAGGCCTCGAAAAACCAGAAACTCCGTCCGGAAACGGACGCAGCCTGGGATTTGATGCGCCAGGCCTGCGAAACCGACACCGGAGAAAAACTCTATCTGAATGCCGGTTACAGCACTTTTAAGCAGCGACTGTCGTTGTTCAACGGAGCTATTAAAAAGGTGAACGACGGGGTTTCCGGGTTCACCATGAAAAGAGTGGTATCCAAGTACGCATACCCGGGGCGTTCAGAGCATAATGTCGGTCTTGCCATCGACATCCAGGAAAACAAAGACAGTTCCATCAGCAGCAATTTTTTAAATACCACCGCCGGTGCCTGGGTCGCCGAACATGCCCATGAATACGGCTTTATTCTCCGCTATCCGAGCGGAAAGGGGCACATCACCGGATATGACTTTGAAGCATGGCACTTCCGCTATGTGGGAGTGGATCTGGCAACGACCCTTTATAACAGCGGTCAGACACTTGAAGAGTATTACGGCAAAGAACAGGTCATGCCATAACAAAGAGCCGATCGGTTACGGGATAATCCGCCACTGAATCGGCTCTTTTCAACTTTTCTCGGGCGCCTTTATTCAGGCTGTTTCTATATTGGCTGCGGCTTCAAGTCCGAGCTCCTTTACGGCGGTTTCCCGCATCTTGTACTTGAGGATTTTTCCGGCGGCATTCATCGGGAATTCGGTTACAAACGAAATATACTTTGGCGTTTTGTGCTTTGCCATGTGCGAACGGACAAAATCTTTGAGTTCTTCCTGAGTAACTTCAACCCCTTCTTTGAGAATTACGCAGGCCATGATTTCTTCGCCGTAAGTCTTATCCGGAACTCCGATGACCTGCACGTCACGAACTTTCGGATGAGTATAAAGGAATTCTTCGATTTCCTTCGGATAGATATTTTCTCCGCCGCGGATGATCATATCCTTGATACGTCCGGTTATCTTATAGTTGCCTTCGGGAGTGCGAAGCGCAAGGTCTCCCGTATGGAGCCAGCCATTCTCATCAATTGCGGCTTTGGTTGCTTCGGGCATCTTGTAATAGCCCTTCATAATGTTATATCCTCTGGCAACAAATTCACCCGGAACATTATCCGCAAGGTCCTCGTTGGTCACCGGATCGACAATTTTGCACTCGACTCCGGGCAATGGTTTACCGACAGTGGACACACGAACCTCAATCGGGTCGCCGGCGCGGCTCTGTGTGCATCCGGGAGAACTTTCTGTCTGACCGAAAACAATCGTGATGTCCGACATGTTCATCTTATCGAGAACCGCCTCCATGACCGGTATCGGGCACGGGGAGCCGGCCATAATGCCTGTTCTCATGTGGGAAAAATCAGTCTTCCCGAAATCTTCGTGTTCGAGCAATGCGATAAACATAGTAGGAACACCGTTCATCGCCGTAATTTTGCGCATACTCACAGCGGCAAGCGATTTCGCCGGCTGAAAATATTCGAGCGGAACCATAGTGGTTCCGTGAGTCACTGAAGATATCATTGAAAGCACCATTCCAAAACAGTGGAACATCGGTACCTGAATCAGAATCCGGTCCGCTGTTGTGAAATCCATGCAATCGCCGATGCATTTTCCGTTGTTGATGACATTGTTGTGTGTAAGCATTACGCCCTTCGGGAAGCCGGTTGTTCCGGAAGTATATTGCATATTGCAAACCTCATCCGGATCGGTGTCGTCTGCCATTTTGCGAAGAATGCTCTCCGGTATATTGTCAGCAAGCTTCATGGCATCATCCCAGAAATAACATCCGTCCATCTTTGAATCAACCGTAATTATATTCTTGAGCATCGGGAGACGCTCGCTCTTCAGTGTGCCCGGTGCTGATTTGGCAAGCTCCGGGCAAATCTCGCTGATAATTTGAACATAGTTCGAATCTTTATATCCGTCGATCATGACCAGAGTATGTGTATCTGATTGACGCAGAAGATACTCTGCCTCGTGAATTTTATAGGAGGAATTGACCGTGACCAGTACCGCTCCGATGCGAACAGCTCCCCAGAAAGTCAAAAACCATTGCGGGTAATTCGTTGCCCAAATGGCCACGTGGTCACCTTTCTTAACGCCCATCGCAATGAACATCCGCGCTACGCGATCGACGTCTTCGCGAAACTGTGCATAGTTGCGTGAATAATTACGGGTTGTATATGCAAAAGCACATTGATCGGGGAACGTATCCGCTACCTGATCCAAGAGTTGGCTGAATGTGATATTAATCAGGGTGTCCTTCTCGAAAAGGCGCTGACCGTTTTCACGACTGACAAAGCAACTGATCGCCGGAACACCTTCCTGGAACTCAACTTCGGGCATCCGGACATATTTTTTCTCTGCCTCAGCTTCTTCATGAGTCTGTCCGGCTTCTTCCAGTGCTTCCCAACGGCGCACAAAGTGGACGAACTGAGGGAAAACAACTGCTGCATCCTCAATTTCGACTGACCATCTCTTAACCCATTCCAGGGACACAAAACCGTCGAATCCATTCTCGCGAAGAACAGAAAATAATCCGATAAGCGGCACATCGCCCGTTCCGGGAAGCCGGTAGGACACCTTGCCGTCAGATGATACAACCGAATCCTTAACATGAATATACCGGATGTATGCGCCCAGATTATCCCATGTCTCAGAAGGCTCTTCTCCAAAAAAACGATACGGGTGATGAACATCCCAAAGAGCCGCGACCGAATCACTGCCAACTTCTTCAAGAAGCTTTTTCAGCCTTGTTGTATCGGCATAAGCGCCGTTGGTTTCGATCAGAAGCGTGATGCCCGCTTGAGCCGCGGGAATCGCCAGTTTTTTAAGAATTCCGATAATATCAGAATCGTTCACTTCCCCCTCGGGCGCGGGGTGCGCATCCGCGAGAACTCGAATATACTGTGTTCCGGTTTTTGTCGCCAAATTGATGTACTCAGCGATTTCCTGTTCCGCTGCTTCTGCTCCGGCCTGCGACGACAGAACACAGTTCGATGAAAAGCACGGAATCGACAGATCTAACTTTCTCAGAGCGGCAATGGTCCCATCAACCTCTTCCGGTAAAAACGGTCTTGCGCGCGAAGCTATAATCTCTTCGCCGAGGCCGCGGATTTCGATCCCTGAATACCCAAGATCATGAGCCATCGAATATATTTCGCTCCAAGTCCAGTCCGGACATCCAAGGGTGGAAAAAGCAAGCTTCATCGTCATGTTCAGCACCTCCGAAGGAACCTTTTTCTTAAAAAATCATTTTATCTGAATAGGTCAAGAATATAATAAATCCCCTTCTAAATCAAAGGGTAACGGCAATTTTCACAAAATACATTGATGAAACTTCGTGTTTTCAATCCTTTTATATGGTTCAGACCGTCTCTTTGTTGAGTGTCTGAAGCGAAAGTATTACTTCGTCCTCCGTCAGCGGATGGCCCCAGATATATCCCTGAATGAAGTCGCATTCATGATTGGCAAGATATTCCAACTGACTGGGGTCGTCAACGCCTTCAGCGACAACCTGCATATCCATTTCGTGAACCAGCGTAATGATCGATCCGACCATATGGCGTTCTACGCCTTCAGAATAAATACTGTCCACAAAAGATTTGTCTATCTTAAGTGTCTCAATCGGAAGCTGGCGAAGATAACTTAGCGAAGAATACCCGGTTCCGAAATCGTCCAACGCAATTCGGATTCCCAGCGCTTTGATCTCGTTAAGCACCTTGACTACATGTTCGACCGAGGCTATCATGACCGATTCCGTAACTTCAAATTCCAAATTACGGGGATTGCACTTTGTCTGGGCAAGTATTTTCTTTACGGTGTTTACAAACGCCGGTGCCATAATTTGTACGGCAGAAATATTGACGGACATGATTAAATCCTTGCCGTATACACTCGAAAGATAATTCATTCTTCCGCAAACTTTCTGCAGTATCCATTCACCCAGGGGAATGATAAATCCGGCCTCTTCGGCGACGGGAATGAATTGTCCCGGGCTGACCAATCCGTATTTTTCATTCTGCCAGCGCGCAAGTGATTCAAAACCTCTGAGCTTCTTGGTTTTGGTATGGTATTGCGGCTGATACACCAGAAAAATCTCGTTGTTTTGAATAGACATCAGCAGGCCGCTCTCATACTTAACCCGGCGAAGGACATCGTCAAGCATCTCTTTTCGAAAAAATTGAACTGAATTCCGGCCGAACTCCTTGGCCTTATACATTGCGGTCTCGGCGTTTCGGATCAGATCCATTCCGTTATGGCCGTCACTCGGATACATCGCAATTCCTATACTTGCGGTAATCGTAAACTCATTTCCGTTTATGGTAATGAGCTCTGAAATCGATCGTCTTATTCCTTCCGAATAAATCAGAAGTTCTTCTTCTTTCAACTGCCGTTGAACAATGACGGCAAAATCATCGCCGGCCAGACGGCCTAGCATGTCGTCCGGATGAATGATATTACGAAGCCTGACAGTCACTGCCTGAAGAGTCATATCGCCAACTTTATGGCTTACGGAATCATTAATTCTTTTAAAATGATCAAGATCAATGTAAAGGAGTGAAAAACCCATGGATTTCTGAGAAAGAAGATTGACTAGTAAGTCTAAACGATCGATTATTTTAGCCCGATTCGGAAGTTCCGTTAACGTGTCGTAGTGAACCAGATGATACAATCGCTCTTCATTTTCTTTCATCGCGCGGTTGTATTCTGTCAGGCGTTCATTTTGCTGAATGACTTCGACTTCCTTCGCAATGATTTCAGAGTTCAACACAGAGAGCTTTTCTTTCTGCTCGACAACATTCATGTTCTCTCTGATAATTCTCCGGCTGAAAAGAACAATGATGGAAATAATCAGGATTGTCGCGGCCGGAATAATAATTCCCGGCAGAGAACGGGTATCCCCGGCCCTGATAATGTAATAGACGATCATTGTGATTTGAAGCGCAGAACACGCTGCAACAGCCCGATAACCAATCTCGCCGGCAGTAATAACCAACAGGACTGATGCAAGGGATTGAACTTGAGAGAGGATGCTGCTGATTTCAGGGTTATGAAGCAAGCCGTGGAGGAACGCAATCGACAGAAAAACGACAAGATATAAGGCCACTTTAGCCTTCACGTGTTCTTCTTTTCCGATGTTTTCGATGGTATTGTCCAGATATCGATTCAAGAAGCTTTTGCCCTGTTTCGGTTCCATGAAAACCCCACATTTTATCCTGACTATCTGTAAAGACGCCCGCTTTCAATCCACATCAGAATAGAAACAATGCTTAATACTTATTATATTATCATAAAGCGTTGGAATCAATTGTTTTTGTCAAAAGACGGAGCAGACTGAGCCAAACAACGTTGATCATTCATAAATCAAGCCATTGGATGAAAGCGGTTTTATCGTTTCGGTTGTATCCCGCTTTTTCATAAAACCGGAGTGTGCTGTCTGCTTTGCTGCCGGTCATCAACATAATCTTGTAGCAACCCTTCCCGCGTGCCATCTCACGCGCGGCGGAAAGAAGCAGCGAGGCATATCCGCGGTTTCTTAATTCCTTGTCGGTGATCACATTTTCGATGACAGCATACGGGCGCTGACCGTGTGTCAAATTCGGGATAATCAGAAGAACCAGCGAGGAAACCACCTTTTGACCTTTCGCTGCCAACCATACGTGATAATAGGACGCATCAAGCATTTCTTCCCACATTTTCCGAAGCCCGGGTGTTATTTTGGGAACGGGATCGTCCCTGAACTGCGAGCAAAGATGTAGCAGACCATCGAGGTCTTCTTTTTCAGCCAAGCGGATGATAACTCCTGAATCGTCCATATTCAATCCTCCCGGTCGATACTTTCCTTCAGTATAACAGAAGAAAACCATCGTTTTTTCATGCAGTGCAGCGTCGTTTTTCATCTTTTCCTGTCCGGCTTATATCATCTGTTCCGTGATAAAATAATTGTGCAATCACAAAAAGGAGCAACCTATGAGTATTACCAAAGGCGCCATTTTTGATCTGGACGGCACTCTTCTTGATTCCATGCAAATGTGGATGGATATCGATATCCGTTTTCTGAAGGAGCACGGGATATGTGCCACAGAAGATTACTCCCAGACCGTTAAAACGATGGGTTACCGCAAGGCCGCGGAATATACGATCGATCGTTACCGCTTGTCGTTAACCGTCGACGAAGTCACGAATCGTTGGAGCCAAATGGCGGATGAAGAGTATGCGACCCGGATCCGCCTGAAAGACGGTGCGGAGGAATATTTGCGTCATCTTCACCAGAAAGGACTGAAACTTGCGGTCGCTACGGCGCTTACACGGTCAAGCATCGAGTATGCGCTCCGCAATAACGGCGTTCTGGATCTTTTTTCGTCCGTTACCATGCTCCACGAGGTAAGTCGCGGCAAGGGATTCCCGGATATCTATCTTCTCGCGGCGGAGCGTCTGGGTTTTTCTCCCGAAGAATGTATCGTATACGAGGATATTTTGGAGGGTATACACGGCGCCAAAGCCGGCGGTTTTCGCGTCTGTGGCGTCTATGATGACTCCTCCGCGCATGATTGGCCGCAAATTAAGTTCGTCGCAGATCACACAATTACCGGCTGGCACGAGCTCTTATAATTTTTTAGTTAACTGATCTTACTACATGGCCCGATTGTCCGAAAAAGGCTTCCGTTTCATATACGTGCCGTGAATTTGCTTAAACCCGAACTTCTCATAAAGAGGCCGTCCCATCTCGGTCGCAATCAGTTCGCACGAGAAGAGTTTCTGCCTGTCTGCCTCTTCCATTATTCGATCCAAAAGGAGCGTGGCAATCCCCCGTTTACGGTATTCCGGGCTTGCATACACATTCAGCACGGTTCCCTCTCTGCCGTCCGGATAGGACATATTGGCCGGTTTTTCCAAGATGCAGAGGAACACCGCCGCAACGACTCTACCTTTGACCAGGGCAAGCTCAGCAAAGAAATC
This sequence comes from uncultured Oscillospiraceae bacterium, assembly GCA_964501725.1. Taxonomy (GTDB): domain Bacteria; phylum Bacillota; class Clostridia; order Saccharofermentanales; family Saccharofermentanaceae; genus CAZCTO01. The sequence goes on along the minus strand of CAZCTO010000002.1, from coordinate 105,536 downwards.
CCGGTTGATATGTGCTTCGAAATATCTGTTCAGATTCGCAAGCAAAAGCTGCTCCCTTTCAACCTCCAACGCCGCGCCGTTTGACTCTCGAATAAATTGCATTCGTATCTCAGTCAGTTGCCCGATATCTTCCGTTGTTGCTCTTCGGATCTCCATTGCTGCGATTCCTTTCCTTTCGATTCGGTTGATTGGTCGATTTGAAGGTCATTTCGTAAAAATGAAACGCTGAAGATTATCAATTTTCAAAGAATGCGAATCGGAACCATATCCTCTTTTCCGAAGCTGCCGGAACAGCGTGTGCATAAAAAACGCATGCGTGATCAGATAGCACTCTTCCGCACCGCCCTCCATAACCGATTCCATAAGCTCAATCGCCTTATCTGCTCTTTTTCGCGTCTCCGGCTTCCGCTCCGGTTGCGTTGCGCCCGAAAAAAACCACGACAATCTTCCGCCGATATCCCATAGCCAATCCGGAAACCGGATATTCATCCGGGCAAACGGCATAAGGGGTACCTCGTTAAACAATTCGGACTCGATAAAATCTCTGTCACCGAAAAGCAACAGCGCCGTGTCCCTGCTTCGACGGAGTTTACTGATAAATACAGGCGCGGACGTAACGATTGAGAAAGCCTTTTCTTTGATGATCGGGGAGGTATCATATAACTGCGCAGCTTCAATTTGCTCCTCCGGGCTGAGCCGGGAGGGGAAGCGATAATCGACCTTGGCATGTCGAATGACGTTAATCTTCATCGCGGTCCTCTTCGATATCAACTGAGGTCATTGAAAAAGCAGGTCTATTTCAAATAATCAACGTGGCGGCAAATTTCTTCGACTTGCGGGATCTTTTTCTCGTTGAAGCCGAGCTTATTTTTCTCGAAAAGGTTGTTTCCTTTTGTATCGATGGACACGATGAGCGGACCGAATTCTTTGACCTTCATGATCCACATCGCCTCGGGCATCCCGAGATCGAGCCACTCCACCCCTTCGACTTCTTCGACACACTCGGCGGCAAGCACCGCGCAGCCACCCGGAAAAACGGTATGGATCGCCTTGTGCGCAATACATGCGGAGGCGGTTTTTTCGCCCATTCCGCCTTTGCCGACGATCACCCGGACACCCGTCTTGCCGATAAACTCCTTCTCCAATTTCTCCATGCGCATGCTGGTGGTCGGACCGATGGAAATGACCTTGTATTTTCCCGGTTGCCCCTCGATTGATTTCATGATCGGACCCGCGTGAAAAATGGCTTTGCCCAAAAGGTCAACCGGCAGTTCCTTACCCTGCTTGATTGCGCGTTGATGCACATCGTCGCGTCCGGTAATCAGATATCCGTTCAAATAAATGATATCCCCGATCGAAAGAGCTTCGACGTCTTCCGCGGATATCGGAGTGGTTAATATTTTTTTGCTCACCATGAAGCCTCCTTGTGTGAAAGCACCTCGAATCCCAGGTCGGCATCGATGCGGATCAAGGATCTTCGATGCGCCCAGCAACCGGTGGATATTCCGACGGCAAGTGTTGCCGGATGACGTGCTGCCTGTTCGATGTGGACGCCCATAACGGATTTGGCGCCGGTAAGTCCGCCGGGTCCGATTCCGATGGCATTCAGACCGTCTTGCATTCTCTTTTCCAGTTCCGCCCCGATCGGATTGGCGTTATGGGATCCGATGGGGCGAAGAAGGGCTTTTTTCGATAATTTGGCCGCAACCTCGACGGATCCGGCAATTCCGATTCCCACAAGTAAAGGAGGGCAGGCATTGATCCCATAAGAAGTGACCTGGTCAAAAACGAATTTCACAATGCCTTCGTATCCTTCGAGCGGCATCAGCACTTTTGCCATACCCGGAAGGCTGCATCCGCCGCCGGCCATATACATATAAATTTCGACTTTGTCAGAGTCCGGTACGACTTCCCAGTCAATCCAGGGAATCCGGTACCCGATGTTGTTCCCGGTGTTTTCTTCATCGAAAACCTCTACCGCGTTATGTCGGAGCGGTCCGATGACCGTCGCTTTGAGCACCGCTTCCCGCAAGCATTCTTCGATGACATCGATGAGCGGAAAGCGGGTGCCGACTTTGACAAAATACTGTATGATTCCGGTATCCTGACAGGTCGGCCGGTCCAGTTTTGCCGCCATTTCCAAATTCCGAAACATGGAATCATATATTATCTTCGCAACGTCGGACGTCTCTTCCTCGCGCATCTCCAGAAGTTTTGCGGATACGTCATCCGGCAGATGCTTGGAAGAATAGGCGGTAAAGCGCGCCACGATATCGATAAATTTTTCTCTTTGTAAATCAGGATTCATGCATTTCCTCCTAAAACCACCCCAAAAAAGACTGCCTGTTTTCAGTCAAATAAATACTAAACATATCCGCGGCAAAAAGCAACGCAATCCATCGAAGCGGAACGCTTACGTGTCCGATTTTATACATTATCGGAGTTTAGGCTCTTGTTAAAGTAGATCAGGTCATCCCGCTCTTCCCAACCCTGTTTCCGCCAAAAAGTCGCGCCGCTTTCATTGGTTCTTTTCACAACAATCGCGATACGATGGATTCCTTCTTTTCTCATCGCCTCACATACCGCCCCTCCCAAGGCTTTACCGATCCCGCGGCCGCGAAAATCCGGGTGAACCAACGCATGATAAATCAATCCTCTTCGTCCATCGTGTCCGCCGAGAATCACGCCGACAATCTCACCTTCTGCCTCATATACAAAACAAGTCGACGGGTTCCTTCGGAGAAATTTCCCGATCCCTGCTTTTGAATCATCGAGCGACCGCATGCCAATCCCTTCGGCCTGCGTCCACATGGCATATACTTTCTCGTAATCGTCCGATAAAAAAGGGCGAATTCCATTCATCTTTTTATGAAAACATCGTGCGCGGAATCGATCCGTACACAATTTGTTTATTCCTTTCCGAATATTGATTACTCAATGATTGATTTATCGTAATAATTCAGATCTTTCCGCCGGACCCACCCCTGCATCTCCCAGAATAAATTACCGGCATCATTGTCCGAATCGACCAGCAACCCGACTTTACGAATTCCTTCTTTCTTCATTGAATCATATACCGCCTCGAGTAACGCTCTGCCGATAGTACGCCAGCGGTTCGGATCCCGGACCGAGGTATGATAAATATGTCCCCTGCGCCCGTCATGCCCGCATAAAATAACTCCGACAACACTATCTTCGGAGATCGCCACAAAACTGGTATCCGGGTTTCGCCTCAGAAAAGAATCAATTCCTTCTCTGGAGTCATCTACGCTTCGCATTCCTTCTTTAGATGTATGAGTCCACATCTCGAATGCCATATCATAATCTTCAATGGTCATCTTTCTGACTTCCATTCTGCACGCCCCCTCGAAGTTTTTATGCAAGCTTTCTGTATTTGAGTATACTCGCATAAGGACGCAGAGAAAACCCCGTCGCTTGGTATTCGCACATGGTATGGCAGCTTTTGGGTTAACGATTTTCGTTGCAAGTCATTGCTGTTTTTGCAACTTCTGATTTTGAATATTTCGAATTCTGCGTATTGCTTTGGCGGTTAAAAAACCGTATTCAAGCAATATAAAGCCTTTTTCAAGGGTTATGGCTTCCCGGGGCAATTTTTCCGAAGATGTCTTTTCTGCAACTTACCTCGAAATAAATTTCATATTTTGTCTTTTTCGCTATTCCATTTTGAAATAATTGGGGTTATAATCAATCTGTTAAGCAATCGAGGGCGATTGACTGGTTCGCCCGAGCTTCGCCGGCGAACTTTTTTATATGGAGGAAAGTAAAGTATGAACAATGCGTATTTGAATCGTGTATTCAACAAAGTCAAAGAAAGAGACCCGAATGAAACTGAGTTTCTGCAGGCCGTGAAGGAAGTTCTGGAATCCATCGAACCCGTGATCGAGCGTCGTCCCGACCTCGAAGCGGCCGGAATCATCGAGCGCATTGTTGAGCCGGAGAGAATGGTTACCTTCCGTGTTTCATGGGTTGACGATCAGGGTAAAGTTCAGGTCAACCGCGGTTACCGGATTCAGTTCAACTCGGCGATCGGTCCTTACAAGGGCGGCTTACGCCTTCACCCCTCGGTAACCCTGTCTGTTATCAAGTTCCTCGGATTTGAACAGTGCTTCAAGAACTCCCTGACGGGCCTTCCCATGGGCGGCGCAAAGGGCGGAAGCGATTTTGATCCGAAGGGCAAGAGCAATAACGAAGTAATGCGCTTCTGCCAAAGCTTCATGACCGAATTACAGCGTCATATCGGCCAGTTTACGGACGTTCCCGCGGGCGATATCGGAACGGGCGCAAGAGAAATCGGCTTTATGTACGGCCAGTACAAGCGTCTGACCAACGAAGTCACCGGAGTTCTTACCGGCAAAGGCCTCAGCTACGGCGGATCCCTTGCACGCACGGAAGCCACCGGCTACGGTCTGTGCTACTTCGTAGACGAAATGCTCAAGGCCAAAGGTGAATCTTTCAAAGGAAAGACCGTCGTTATTTCCGGAAGCGGAAACGTTGCGATCTATGCAGCCCAGAAGGCCACGGAGCTCGGCGCTAAAGTAGTTACTCTTTCTGACTCCAACGGTTATGTTTATGATCCGAACGGAATCAACCTGGCTGTTGCCAAAGATATTAAGGAAGTTCGCCGCGCCAGAATCAGCGAATATGCAACACTCGTTCCCGGCTCAACCTATACAGAAGGTAAGGGAGTCTGGTCCGTCAAGTGCGACATCGCCCTACCCTGCGCTACACAAAACGAGCTCAACGAGAGCGACGCGAAACTGCTGATCGCTAACGGATGTAAGTACGTCGGTGAAGGCGCCAACATGCCCAGCACACCTGAGGCGGTTGATCTTTTCAAGGCATCCGGTGTCTATTTCGCCCCCGGAAAAGCAGCAAACGCCGGCGGCGTTGCGACCTCCGGTCTGGAAATGTGCCAGAACTCCATGCGTCTTTCCTGGACATTCGAAGAAGTCGATGCCAAGCTGAAGCAGATCATGCAAAATATTTTCAAGAGTGCAACCGCAGCCGCAACCGAATACGGCAATCCTGATGATCTGGTTCTCGGAGCCAATATTGCCGGTCTTATGAAGATCGCCGATGCTATGCTCAGCCACGGTGTTGCTTACTAAGAGAATCCATTACGGTTATCGTTAGCAGTTAATTAATAGTTTATTTAAAGAGACCGGCATCCCGATACGGAAGCCGGTCTCTTTCATTATTTTATACACTTATGTTGGTTTTCAGCTGTCCAGGCAATAATCACATACATCAACGCATTCCACGCCGTTAAATTTGAACTCAACAATCCAAGGTCTTAAGTTTTTAACCTTAGTCAACTCCGCGAAACCAAACTTTTTGGTGTAGTAGTTGATAATTGTTCCAAGCGAATTCTCGTGGCTGCCGACGACAACTTTCTTATTCCTGTGCTTCAGCAAAAGCATATTGGTCGCCGCTATATTCCTGTCCTGAACGGTTTGCAGGCACTCCCCGCTCTTCTTTTTATAAAGAAAGTCCGACCACTGACGCTCAAGGAATTCGTCATAATTATCGATCCATTCGTCCGCAATTTTGCGTTCACTGAAATCGCGCTCGAGATAAATCGGTTTTTCATAACGCTCTGCAAGGGGCTTCACCGTCTCAACCGCTCTTCTTAACGGGCTGGAATAAACATAATCCACGCCCATATTTCCGAAAAACTCCGAGAGCCGCATGCTGTCCGCTCTTCCCTTTGAGGTCAGGGGACGCAATGCGTCATCCCTATTTTTCAGGTCAGGTTCTGCATGTCTTACAAAATATATTGTAGTCATAAGCACCTCCCGATCTAGATTATGAAAGGATTTCCGGGATTGGTCTTTGTAAAAATGCCTGACCGAACCGGGAGGAGACACGTACAACCACACGCAATTAAGAACCACGGAGAAAAACCTTCAGTCTGATAAAGGCATCGTACGGGGGTGTCAACCTATTTTTATTATATTCACGGTGCAGAAAAAAACAAGTGAATTTTCATATTTAGTTCACAAATTCTTCATTTTCCCCGAATGGATTTTTTATTATCGGGAAGCGACAAACAGCCTTATTACCCGGTCGTAACCTGGTTTCTTCCCGATTCTTTACTGACATAAAGGAGCTCATCAGCACGCTTCAAAATCGCCTCAACCGAATCATCGAGACGGGCCATGGTCGCGCCGATCGAAATCGTTACTTTGAGGGCTTTGTCCTGTGACCGGATGCCTGTGTTTTCGACAATGCTCCTCATAGTATCGGCAATCACATACATATTTTGCTCGTTGGTTCCGGTGAGTACTGCAACGAACTCCTCTCCGCCGAACCTGCCGAACAGATCCGAGGAGCGGATCATCAACGTACAGGCTTTCCCTACCATACGGATTACATCATCCCCCAGCTCGTGACCGTAGTTGTCATTGAAAGCCTTGAAATGGTCAATATCCAAAAACATCACGCAAAACGGTATGCCATGCCGCCTGAAATCATCGATCCTGGACTTGATGAAATCCTCCGTATAACGGCGGTTATAAAGTCCGGTCAATTTATCCGTGAATGCGAGTTCTTTGTATCTCTCGGCCACGCTCTGAATTTCCTGGCGGGTTGTCACATCGATGAATGCTTCCATGACTCCGAGAATTTTGGTGAATCGTTTGATCGGAACGGTACGCATAATGACCGGAACACGATGTCCGTCCCGGTGCCGGATATATACTTCCGTCTCTCTGGTTTTACCGTCCATCATGGACATCTTGAGCGGCGACCTTGCCTCTGTAATCGGATTACCATCCTGATCAACCGGTTTCAGAATACTTTCCGTCGATATTTTCCCGACGATTTCAGCGGCCGGAATCCCGGTAATCCTTTCCGCGCTGTCATTCCAAAAGGTAACGTTGAATTTCCGGTCAATAAAGTAAACACCCTCAAACGCTACATCCAGCATTTCGCGACACATTTCCGACTCGCTCATTTTTCCTGCGTCCAGAGGATTCAATATCATTCTATCCATTTTGTTCTCCTCTGAAGGCCTGTATATATTGAAGGAAAGCGCCTCGGTAACGATGACCCATCGTTTCCAGGAAAGAACAATACTTGTCAACAAGGCATACTAAGACAGATTCTCTGTATCTCGGCATGTTTCGAAGGGTCAGCGGCCACATATGTGTTTTAATGACATCCGCCTCACGATGGTTTATCGCGAAGTGAGCTCTGGCATTTCTAAGTGCAACCGCAGGATGGCTGTAACCGTGCAATTTTCTTCCGGCCTCCGGAATATGCCAGTCGTAAAGATAAAAATCGTGAAGGAATGCACCGCGAAGCAAGCTCTGCTCATCCACCCGCAAGCGAAGCATCCGGCAAAGGCGCATGCTGAAGTAGGTAACGGCACAACAATGCTCCAGCGTCGATGTTCGGCCATGAGATATGTAATGGCTCATGGCCATGACTTGATCGCTGGCAAGCAGGTCTCCGATACATTTGGGAAATACTGCAGGCATAGCTTTGGGAGAAATAATTGCATCCAAGAGTTGCAGTCTTCCTTTCTCGTCAAAACTCAAACTTTCGATGGTTATACTATATCAATTTTGCCCGTCATTGTCATTGCTTTTAATTCCAATGTTTGCGTTTTCTTCACATTTTTGCCCTATTTTACGGACTTTTTGTCCTGTTGAGAGAGGACACCTGAGACTTGATTTATCTTGTCACCTGTCTTTACAGATGTTAAAATGCTGTTGTAGTCCTTGCGGATTTTTTGCGGGGGCGAGAACAAATCGGCCGTGGCTTCCCGATGAAGCGCGAGTAAGCAGGATGTAAATATGAAAGAATCATTCAAAGCCGATGTAATTATTGTCGGAACGGGCGCCGCCGGAATTTTCTGTGCACTCAACCTCCCCGAGACACTTTCCATCTACATGATCACGAAGGACAGTCTTGAAAACAGTGCGTCTTATCTTGCACAGGGCGGAATCGCAACGCTGAAAGACGCCGAAGATTTCGATGACTACTTCGAAGATACACTTCGGGCCGGGCATTACGAGAACTCCCGGAAAGCCGTGGACACCATGATTCGTCAGTCTCCGCTCATTATTCGCGAACTGTTGGACTATCATGTTAACTTTGATAAGATCGGCGGAAAGCTTTCCTACACGAAGGAAGGCGGTCACTCCCAGTCGCGAATTCTTTTTCACGACGATATCACCGGACAGGAAATTACGACAAAGCTCCTTCAGGGGCTTCGCAAAAAGAAAAACATCACAATCGCCGAATATACGCGGATGGTTGATATTGTCGAAGAAAATAATGTCTGTAAGGGCATAATTATCTTGGATAAGGATAAGAAGCCCGACATGATCATGGGCAAGGTAATTGTTTTCGCGACCGGCGGAATCGGCGGGCTTTTCAAGCATTCCACCGCCTTTCCGCACATTACGGGCGATGCCATCGCCATCGCTTCCAACCACGGCGTCCGCCTCAAAGATGTAAACTATATCCAGATTCACCCGACCGCACTCTATTCCGAGAAACCCGGCAGAAGGTTTCTGATTTCCGAGGCCGTCCGCGGCGAAGGCGCATACCTTTTGGGCGCTGATATGCAGCGCTTTACCGACGAACTCAAGCCACGCGATGTTGTTTCCGCGGCGATTCACGAGCAAATGCTAAAGGACGGCAAGGAATATGTATGGCTGTCTCTTACGCATCTGGATCCCGAAATGATCAAGACCCGTTTCCCGAATATTTATAAACATTGCCTCGATGAAGGATACGATCTGACCAAGGATCCGATTCCGGTCACCCCCGCCCAACACTATTTTATGGGCGGCATTGAAGTGGATCTTAAAGGGCGGACATCCATGAAGGGACTCTATGCTATTGGAGAGACCAGCTGTACCGGCGTTCACGGCAAGAACAGACTCGGAAGCAATTCGCTCCTTGAGAGTCTCGTTTTTGCCAAAAGAGCTGCCGAAGAAATCTCGCAAAGCATTTCCTACTCTCCCATCGATGAAATTAAAGTAGATCTCAAGTCCTATGAAGGAAGAGATTTCAGTTCCGAGTACCGTCAGGTCGTTCTCGATGAAATCAAGCGAAAGGACAGGGTTTTTTATGATCAGTGGTGTAGTAACGAAAGTCATTCTTGACGATTACATTCTCCGCGCGTTGCGCGAAGATATTACCAATGAGGATATCTCGACCGCCTCAGTGATGCGTTCCGCCGTGCCGGTTCATGTCGACTTGCTGAGCAAGCAGGACGGCGTACTTTGCGGCATTGAAGTTTTCGAAAGGGTTTTTCAATTGCTCGACGACCATGTCATCTTTACATCGTATTTTCACGACGGAGATCGCGTGCATGCCGGAGCCAGAATTGGTGTCCTTGCGGGAGACGGCCGGGCGATATTGTCCGGCGAAAGGACAGCACTCAATTTCCTTCAGCGAATGAGCGGCATCGCAACCCTGACCCGTTCCATGACCGAAGAACTGAAAGGGTTCCCTACCCGCCTTCTTGACACCCGAAAAACGACGCCCAACATGCGCCCGTTCGAGAAATATGCCGTCAAAACCGGCGGCGGATCCAACCATCGCTATAACCTCTCAGACGGCATTTTGCTTAAGGACAATCATATCGGCGCTGCCGGGTCCGTGACGAAAGCGATCCGAATGGCAAAGGAATATGCACCGTTCGTCCGGAAAATCGAGGTCGAAGTGGAAACGCTCGAAATGCTCGACGAAGCACTTGCCGCCGGAGCGGATATTATCATGCTTGACAATATGGACAATGAGACGATCCGGGAAGCCGTGAAGCGCAACAACAAGCGTGCCCAACTCGAAGTGTCCGGCAACGTAACCAAGGAGCGTCTGCGTAAGTTGGCTGAGCTCGGCGTTGATTTTATCTCTGTCGGCGCACTGACACATTCCGCACCAATCCTTGATTTTTCGATGAAAAATTTGAAGCCGATTGAATAGACCCTTCCGGACCGGTTGAAAGGAGAGGCTCTTTTGGACAACACGCAGCGACGCGCCCTGATGCTCGATATGATTATCGCATCTGCTGATCCGCTTTCCGGCGGAGAGCTTTCACGTCGTTTTGAAGTCAGCCGGCAAGTGATTGTTCAGGACATTTCTTATCTTCGCGCAAAGGGTCACTCCGTTCTTTCAACCAACAAGGGATATATTTATCTGAATCCCGCGAGTTCCTCGCATTCAAGGGTTTTCAATGTATCTCACAATAAGGATCAGATCGGAGATGAGCTTAATACAATCATCGATTGTGGCGGTCGTGTCGTTGATGTATCCATCCGGCACAGCGTATATGGCCGAATAACCGTCGATTTAAAAATCGGAAGTCGCGGAGACGTTACCGACTTTTTGCGGGATCTTGACGAAAAGAAAACAAGGCCGCTGATGGAGCTTACAGGAGAATTGCACTCGCATACCGTGGTTGCCGATTCGGAGGAGTCACTCGACCGTATCGCTATTGAACTGGAGCGCAAAGGCTATTTAGCGGAAGTCAGTTCTCCTTGGATTACCTGAACCGGTTTGTCGCATGTTTTTTGCAAAACATGTTTGATCCGGATAGAATCTTCAATCAATCTTTAAACCACCACGACTTATCCTCGATGTTAGAGTAGTATCGCTGTATCGGTACGATTGTTTTATTTCGGATCTCGAAAACCTCCCAGATTACGCCTTCGCTGTTACACGGGACATGATACACCTGTGATAATCCTGTTTCCGTATATATGCGCACACAAGCATCCGACTCTGACAAATCCTTTGAAGTTGTTTCTCCGTCATAACAGTTTGAATAATCGGTCACATAGAACTTGTAAAGACCTTCATCAATGTTATTGATCGTGATTGTTTCGGGGCCGAAGCCGTATGGGGGATCGGACTGTCCGACCAGTCCGTTCCCGGTCGCGTCCTCATTATTTCGGAACCATATATGGTACTCCGTTTGTGAAATTTCATCGTTTAATGGCGTAAACAAATGTGCGTCCAAATCCGCCGGCGACTCATCCCAGGTCAAAACAATTCGAACCTGCCCGCTCCCGAGGCTCGGAGAGACACACATCATCACGGAATCACATCCGGGATAGGAAAGCAACGTGTATCGGGTCTTATCATAACCCTTTGCGGTAATCTCGACGGTATAGCAACCGGATGGCAGCGAAACATTGGCCACGCCTGCGTCATTTGCGGTAACGGTTAAAACAGGAAGGCCGTCAGAATTATTTACGCCTTCACGGAAATTCATTTCAGCCCCGGATATTCGGAGTTTATCCGACTCAAATCCGTCCTCCGGATGAACCGCAGCCGGGTTTACCGCATCGATGGCAACGATCTGAAAAGAATTATCGGATTGACTCTTTTCCGTCATCACAATCTTCTCCTGATAAACTTCGACGGTTTGTCCGGATATATTGATGCCAAAAAGCGGAACCGTATTGTATCCTTCCTTACAAAAGCACAGACCGTACGTTTCTTTTCCGGAAGGAACATAAAATCCATATCTTCCTTCCGGATCGGACACTGTCGATATCAACTCGGCGCCGTCTCTGTCGGAAGCAATCAGTGTTACGGCCACATCAGGCATGGGAGATCCATAGATATCCACAACTTTTCCTGCAATTTGTGTTCTCTCAATTTCTCCGAGAACTGAACTATAAGTGTTATAAGCCTCGTTTAGGATCAACGATTCAAGCTTATCATAGTGCTTCCGGACCGCTGCTTCCTGTTCATCATATAGAAGCGGCTCTGCGGATGTTGAATTGTTTTTTTCGTTCTGCCCGATAACGATATCCTGAATACCCGTTGATGCCTCAACCGTCCGCCATTTCACCATCACATCTTTTTTGAAGTAGAAACGCTGACCTTCAATCAGCACGGTTGCGTATTGAGGAGTATAAGAGGTTTCATGATGAATAAAAACGAAGTTCAAATCCCCGTTGCTTTCAAAATAGTACTCTGTAATTTCGAGCGTGCCGTCTGCAAGATATTCTATTGCCGTGATTTTATTAACTATTCCCAGGCCCGGGCTTCGGTATATTTCATAATCAATGACGTTTCCGGTGTCTTTATTTCGCAGTTTTCTCTTCTCAATTTTATATTTGTTGATTTTCCCGTCTTCGGCATTTTCCGGAGAATAATCCTCAAGCGAGTAAAATAACGTCTTATCCCAGGTCAATTGAGAATCCCGCGCGCCGGGATGGAAATTTTCAGCGCTCAGATTTATTTCACCCAGCACATCCGTTCGATTATTGAGTTCGACGATTTGACCGGAAAGAGCCTCGGCTTCTTCGGAAAGGCAGATCACCCGTATCGATTGTGAAATAAATTGACTGTTTGATACAGCAACCGTTATTTCAGCCGATGATCCTGAACTGTTTGCATAAACCTTACCCGCCGCATCCACAGAAATGCCCGAGGGGTCTGAACTGCTCCAAATCAGCTCTTCATCCGTATTTATTGCCTCGATACTGTTTAAAAGACTATATGACTCGCCGACTTTCAGTTGAATCTGTTCTTTGGAAAAAGTAAGCACTTCGACTTCTCTTCTGGACGGCAGTGTGCTTGGTGACGAAGAAGTATCCGAAGTTTGTGATGACGCGGATTCCGGAGCAGGCTTTTTCTCCCATATCGGCCGCCCGAAAAGCAGCACCAAAAACGCGATCAGCAATACCGACGAAACGCAGATGAGCGATATGGTGAGCGGATCCGAAAAACGGCTCTGCCTGGCTCCCCGTATAGAGGTTAACAGCTCCGATTCTTTTTGCCCGGGCGCCAGCATCTCCCTTTTGTGAGAGGAAAATTCGTCAGCGGAAGAGATTTCGCCGGGATCTGATTCCTGAAAATCCTGGGCGCTTCCGCAGTACATGCAATATATGCTTTGGTCGCTGATTTCCCGCTCGCATTCAATACATTTCACATTGAAACCCTCCACGGGTAATCATATTGTTTTGTCATTCCAAATGCAAATCACTCCGGTCAGATTCCGGATTCTTCATCTGAATGCGATTGGAAAAGTTCGAACAGCTCCCGATTTTCTTTTCTGAGCGAAACCGGTCTCCCTGATGCTCCAACAAAACAGTGTTTACTGTACCCTGTTGTTCTGATTTTGCCGGATATCTGATCCCGAATTTCATACTCGAGCGTCATACGAACGCCGGTAAACTCGACAATTTTGCTGCTGATCGATACTACTTCCGGGAAACGGACCATCGATACATATTTGCAGAATACCTCGAGAACCGGGCAGGTAATTCCTTCCTTTTCCATGCGATCATATCCGAAGCCTATTTGCTCCAGAAAAAACGTTCTCGCTTCCTCAAACCAGCGGATATAATTGGAATGATGAACGATTTGCATCTGATCCGTCTCATAGTATTGAACCTTATGACAGTATATCTCCATGACGTGGATTCTCCTTATCGGTTGGTTGATATTTAAGGTATTCCGGTTTGCAAAGCACTTCGGCAACATGTAAAATAATATTATAGATCGGGGTATGCGACAAGTCGTCACCGGTCGTTTTTTTGCGACGAGTACCGGAGGTACACCGGAATGACCAAGGCGGGAAGCCACGGTAAATCCTTTGATAAGAAACGCGATCCGCCGGACGACGGATCTTTTTATCGATATATACTGTCCCACTCTCTTCGAGGCAATCGTTTTTTATTGCTTCTTTTTGCGCTCATAAACCTGATTCTGCTCGTTCCGGATCTGATGATCGTTAAAGGTACCGGAACGAAAATTTTGATTGCTTTCATTCGGACTGTCTACTCCGGCTTGCTGATTCTTTTTATTTACATTGTTCGGAGATTCAAAAATTTCGAGACGTATTCACTGCTTCTTTCTGCAATTGAGATGACGGGTGTCGCAATTTTCCTTTTCGTACTCAGCAGCTATGAGACTCCCGATTACTATATTCAATCGATGGGCATGATTACCATTCTCATCGGAATTTTTCTCTTCCCGAATAAATGGCGGAATATGCTTTTGGTGTCTGTTATTTCCTCTATAGCCTTCTTCATTCTTTCATTCAACATCATCCATGGCATCGGCGCGAATGATTTTATGGCCGGTACATTTTATGTAACTACCACCTTAATACTCTGTGCAATTGGGGCAAAGAGCACGGAAAGCTACCGGATCAGGGAATACAACTCCCTTCTTGATCTCAAAATCATCAGCACGACTGACACGCTGACAAAGGCTTGCAACCGCTACCAGCTTGAGCAGGAAGCGAAGAAATGGATGACCAGATGTCGCACCAAAGGCAAACCGCTGTCGCTTGTGTTCATCGATGTTGATAATTTGAAAATGATCAACGACGTCCACGGTCACCTGATCGGCGATCAGGTTCTCATCGAGATAGTAACGCGTATGAGAAAATATCTCAGGGAGAACGATGTTATTTCACGATGGGGTGGTGACGAATTTGTATTGCTTATGCCTGAAGCAGATCTTCAATCTGCTCTTCCTGTCATCGAGCAAATACGCTCCTCAATCACCGGTGATATCTTCCCCGGCGGGGTTGTCACTTCCTGCAGTTTCGGAATTGCCGAAATGGAGAAAGACTCTACCTTCCATTCCCTGCTTTTCGCGGCCGACCAGCTCATGTATGACGGCAAAATGAAAGGCAAAAATCGAATCGAGACCCGATAAGACGATCCCGTTATTCCAATCATTTAAGGAGCATCCGGATGGAACAGTCTGAACCAATGTATGACCTGATTCTTGCCAGTGCATCTCCGCGCAGATCGGAACTGCTCCGCCTCTTGGGCATTCCTTTCAGAACTGTCGTATCCAATGCACCGGAAGACGACATCCCGACCAATGCCGATTTCTTGCTTTCCGATCCTGATTTTGAGGGCGTCGCAAGAGAGGCTTCGGTGCTTCTTGCAAAGCGGAAGGCGATGGCTGTTCTTAAAAAAAATCCCGGGTCTGTCGTTATCGGAGCGGACACCGTCGTCGTAACCGGGGAGCAGATTCTCGGCAAGCCCGAATCCTTCGATCACGCAATCAAAATGCTCCGTACGCTTTCCGGGAAAACGCACAAGGTATTCACCGGCGTCAGTATTTGCGGGAAAGACCGGTCGGTTGTTTTTTGTTCGGAAGCATCGGTCACTTTCTTCCCTTTGGATGATATTCAGGAGACGCGAATCCGAAAATACGCAGCCTCCGGTTCTCCGATGGATAAAGCCGGTGCTTACGGGATTCAAGATGAGGGCGCGCTGCTTATTTCCTTCATTGAGGGAGATTATTATGCGGTCGTCGGCCTTCCGATCTCGAGACTCGCACGCGAGCTTACTCTTTTTGATCTTACTTCAAATGCAGGTAACCCTACCGAGCCTGCACTTCCGGATTTTTTATCGAAAGGAGGTGCGCCTGTATGCCCGGATTGATCCTCGAAGGCGGAACACTCCGTCCGATATTCAGCGCCGGCGCAATGGATTGTCTTCTGGATGAAGATATTATGTTTCCATACTGCGTAGGTGTATCCGCGGGAATCAGCAACGGAATGTCCTACCTCTCGAGGCAGCGCGGTCGCAATCTGGAGATTCTGAAAAAGTATCGCAACGATAAGAGATACTTCAGCAAAAGGAATCTCTTTAAATCGCGCAGTTTTTTTGGAATCGACTTCGTTTTCGACCAGATACCCAACGAGCTTGTCCCTTTTGATATGGATACCCTGATGCGATATGAGGGGACGGTTCTTGCCGGAGTCACGAACGCCCTGACGGGCCGAATCGAATATTTGGATTGCAAGACAATGGATGCCAAGCACACCATTTTACGGGCAACCTGTGCGATACCGGGCGCTTTTCCCGCAGTACACTGGAAAGGAAGCATCTATTATGACGGGGGAATCGCCGAGTCAATTCCGATCCGGAAATCCATGAGCGACGGCAATGCCAGAAACCTGATCATTCTGACGCAGCCGAAAAATTTCCGGAAAACGTATGCCCGGGAGTATGATTTTGCAATTCGCCTGATCCGCAACAAATATCCCCTGATGGTTGATTTGCTGAAAAACCGCCACTTTGCATATAATCAGACATTAGCGTATTGCGAGAAACTGGAAGAAGACGGAAAAGCAGTCATTCTGCGCCCCGAATACGCGCTCAACAGCCTCGAAAAAGACATCAGTCAAATTGAAAAAAATTACAGCCACGGGTACGATCTTTGCTTAAGGAATATGGATCGGATCAAGGCTCTTTTCTGAATCAGTGCATAAATTCGTTTTATTTCAGACGCAATCCTCGAAAAGCGGCGTGCTGAAATATCGCTCTGCGGTGTCCGGCAATATTGTGACTACCGTCTTACCTTTACCCAATTTGCGAGCCATTGCAAGTGCAGCCGCAACATTGGAGCCGCTGGAGATTCCACACATCAGGCCTTCTTTTTTGGCCAGATCTCTCGCGGTCCCGATCGCATCTTCATCCGTAACAACAAAAACATCTTTAAAAATGCCGACATTCAGGTTCTCGGGAATCAATCCGTCGCCGATGCCCATTTGAAGGTGGGAACCGATATTTCCTCCGGCAAGAATCGCGGCATGTTCGGGTTCTACGGCCCAGATCAGTATTTCCGGATTGTGTGCCGATAAGACTTCTCCGATTCCCGAAAGCGTCCCTCCCGTCCCGATGCCGGAACAGAACCCGTGGATCGGCCCATCGACCTGCTCAAGAATTTCCAGGGCGGTGTGGTGTCTGTGTACCATAGGGTTCGCCGGGTTTGTAAACTGTTGCGGAACAAATACATTCGGATCTTCCGCTGCCATTTTCATCGCAAGATCCAGACAATCCCGGATGCATTTCCCAATATCGCCGTCGTCGTGAATCATCCGCACTTCCGCGCCGTAATGTTCAACCAGTTTCTGTCGCTCACAGCTGACGCTGTCCGGCATGATAATTACGGTCCGGTAACCTTTAACCGCCCCGACCAGTGCCAGACCGATTCCCTGATTTCCGCTCGTGGGCTCAACGATAACGGTTTTCGGCCCGATTAATCCGGCTTTTTCCGCTTCTTCGATCATATTGAGCGCAGTTCTGGTTTTGATGGACCCGCCGACATTAAGCCCCTCATACTTCACCAATACATCGGCATCATCCGGGCCTGTCATTTTTGACAGGCGGACCATCGGTGTACGTCCTACGGCCTCCAGAATGTTGTTGTAGATCATCGTTGTTCTTCCTTCCGGGAATGACTTTTCAAATGGTTGTATTATATCCCATAATGAAGCCGAACGCACCTGTATTCTACGTTCGGCTTCGTATTCTTACGTGGTAATTACCTTTTGGTCGTGTTTATTTTCGAAAATCTCCTGCATACATAACAAGCAAATCCCGAAGCCTTTTATTAAGCAGGTCAAACTGAAATCCCATCGCCTGCGCTTTCGAAGTATCCAGTACATTATCGAAATATTCGTTAAATTCTCCCGGGTTGCCATCTTTATTGAGAATGGCTTTGTGACCAACGATTTTCTCGATCATGTTAATGATTCCCATTACGCTGATATCGCCCCGGGCGGAGGCATTAATGGGACCGGTTTCTTTTCGGTCCGCCAAAAAAGCCAGAAACGCGCCTGCCTGCGCGGACTCGATCATCGAAAAACGCGCATCCGGATTATCGATATACATCGCCTCACCAAGAGATGTACGCTCAACGTATGAGTAAAGCCGCTGCGTATAATCATCCCTTCCGATTACAACCGGGAAACGAACGGCAATCGCATTGATTTTGTAATTTTGGAATAGCACGCTCTCGCAAAGGCGTTTACCTTCGTTATAACTAAAATCATCTCTTCTGCCCATCCGGATCAGATATTGGTATGGATTAAAATTCTCTTCCCGGAGATTGATGCCGCCCGAGTAAACCGCGGCTGATGAGGTTAATATATAGCGATCGGTTTTAATAAAGTCCAGTACGTTTTCCGTATCTGTCGGAGAATAGTTAATATTATCGTAAACAACATCAAATAAGGTGTTCGCCAATGAAGCTTCAACACTTTTTCGGTCGGTTCTGTCAAATTGAATCCGGCTCACGCCGTCTCCGAAAACATCCGGAGTGAGGCCGCGGGTCGCAATGGTCACCTCGTGCCCCTTTGACAGCAATTCATTGACAAGGTGTATGCCGATAAACCGGGTTCCGCCGATGACAAGAATTTTCATAGAATTATCCTCCGCATTCGAAGAGCAATCACAAAAGCAGAATCGAACTGAACAGATGATCCGGAAGATTCGAAACCGCAGTATATTATCCTGTCAATAAAAATGATATTCTACAGCTGATATTAAGTCAATTCGACAGCCTGAAATTTTGGATTGATCAGCATGAAACGATCTGCCGCTGCCACTCGTCTTATTGGTGTGAAGAACCCGTACTGTGTTTATCTATTCATTCAACAAGGATTCTTCCCCCGAAAGGAGTCGATCAATTATGAAGATCACCGCAAGCAAATTTCTCTCCCTCATTCTTGTTTCATCCATCTGTTTTTCGCTCACCGCGTGTAACGGTTTTACGATTCGAAGCAAGAAAAACACGGACATCAAAGGCGTCGACGTTGCCAACGAGGCAAAGCTGACCAAGCAGGATATAACTCCATTCTCAAATGAGTTCACCGACGGAATGAACCAATATGGTTTTGAAGTTCTGAACGATCTCTACTCCGATGAAAATATTGCCGTTTCTCCGGCCAGTCTTGAACTGGCTCTTCTGATGACTGCCGAAGGGGCAATTGACGAGACCAGAGAAGAAATGCTGGAAGCGCTTTGCATGTCCGGAGTTTCCGATGAAGAGATTCTAAAGTCGGCCGCGCAACTTATGTGGCGCACAAACATTAACGGAATGGAAACCGCAAATTCACTTTGGCCACAGAAAGATTACGGTTTTGATCAGGACTATCTGGATATCTGTGCCGATAACTTCATGGCTGACTTTTTCACTGTTGATTATCGTCAAGCAGCCAAAGACGCGACCGATGCAATTAATCAATGGGTGGATGAAAAAACACACGGCAAGATACCGGAAGTGCTGGCCGAACCTCTATCGACAGACACGCGCCTTGTTCTTGTCAACGCACTGTATTATCTCGGTAACTGGGCTGTGCCTTTTTCGGAATCGAATACATATGACGATACATTTTACGGCACTTCCGGCAAGAGCGAGGTCCCGTTCATGCATGACAAGCGGGATGTAATTTATGCGGAGGGATCAACTTACCAGATAATCTCGGTTCCTTTCGCCGGGGATTCGGGAGAGGAAGGCCCTTTTGCAATGGCGTTTGTTCTTCCGAAGCTTGATGTAAGCATGGAAGACGTATTGAAGGAACTGACCGAGGACGGGTTTTCCGCAATCATCGCAGGAGCAAGCGGTGAGGAAGTGGTTATTAGCCTGCCCAAATTCGAATTTGAATACGGAACCTCGGTTGCCGACTTAATGGCAAGTCGCGGAATGACTCAGGCTTTTGCTGCGGACGCCGAATTCGATGCGATGACCGGAGACATTAATGATTTGTTTATCTCGGACATTATCCACAAAACCTACATCAAAGTTGATGAAAAAGGCGCGGAAGCCGCAGCGGTTACGGTCGTTGTTGCGGAGGCAACCGCGATGCCGGTTGATCCGCCGGAAGAAATCGTTTTCTGTGCGGACCGTCCGTTTATCTTCGCCCTTTATGACACGACCGATAACACGGTTTTGTTTACAGGTATAACGGCAAATCCGTAACATCAAAATATTGACATGACACCTAATCCGTGATATGTTTTGAACGTTCGCTACTTTCTGCATTTGGCAGAAACCAGCGGACGTTCTCTTTTGACCGCCTGACCGGATTCGAAACGGATTTCTGACAGGTGAAGAGGCCACACGGACAGCCGGGTCAAACGCCGACGGCAACTTTCGTTGCATTATTGATTGGGTTCAAAGCCCAAATTTATGAGTTGGTTACTTTATAACCATTGTGCCTTGCGGTGCAACATGACTTGTGAATTTTCAATAAGAGTGTGTAGGCGTAAGTCTGTATCGACTCTGACAGCTGTTCGCATGGGAAGTATCGGGCGTTGGCCTCTCTTTCCTGTCGACAACATATTGATGATCCAAGATCCCGTTGCCGCAACATTTAGGCAACGGGCGTTTTTTATGATCGGGACATTCCGGAGGAGTCAAAGGAGACTGCTATGACACACGAAAAGCTCAAACTCTATGGATTTAACAACCTGACCAAGTCTCTGAGTTTTAATATCTATGACGTTTGCTATGCCAAAACCGAACGGGAGCAACGTGAATACATTGCTTATATTGACGAGCAATACAACTCAGATCGTCTGACGAATATCATGACGACTCTGACGGAAATGATCGGCGCTCAAGTCCTGAGTATATCCAAACAGGATTATGATCCTCAAGGCGCCAGTGTCACATTTCTGATTGCCGAGGAATCCATGATTCCTCATATCGAAGGGAACGCGCTTGTCGGACACCTCGATAAGAGTCATGTCACCGTACATACTTACCCGGAATTCCATCCTGAGACCGCGATCGCTACTTTTCGTGTAGACATCGATGTCGCGACCTGCGGCGAAATATCGCCGTTGTCGACCTTGGATTATCTGATCGGGAGTTTTAGTTCCGACATTATCACAATGGATTATCGGGTTCGCGGTTTTACTCGTGACGTTAACGGAAAGAAGTTGTTTTCGGACAGAAGTGTCGTTTCCATTCAGGATTATATCGATGCAAAAACGCTTGAACGCTACGATGCGATCGACATCAATGTCTATCAGGCAAATCTCTACCACACAAAGATGCTGATCAAGGAAGTAGCTCTTCAAAACTATTTATTCAAGACGGATGTG
This sequence comes from uncultured Oscillospiraceae bacterium, assembly GCA_964501725.1. Taxonomy (GTDB): domain Bacteria; phylum Bacillota; class Clostridia; order Saccharofermentanales; family Saccharofermentanaceae; genus CAZCTO01. The sequence goes on along the minus strand of CAZCTO010000002.1, from coordinate 84,675 downwards.
AACGAGATTCCCCCGAAGAAAAGACTTGAGATCACGACGAATCTTCGTCAGGAAATGATTGAGGTGTTTTCCGGAACAAACGTATACAACGAGGGGCAAAAACATGAGTAATTCGGATCAGAACAGAGCACCCATCGCGGAAGCACTTACCGAATTTACTTCGATGCGCGTAGTCCCTTTTGACGTACCCGGACACAAGCGCGGTCACGGCAATGCAGAGTTGACTCAATTTCTCGGCGAGAAATGCATGAAGCTCGATGTCAATTCGATGAAGTCGGTCGACAGCCTGTGTAATCCGGTTTCCGTAATTCGCGAGGCTGAGATTTTAGCGGCGGACGCCTTCGGGGCGGCGCACGCGTTCTTTATGGTCAACGGAACCACCTCGGCCGTTCAGGCTATGATTATGTCCACATGTAAGCAGGACGAAAAAATTATCCTGCCCCGTAATGTTCACCGCAGTGTTATCAATGCACTGATCCTTTCCGGCGCGATTCCTGTCTATGTGAACCCGGGAACGGACAGTCGGCTGGGTATTGCACTGGGGATGCGGCTCAGCGACGTAATTGCCGCAATGGACCGCCATCCGGACGCCAAAGCTGTTTTTGTCAACAATCCGACCTATTACGGTATCTGCTCAGACCTCAAGGCGATTTCGGCGGCGGCTCATGAAAGAGGCATGTTCGTGCTTGCTGACGAGGCTCACGGGACTCATTTCGGGTTTTCGGACCTGCTGCCGCTGTCTGCGATGCAGGCAGATGCGGACATGGCTTCCGTTAGCATGCATAAGTCGGGCGGTTCGCTGACACAAAGCTCTTTCCTTGTTTGCGGGCCGCGGGTCAATGTCGCACATGTGCGCCAGACCATCAATCTGACTCAGACCACCAGCGGTTCCTATCTTCTTCTGTCCAGTCTTGATCTCTCTCGAAAAAACCTTGCCCTGCACGGCAGTGAAATTAACGAAAAAGTGGTCGAAATGGCCGAATATGCCCGGCAGGAAATCAATCGAATCGGTGATTATTATGCGTTTTCAAGCGATTTGATTAACGGTGATACTGTCTTTGATTTCGACATGACAAAACTGTGTTTCAACACGCGTGATATCGGACTTGCCGGGATTGAGGTGTTTGACCTGTTGCGTGACGAATACGATATTCAAATCGAGTTCGGTGATTTGAGCAACTGTTTAGCTTATCTGTCAGCGGGAGACAGACTACTCGACATCGAGCGTCTCGTAGGCGCGCTTACGGAGATTCGTCGCCGTCACCGTCGTAGCAGTGCCGGAATGATGGACAACGATTACATTGAGCCAAATGTGAAAATGACACCTCGCACCGCGTTTTATTCCCGGAATGAATCTCTGCCGCTTGAAAAAAGTATCGGGCATGTCTGCAGCGAGTTTGTCATGTGCTACCCACCCGGCATACCGATTTTGTCGCCCGGCGAGATGATTACCTCCGAAATCGCTGACTATATTCGTTACTCGAAAGAAAAGGGTTGCTTTTTGATCGGGATGGAAGATCCTTCGGCGGCGATGCTGCGCGTTGTCATCCCAAGCACGAATCAATAATACAAGGAGATACTATGGATCTTTGGTTTTCTGAATTTCATACGCCCGGTATCAAACTCTCTATTAAAGCAGATCGGCAACTTTATTCCGGTAAAAGCGCTTTTCAGCAGATTGATGTGTTCGAATCGCCTGAATTGGGTCGTTTTCTTACCCTTGACGGTGTGTTGATGCTGACGGAAAAGGATGAATTCATATATCATGAGATGATCGTTCATGTCCCCATGGCCGTTCATCCCTGCGTACGTGACGTGCTGGTGATTGGCGGCGGCGACGGAGGAGTTCTTCGGGAACTTTCCAAGTATGATACCATCCGATCGATCGATCTGGTGGAGATCGATAAAGAAGTTATCGAAGTCAGCCGGAAATATCTTCCTTCAACGTCATGCGGCTTTTCTGATCCTCGTGTTAATGTGCATATTCAGGACGGACTCAAGTTTGTACGGCATCACGAGGATGCATATGATCTGATTATTGTCGACTCGACAGATCCTTTTGGCCCGGGAGAGGGGCTGTTTACAAGGGAGTTTTACGGTAACTGTTGCCATTGTTTACGCAGTGACGGTATCATGGTCAACCAACACGAGAGTCCGTTCTACTCATATGAAGCAGTTGCCATGCAACGGGCACACAAAAGAATTGTGGAGTCTTTCCGCATGTCCCGTGTATATCAGGCACACATTCCGACCTATCCATCCGGGCATTGGCTCTTTGGATTTGCCTCCAACAAATATCACCCCGTAAGTGATCTGCGCGCGAAGGATTGGAAGAGTCTCGGGATTCAAACGAAATATTACAATACCAATCTGCACCGCGGCGCTTTTGCTCTCCCCAATTACGTTCAAGAGCTTCTTGAGCATGTTGAACTGGTGGATGTCACAGAAGGAGAACCATCGAAATGACTGACTCCGTGAACGGGACTCCGCTGCTTTTTGATCTTGACTGTTCGTATGCGGATGCACGTGCGGTTGTGATCGGCGTTCCGTATGACGGAACAGCCTCCTATCGAAAAGGAACCCGCTTCGGTCCCGAAGCGATGCGAAACGAGAGCTATGGACTGGAGAGTTTCAGTCCGTATCTGAACCGTGACATTGAGGGGGCTCCGGTATTTGACTCCGGTGATCTCAAGTTTTCTGAAGACGACCCGCAAAGTGTTCTCCCGGTCATTGAAAAAGCAGTCCGCAACGTATTGTCAGACCGCAAGGTCCCCGTTCTTCTCGGGGGCGAACACCTGATTACCTTGGGTGCGATCCGCGCAATCTCAGAAAAATACAATAACCTTCACATCCTTCACTTCGACGCGCATGCGGATCTCAGGGATGACTATCTCGGTGAAAAACTTTCTCATGCCACTGTTCTCCGCCGTTGCCATGAACGGGTCGGCGACGGCCGGATTTTCCAGTTCGGAATTCGGTCCGGCACTCAGGATGAATTTGAGTTCGCCCAAACGCACACTACCTGCCGCAGATTTGATTTCGAAGGCCTTGCGGATACGATTCAGAAGCTCTCCGGCGTCCCTGTTTACGTGACAATTGATTTGGATGTGCTGGATCCTTCGGTCTTCCCCGGGACGGGAACTCCGGAAGCCGGCGGCGTATCTTTTGATGTACTGCTGCGTGCGGTGCATTTGATGGAAGGTTTGGATATTGTCGGAATGGATCTGTGCGAACTTTCTCCGCCCTGTGACCCGAGCGGAATATCGACGGTCACAGCCGACAAGATTTTCCGTGAACTGATGTTGACATGGTTGAAATCGCGCCCGAAGGAGGATTGAGTGATGGGAAAAGCATTGATTATCGGATGCGGAGGCGTCGCCTCGGTCGCAATTCATAAATGTTGCCAGAACAGCGATGTTTTTGAGGAGATAATGATTGCAAGTCGAACCAAATCCAAATGTGACGCGCTTAAGGAAAAACTGGACGGCGGTAAAACGGTCATCCGAACCGCACAAGTGGATGCGGACGATATCGATCGGCTTGTCACTCTGATTCAAGACTTTGGTCCTGATGTCGTGCTGAATCTGGCTCTTCCCTACCAGGATCTGACCATCATGGAAGCATGCCTCAGGACCCGGACACCTTATATTGACACCGCCAATTATGAGCCTTTGGATACGGCGAAATTTGAGTATAAGTGGCAATGGGCGTATGATCAGCGTTTTCGGGAGGCAGGAATTACGGCGCTGCTCGGAAGCGGTTTTGATCCCGGCGTGACCGGTGTCTTTGCCGCATATGCGCTGAAGCATCACTTCGATGAAATTAATGAGATGGATATTCTGGATGCCAACGCAGGAGATCACGGATACCCGTTTGCGACCAATTTCAATCCTGAAATCAATATACGCGAGGTCACTGCTAAGGGCAGCTATTGGGAAAACGGATCATGGATCGAAACCGAGCCGATGGAAATCAAGCGTGTATATGACTTTGCCGAAATCGGGCCTAAAGATATGTACCTGCTGCATCACGAAGAACTGGAGTCACTGGTCAAAAACATCCCGGGGCTTCGGCGCATTCGCTTCTTTATGACGTTCGGACAAAGCTATCTGACTCACTTGAAATGTCTTGAAAATGTCGGAATGACCTCAATTGAACCCGTTATCTACGAAGGGCGTGAAATTGTTCCGCTGCAGTTCTTAAAAGCTCTTCTTCCTGATCCGGCGTCTCTGGGCCCGCGAACGGTCGGCAAAACCAATATCGGGTGTATTTTCAAGGGCATCAAGGACGGCAAGGAGAAAACCTATTATCTTTATAACGTATGCGATCATCAAGAGTGTTTCCGGGAGGTTGGATCCCAGGCAATTTCATACACCACCGGTGTTCCGGCGATGATCGGTGCCATGATGATTATGAATAAGACCTGGGATCGCCCCGGCGTTCATAATATCGAAGAATTTGACCCGGACCCCTTTATGGACGCGCTGAACCGGTGGGGACTCCCCGTTCGGGAATCCTTTTCACCTGTTCTTGTGGAGTAAACATGGAGTCATTATCTCTTTTAAAAAACATCAGAACACCCGCATACATCATTGATGAAGCGGCACTCCTTGATAATCTCTGTCTGCTGTCAGAGGTTGCATCCTCGGCTTCATGCAAAATCCTTTTGGCTCAAAAAGCTTTCTCCATGTTCTCTCTCTATCCGCTTTGCCGGCGCTACCTGTGCGGTACCGCGGCCAGCGGTCTTTATGAAGCGCGACTCGGGCACGATCATTTCGGCGGAGAAACACACGTGTTTTCGCCCGCTTATTCCGATGTCGAGTTTGACGCATTACTGTCCGTCGCCGATCATATCGTGTTTAACTCCTTCTCGCAGTGGCAGCATTTTAAGAATCGGGCTATCGCCGCAGGAAAAATATGCGGAATTCGCGTGAACCCCGAATGCTCGACGCAAGACCATGCAATTTATGACCCTTGCGCCCCTTTTTCCCGTCTCGGTGTGACGCGGGAGAACTTCCGACCGGAACTGCTTGAAGGAATAACCGGGCTTCATTTTCATTCGCTCTGCGAGCAGGATTCCGATGCCCTCGAGACGACGCTCGCGGTTTTCGAAGAAAAATTCGGTACGTTTCTGCCGCGTATGAAGTGGGTCAATTTTGGCGGCGGTCACCATATCACGCGACCCGGTTATGATGTTGACCGGCTGATTGCTCTGATCCGCCGTTTTCGAGCCAAATATGATGTCGAAGTCTATCTGGAACCCGGTGAGGCCGTGGCTTTCAATAGCGGATATCTTGCCGCGTCCGTCATCGATCTGATCGATAATAAAATGTCGATAGCGGTTCTTGACACCTCCGCTGCCTGTCATATGCCGGATATATTGGAAATGCCTTACCGCCCCCGCATTATTGATGCAGGTGAGTCCGGGGAGAAACGATATGCCTACCGCCTGGGTGGACCAACCTGCCTTGCCGGGGACATTCTCGGTGATTATTCTTTTGACAAACCGCTTGCTGTCGGCGATGTTCTGCTTTTTTGCGATATGGCCATCTATACAATGGTAAAAAATAATACGTTTAACGGTATTCCGTTACCGGATATTGCTGTGCTCAGTGCGGAGGGCAAATTGTCAACGATTCGATCTTTCGGATATGAAGACTTCCGGTCAAGATTATCCTGAAAAGCAATTAAGGACAATTATCCAAACCGACAAAAACCAATCATGATATAATAACGAAAAAACTTCGGAGGCTCTTTTATGAATTACGCATTTGGCTTTGGCAAAGAAACTCAGTACATCGAGCTTCCGGAGGAGCAGGTACTCGCAGAGCTTCGTCCCAATGAAGCCGAAATTGATTTGACCGGCGAAGTGGAGGTTCTCCGCTCGCTTCGCGAACCGATTGACAGCCGACGCCTTCGTGACATCGTCCACCCGGGCGAAAAGATCGCGATTGTCACCAGCGATATCACGAGGCCGTTGCCGAGCTATAAAATACTCCCCTGTGTATTGGATGAACTATCGGAAGCCGGTATCCCGGACGAGGATATTATTATCGTTTTTGGTCTGGGAAGCCATGAAGGACATTCTGAGGAGCGCAAACGCCGAATCGTCGGCGACAAAGTTTATGACCGGATTCGCTGCGTCGATTCCGATGTCCATGATTTCGTTCATTTGGGTGTTACCCAAAGGGGAACGCCCGTGGATATTTTCACGCCGGTGGCCAACGCGGACCGGCGTATATGCTTGGGCAATATTGAGTACCATTATTTTGCCGGCTACAGCGGCGGCGCCAAGGCGATCATGCCCGGTGTTTCGACACGGGACGCGATCCAATCCAATCATAGTGCGATGGTGCTTCCCGAGGCCGCTGCAGGACGTCTGGAAGGCAATCCGGTGCGCGAGGATATTGAGGAAGCCGGAAGCATATGCGGCATCGACTTTATCATCAATGTTGTATTAAATGAGAACAAAGAAATCATCCGGAGTTTTTCTGGAAATCCTGTCACCGCACACCGCGCCGGCTGTGCTTTTCTGGATTCTTTTTATAAAGTCTGTATTCTTCATAAGGCCGACATTGTTATCGTCAGTGCCGGCGGCTTCCCGAAAGATATCAATATGTACCAAGCGCAAAAAGCACTTGATAACGCACAGCACGCCGTAAAGGACGGGGGCGTAATTGTTTGGGTTGCCTCCTGCGGCGAAGGACTCGGCGAAGACCATTTCAGAGAATGGATGACCGGACATTCGAGAAGCGTCGACATGATTGACCATATCCGGCGTGATTTTGTGCTCGGCGGTCATAAGGCAGCCGCAATCGCCATGGTTCTCGAAAAGGCTTCCATTTATCTTGTGTCCGACCTTGACCCCGAGTTTGTCCGGTCAATATTCCTCGAGCCATATACTAATCTCCAGGAGGCAGGAAACGCCGCACTGTCACGCTGCGGAGAAAATGCAAGCATAATTCTCATGCCTTACGGCGGATCAACGCTTCCCAAGTGCTGATTGTTATTTGAGATAGGGTTTACTCGATCAGCCCGAGCTCGATTTTCCATAAGAGTATTCTTAAGACGGCGGTATCAATCACCTCAACCGGGATCTCTTGATTTTGAACCGCCTGAATCACAGCCGGAATCTGCTCTTCATATGCAGATCCGATGATCATATCATTTCCCGCAAGAACCGCGAGTACCGCCGCGTCTTCGTCGCCGGTATAAAGAGAGATTGCATCCATTGAAAGGTCATCGGTCATGATCACACCGCTAAATCCCAGTTCTTCCCTTAGAACCCGGTGGACCTCCGGCGACAAGGATGCCGGATAATCGGTATCCATACAGGATACAACGTTGTGTGAGACCATTATCGATCCGGCTCCCGCACGTATACCCGCGATAAACGGCAGAAAATCACTTTCCTCAAACGATTCGTACGACCGGTCGTCCAGCGCAATTCCCGTGTGCGTATCCGCATTATCGCCATACCCCGGGAAATGCTTCAAAGAGCATCCGATATTTTGGCGGACCATTTCTTCGACAACCGCTGTAACGTATTCCGAGGTCTCTGTTGCCCCGCTGCCGAAACTTCTCTCATAAATAAAATCATCCGGATGAGTACTTACATCACAGACCGGCGCAAGGTTGACGTTGATCCCCATGCTCAGCAAAAATTTTGATTTTTCGATTGTATCCGCCTGAATAAGGTCCCATCCGCCCTTTTTAAAAAGCGCTTGAGGCGATAAAAAACGTTCGTCTCTGTACTGCGCAAATTTACTGATCCGAACGACAGTCCCACCCTCTTCGTCGACGCCGATCAGAAGCGGCTGATTGGCAGTATTCTGATATGATGCGATACTTTGTGTTACTTCAGCGGAAGTACGGCTTTCAAAATCCGGAGCAAAAAGAATAATGCCGCCGAATTTCCATTTCTCAACAGCTTCCTTTACATCTCCCTGAACCCAACTGGCAAAAAACATTTGCCCGACTTTCTCTTCGAGAGACATCTCTGACAATATTTCTCTTGCGCGGTCTTCCGCAGTCGAAATACGGGTTGTTTCGATCAATGTTTCGCTTGCGTCCGCTGAATCCTTCCCGCTTGAAAAAGAGCCGGATGAGGCAACTTCGGATTCACTTGAATATAAGCTTACAGGTGTCGCAGAACCGGTCTCTTTTAAATAGGAGCAGGCTGTCAGCAGATAAAGAAGCAAGCCTGACAGCAGCAAAATCGAAACCCATCTCTTCATTATGTACCCTCATTACTTCCGTAAGAAAATAACTTACCGTCACTCCATTTCATTATATCACCCGCATGAATTCCATCCCGGAATGAATGCACGGACACCATGTTTATAACACGCACAGAAAACAGATCGGCGGCGAAAATTGCGCTGTATGATAAGCGTGCAAAATGATTTCTAACCTCCTCCCGTTCAGGTAGTTGGATTTAATCGCCAACTGTTGCATAATGATCTAAATAAACATTTAGCGAGGGTGAGTGACTATTATCAAAAAAGGGGTTTCCGAAGCAAAGTGGCATCGTCTCGATAATACGGCGAATATGTTTCCGGTGATTTCAAATCGAAACTACAGCAGCGTATATCGAATCAGCACTCGGCTGGTCATGCAAATTGATCCGATCCTGTTGCAAAAGGCCCTGGATCAGACGCTCCCGCGATTTGGCAGCTTCAGGGTTCGTTTGCGTCGCGGTTTTTTTTGGTACTATTTTGAAGCAAACGATAAACAATGTCTCGTTGTGCCCGAACAGTCAAACCCCTGTTCCTATTTCCTTCCCGCACAGAACAATCACTTCCTTTTCCGGGTCACATACTTTGAGAACCGGATTAATCTGGAAGTGTTCCATGTCATCACGGATGGTGCGGGCGCAATTGATTTCCTGAAGGAATTAGTTTGCCGGTATATTGATTTAGTGCTTTTCGAAAAAGACGGAATCCCTCTTCCGGACCGCCCCACGGTTGACGTTTTCTCGGATATGGAAGATAGCTACCTCAAGAACTTTGTCGGTTCCAAGCCCGTCGGATATGCAACCGACCGCGCCTACGGAATTAAAGGCAATAAGCTTCCCATCTATACCAAGGGTGTAATTATCGGAAGGATTCCCATCAAGCAGATTCTCTCCCTTTGTCGGAGCAAAGGCATCACGGTAACCCAGTATCTCACTGCCGTTATGATCTGGAGCATTTATCGGGAATACCTGAACGGAGAACCTAACAAGCAACCTATTCATATTTCCGTACCAGTCAACTTAAGGCCTTATTTTGAATCAACGACCACCATGAATTTTTTCTCGATGATTTCGGTTGGCTTACTGGTAACACGAAACGATTACACCTTTGAGGACATTGTTTCAACCGTAAAGGAGCAGTTCGAAGAAAAGTTGACTCGAGATTATTTTGCCGCGAAAATTGCCTACAACGTTTCTTTTGCCAAAAACCTTCCCATCCGATTTCTTCCGTTATTCATCAAGAACATCGGTTTGAAGATCTCCTACCTGCGCGCCGCGCAATCCAACACGATTACACTGTCAAATATCGGTCGCTTCAAAGTTCCTGAGCGCTATATCAGCTATATTACCGGTATAGAATTGATCATGGGGGCAAACAATTCCGAACCGATGAAATGTTCGGTTTGCTCGTTTGAGAGGACAATGGTGATTACATTTACCTCGAGAATCGAAGACACTTACCTCCAGAAAGCTTTTTTTCGGAAACTGGCCGCAGATGGTATTAACGTAACCGTTGAGTCGAATGGAGCATACTATGAGAACTTGCAGTAAATGTAACGTAAAAGTGGCAGATCCTTCCGTGGTATGTCCGCTATGCAAGGGGGTTCTGAGCAGTCCGGTCGGAGAAGAAACGTCTCTTGCGTTTCCGCCGGTCGGCATTGACATCAAGAAATTCCATATGCTCAAGCGCGTCTTTATTTTTCTTTCCATTATTGCTTCGATCGCCTCGATTGTAGTTAATTTTCTGGTATACGACGGTTTTCTCTGGTCGATTCTCACGGTCGGAGGCATCATTTATCTCTGGATTGTCATCCCGTATACCGTAGCTAATCATATTAACATCGTATCTAAAATACTGGCTCATTTATTTTGGGGTTCTCTCCTTGTTGTGCTTATTGATTTTATTGTCGGCTATCGCGGTTGGTCCGTTGAATATGTGATTCCGAGCATTTTTTCGGCAGCTGATATTGCTGTCATCGTTGTTATCCTCATCAATCGGATGAACTGGAGAAATTATCTCTTGTACCAGTTCGTTATCGGATTTCTTGGTTTTGTACCGCTCATATTGTATTTATTAAGCATCGCCACAAATCCTGTTTTTGTCATTATTTCAACATCGGTTTCCGCGCTTTGCTTGATCGGAACTGCTGTATTCGGCGATAAAACAGTCAAGAGCGAATTCAAAAGAAGACTTCATTTCTAAGCGTTTTTCCTCTTTCTATCCAAATCTGCAATCGTGCCGACGGGTCGCTCGAATGCTAAATTTTATTGTATTTATCTCTTTATGCTGATAAAATGAGAGTGGCTAGTTGTGTTCTTTTTCGAAAGAAACATCGTAATGAGGTCAATGTGTAGGGCTCGTTTATTACGAAATATGTGGCGATAGATAGGCTATTACATAAATATTCGGCAGCCGGGAAGGACCTGTATGGAATTTACACAAGACCTCGCAGCGAAAATAGTCAGTACAACAGGACTTCGCAATATTGAGTCCGTTTTTTTCGTCGGCAGACACAATGGGTACTTCGTAAATGTTGAGGTCCAGATTCGGCTGTCCCGGACAATGATGTGCATCAGTGTGTCATCCATTTCCGAAGCTGACCGGCATCTCCTGGAAGAAACACTATCCTCCAAATTCTCGCTGTCCGATTATACGGTTTTATATGAGAGCAATGAGATTATTGTACTTATACCCGATAGCAGAATGTGGATTAATATACTTCGCGGAATCATGGACGAAGTTACTTTTTTTCTGGCGGACCGGCGTATCCCTCCGGATCCCGACACAGAAAAAGAACAGGAAAGAGTCCTGCCGGTTAGCACACCTGTGATTGCATATGAGCTTGTGAAGCCAAACATCGGCCTTGGGATCATGGGCTCCCTACTGGGTTCAATTCCCGGTGCAATTGTTTGGTTCATTTTTTCAATCGTCGGGTTTAATGAGTATATGGTCCATACACCTGAAGTCCTCAACTCTTTTTCCGCTAAATTTCTTTTTTCGATTGTTATTACTTGTGGTTCTTATTGGGGTTTTCTCCTGCTTTCCGATGCATCACGGAAAACATCTGTGCTTTTTTCCGCCCCGATCACGTTGGGAATGATCTACGCAGTTAACCGTTTTTCGTATGCGTTTGTCTTTTACTCCGCCCTTTCCGGACTATCCGTTGAGGAGGCTTTTCTCACTACACCCAAGCTTCTGAGATCATATGCTCTAACAATGAACTATTTTCAGGCACTTCTTCTGGGTTGCCTTGTTTCCATGATTACTTACCTGATTCTCCTGAAATTCCGGGAGCATGGTTGGAAAACCAAATAATCCCTACCCGGTGATATAATAAAAACAGACGAGATCCCGTGGGATTTCGTCTGTTTCTTTTTTCGGATAATCATGTCGAAAGAATCCCGGAGAAGAATCAGAGCTCCGACATCTTCTTAAATGAATTCTTCAGTTGCGGATAAATTTCTTTGTAAAGTTCATAGTACTTACCATACTCGGCGTTAGCACTCTTTTTCGGAGTATTGGTGCTCTTGGTTTTAATCACCGCGGAACATGCCTCGCGAACGTTTGAATAAACACCTGTTCCGGCTCCGGCGAGCAGCGCCACGCCCAGCGCGGGTCCTTGGCTTGAATCCGTTGTCTCAACGTCACAACCGTATACATCCGCAAGCATCTGGCGCCAGAAGGGTCCGGATCCGCCGCCGCACGCACGCATCGTGTTGACGGATATATCCATCCCCTCAATCACTCCCAGACAATCTTTGAGTGAGAACGAGACGCCCTCCATGATGGATCGGATCATATCTGCCTTTTTGTGAACTCCGGACAATCCGAAGAACACACCGCGGGCAAAAGGATCCAGATGCGGGGTTCTCTCTCCCATCAGATAAGGAAGGAAAATCAACCGGTTGGAGCCGATCGGCACCTTTGCGGCAGCCTCATCCATCAGGTAGTAGGGGCTTACGCCCATGGTGTCCGCCGTCGAAACCATATCTCCGAGGAAAGTATCGCGGAACCATTTGAGTGAAAGTCCTGCGCCTTGAGTAACACCCATGACATGCCATTGTCCGGGAACCGCACAACAGAAAGTATGGACTCTTCCTGCCGGATCGATGTGCATCTGAGAAGTGTGCGCGTATACGACCCCGGAGCTGCCGATGGTCGTAAAAGACTGTCCGTCGGAAACAACTCCGGTACCGACGGCTGCCGCAGCATTGTCTCCTGCGCCGCCTACAACAGGAGTGCCCTGTCTGAGTCCTGTTAATGCAGCTGCCTCACTTGTTACGCCTCCCGTGATTTCAGGAGACTCGAAAACCGGTGCCAGCATCGATTTGTCGATCGACAGTTTCCCGAGCACTTCATCCGACCAGGCGCGCTTCCCTATATCCAGAAGTTGCATTCCGGAAGCATCGGATGCTTCCGTCGCCCGCTCGCCGGTCAGACGAAGCCGGATGTAATCCTTCGGCAAAAGGATGCTGACGCATTTTGCATAGTTCTCGGGCTCGTTGTTGCGTACCCAGAGAATTTTGGATGCCGTAAAGCCGGTAAGAGCAGGATTGGCTGTGATCTCAATGAGTCTTTTTGCTCCGACCAGTGAAGTGATCTCAGCACACTCGGCAGCAGTTCTCTGATCGCACCACAGAATTGCCGGTCGTATGACACGATCTTCCCGGTCAAGCATAACCAAACCGTGCATTTGACCGGAAAGGCCGATGCCTCTAATATCTCCGGAGTCTATTCCGGAAGCACTCAGCACTTTTTGAACCGTGCCGACAACCGCATTCCACCAGTCATTAGGATCTTGCTCCGCCCACCCGTTGTTCGGCTGAGCCATGGGGTATTCAATGGTTGCCTGAGCAATCGTCTTACCGGACTCATCAAACAAAACCGTCTTGGTGCCGGATGTGCCGATGTCAATTCCAATCAGAAATGCCATGGTGCGTTCCTCCATTTATAGTTAATAAGCGATCAGTTTCCGAAAAGAACATCATTCAGAACGCTCTCGAGGTACTCTTGGCGCCCGCTGTTTGCGATCACTTCGCCTTTGCTCAGTGCATATGCTTCCAGCTGCTTCAGATCGGCCTTGCCGGATACAACCATGGCACCTATTCCGGACTTGAAGCTTGAGTAACGATCCTTAACAAATTGATCAATGCGACCGTCTTCGATCAGCTGATACGCTTTTCTAAGGCCGAGTGCAAAGCAATCCATACCGGAAATATAAGCATAGAAAGTGTCTTCCGGGGCGTTGGATGCACGACGTGATTTGGCGTCGAAATTCAGACCGCCCTTGGTAAAACCACCGGCCTTAATGATTTCGTACATCGCCATGGTGCTGTCATACACATCTGTCGGGAATTGATCGGTGTCCCATCCGAGGAGGAGATCGCCGCGGTTTGCGTCAACCGAACCGAACACGCCGTTAATGGCTGCGACGCGCAGTTCGTGCTGGAAAGTATGCATAGCAAGGGTTGCGTGGTTTGCTTCGACATTCATCTTGAAGTCCTGATCCAAACCATACTTACGCAAGAAAGAAACAACGGTTGCAACATCAAAGTCATACTGATGCTTCATCGGCTCTTTCGGCTTCGGCTCAATGTAGAAATCACCGGTGAAACCAATGCTTCTGCCATAATCAACTGTCATTCTCATCAATTTGGCCATGTTGTCCTGCTCAAAGGCCATGTCTGTGTTGAGAAGGGTCTCGTAACCTTCGCGTCCGCCCCAGAACACATATCCCTCACCGCCCAAACGAACGGTAATCTCGAGTGCCTTCTTAATCTGTGCCGCCGCAAAAGCAAAAACATCCGCATCACAAGCTGTACCGGCACCGTTCATGAAACGACGATTGCTGAAAAGGTTTGCCGTTCCCCAAAGCAGTTTCTTGTTGTATTTCTTCATTTCCTCTTCCAAAACGTCGGCAATTGCATCCAGACGTGCATTGGATTCAGCAAGGGTACTTCCTTCGGGAGCAATATCTCTGTCATGGAAGCAGTAATAATCAATGTCCAACTTATCCATCAGTTCGAAGGAAGCTCTGGCTTTGTTCTTTGCGCTTTCCATTTCGTCTTCGGCGCCGTATTTCTTATCGATGGTGCCCTTGCCGAACATGTCGGCGCCCTCGGCGACCATTGTATGCCAATAAGACATGGCAAAACGCAGGTGCTCACGCATCGTCTTGCCGGCAATTACTTCTTCCGGATTATAAAATCGGAAAGACAGCGGATTCTTTGATTTACTACCTTCGTAACGGATCTTCGGGATGTTCGGATAAAACTCACTCATTTGATTTCCTTCCTTTCACTCTGACGGATTCTTGTTTCTTCAGTTAACCGGTTGGGCAGATTCTGGTTGCGTTCAAAGGTAAAACAGATTACTTGCACGTTTTTCTTGCGGGAAATTTCTTTGCCTCTTTGGAGTTGAGTCGTCAGGAAAACGCTTTTTTCTTTCCCTTTTGCATATCACATGGTTTGTCTATTCGAAGTTCATCATTAATTCTCTGAAGATCTGCCGAAAAGAGTACCTCATGATGCTGAATTGGGTGTAAAATGTGTTCTTTTTGGCTGTCGTGCTCGAGCACGGCGGCACCCTTATATAGTACAATCCAGCCCGCGATCTGTCAAGATCATTTCAAAGAACGACAGCGACTTCATAAAACATTACTTCGCAACAATGACTTGAATCGGCTGGGTTCCGGTCAAATCACAACTTCGTTTATCCGGCTGGCAGATTCCCGCGTATACTTCCCAATTCCCTAAAGGCCGGATTTTCTGACCATCCTCATCGATAACCGAAAATGACTCGGCAGGAATCGCCATGGAGACCTCAATTGTTGCTCCTGCGGGCACATTTACTCTCTTAAAATGGCTGAGAACCGGATTGGGCGGCGAAAAAGGGCTGTCCACGGCCTTCATGTACACCTGGATAACTTCTGAAATTTCTCTTTCATAATCGTTTGCAATCGACAGGTTGATTGTAAAATCACCTTCGTCGGGAATCACGGAATCCGCTCTCTGCATTTCGATTTTAATTTTTCCGTAAGTGAGGCCAAATCCAAATGGATATAGTGGCTCCTCGTTCATATATCGGTACGTTCTTCCCTTCATTGAGTAATCCGAAAAGTCCGGCAGTGTATTTGAACTTCGATAGAAAGTGACCGGAAGCTTACCGCTCGGTCCTGTTTTTCCGAATAGAATGTTCCCGATTGCCTCGCCGCCCCTTGCGCCGGGATACCATGTCGCAAGGACCGCTTCGCAATTTCTGTCCGCAAATTCAACGTCTATGCTGCTGCCCGCCATCAGGCATAAGATGACCGGTGTCCCGATTTCCGTCACTTTCTGCAACAATTGGCGTTGGACCGGAGGAAGAAGGAGATCTTTTTTATCTCCGGAACCGACATGATTACCCACATCCAACTCCTCGCCTTCAAGGGATTCGTCAAGGCCGAGAAAGAGGATGACCACATCGCTTACTTCAGCTATCGTCAACGCCTCTGCCATACGGTCATTTGCCAAAGCAAGTACCTCGGAGCGGTCTGCTGTCAACTCACATCCGACAGAATACATCACGCGAACCTGATCACCTGCCATATCATGGATGGCTTCAAGCGGTGTTACGCAGCGGGATGGAGTACCATAATAATTCCCCTTGAGTGCCAGCTGGCTATCGGCGTTCGGGCCGATCACGCCGATTGTCTTCATTTTCGAAATATCAAGCGGCAGAATACCACTATTCTTAAGCAGAACAATTGATTCTTCGGCTGCTTTCAGTGAAAGGTCTGCGTGTTCTTTACAAGCGACCTTGGTGTACGGGATATCGTCATATTCCGTTTTCTCGAAAAGGCCAAGCTTATATCGGGTGGTGAATAGGCGAACCGCTGCCTCAGTAATCTGTGCCTCTGTCACCCTATTCTGCATCCATGCGCTTTTGAGGTGGAGGTACATACTGCCGCAATTCAGATCACATCCCGCGTCCAACGCCAGGGCGACTGATTCCACCGGCGTCTTTGTAACTCTGTGGCGCTCGTGAAAATCCTTTATTGCCCAGCAATCCGACACAACATGTCCCTTAAAGCCCCACTGCCCGCGAAGGATATCTCTCAGCAGCCTGTAACTTCCGCAACAAACCTCTCCGTTTGTTCGATTATATGCGCCCATTACTGATTCAACATTCGCTTCCGTAACACATGCTTCAAAAGCAGGCAAGTACGTCTCCCGGAGATCTTTCTCCGAGACGACCGCGTCAAATTCGTGACGAATATCCTCCGGTCCGCTGTGCACCGCATAATGCTTTGCGCACGCCGCAGCTTTCATGACTTCTCCGTCGCCCTGAAGTCCCTTAATAAAAGAAACGCCGAGCCTGGACGTGAGATACGGGTCTTCTCCATAGGTTTCATGTCCTCTGCCCCATCGCGGGTCGCGGAATATATTGACATTCGGTGTCCAGAACGTCAGTCCCTTGTAAATATCCCTGTCACCTTTGCGGCTGGAAATATTGTATTTTGCTCTTGCTTCGGTTGCGATTACATCAGCTGCGTTTTTAAGGAGGTCTGTGTCAAAGGTAGCTGCCATGCCGATTGCCTGAGGAAATACCGTCGCGGTCCCTCCTCGGGCAACTCCGTGCAACGCTTCGTTCCACCAGTTATATGACGGGATCCCCAACCGTTCGATGGCAGGGGCTTGATAAGTCAACTGCCCGATTTTCTCGTCAATGGTCATTTGGGAGACCAACTCTTCCGCTTGTTTCCGGCACTTATCATGTTTATACATCAGTTGTCTCCCCCTCGGTTTTGCGCTTGCTGTCATTATGCCATATTCTGTGATAAATGGATTGAAAAATACACCTCCGATTATTGAACTTTTCGTCCATCATTCGGAGGTGTATATCAAAGCGATTCGCGCGGTTTCTATAAAATGAATACATAAACTGTGTACATCATCGACCAAATTGATCAACACCAATACACCTGATCCACTTCAGTAATCACGCCTCCGCTCACCGTAACATGGAAGAAGAACGGACCGTCCACTACGAGGTTCGGATGTGCGTTGTATAGCGAAAGGAATTGGTTGTATGACAGGGCTACTGTTTCCGCACCATCTACCTGGGTGCCGCCGGCATCATACATCATTGTAATTGAAACTGCGGCCATGTCAGCCGTTCTCAACTGAGGGTTGACGTTCTTATACACAAACTCGCCGTCTGCGTAATTATTCACCTCTTCTTCGGCTTCCGCTAAGGTATACCCCTCTTGGGCGACAAGCCAATCAATCGCTGCCTGTCCGTCGAGGATATCAAAATAGTCGAACTCCGCCCAACCGGTCGCAGGATCAAACGATACCATATGTGCATAGCTCGAGTACATGCTGGAAGGATTGGTGAATGTCGGCGCCGGCGCTTCTGAGGTAGTCACCTCCGGAACGGACGCTGTTGTTTCCGTCGCTGTTGTTGTGGTTTCAGAACTCTCCTCTGTCGTCGCTTCTTCTGTTATATCGTCGTCGCTACCCTCGCTGAAAATAGTCTTCAGCCGGCACCCTGAAAGACCGAGAATCAGTCCGACACAAAGGGCTGCTATAATAAGCCGGTTCAAAACCATTTGTCGCGGTTGCTCCAGTACCTTCCTCATATAACCACCTCACTGAAATTCAATAAAATATAAATATATTTTATCATAAATATTGATAGATTTCTCAAAAATAATGAAGGAGAATCGCATAAGTACGATTCTCCTTCAAGTGTTTTCTAAATCCTTGTTTAAGAGATTTTACTTATTTATTTACGGAAAAGCTTCTTGAATGCTCCTGCAATTCCGCCGGCTTTGCCTGCGGCCAACTTCGTATTGACTCCGGCAATAAGTCCTTTAACCTGATCATCCGGCAAATTAACACCCAGTACAGATTCAACTGCTTTCACGGGATCACTCTTAAAATTCGCAGCAAATGATTTGTCAGTTTGAACCTTCTTAACGATCTCGTTAACTTTTTTGGAAATATCCATAAAACTCACCATCACTTTCAATTGTGCTCCGCAGCTTGAGGTCAATCCTTACACTTTCTCGACGGTTGCGTCCGGTGCGTTTTTCTTTACGCTTTCGATACCGTTTGCACAAGCACTTTTGGTTTTGTACCCTTCCGAAGCGGCAATAATTGAGCCGTTGCGCGCCTTGAGTCTGAAACGGAATTCTCCTCCCTTATCAGTGAAAAGCTCGTACTTGGGGTTACTGATCGTCTGAATCGTTTTCTCGGTCTGGTCCTCAACATTTGCAGATGCATTGGAACGAACACTTTCTATTCCCTTCTTGCAGGCTTCCTCGGTTGTATAGACTTCGGATGTCGCAATTACTTCTCCGTTACCTGCCTTCAAATCAAACTTGATCCCGGTGCTGGTTTTCTTAATTACAAACTTGCCCATCGTCTTGCTCCTTTCAAGAATACTGATAATTAATTATACCTTTCAGATAAAATTATGGGAATGGTTATAAGGTCCAAATCGGCGATTCATCGCTTCGAATCCGGGGTTCAACGTGTTATTCCGGTTTTATCAGCTTCATAATTCGATCCAATGTCGGCGGATTGTATGCGATCGGATAACTTTCACATGCGATTCCGGCTGTCGCGGCAGCAAACTGAACAAGTTCGCTGTCGCTCATCCCCTTATTCAGTGCATAAATTGCACCTGCCTTAAATGTATCTCCGGCACCGAGCGTGCTTTTCACGTTTACTGAAAAAGGTTGGAATGAACGAACGCTGCGGCCTCTCCGGCCATACATAATGTTCTTTCCCCCGAATGTGAAAATCGTGAGCCCGTCCGTATGATCGGCATACTCGGCGAAAAGCTCTTCAATCTCATAATCCGGATAATTCTCCCGGATAAACTCGGCCGAAACGATATTTACTGCCGAATTACGATGTAAGAACGAGTCATATTTACAATCGATGGTCACATATGGTTTCCCCAGTTCTTTACTAAATTTCGCTGCACTTTCCGATGCTTCGCCGAAAAAAGGATCAATCCCGACCGTTGAAGCCGCTTCAATATCCCCGCGTGCCGGTGCGTTCCAAAGTTTCTTTTCCCGCGCAAAAAAAGCTGCAAACTTGCCGAATGGCGTGCGCGTCTCGCTGTCAATAATGACCACATCCTCGACGCCCTCAAAATCAGGATCGTTTACCAGTCTGGAAATATCTACCTTTGTATTCGCATAATAATCAATCAAATCCTTGTACGCTTTTCCCCCTTGATAATTCCCGTCCGCCAACACCGAGAGCCCCAGAGCGGACAGAACCAAGGCACAACAACCGGTTTCTCCTCCCGGGAAGCGATGCGTTTCTGCGATTTCGCCATATGTATCCGGCGCGGGGTACTTATCGCGAAGGAGATAGCTGCTTGTCATCAGAATCATTCCATAAAGGTATACATCGAAGGTAGCCATACGTCATGCTCTCCTCATATAGTTTTGGGGTAATAAATCGTTCTTTCTTTATCATAGCCTTTTTGCGGGGAGAGACAAGCCGAAAATATAAAACCGGATTCACTTCGGATCTTTCCCGCCGAAAAGGGGCGAGTCATTTATTTGCGGGGGCTGAAGGATTGTTAACAAATTTGTTTGACTTTTATATTGAAGCACTGTGCAAAATGAAGTATAACTAAATTAGCAGGAAGTGCTTGGGCGTTCATCGATAAGGAGTGATTTTCATGCCGGAAATCTACCGTAAGGATAAGTTGCTCAGGAACAAGAAGAACCTGAGCCTGGGGAAAAGCATCGAATTAACAGAAGAAGAGAAGGCCAAAGTAGCCAGATGCAAAGGAATCAGAAGCACGCATCCGTGCAAGGATCCGGTTTTCCGGTGCAAGATTTGCGGAAACACCGGGTGCTCACAGGTTCTCGCTGATAAGTGCTCCTCGCAAGGCTTTAAGAACGCCAAATGCCTTAAGTGCGGAGCGTTGGACAGCAAGAGCCCCGTAATGCCCGGATAAATATCGGCTAACAATTTCGCCCGTGCATTAATAAGCGAAGACTCCAAAAGGGTGATCAAAAAACCACGGGTGTCCGCAACGTTGTCAGACACCCGTGGTTGCTGTGTGACTAAATAGAAGGCTGCAAGTGATCAGGATACAGCAGCCAATACTTCAGCGGGAATGGACGGGTTACTAATCGAGTTGTAATCCGAAAAACTGACAGCTGCCTCGTATTTCTTTGCCGAAATAGTAGCATTGCTTATCCCGGATGCTGATAATGAATCTGCAAAAACATCTTCGAGCAAGTCAATTAAATCGTATGAGAAATATGCAAGCAAATTGGATTCTTTATATACCTTCATAACGATCGGAACATGGTAGTTGTTAAAATCCATCTTACTGAAATCCATCGAGGTACTGGCTGAGGCCGTCGAACTGTTTTCAAAAAGCATTCTCAACGTATCACCGGTCAGTTCTCCCGTAATCGTGTATACATCCTGTCCGTTAAATTGCTCAGTATCCTCTTTCATTTCAAGTCCATAGGAAGCGGCGGAAACGATTTCTAAGATAGCTGTAGTGTTGTCGTTTCCGACCATATCAGAGTATTGTTCTACCTGACCGGATGTATCGGTCCATACATTTTCAGCGAACGTATACATTTTGGTGCCGTTATCATTAATAATATAGAAGGACATCGGCATTTCTATCACCGCAGTCCCCTGAGCCATCTTCATTTGAACATCAGCGTGCATATAATTCGTTGGCTTATAATACTCATAATTGATACTCATATCCACCACCATGTTCTGAGCACCGGTTGCGTCCATTGTGATGTCAGTATCCAAAAGCATTGTCACAGATCCGTTGTAAGATTCGACCTTCTCAAATTCCTCAGAAGCGACCGCCATCAAATCTTGAATTTCTTTATTAGGCGCCCCGGTCTCGACAGCGGATGCTTTTGTTGTTTCCGCAGTGGTTGCCGCGGTAGTCTTTTCCGTTTTCTCGGTTTTCTTGGTTTCTTCCTCTTCTTCCTCTTCCTCTTCCTGATCCTCTTGATTCGGATCATCAACCACTTTTTTCAGCAACGAGCAACTGCTGATTGAAAAAAGCATCACGAAACACAAAATAATGCAAATCCACTTCTTCATTTCATTTCCTCCCTGTATTCCAATACAACTCGAACAATTTACACCTGTTAACCCAAAATTGTCAATCTACGCTTTTCGATATCCGGTTCCTGAGAACCGGGCAATAAGCGTCTTTTCTTCATCAAAGACATCCACTTGATAACCGCACATTCTCCTGCCGGAAGACAATTCTTTCGCCACCGCGGTAATCACTTTTCCCTTGGCTGCTTTGAAATAGGATATGTTTGCGTTTACTGCAACGGTTGGAATACCGCCCGAATTGCAGGCAACCGCAAATGCATAATCAGCCAGCGAAAAAATCACACCGCCGTGCAAACCGCCGATTCCATTGGCATGATCGTCGCAAATCTCCATCTCGACGAGGGCATAGTTCGGCTCTACGTCTACAAGTCGAAACCCGAGCAGTTGTGCAACGCGGTCATTTTGTGTCAGTTTTGTAAGATCCGGATTCATTGACGGATTCATGTTGATCCCTCCGATTTTTATTCTTCTGTCTGCTGGCCGCGACCGACGGCCATTTTCCCATTGCAATATTATGACTTAGTTTTCTCGCGTCTGACGCACGTTTCACCAATCAAAACTTACACCATTATACCTCATAAAAAAGAGAACGCTACTTTCCTTGCTACATGGGAGAGCTTGTTTTATACTTTACCTGTTTATTCATTTATCTTTTTGCTTAATTTGAATGCTCGAACCGGACCGTTATTTATGGGGGCTTTTGGATGGGTATCGGCGAACTGCTCTTAATCGCTGTCGGATTGTCTGCGGATGCTTTTGCGGTTTCGCTCTGCAAAGGCTTATGTATGAAAAAACTCAATTCCAGACACGCACTGATCATTGCTCTGTTTTTTGGTGCTTTTCAGGCGGTTATGCCGTTGATGGGCTGGGCAGCCGGAATCCGATTCAGGAGTTATATTGAGAACTATGATCACTGGGTTGCGTTTGCTCTGCTCTCATTTATCGGCTTTAAAATGCTTTGGGAGGCTTTTGAGAAAGAGAAAGAAGAGACCGAGTGTGAAGTGAAGCTCAATTACAGGGAGCTTCTGATCCTCGCTGTGGCTACCAGCATTGACGCGCTCGCTGTCGGTTTTTCTTTTGCGATTCTTCAGGTAAAAATCATCTTTCCCGTCGTGACGATCGGTGTGACGACTTTTTTGCTTTCTTTCTTAGGTGTATATATCGGACATCGATTCGGCATGAAATTTAAGCGTGCCGCAGAAATTGCCGGCAGCCTGGTACTCATTCTGATTGGTGTGAAAATTCTTCTGGAGCATCTGGGGTAATCGAAAATGAAGACGAAAGCAGTACCGAAGTAAAATCAGAACATGAGTTTTCGCAACATATCCCGCTGAAACGCCCGTTCACGTCGAATGACTGAAGAATTATCGTTTGAATAAAGCCCGGCCGCTTTCACGGCGTAATCCGAGCAAATTATTGCATGTTCCCGCATATGGCCGACACTGATCGCATGCCCCGCGGCTCTTGCGGCCGCTATTGCAGGTTGAGATTCACAGCGTCTCGCGAAGTTATGTACTTCAAATCCCGCCTGCCGCACATCATGAACCTGCGCCAGGCCTTTAAGCCATAGTTCCAACACAAAAAAGCCCTTATCCAATGCGGGATGATCCGGAAATTCTTCTTCAATCAGAAATTCAACATGCTTTGCGCATTGAACCGCCCACCTAGCGAGCGTCACCTGGTCTGCACGTTCTGCAAGGGTATCGATTTCGGATCGAATTGCCTGATCGTCCGCAAAACTAATCTTCGGAGATCCGGTCACGTCTTTTCCAAATATTTTTTTTCGAGGCGGCGAAGAAGTTCGTGCTGTTTCTCGTGCGTTGCCTTGCCCGTAACCGTCTCTTCGAATTTATCAAAATCGGCGATCATTTTCTTTTGAACATCGGGCGGAATAACCGCATCTCCAAGCGGAAACAACGTAGCGTTTTCTGCCTCAATATGCTCGCGCAGAATACGGATTAAATCGGTAGCTGAGGCCATGTAGGAGTTCTGCTCCAACAAAGTATTCTTTGCAAGCTCCGTCATACGGGAGAGAATCTCCCGTCCGGTAATGTGATCCATGAGAAGCTTTGCGATCGGTCCTTCCTGCACCTTTATCCCGGCATCTTCAAGCGCCGGAAAATAAATCGACTCTTCTTTCCCTTGATGACACTTATCCGCAAAGATTATAAGGAAATCCATCATCTCGGTAAAATCACTCGAGTCAACTTCTTCCAGATTCCCTTTCAGAAAAACCATTTCCTCCAGGATCTTCAGTCCCAAAAGAATCCCGTCATGCTCCTCGAGCAGTTTTGCAGACGCGACAACAGACGGTGAACTCTTATTAATCATCGGAGAAACCGGTGTCGCCTTCGATTTGTCTTTTGTGACTGAAGCCTCGTCCCCGGAAGACTCATAAATGAAGATCGCTCCGGTGGGGCAGCCTTCCATGGCTGCATTTGCGTCTGGCATAACAGCCGGTGGTATTTCGCCGACAATGACAGAAGCTATTCCGTCGCTATCCATCGAAAAAACTTCAGGACAAGTCGCTTCACATGCGCCGCAACCAATACACGCTGCTCTGTCAACTACCGCTTTCATAACGAATCCTCCTCATCTGCTCTGCAAATATCAAATATATTATATCATTATCTTTACTTTTCGGCAAAATGTTGTTTGCTTTTCGGGCGGGCTGATTCGCTCGGATTTTTTGAAACGGATGGAATTGGAGAGTGCCGTTTGCTTATAATAGTGTTATGATTATTTAATAATAATCAAAAATAGGAGGACTATATGGCAAGGTATATTAAGGAGCTTTCCGTTAATAAAAGTCCGGAGCAAATCCAAGCGATCGCAAACCAGTTTTTTGACGATGAAGGTTTTAAGCAAGTGACATATAAGGGTGAGCAGGTCCGGAAAAAAGGGATGGGAATCACCGTCGGACCGCAATATATTACGGTAAAAGAGTCCTCAGGCACAGTTAAGGTGGAAGCTTGGATCAAGTTCGCATTGCTCCCGGGTGTTTATCTCGGTGAAATGGGCTTGGATGGTTTCGTCGGAGCTATTCCCAAGAAACTGCTGAAGGGAAAGGTTGCCCGGCTTGAACAAATGCTGACAAACTGACTTTTATTAACTTGATCAGTTCATATCGCTTCCGGAAAATGCCGCATCTTAATAAAGGGCGGCATTTTTTTATAACTGATTTCTGCGTCACTTCCCCCATTGGTTCCAAACGATATACGATTTGTTCATCATTCTTATGTTAAAATAAGGAAGGAAAATAGCAGAGTCTTTTGATCATTTTCGGGGACACAGGCAACCATGACTGTCCCGCCAGAAGGAGGCTATCATGCTTCATTTATCTTCTTCCTATATCCTGGTAAACGATATGGACAGATCCTCCGAGTTCTATTCGAATCTGTTTGGTGTGAAGCCGACGATCATCACGCCGGATCGCTGGGTTCAATTTGATTTCGGCGGGAATGTTCTTGCCATTTGCAATCAGCTTTTTGACCTTAAGACAATTGCCGGCGGCGGTGATATTGATTCCATGTACAGCAAGGAATATATTCGCAGACTAAGCAAGCACAGGACAATATTCGGCAATAATGTCGTGCACAAGTTTCATACAGATGACTTGAGCAAAGAACACGCAAGAATAACGAAAATACATGGTGGAACGGTCTCGGATATTCTTTATATGAACATCGAGTCTCCGTATTCATTTTTTACTGTTGCCGATCCGGACGGAAACATTATAGAAGTATTCGGCGAGTATGCCGTCCCCGAGAAACAAGTCATTGAGGAAAAGGACGAGAAGATGAACATCAAGGCTCCTGTTATCGAGAAGCCTGTTACTGCAGCACCGGTACCTCCAAAGCCCGAACCCGTCGAAGTTATCTCTCCTAAGCCGGCACCTGTGGAGATTGCTCCCGAAAAGGAACCGGTTTCCAAAGCCGCTCCTGAAAAACCGGCAGCCGCAGAGCCGGCGCCTGTAGAGATTGCTCCCGAAAAGGAACCGGTTTCCAAAGCCGTTCCTGAAAAACCGGCAGCCGCAGAGCCGGCGCCCGCGCAGCCCGCTAAAGAAAAAACCGAAGAAAATGAAACACCGACTCCACCCGTCGAGAAATCGTTCAAAGACAAGTCAATCCTGAAAGCCGCCATCGAGAAAGAGAAGGAGAAAGCGTCCAAGGCCGCGGTTATAGCCTCTGAAGAAAATAATAACGGAAAGAAGGCCGATGAGCAGGACGACGACCTGCCCGTTCTCATTACACCAAACTGGGAAGAAATAGCCGACAGGCTTAAGAAAACGGTGATCGAAAAGACCAGCCGCCCGAATACATCTGTTAAGGAGAAAGAGGAAATTCCTCCGAAACAAGCAGAAGCGGAACCTGAAAAAAAGGTTGTAGAACGGCCTGCTTTACGTCCGATTATTGTGAAAGAAAAGCCGATGGTTTCAGATGATTCAGAAGACGATGAACCTTCGGTGATGACTCCTATTTGGGAGGAGTCATATCCGAAGACTAAAAAGCCGGCCGCAGAGAAAAATCATTCTCCGGCACATTCGGCTAAAGAAGCAGAGCCCAAGGCTGATAAAACAACCGACGATACTCCCCGCCGCAAATCATCCGCGGCAGAAGAAAAAGAAGTTGAACCGGAGCCCAAGAAAGCGGTTGAGATTCCTGATTTGCCGCCGATCGTCATCAAGAATATTCGCAATGTTATTCCCGTAAAGGAACCGGAGATCAAACCTGAGAAGCAGCCTTCCGAAAAACCGATTTTCAAGCCAATTGAGAAGGAAAAAGAAAGGGTCTCCGAGAAGGAACCCGAAAAGGAACCCGAGAAGCAACCTCAAAAGGCTGCGAAACCTTCCGATGAAGCCGAAAAACCGAAGCCGCTGTCGCCGCCGATTTGGGAAAAACCCAGCGAAGATCTGTGGGGCGATCAGAGGAAGTAGAGTCCTTACGTAAAGAAGAACGGAAACGGGAGCGAAGAAATGGGTTGTTTATCTGTTAATGATAAGCCAATGCAAGGCAAGCCCTTATCTCTCCGTCCAAACGATTCCCGGTTCTGTTCTGCCTCCGCGTTTATCAAAATGACGTTTTTTTTCGGATGGATTATGCTGATCATCGCAGGATGCAGCGTAGCCGGAAGTTCAGATTACCCGAAATCCAGTCCGACAGATCAAGCGACGGTAACGACATCCGTATCTTCGCATAGCACCACACCGACTCCTGTCCCAACGGCAATTCCGACTCCGTCACCGACGCCGACTCCCGTGCCGGAAACCCGAGTCACGGTATCTGTTGTCGGTGACATTATTATGCATGAAGCAGTTTATGACGGCGCATTAACGAATCCGGGTGAAGACATACCAATCTATGACTTTTCTCCTGATTTTGAATATATCGCGCCGATTTTAAGCGAATCCGACCTGACGATCGGAAATTTTGAAGGAACTTTAGCCGGACCTCCGTATAGCGGTTGGCCAAGCTTTTGCGGACCGGATGCCATGGCGGATGCCCTCGGCACGGCCGGCTTTGACGTGCTTTGCACAGCAAACAATCATTGCATCGACAAGGGATTGGACGGACTCATCCGCACAGCATCGGTTCTTCGCGAAAAGGGATTCGTAGTCATTGGCACCCGTCCGGATATTGAGAGTTCGATGGACACGGTGGTTGAGATTGGCGGGATCAAGATCGGACTTTTGAACTACACATTCGAAACAACCGGGACATCCAAGAGAAAAGCGCTCAACGGAATACCGATGCCGGACGGTGCCGATCCGCTGATTTGCTCGTTTAACCCATACAGAAAAGAATCATTTGAGAATGACTTGAAGAGACTGCTCCTCCGTGTTCAGGTGCTGCAGATGCAGGATGCCGACGTCATCTGTCTGGTTTTACACTGGGGCGAGGAATACAATACACACAGCGCCGCATGGCAGCGCGAAATGGCACAAAAACTCTGTGACGGCGGAGTCGATTTGATTGTCGGGCATCATCCGCATGTTCTTCAGGAAATTGATGTTCTTTCTTCCAAGGTCACCGGTAAGCAAACGCTGGTTTATTACTCACTTGGCAACTTTCTGGGCAACTGGGCATACGGTACGCTTGGAACTTCGGGCAAAGCGCAGGACGGAATGATTGCCAGAGTCACGTTTTTGAAAACGGCGGATGGTGTCACGATTGAAAAGGGCGAGTATATTCCGACATTTGTTGTCAGGGTGCCCAAGGGCTCGGAACTGCAACACCTGATCGTTCCTGTTTTACCTGCATCTCTCGATCCGGCCGCATACCGGACGACCGAAAAGGCAATGCTGGATTCCTATAAACGGATCAATAAGATTCTCGGTCCTTGTGTCGGATCTGCTGAGGTTCCCGTAACGGAAGCGGCGCAATAACCACCTATAGCAGACGAGAAACGTCAACTGCCCTGTTCCGCGAACGGAACAGGGCAGTCGGTACCATTGCGATGTATGTCTTCTATTCTACATCCTGAAGTGCATCATATCCTTCTTCTCCGGTTCGAACTTTATAAACATTCTCAACATGATAGATGAAGATTTTTCCGTCGCCGATGTTACCGGTATAAAGAACTTTTTTCGCCGTCTCGACAACCGTTTTGACCGGAATCTTACTGACCACGATTTCAACTTTCACCTTTGGCAACAGATGCGTCTCAAACTCGACACCGCGGTAGTATTCCGTAACGCCACCCTGTGTTCCGTATCCAAGCACATTGGTAACAGTCATACCGGTGATTCCGATCTTATCCATGGCTACCTTTAACGCTTCAAACTTATTCTGCTTGGTGATGATTTCAATTTTCGTGAATGTGGGAGTTCCGTCTGCGATTTTTGCCGGTGCCGAGACCTTGACAGGAATCGCGCTTTCAACCGGAATGGTTCCGGTAATTTCGGGATGTGATAAGTCAGCGTTTGCCAGATGTTCGGAAGCGCTGGTGTAGTCAACCGTCACAAAGTCCGGATAAGCTTCGTTGCCGTGTTCTCCGATATCCAGTCCTTCGATCTCTTCTTTAATCGAAACCCGAAGGCCCATGGTTTTTTTAATCGCGAACCAAATGAGCAACGATACCGGGAAAACGAATGCAGCCACACTCAAAACGCCTAAGGACTGTTTGCCCAGCAGATCAAATCCGCCGCCGAAAAACAAACCGTCGGGAGATGCGGTACCGCCGATGCCGTTCTGCGCGAACAATCCGACGGACAAGGTACCGAGTACGCCGTGGACCAGGTGAACCGACAGCGCTCCCACCGGATCATCCAACTTAACACGGTCGAAAAACATGACCGACAGTACAACCAGTATGCCCGAAACCGCTCCGATAATAAGCGAGCTGGTTATGCTCACATACGCGCAAGCCGGTGTGATGGCAACAAGTCCTGCAAGAAGTCCGTTGATGGACATACCCAAATCCGGTTTACCGATCGCGAGCCATGCCGTAGCGGTTGCGGTCAGAACAGCGATGATACCTGCCGTATTTGTAACAACGAGAATATGAGAAATGGATGTCGGATCCGCGGCCATCGTCGATCCCGGGTTAAATCCGAACCAGCCGAGCCACAGGACAAATGCGCCGATCGTCGCAAGACTCATGTTGTGACCCGGAATCGGATGAATCTTGCCATCCTTGGTGTACTTTCCGATTCTCGGCCCGAGAATGATGACGCCGGCAAGCGCTGCCCAACCACCGACGGAGTGAACCACGGTTCCACCGGCGAAATCAAGCATTCCCAACTTCTGCAGGAAACCGCCGCCCCATACCCAGTGCCCGACGAGCGGATAAACCAGCATGGTCAGCATCAGTGAAAAGACAATGAACGAAATATACTTGATTCGCTCTGCTACCGCGCCGGAAACAATCGTTGCCGCGGTTCCGCAGAATACCAACTGGAAGAAAAATTTTGCCCAGAAAGGTACGCCTGCCCAGGAAATAGCGGAGTATACGCCCTGATAATCATTTCCGGTAAGGGGCGAATTGTCTGCGCCGCCCGCCATGAACAATCCCTTGAGCCCCATGAAACCGTTTCCGTCTCCGAACATAAGGCCCCAGCCCAAGACAAGAAATCCGAGTGAAGAGACCGCGAAAACGATGAAGTTTTTCGACAAAATATTCACTGCGTTTTTCTGACGGGCCAAGCCGCTTTCGACAGCGGCAAATCCCAGGTTCATAAAGAACACAAGAATTGCTGCCAGCAGTACCCATACGGTATCCAGTACTACCTTAAAATCCATATTGATGCCCCCCTTCTTTTTCGAAAAGATCCCAATGATGAAAACAAAAAAAGCGCGACCCGTATTCCGGGTAGCGCCTTTGCTATTTGCAATCCTTGCGATCTTTCTTTTATGTAAAAATAGCACCTGTTTGCAATTTAGTCAATGCCAAGCTGCAATTTTTTCTTGTAATTATCCAAAATACTGCGTTATTCCATTCATTTTTGAATCTCCGCTCCGTCCGTCTATCATTTTTGGCGCTTTTCAATTTGCTCAATATGTGATTCTTCCGGTTTTCCGAATCACTATTGTGTTATTAAAAACCAATGGTAGCTCCGATGATTCCCAAAATGAGCGAGCCGATATAGAGGCATTTTCGCAAACGTCTGAACTCCTTTATGTCATTTAGGGTAAGGTGTCACTTCGCCGGGGCAGGTGCTTTGACAATAATCAGTTCCAATACTTCCTCATCAAAATTTTTCACATTCATCTTTGTTTCAAACGGGATCTTCAGCACAGTACCTTTCATGTACTCATGAACATCCTGGTCCCCCAGACGAATCGAGAGTTTCCCCCGGATAACGGTCATGTATACATTTGAGTTGGAAAAATGCTCCGGCAAGCCCTCATCTTTATTGAAAACCATATGAATGTATTGAATATTCTCATCGAAAATCACCTTCTCGATGGCCTTGTCGTCGGTAACGGATATAGTAAATACTTCTTCGATCATGGTCCGTGCCTCCTTTTGCTCTCTATAAACCTCGCAAACGCCTTCCTCTCCTTGTCCGTACATGTAATCAATTCCCGTAGGGGCTGTCGAATTCCCTCTCGGCCTTCATGACCGCCTCCTGAAGTGACATGCCCGAAAAATGGGGAGCCCCCAGATAGCGGCCTGATTTCCTGTCACTCAGAAAAACGCCGACAACAATACCGGGAATCGCGCTCTCGGGCGCGTTCGGCGCGTTGGGCCCGCCGAGATCGGTCCGGCACCAGCCCGGATCGGTCAGATTGATCATCACATCAGTGCCCTCGACCACCGATCCCAGATCGATCGTCACTTTATCCAGAGCCGCCTTGCTGGCGGAATAGCCTGCCTGTTGCGGCTCGAGCCGAATACCGCTGGTCGTATTCAAAATCCGGCCGAAGCCGTTTTCGATCATCTTGGGCATAAAATGATAGCAAATCATTGTCGGTGCGATGGTATTGATGACAAAGCTTTCCGAAAAATCGTTTGCCGGCGTATGCCAGTAGTCGTTGCGGTAGGCAATCTGTACACCCGCGTTGTTAAGGACGATATCGACCCGCACGCCCAGTTCGTCGATTTGATCCAGCATCGCTTTTACCGATTCCAGATCAGAGAGTTCCGCCGCAATGCCGATCGCTGATACCCCGAGTGCTTTTGCCTCCCGGATAATTTCTTCGGTATGTTCCATTACTCGACTGTGCAGGATAAGGTTACACCCCTGCTCCGCCATGAATTTGGCTGAAAGATAGCCGATCCCGCGGCTTGCGCCCGTAATTAATGCCCATCTGTTTCTTACGTCTACCATAAAACATGATCTCCTTTTTTGTACTTATTATACTTCCGGATATCTCGATCAGTCTCTTCGATCTTTGCGAATAAACGGCTCTTCGATGCGTTCATCAACGAGCAAACTGTATTTTTTAGGATGTCTGTATGCGTTACCGTGAACTTCACGGCTTCTATAGTCTCTTATTTCGTCAAGCAGGAATTCAGCGATATAGATTCCCTCTTCTTCGCCGGCTTCGATGATTAAGGTATCTCTGGAACCCGTTTCCGAGGGCTTGTAGGCAATACCGTCAAATGCGGACGAATGACCGTTACAGTCCGGCTTTTCCGATGGATAATTTACGGTTGCGATGCCCACCATGTTTTTATAAGCTCTGGCGCGAAGCTGCGACAGACGATTGATCTCCATGGGGCAGGCGTTGGGAACAAGGATAATCTCCGCGCCTTTCAGCATCAGAATACGGGCGCTTTCCGGAAACTCCCGGTCGTAGCAAATCATCGCGCCGATTTTCACGATGCCGGCGGCGGTGTCCAGATCGGCTACATAGAAATCGTCTCCGGCCGTTAATCTTCTTTCATCGCCGAAGTCGCATGTGTGCACTTTTGAATAAGTAAGGATATGTTTGCCGAAGCGATCAAACAGACAGAGAGTGTTTTTCGGGAGCGGCTCATGTCTCTCGAGAAATGTAATGCCGATCGCCATATCCAGTTCCCCTGCAAGGTTGGCAAAGGAACGGACAAATGGCTCATCCACCGTGACGGCACTTTCGAAAAGCGCGGACATATCTTCGGAGACTACATACCCGGTGCTCCACATCTCAGGAAAGAGAGCAATATCGGCACCGAGTTCCTTGGCTTCGCGGCAGACTGCGATTCCCTTTTGCCGACGCTCTTCAAGGGTTCCCGGCGGCATGATTTGAAGCAGGGCTATTTTTAGATTAGCCATTCTTTTTTCCTCTATACGATCGCTTTTTCTTTTACAATAGTGTTTGCTCATAAGATATTCAACTCTTTCATCATCTTATAGTACGCTGAACAAGTAATTTACGGTGAAAATATGATAAAGACATACTGCGTTTTGGCAGCGCAAAACGGTTTTGACAGAATTGAACTGGCCTGTTATGAGGATAATGAAAACGGATACAGGTTCCGGCTTTGTAAGGGTTTTTCGGTCATCAGGACTTCCGAACGGGAAACGACCGGGAAATCCTATCGGTTGTTTTCAATGGAAAAGGGAATCGGCGAATCCTGCCGATAGGATTCTTTCGGGATTCATTCGAGCATAAAAATGTGATGCGACTTACTTCTCAAGTAAGTCACACCACATTTCTGCCATTCAACTGATTTCTGTTTTTCTATCCGAGAGCATCCTTTATTGTGTCCAGCATATCGTTCAGATCGTTTAGTTTATCATTGTCTATAGTAGATCCGCCGCTGCCGCGGAATTGCACGCTCCATGCTTTGTTTGCTTTGTCATATATCGCTTGTCGCGCCGCATTGCTCTCCATCGCCATTTGTCCGACTGTTCTGCTGTATTCTATCCCGTTTTGAATATACTCTTCGGTGAATTGGAGGCTGAACACCGACTGGGTCAGCGTTTGCTCTACGCTCAAGAAATCTTCCACCGGAGCAATAACACCCGCGACATGTAATCCGGCGGTAGGCATCATATCAACTCCATCGATGTAGTATACATCTGTGTTCCACAGTGATGCCATGAACATGCCGCCGCAGGCACCACCATTTGAACCGCTTACTCCGGCAAACATCATCGATTCACTTGTAGTGATCTCCGAAAAGGCAGTTTCGATCTGAATGCTCTCCTGGGGCAAAAGGTTATTTAACGCGGGGAAACTAAAGCCGGCACTATATTTGTCCGACATCGCCTGAAGGGCGTCGAATTTATAGAAAATGCTGTTTGCGTTATCCATGGATACGGCCGGTGCATCATAGTAAAGCTCAGCGTCAGGATAACCCATGTTACCTAAATAAAGCCCCCAGGCGCTCTTTGCGTTTTCGCTCTTGTTCAGCGGCCCCAAATTGCCGTAATAGAAAATCTCATAGTCGGGGTTTTGCGGATCCCACGCGCGGAAACCGAAGGTAGTGTATTGCCCCATTGTCTGGATCTGCCAGCCTTCCGGTAACATCAACGAAAAGTCTCCGCCGTCGTATTGGACAAGCTTTATACCCGTCGTCGGTTGCGGAACTTCTTCCGTCGGGTTACTCTGCCCGCCATCTTCTGCGCTTGGATCCGTTGCTTCCGGAGTCAGTTCAACAGGAAAATATATGATGGCCGTCAGCGTATCGGAAAACTCCATCAATCTGAAACCATCACTCATTTCCGGTTCTTCAATTTCCACCCCGGGTCTGATTTCGATAAAAGACAACTCTTGCCGCAGAGACTGCGGGACTTGGGAAACGTCGAAGCGAAGATCACTTAAGTCGATTACGCCATCCTTATATCCTTTGCCCGGCTTAATGTCTATAACGCCTTCTTCGGATACAGAAAGCTCCCCTTTTAGTTCTAGTGAGGAATCGTTGAGGATTATCTCTTTCCTTCCAACGATACTAACGCCGGTCAGATCAAACGTTTCGTCATCCGAAAGTGTAACGGTCGCATTTCCATCTTCAGAAAATGCTTTGGATAATGATTTATACTTTGTAAAATCGTCGCTTTGATCTTCAGGGCTTTCTTTGTCACGAATACTTACACAGCTTGAGGTAACTACCATCATAACAGCCAAAAATATAACCAGGATTCGATTTCTTTTTCGATTTTTCATAAGCATGCCTCCGCAATACTATTCACGTTTGCTAACAAAAACCCGCAATCTCACTTAAAACGTCTTGGTTGAATGGTTTTTGCTACTCCGTCGGCAATT
This sequence comes from uncultured Oscillospiraceae bacterium, assembly GCA_964501725.1. GTDB lineage: Bacteria > Bacillota > Clostridia > Saccharofermentanales > Saccharofermentanaceae > CAZCTO01. Next base: position 50,682 of record CAZCTO010000002.1, on the reverse strand, counting down.
TGCAATTAAGGCTTATTCTTTCTTAGTTAACACAGCCTTGGTGATGTTACACTCCTTGATATAATTCTATGATATTATCAATTAACAAACCCTGCGATTTATTTTAATTTTCTGTATACATTGATATAATGATTCAGTTATGCAAAAAGTCTAATCTCCGGTTTGACTCAATGACAAAGCGGATCAATCAGAGCAAAGGACAATCGATGAGATGCAAGAATTGTGACGGAATAATCGGCGATACCGTAATCATTTGCCCTTTCTGCGGTTGGGAAAATGAGATCCTGGCAGGTCACCAACAGGAGCGCGAAATTGCGCGCATTTCGGAGAAAACACGCGACTTTTCCGAGAAGCCCCAAAATGCCGCACGTCAGGCATCATATATAATGTACCGGGTGATCGCTGCGGTCCTGATCTTATTTGTTCTTGCCATAGTAACGGCCTATTGCGGGAATCAGCTCCGATCGCTTCAATCCCAAAATGAGTACCGGAAACAGCAAAAAGCCCTGCGCGAGCTCGAAGCGCTTTATGTCGCGGGCGATTTCGAGGCAATAGACATAATGCTTCGGAGCGACTCTGATTATTTAGGCGCTACATATAGTAAATACAGTACGATGTCATATCTTTACAGTCAAATCAATTGGTATGAGGGTCACAGCAAAGAAAAATCAGATCATATTTCACGTTATCCCGAAGATGCCGAGGAGCTGGATTCCGATTTCAAAGCTTTATTTGCTTTGCTGAGTAAATGTGAGCAAATGAAAGACAAGGGATATGTTTACGGAGAAGAGGAATTGCTTGCTGATATTTCTTCCCGGGCAAAGGTGCTGCTTCAAAAATATTACCTGCTGACGGATGCGGAGATTCTGCAAGGAATTGATATTTCGAAGGATGAGACGCCGGACTATTCAGAGCTCAGAGAGATATCCGCGTCCAGGCTGAGCGGAGGTACCGCATGAATTGCCAGAATTGCGGGCAAAACTATTCGTCCTCGGTGCCAAACTGCCCCTACTGCGGTACCGTAAACCCCAAAGGCGAGGCTTGGCTGCTTCGAATCGGAGCAGAAAGGGCGAAATATGAAAACACCCTTCAAAAGTACGGCACCAGTGTGGATCTCCTGGTTTTCGACCGGGTGATCGGGCGGATTCTCCTTGGCATTATTTCCTTGTTTATATGCCTGTTCATCGGCATTTCCGGTTTTTTCGTAATATCGTCAAAAGTAAAGGAAATTTCTTCCGGTATCAACCATGACAAAACTCTCGCGAAACTCGAACAACTCTACACAGAGGGGCGCTTCGTAGAGATGAATGAATTTATACGCAAGAATGACTCTTACGGATCTGACTATCCCGAGTATTTCCACATGGCTCGTCTCCACGACTATTATTTAGATTTCTCAGTTTATCGTCTCCGGTTTTTCGAGACACGTGATACTGTAATGTCCGATAATGACGCACACTATCTGATCAGCTCCATGCACAATGTTTTGTCTCCTCCCTTTTCTTTGGATTTGGATATAACTGAGAGAAACCGGGAAAATTTGGAGGCATACCAGACAGAGGTTCGGGATTTTGCGATCAATATGCTCGGGTTCTCGGAAAAGGAGCTCTCACTTCTTTCCGGTGAAAAGCTGGAAGATTCGGATCAGGATGCCTTTGAGGCCCTGATTATTGAGGGAGGGCATGCGAAATGAATACTCCCCGAATCAAGAAGCTCTTTATCCTTTGTCTTTTCATTAAAGTGACTGTCACTATCCTGCTGATCATAATTGCCGCGGTGTTGCTACTTGCCTCTCTGGGAGGGTTGTCGGACGATAATAAGTTAGACTTGGTAGACCACATCAGCTTATGTGACCAGCGTTATTACGATCGCGATTTTTCCGCACTCTACAATCAACTGAATGCATCTGATCTGTACACCGGGGAAGAATTCGATAAATACCGGGAAGCAGTTGATGCATACCGCGCATACACGCAGGTACTGGAGTGGCGCGTCGCTCTGGAAAACGGTTACGCGGGCGCAGATGCCAAGTTGGCGGAGGCGCAAAAAGAACTGTCAGAACTGGAAAGCACCGTGGAGTTTCCGGAAAACCGTTATCTCTTCAAATTCCTTATCATGAAATTGAACGAGGATAACGGCGGCCGGGCAATCCATTCCTCATAGGGTTTCTTATACTGGATTTCCGTGGCATGGGCATGGAAATATGAGTCCTTTGCTTTGATCGCCTCCGTGATGCAATTGACGCTCCTAAAAAGTTGCCATTATTTCACTTCGATACTCATGTACACAAGCACCGTTGAGTCCGGCAGCAGGAACAGCAGTGTGTATGATCCGGGCGCCCAAAGTTCGCCGCCGTTTCCAACCTTACCTGCGTAGATCGAAGGAAATGGTGTATCGGTTGCCACTTCAAAGCGATTCATTACGTCTCCGGTTGCATCATCGATAACGACCAGGCTATATGTGAGATCCGGCCAGTCCCGATCAAATTCAAGTTTGTATGTCAGCTCATATGTCTCACCCGAACGATAATATTCAACCTTTTCAAGCGTATTCAAATCGATAAACTCATAGCTGATAAGGCTCCCGACAACTTGCCTGGAACTGTATTTGATTCCCTCGATTCCATATTTCTGAAACTGTTCGTCCAGCACGGTCTGTGAAATAATTCCCTCATCGAAAAGCTCGATCAATGCCATGCCCACCGCTGCTTTATTCACCCAATCCGCAGACGGATCGGATTTGAAATCCACTTTCGTCATAAAAGCGGGCAGTTCCGCAATCTGCCACTGCTTCCCGTCTTCCGACGGCTCCAGACGGATGATGACCCTTTCCTGAAGTCTTAGTGCATTGGGGTGCGTTATCTCCGCTATGGAAAGATCTGACTCTCGAGCTCTGTATTGATCAAGATTAGGGCTTTCTGTTTCAGACAACAGCCCGGTCAGAACAAACTTGAACATTTCACAGACTAAATCCGCACTCTGTGCCAATCGATCCGAAACGGCCTGCAAATCGACATACTCAAAGAGCACCTTGATCTCATAACCTCCGTCATTAAAAGTCATCTCTTCAATTTCATACTTTATCTGCTCGAAAAACGCTTTCCTTTCGCTTATATCCACATCCCCCGGGAACAGAAGGTCATATGTCTTTTCATCTTTAAGAAAAGACTCCAGTTCCGTATATTTACATAATGTAAGCGTATCCAAGAAGTTTTCCAAAGCGACCCGCGGATCCCCGGCTGCGGAATACAAATTCAACTCCGTGTACGGTGTCCCTATTGCGTTAGCCAGTTCAGTCGAATCTGAGATCATCCATTCTTTTGCTTCCGCGTCATATATCATCGATAAGGATACTTTTGAGACGCGTTTTGTGGAGTCCGCCAAAAGAATCGCATGACTTAAGTGCTCTACTGTGACCCATTCCTCTTCTATACCTTCGAGTTCCTCTTCCGGATCCGGAAGCGTCACCAGGAGCGTACAGGTGCCGGTCCTGCTCTCCGTATCCCCTTCAACCTTTGTCACTTCATACGCAATTTCCCCGAGTGCAGTATCCATGCAGGGTCGAATACCTTCATCTTCAAAAACCAGACTCGCAAACGGTGTATCCTTCGCGTACGAAGAAGTATACCCGTTTTGGGAAAATGACCCGGATTGAAGCTCCTCAAAAAACGACTCCACCACCGCCGTGATTTCTTCGCTCGTGTCGGGTTTATCGGAACAGCCTGACAGTATACTTGAAAAAATGATGGAATAAGCGACAACCAGGCATACGAGGGATCGAAATCTTCGCATATACATCCTCACGCAGATAAATGTCTCCGTATTATCTACATCAACTGTAGCGCTACAAACTGCTGCTGTAAATGTTTAGGGAGGAAAAATACTGACAATACATGAAAAACCGCACCCTGGGCGAGGTGCGGTGATTGTGATACCGGTTCGGACGATAGATCCATTATTTGACGTCGATCCTGACGGACTTGTCCTTTTTCTCCCTGCGGGGGACTTCAATCGTAAGAACGCCGTCCTTAAGCTCCGCCTTCACCGCGGATTCGTCCGCGTCGGCAAGATAGATATTCCTTTCCATGGAGCAGTAACGTCTTTCCTTGTGTATATAATTTCCGGATTTGTCCTCGCTATTCTCATCCCGGGACACCCGAATGCTTAATTTTCCTTCTTCAATAGCCAGATTGATTTCTTCCTTCTTTACACCGGGCAGCTCAGCCGCAACGGTGTATGCTTTCTCATCCTCCCGGACGTCCAGTTTGAATGTATCGTTCAACAGATTCCTCCGGAAAGGAAAGCCGTCCGAAAAAAAGTCATCAAGCATGTTACGATACAGTGTATCGTATCCGGCGTTCTGAAGTTCTGTTTTTCTGTTTCGATTAAAAGGGATCATTCCAGACATATTCAACAACTCCTTTTCTAAAAAATGTATAGTTTTTTAACTCCGGTTAGCACTCTCGCCCATAGAGTGCTAACTACTTTCTATATACACCCGTAAGGAAATTTTGTCAACATTTACTCATCCGTTGTCCTGTCGACCGTCCGTACACGATTCGGATATGGTGATTCGACCGGTTTTTCGTTATAATATCAAAAAGTGTCTCTCCCGGTGCGTTGCGAAAAACACCGCGCCGGTCATCATAGCAATTCAATTCATAAGACAGGCGGACATCAAGATGAAGTACGATGCGTTTATCAGTTACAGGCATGCGCCGATGGATATAGAAGTCTCGGAAATGATCCACAAGCAGCTCGAGAATCTTCGGGTTCCGAAAGCAATCCGAAAGTCCTCCGGCAAGCGTAAGATTGAGCGCGTATTCAGGGATCAGGAAGAGCTTACGGTATCCTCCAGTCTGAGTGACGAGATCTTGTCGGCACTTGATTCATCGGAGTACTTGATCGTTATCTGCTCGCCTCGCACGCCGGAGTCGGAATGGGTCGAGAACGAAGTATCCTACTTCATTAAGGTTCACGGCCGGGAGCGAATCCTGCCCGTAATCATTGAGGGTGAACCCAAAGACTCTTTCCCCAAACCGCTTCTTTATGAAGATCGGCGGGAAATAGACGTGAACGGTGAAAGCCATGTCTATGAGGTCCTTGCCGAACCGTTTGCTGCCGATTACCGGGCACCGGATACAGCATCAAGAAGAAAGAAAATCCGGAAAGATATATTCCGGTTGGCGGCACCGATTCTGGGTTGTCGTTATGACGATTTGAAGCAGCGCCATCGCGACCGGCAGAATCGCCGGATTGCAACCGCAGTAACGGCTTTTTCAATTTTAGCAGTGCTTTTCGGTGTTTATAATTACTTTCAGAATCAGAAGATTCTCGAAAATTTCAGGAAGCAGCAAATCACCCAGTCCATGTATTTGGCCGATACATCTTTGCGATTGTTGGAGGAGGGCGACCGCACCAATGCCATTCTTGTGGCACTCGAAGCCCTTCCGCAGGACCTCTCCCATCCGGACCGGCCGGTTGTACCTCAGGCGGAGTATGCTTTGTCCAGGGCACTGAATGCCTATGCGATCGGCTCTGACCTTGTTCCGGATTATACGATTGAGCACAGGGATGTTGTGACAGAAAATGTGAAGTGTTCGGAGGCAGGTACATTTTTCGCTGTACTGGACTCGCGCGGCGTTTTGAATTTGTTTGACATCAAGACAGGAAAGTCGATTTCTGATTTGACTGCAGCAACGGATGAGTCACCGACAGATCGTATTTATGACTATATTCTCTTAAAAAATGAGCGGGTCATCGCTTTTTCGAGCAATAAAATGATTTGCATCAACGGTTTGGACGGCTCCTTTGTCTGGGAGGTCGAATATAATTCTCTAAGTGCATCGTATACCGCTTATAGTTTTTTGGTCGCGCCCTGTTACGCCATCAGCGGCAATGAGTCCGTGATCGCAATAGAGCTTAGCGGTTCAGAAGACGCTTATCTGCTCAATGCAAATGACGGCAGGCTGATGACTTCCGTGCCCGTCGCTAATTTGGAGCGGTCGATTTCCATGATGGCGTTGTCACGGGATGGGTCGCAGTTGGCAGTTGTGTATTCAAATCTTTTTTCGGAAGATTCAGTTGCCGTCGCTCAAGTCTTCGATATTAAAACGAAAACCGTTGTTTCAAGCATAGACCTTCCATATTCGGGTGTATTTTTTGCTTCATATGCCCCTTATGACAAACTCGTTATCGGTTCGTATGATTCTTCAAACTGGGATGAAGCATACGGATTAATTGATATTCAATTCTCTTGTCATGATGCCGATCCGAAGTCCGTTTTGTGGACATCAGAAGTGTCTGTAAAGCGTTCAATGTTCGACTTATTTATTAACAAAGTCTGTTTTATTGAATCTGCGGATGCGGGCGATCACATTTTACTGGTTGTTGAGAACCGTGTCTTCGTTTTTGACCTTGCGACAGGTGATAAGGTGTCTGAGATGATCGCTCCGTCATATATCACCGGATCAGTGATGAATCCGGATGCCGGACTGTTCATTTACACGACGGATATGGGGCATGTGAAGTGGGGCAATATGTATACCGGCAGTGAGTATAAAGAATATGATATGTTCATAAAGACCGACATTTCGTCGATGGTCGGATCGGCCGGATATATGATGGTTATTCCTTATGACGCAAAATCAATTATGGTTTATTCGTATGTTGAAGCACCGGATCTGGAGATATCGTATGAATTTTCCTCTTCGGAATACACCGATATACAGCAGGTCAGCCCGAACGGTCAATATCTTCTCATCGGAAGAAATTCGGGCGAGGCAACCGAAGTATATGTTTTTGACACAGACTCCGGAGCGCTTTTAGTGCAGAAAAGACTTCCCGGTTTTGCGGATTGTGCCGTCTTCGACGAGGACGGGATCTTTTATGCCATGAATGATGACTCAATCCAATACTATGATCTCGAGAAAGACACACTTGAAGTGGTGAAGAGCGATGAAGATGCCTTCATTGCTTTTTATTCGAATACAGCGCAAACGCACCTCGTTCTTGTCGACTATGCTCGACTTCGGGTGATGTCCGTTGAGACAAGATCGATCATTTTCGATACTGCGCTTATAAACGAGCAATTCGTCGCCGTTTCCGATGACGCAAGTTTTGTGATTTTGAGTGGCGAAGAAGGGCTTTTCGCTATGGAAACCGGAGACGGTTCGAAAATTGTTTTTGATGAACGCATCGATCTGATGCAAGGATTTAAAATTCAGCTTGCTTTTTCGTCAACCGGTGATTATGTCGCGATTCCCGGAGCGGATCAATACATTCATATTGTTGATATGAGTAGCGGCAAAACCTTATCCCGAATCAGCGGGGTTAATTCGGATGTTTTTTCAGGATGTTTCATTGATAATGACGCCACGCTGGTTTTTCAGTCAAATGACTTCCGCATTCGTGCGGCAAGTGTTGATACCGGACGTCTTGTTTATACCGGCGCGGATGTCATGCGTGAGATCACTCATTGGATTTACAACAGCGATCACAAGATAATAGCGGCAGTCTCGGATGCAAAAGCACTGTTTCTGAACGTGGATAAAGAGATTTATCCAATGGCGGAAGTCCCTTATTTTGCGGCCTTCAGTCAGGATGCGGAGTACGTTTTTATCGCTGATAGATATATGTTCGGGCGAATCCCCTATCGTGAACTGGACGATTTATACCGGCTCGCCGATGAAGTCCTGGGTGACAAGACATTATCCGAAGAGAACCGGATTAAATACTATATTGACAGCTGAAACCGGGCACCGGAATCACTCTTCAACCGGGTGATAGGTCAGCGAAAAAATCTCCTTCGCGATTACATAGACATCTTTCGGATTATTATAATGAGCCGCAAGCATGTCGCCGGGGGTACCGAGCATATAGTGTTCCGGATCCCAGGAGGTGAAGACTTTGACGGTTCGATCCAAAGGGCGCGCGTATATTTGAGTGTCATCCGTCGGAATACAGACCCAGGCATGATCCGTAAGGGCTACGGATTGTTGCGTGTGAGTTTGCTTAATGGTCGGATTATATTCGAACACTCCGGAGTATGCTTCATCGGAGGGAATGTAGCGTTTTTCGAAGGTTTCCTTCTGAATCGGATAGACCTCGCCCGACACCCCGATCATGATATAAATATCATCGGACGCACGAATATTGATGTCTCCCTCAAGGGTTCGAACCGTAGCGAAATCCCCGTCGTTCAGAACATCCAGTGACCTTACAAATCCAAGCGGGATCCGATTCTTCACATAAACCGACATCGTGTCCAAATCCGGTTCGAATTCCGAAGCATAAATGATGTCATAGCTTTTTTTGTAGGCACAGATACTGATGGCGAAAAAATCGGTGTCCGAGCTCTCCATGTCCTCCAAAGCCAAGGCAAGTGCATCTTCATGCAGGAATCCGCCGGCTTTCTCGGCATGCCCGCCGCCCGACCCGATATTTGCGGCAAGCATCCGGGCCATTTCACCGGCATGCAGTTCCGGCGTACAACTTCGCACCGAGAATTTGATCCCGAACGGCAGCCGGCAAAATACGACACAGGAATCACACTCATATACCTGAATCAACATGTCGCTGATAAATCCCAGAATATTGGGGTCACACGGGCCGGCTTCCGCAATGGCAAACCGGTTATTCTCATCGAAGAACGCCGAATTCAGCGCATCCCCCGCAAGAAGAATATCTTCGGAAGACAAATTGGCGTTGCGAAGCGCATTCATAAAACTCTTATTGAAGACCAGATCATCGCGAAGATCCTTGTCCGCAGGATGGGCAATTTCCGAGAAACTGTTGGTATCGGTATAAAGGCCATAGTACAGCGCCGTCGCCAAATCAATGTCATCATTTACATCAAAACCGGAGTCCGTCAATAATTGATACACAACCGTCGAACAGCTGCCGTAAGCACTTCGGATATCGCTGTGATCGAATTTCCGTCCGCTGTCCGGATGATGGTCGATCACCGCGATATGTTCCCCCGGAAGCCGTGTTACATTTCCCTGGCCGTATTGACCGTCAACGATCACGAGCAGTTCCGGCACCTCCGGAAGCCCGTCAACATGCTGAATCGGAATGAAAAGGCGCTCCGTCATCATCAGGATGTTCGGCTTTTGAATCAGGTACTTCCCCGCATATACCAACCGGACAGATTTTGAGGGATCGCCCGAAAAATAACGGTACAGCGCAAAACCCGACGCAACCGCATCGGGATCCGGATTATCGTGGCACTGAATTACAATATGCTTGTATTTTGTCAAATCCCGAAGTTGCATGAAATCGATTCCCTTTTAGAATGTGATGAGACCTGAGGCAATTTAGAAATATCAAGGAAAGTATATCAGAAAAATCCGGCAAGAAAAAGATGTCGCAGCCCAGGGTTTTCTTAAAAGTGCTGTCCTCCGGCCGGTGGATGATGTTCCGTTCCCTCATGTAAAAATCTTGACAAATTGTGCTCATCCGTATAAATATAGTAAAGTAAAACATATTATATACCGTGCCGCCGATTGCCCGGGCAACCGGCTTGCACAAGAACGGAGCACCTTTTGAAGAAGAAATATATCCGGACCAAGAGAACGAGGAAGTGGAAAATAATCGAGGCACTCGGCCTTCTATTTCCGGTCCCGATCTTCGCGCTTTTATTGCTGGCAAACTTATCCGCAATAACGGAGGACAGCTCTATAAAGGGCGGCGTCGCAGTGCTCTTAATCGCGTTTCTGTACGTAGCAATCCTCTTATCGGTTCCGCTGATGCTGATCTGGCGCGCCGTTTTTCGACAAATCAAATTGAAAGTCGTTCGCAGGGCATCCTTTGAGTCAATTCAGGATCTCGATTATTTTCGCGAAAAACTGGACGGCATCTCCCCGGTTACGATCAGCATGCTGACCGATATGCAAATCGAGCCCGAAAAGGACGTTACCGCAACACTTCTTCACTATCAGATGAACGGAATCATCTCGATAGAGGGAAATGTCGCAAAAGTACTTCGCCCGGACGATCCGAGCCTTCTTCCGAGCGATAAGATCCTGCTGCAGGTGATTGAATCGAATGGCGGCATGCTGTCCGGAGAGCTGGCGGCACAATTGTCAGGCTGGAAAAGCACCGCTACCCAGGAAGTGCGCTCCGGCCGTTATTTTCAGAACACGGATCCGGAAGTTCTTAAAAAGAAAAACACTTCTACGTGCTGTCTCGGTTGTGCCAGTCTCGCATTTGTTCCGATTCTGATTTCAGTGATGGCGGCTCTCATCTCAAAAAATGATATTATCAAATATGTGATCGGGGAGGCGCTTCCGGAGGGTGCCGGAAACCGCGAATTTGTTCAGTTAATCACAACAGACGGCAAGTTCGCGCTGGGCGTGATGATCTTGCTCATCTTCGCGATTTTGTATGTTGTGTCCTTGGTCTGGCCGGTGATTGTCGGTGTCCGTGTCATTTCCGGACTTTTGGGTATCGAGCGGCTTACGCGAACACGCGAAGGGGAAGAACTGACCGAATATATTTACGGAATGAAGAACTTTTTACATGATTTCTCGGAGCTGTCGGAAGTCAATAAGGAGCAATTAGTTTTGTGGGATGATTTCCTGATCTACGCAGTCGTGCTCGAAGAAAATGATCAGATATTGAAGGAAATATTTCAACGCAAATCACTTGATATTGACGCGATTAAATTCATGGGACATAATTGACTAAGTTAAAACTATAATTCGATAGTATATGGAGGGTAACAAATGTCTGATTTACAAATCGTTCTTGTTGTTGTGGGTGTTGTCGTTCTGTTACTGGCTATTTTCTTGATTTCGTCCTTTAACAAGTTCGTGAAAATACGCAACCGTGTCAAGGATCAGTCCGCTCAGATCGACGTTCAACTCAAGCGTCGCTTTGAACTGATCCCCAACCTCATCGAGACTGTAAAGGGTGTCGCTTCATTCGAGCGCGAGACCATCGAAGCGGTCACCAAGGCCCGTGCGGAAGCGATGAACAGCAAGAACTTGCAGGAAGCCACCAATGCCGATCAGAAGATGACCGGTGCGCTGCACCGCCTCCTGGCCGTCAGCGAGAGCTATCCGGAACTGAAAGCAAGCGCCAATTTTTCGCAGTTGCAGCAGGAGTTGGCTTCCACGGAAGATAAGATTGCCATGTCACGTCAGTTCTATAACGACACCGTACTGAAATACAATAACTCCATCCAAACTTTCCCCGCCAATATCGCGGCAGCCTTAACCGGCTTTAAGCACATCGAGTTCCTGCAGATCGCGGAAGCTGAAAGAGAGTCAGTGAAGGTTTCTTTCTGATCCATATCGTAAATTCGATTCAATCAGAAACTTCCGGTTTCTCTCTCGAGGGGCCGGAAGTTTTTTGTGCTATTATCAAGGAGTGAGCGTTGGAGTATGATCTGTTTTATCCTTCGCGCTTGGGTGATCGCGAGCATTCGGAATCGGTTTCCGGGGGAGTTTAATATGGATATGGTTACGTATGGTACCGTCGCAGCAGGCGATTCGGTCATTGATTATGAGATTCGCGGCGAGGGATTCCCGATCCTGATGCTTCACGGCTGGAGCGTCGACAGAGAACTGATGAAGGGCTGTATGGAGCCGGTTTTCGAGCGGTTTGCCGGAACTTTCAGGCGCGTTTATTTAGATCTTCCCGGCATGGGGAGATCAACTGCCGGGGCATCAATTCATAACGCCGATCAGATGCTTGACGCGATTCTGGCGTTCGTCGATGAGGTGATTCCGGGGGAGCGAGTCCTTCTGGCCGGCGAGTCCTTCGGATGTTTTCTCGCGCGTGGTTTTCTGCATGCGCGAAAGGAGATCGTCGACGGCCTTCTCCTGATCTGCCCTTGCGTCATCCCCGGTGCCGTTCCGCAGAACGTGCCGCCGCTCCGTGTGTTGCGATCGGATGAGGCGTTTTTCGAGGGCATTCCCGAGGAGGAGAAACAAGGGTTTATGGGTTTCCACGCAGTGCAGACCAGGGACGTTTACGCAAGGTATAAGGCGGAGATCGAGCCGGCTTTTTCAAGATTCGACCGTGATTTCCTCGAAAAGCGCCTGGACGGCGCCTTCTCGTTTCCGCTTGAGGACATGCCGGTTCCGTTCGATAAGCCGGCCTTGATCCTGTCGGGGCGGCAGGATCATGTTGTCGGATACAAGAACCCTTTTCGCCTGACTGAAGATTACACGCGGGCGACTTATGCGGCGCTCGACATGGCCGGTCACAATCTGCAAATCGAGCAGAAAGAGGTTTTTGAGGCACTGGTCGGAGATTGGCTCACGCGCGTTTCCGGGGAGATCAAGTAGCAAACCGTGACGACTCGACTGCAAGCGATGTGTCCCCAAAAAAATCAGACAATTTACTGGAATTTGAAATTGAAAAGCATATAATGAAAACACTAATTTTATTCAATGGGGGATAAATTATGGACATTATTGTCAGAGATAACTATTCCGACATCAGCCTTTACACCGCTAAATTAATCGCCGCCCTGGTCAAGTCAAAACCGGATTGCGTATTGGGTCTTGCCACCGGAGGCACCCCGATCGGCACTTATAAAGAACTGGTCCGGATGCACAAAGAGGAAGGTCTCGATTTTTCGCAGGTTAAGACGTTCAATCTGGATGAATACTACGGAGCCGGCTTCGATTCGGAAAAGCCCTATGAGCAGGATCAAAGCTATGCACGATTCATGTACGAAGAGCTTTTCAAGCACATTAATATCAAAATGGAAAATACACACGTTCCCGACGGAAGGGCTAAGGACCCCGCCGCGTTCTGCAAGTGGTACGAAGACGAAATCAAAAAAGCCGGCGGAATCGATTTGCAGCTCCTGGGAATCGGCGGCGACGGACACTGGGCATTTAACGAACCCGGATCATCACTTCAATCCAGAACCCGTCTTCAAGCCCTCACACAACAGACCCTCGACGATAATTTCGAAATGTTTTATAAAGATGCAGGTTTTGGAAGGGAGCAAATGCCGCATTTTGCCATCACCATGGGCATTGGAACCATTTTGGAAGCCAAAAATATCATCATGATCGCAAACGGAGCGAAAAAAGCGGACGTCGTTGCCAAGAGCATCGAAGGGCCGCTGACTTCCCAAATCACCGCCTCGGCAATTCAGCTGCACAGCGGCGGAGTAACCGTCGTCCTCGACACGGCAGCCGCTTCCAAACTGAATGGTCTTGAGCACTATAAGCATGTGGAAAAGATGAAGCTCGAATACGGTCTCTGAGTCCGATTCTGTCGATTGAATCCAAAATGCCTCCGCAGCTTCGCGGAGGCATTTTTTCTAGAAAAATTCCTCGCGTTCTTCCTTCGTGTAAAACAATTTCATGTCCTCTTCATCGGGCTCCTTGTCGCCCAGTTTGGACAGGTGGATCGCCGCCTTATTGCGATTGATTAAGGCTTCCTCCTCCATCGCGCTGACTATTTTCGGAATGCCTTTTTCGTCGAGTATCTTCTTTATATTTTTATAAATTCCGATGTTCCCGTAAAGATATTTGGCCTCGTGAAGAACCTTGGAAGCGACCATCGATTCGAAATTGTCGAAGTTCAATTGATCTTCCACCTTGGAAATGTCCTTGATCACATAATCAATCTCTTCGTTATAGCTGGGGTTCTTGAGCAGGTAGCTCTTCTTATCATAGATGGAGCGATCCAGCATATCCATCATATTTCTGGGCAGGTCCTGAGTAACCACAACAATATCCAGATCCGAGCCTTTCACCAGCTTACCGGTAGACACTTCGGGACGGGGCTCCAGGTGTGCCATTTCATAAGCCACATCCCCGGCAATCATAAAACAGGCACACTTTTTGATTCGGTCTGCCGCTTCTTTGGATTCGACGATTTTGCGGATGACCTCCTGCGCCAGATCAAACTTCTTCCGGCTGATCCGGATAATATCCTCGTGAACTGATTTTGCCTTCGCTTCAATCTCCGGAAGACGATGTTCGGTACCGATAACGGTGTACCCGAAAAACTCCCTGACGATGGACGGCGAAAGCCTCGCATATCCTTCCACGGCCCGGTCAAGTCTCAGATACCGTGTGCCGATCGTTTTCATCAAGACCTTCTCATTACTGAAGCAATTTCGCCACGCGGTAAATTCGTCCATACCGGTTTCCCGGAGCAATTCTTTGCCGGTGAGAGGTCCCTTCTTTTCCAGAAGTTCAAGTAGCTTATCCACGGATGATTCCTTTCCTTGCGATAAACGGATTACATACGCTCCTTACAACTCATTTCCGTCACGGTCAACTTGAAAACAGCGACCGCGTCAACCATTTTGTCATGAAAAACCCAGTCCTGCCTGCCTGCCTGCTGTTCCATAATCAAGGTTAATCCCAGCCTTTTCTCCTCCATGGATTCAACCATCGATAAGGTTCCGTTTCCGATGATGCTCCGGAAACGAGCGGAATAATCGCACGCAACATCCCCGGCAATAATCTCATAATCCGAATCCATTTCGAATCCGACATCGGGATTTTTTCGGATCAAATCGAGTTTTCTTCCTTCCCGCGCGCTGTGAAAATAGAAAACATAAGTATTCCCCGTCTTCGCAAACCCAAAACTCAGCGGAACAATATAAACCTTCCCGTCATCGCAAAAACCGATTCGGCAACAAGTACATCTTCGGACCATCTCCAGAATTTTCTCCGGATCGGTCACTTCCCTGTCTGCTCTTCTCATATTCATGGCTCCTTCCGCTTGAAAACGCTTATACATTCATCTCGTTCTCGGACGGTTGCTACTCCGGATTCGGGATCTGAGCGACTTTTGAAATGTACTTTACTAATCTGTTGAATTCTGTACTGCTTCCATCTGAATAGCGAAAAGTGATCGTTGGACCGACCGGGTCGTTTCGTGTGCCGAGAACGGCTTTGCCGGGCAGTATGAGTCCCGGCTCCTGAATGCTCAATATTGCTACTTTTTCCAACAGATTACTATAGACTACTTCATCGTTAACTGTGTTAATGACGGAAAGGACAGCGTCTGATCCCAGAGTCATATCCAGGATAATTCCGTTAATTGTCATGCGCTCAATCGTGTTCAATTGATCCTCTAGGAAGTAGGCATTTCTGTTTCTGGGGGACATCGCACGTATGGCTTTCAGGTCGTGCTGCTTGATAAACCCGACCTCGTCGGGGTCCAGGATTCCTCTTCCTCTGTACATCGCGACTTTCTGCTTTAACCGGTCCAGCATCTTTTCCAACTCGATTTTTTTTGCCTGCTGAACAGGATTCAATGTTTCATTAACAGTATGCTTTTCATCCTCATCTACCCGCAGCAGACTGTTACAGCTTTCACAAACCAGCTGTTTACTCGCACCATTGATTGTGAGCTTTCCGCCGCAGTTCGGGCAATTCATTGCAACAATTTTCATATTTCCCCCATAACTTAAAACGATAACCGGGCTTATAAATGAATAACATCATCAGTATATAGGATATACATGCGTAGTTGGAAGAGCAACTCAATTTTCCGTTTTGTCTCTGCCGGTAAGCGGATGTATATACTGTCCGTGTTGCTTGGTCTTTTCCCCATATTGGATCGAAAAAGTCGGACATCTGTGCAGGCAGCCAAGGCAAGCCTGGCATTGATCCTTAATCCAAACGGGTTTGCCGCCCTGTATTTCTATGGCGTCCGCCGGGCACATTTCCGCACACAAACCACAACCGATACAGGAAGGATCCAGATGGAAATGGTCCGTGGTCCTTTGTTTGTCATAATTTTTGTAATAGATTGCGCCGGCAAACCTTGGAAGTCTCGTCTTCATGAAATTACCCCGTGCTTTTGCCTGCACTTTACGGATAATTTCGTCAATCACCGGTTCTGCCGCTTCATTTATTCGTGCGACGCTTGTTTTGTCCGAAAGATCAAACATAGGCGTCCATGAATCCGGCATCCGGACACTGTACCGGCCATCTAGCGGAAACCCTTTTCCGGCCATATACTCATTGACCACCGCCCCGCTGCATCCGCATGTTGTGCCGTACGTAGCGACAAAATAAACATACGGTTTACCCTCCGCAGAGAACTCCGCTTTTTCCAGAAAATCGAATGCGATTGCCGGCACCTTGAAAAAGTATGTCGGGAATACTAGTCCGATCGCCTCATCCTTTCCGATCGAAAACCGATAAAGCCCGCTCTTCATGCAGTCGGTGATCGAGACCATTTGCTCATTTGTGCTTTTCGATAATCCGGAAGCGACATGTTTTGAGTTGCCGGTGGCTGAAAAATAAAAAATCATAGGGGGTTCCTCCTATTTATCGTTCAGTAAAGTTTTTTCATGCTTAGCATGAATGGGCTGTTCATGAGAGTATACGGCCATACACATGATCCGGAAACTACGCAAAAACTTTTTGAAAAGCAGCTACACCCGTCCGGCGTAGCTGTGTGTCCGATTGGGAATGACCAACCGATCCTCACATGAATACTTATCGAAGATAAGGAGAATAGCGTCAACATATGCCTGATATTCCGGGTCGTTCTTCGTAAGAGAATATGAAGCAGACATCGTGCCTCCCAGAAAGCTTTCCCTGTCGGTAACCAGATCGTTCCGGAAAATCATGTGCTCATACGTTCCGTCACGAAAAAACTGCCGGAATATTTCAGATGAGTTTTGCGTTCCCCCGCTGAATCCTTTAAATTCCGGGCAGAATTTTCGACAGACGATTCCAAGGTCCTTCACAATGGGGTTCTCCTCGTCCCGAGTGTTCCAGACAAGAACCACCTTGGCATTGGGCTTGCATATCCTTCTGCACTCCGATTGAAACCGGATCGGATCAAACCAATGAAAAGCCTGTGCAACGGTGATCAGATCAATGCTTTTATCGTGAAGTCCGGTATGCTCTGCTGACGCATTTACGGAAACAAATTCCGAACAAGCCGACAGCTCGGCTTCGGCTGTTTTTCTCATATCACTATTCGGCTCAACAGCAAAAACTCTTACACTACGTGTCAGTAGTTGACGTGTCAGGATACCGGTTCCTGAACCGATATCCGCAACATTGATACCCGGATACAGACCGCAGTCTGCAGTGAGATACTCCAAAAATTCCTCAGGGTATTTAGGCCGGAACCTGGCATAAACATTCGCTTTTCCGCTGAATTTACAATCATTTCCCATTAAAAAAACTCCTCTTCTTGTTGATATGTGAGTGGTGTTACTTTATGCCGGCCTGCCGGAGCATTTCCTCCGCGGGTAACGTTCCGTCGACGACAACAACCGGGCATGAGACTTTTCGCAGCCACTCCTCATGCAATGCGCGACTTCGCTGTTCCGGACCGGCCGTATCATATCGCGCCGCCCATGCCAGAAACTCCAGGTGGTCTTCATACATATCCCCGCCCGGAAGAACGCGCTCGCCGAAACGGTCAAGCTCGCGCCTTTTCAGGCGTTCAATGCGGATCTCTGTCGGAGTCTCGACCAGGATAATCTTTTCGAAAAGCGGAATAAACCTATCCCCCCATCCGCACGAAGAGCCCGAAAGCACCCATTTTCCGGCTTTTGCGATGGCCGCTGAAAGGTGTCGCTGCCGCTCTTCAACCGGCCTCGGCGTCGTAAATTTCGGATCGGTCGGAAGCCAGAAATAATCATCCGAATCCAGAAGGGTATATCCGAACCGGTCGCGTAATGTTTCGCCGAGCGTGGTTGTCCCCGCGCCGGATGCGCCCAGAATATGGATTACCTTCGGGGAGTCGCCGGCTTGGGGCGTTGCTTTTCGGGCATCGGTTTTATAATGATCGGAACTTTTCATTTGTTCTCCTGTGTTGCCAGATAATCCCACAGCCGGACGTCTCCGTCGTGGCAGTCACTATTCAAGACATAGATCCATGAAAAGTGAGGATTATAGACAAAGGGTTCTCCGTTTTTATCTTTATGCTGACCAGTGATGTCATGCACGTCTTCGTAGATTGAGGTATGAACCAATCCCCCGGTATTCTTGAGGCGCGCGATTGTGGCTTCCGAAAAATTCTTCGGCGGCACCGAACTGTCGCGGGTACAATATATAAACCAAAGCGGCATTTCTGTCAAAACGGATAACTCATGCTCGTCGATTAACTTATCGGGGTAGTAAGCACATACCGGAAAAGCCGCCGCAAAAGTATCCGGATAGGATAAGACCATGTTCATCGTCATGTAACCGCCTGCGGAGCAGCCTCCGATATATATGCGGTCGGCATCAATCCCTTGATTTTCGGAAAGGACCTGTTGAATCAACCCCATAAGAGGCTCTGAATAGATACTTGACTCATCCGGTTCTGTACTGCCCATCACTTTTCCCGATGTCGATTCGTACCAATACGTCGGACACTGCGGAAGGAGAACATATGCGCCGGAAAAAGCGTTCTGAATCTCTTCTTCCGCAAATGCGGTCACTCGATTTCCGAGCAGCGCAACACCGACATTATCGCCGCCTTCTCCGTATCCATGCAGCCAGATGATCAGCGGATGTTTGGAATCATCCTCCGCCGGTGAATAGAGTCCGTAATTGAGTGTGATCGCATTCTCAGTGTATGTCCCCGTTTGAAAAACAGAAATGTCCGGAATAAGCATCTCTGTATACACCGGATCGACGGTAGTTTTGGACAGAGATCCTTTCGCCCCCTCGGCCGGCCTGATATTCAGCTGATACTTATCACTGAATTCGTTTCGGTACACGATTGTGTTGTATAAAAAAATCGATCCCGCACCGCAGGGTACGACCTCCATTTCAATCGCAATATGGTCCGAGGAATCTGATACCGGGTTACCATTTGAATCGCACAAATATACAGATGAGACCGTACGATCAATTTGTATACCGGACGGACTCGTTTCTGTAACGACGAAAGAACACAAATCGGATTCCGTGAAGCTCTGCGTAAGAGATACAATCGCCTTGGTCGAAGCAGGTCCCCAATCGAAAGCATCAACGACGACCTTGTACTGCGCCGTATATTCAACCGGCTTATTGACGCCTTTTTTCGAGCAAGCTGTACACAGAAGAATCGAAATAATCAACACCACTGTCAGAGTAAGCGATAAACTCTTCATGGATACCTCCCGCGAATCAAAAATCGTCTGATTACAGTATACAACTGCTGTGCTGAAACAGTGAATATTACCTCTGCAGTAGTATCGAGTATGCCGAGTCTTCATAAAACGAACCGGCATCCCCCGCCTCAAAACAGCTCCATAAAGTATAGGGAATCCAGTAAAAACGTCTGCATCTGTTCAACAGTAAGCCTCCACAGCAGGCGTTTCAGGGCGAGGGCAGACCCGCCCCCGCCCACTTTCAGGAGAAGTTTTTCAAAGGATTGCTTTGTCTTCGCATCCACCACGTCTTTAAAATAGCCCCATCCGTGCTGTGCGGCCGTGACCGCGTTTCCCGGTTTGACCGGCGACGCGATCGCTTCATCAATCAGCCCGTAAAAATCCGCAACCGGATATACGTGTTTATCCTTAAGAAGCTCCCGGATTGCCCGGTAAATTTGCGGAGAATGCTCCAGGACCAAGTATTTATAGCGTCCCCATTCCTTTTCCAGGCGTCGGATTTCGGGTGCGGAGATCGCGTTAATGCACTTTATGGCGGACAGGTTCTTGTCCTTGACTTCGACCATAATATCCAAGTCGCGGTCTGAGATAGCGCTGTAAAACCGCAAAAAGCCACTCGCGTCCAGCGTGGCTGAATGCGAACCCGGCCGTTTCCCCTGATCCTGCTGTGAATAATGGATCTTGGGCTTCCCGTCTTCCGGCGTCCAGGTACCCGCACACGCCGCGATCCATTCCGTTTCCGAAAAACGATCATCCGGATTCACTTGATGATGAAGATTGTCAAAGACGACCGGGATACCTTCGCTTTTGCCGATGGAAAGGACATCGGAGATCGTATACTGTCGGTCGTCGTTTTCAATCACCAGACGCCGGCGGATGTTTTCATCCAAAAGCCGGTACGCCCGGACGAAGCGTTCCGTGGCCGCCGCTTTATCGCCGTACACGCCGCCGACATGCAAAATGATCTTATGTTCACGGGAAAGTCCCAGTGCATCCAGAAAGCCCGCGTGATATCTCAAGTCCTCTATAGCGCGCCTGACTACATCCGCATCCGGCGAATTGAGCACCGTGTATTGCCCCGGGTGCATTGATAGCCGCAGCCCGTTGGCGATCGCTTTTCGCCCGAGATTCGCCAACTGATTCGCGAAAATCTCCTGCCATCGGAGCGTATTCACCGGGTGAGAACCGAACGGTATGATGTCCGAACTGATGCGAAAAAGCTTGATGCCGTTTTGGCTGTTATAGTTAATGATCTTGTCCAGTGCGGCCAAATTCGACTCAATCAAATCCAGCAAGACCTTCGGCGAAGCAGTCGCCGCCGTACAGATTCGCTGTCGGGTGCCGGGAACACCGACGGTCAGACAGGCATAGCCGATGTTTTGCATCTTTCAAAAGCCTCCGGGGTCACACGCATACTATTTACTAATATCTTGCCAAATCCGGAAAGGATACACAAGAGCATGACGAAGGGGCATAATCCGTTGGTGTCTGAAATGGCCGCTGTCGCTTTCTTCTGCAGGCAACGAGTCCATCACCGAAAAGGCATCCTTATATGCGTCTGTTTTGACGCACAAAACATGCCTTATTGTGTGGCATTTTCAATTTGATGCATATAAATTAGCGGGTTATAGTTTGTTTTATACGCATTTCTCCACTTGGAGGGAGTTCTCACTGCCCCCGAATGCGTATAAAAAGAGCCATAACCACCAGTTTTATACGCATTTCCTTGCTTTGCGGAGGCTCTCACTGCCCACTAATGCGTATAAAAAGAGCCACTACCGCCATTTTTATACGCATTTCTCCACTGAGCGGGAGCTCTCACTGTCCCCATATGCGTATAAAAAGAGCCATAACCGCCAGTTTATACGCATTTTCTTGCTCGGCGGGAGCTCTCACTATCATTATGAAAAAATGACGAGGAGTAATTTTATGAATAACACGGTATATAAATCCGAAGCGTCACGCGATCATTTTCGCTCCTGTTGCAGTCAGATACTGAGTCACTTGATCCCGAATTGCAGTCATGTCGTCACACAAGACGCTCCGCTCATTATCCCTTTCCTTGGGAAGGGATCGTGTGAACTTCGTGCCGTCATACTATACCTATCGCTAAATCAACCATTCAATTCAGAGATAAGCAAAAAGCCCGGAAGAAGTCTGCATTAGTTGCAAGATCACACATCCGGGCTTTTTCAATCGTCAATCAATCCGATTAGAGGGCGGTCACTGAATCGGAACCTGCAACTCCGTGATGTACTCGTTCGGGTCATCGGTCGCCCAATCGCCTTTATGGTAGATCTCGCGGACCGGACCGGCAGCAACATATTGATTGTGCTTCATCCAGTCGAAAAGCGAATCGCATGTTTTCGGGATCGTTGAAAACGGGCCGTGATGCACGATGCTCGCCATTTTTTCGACCAGCGGCAACGAGTACACCTGCACTTCCTCATTTCCTTCAAATGTTTTCGTTACAGGTTCAGCCACTTCGACGTCGAGCATTTTTTCGTCATAAGGCAAATTCAACTGCTCCAAATCCCACCAACCGGAGTGATAAAGCATCATGCAGGGGATCGTTTTCTTGATTCCTTTTCTTTCAATGGTTTCATTTAATTTCGGCCACATCGCGCCCAGGCTTTCATCGAAGCGTTCCTTGGCAAATGTTTTCCGTGAGGAAGCGATAAGAATGGGTTCAACTCTTTTAATTGTAATATCATTCATTTGGGGAATACCTCCGTTCTTAATTAAAAAGATGTTCGTATGGAGTCGTCCGAGACGTGCCTGCTCGTCGGATAAGTCTTCTTCAAGGCGGAGTGCTTTCTCTTCCAGTTTTTCGATCAGGAGCGCATTACCCGGACCCGGGCGCAAGACATCCGCAATTTCCTCGAGCGAAAAACCCGCGTCCTTGAATGCCATGATTTTATTGACGGTGACCAGTTGCAGGGCATCGTAAGCCCGATACCCGGTCATTGGGTCGACCGAGGCCGGCACCAGAATCCTGCATTTCTCATAGTGATACAGGGTATCCGGCGACAATCCGCTCAATTTCGAAAACTCTCCGATCCTTAACATAAACCTACCTCCGAACAAGAGAAGCAAGTGTGCACCCTTGCTGCTAATGCCACTCTACTCCTTCGGGTAACCCGAAGGTCAATACCCGAAATGCAAAAAATGCAAATCCGTTTCGTCATCTCCTGATTTGCGGTTAAAGTCTGATAAAATGAGCCGGACAACCCGTGATTTATACATCAAGTTCCATGTATCTGCGATATGTCTTGAACCCGACCGCTTCATAAAACGCGAGCGCGGATTCGTTAAAAGTCCACATATCCAGTTCAATCCTGTTGAATCCTTTTCGGGTTGCCTCGCATTTTGCGAATTCAATCAACGCGGAGGCCACGCCCGACCGGCGGTATGCCGGATCAACGCCGAATTCCTCAATATGATAAAAGCGCCTCGGGAGGCTGTAAGGCGACAAAGGTCTCTCAACATATTCAACCGACGCAAAACCTACAATTAGATCTTCTGCGACGGCAATCAGTACATCCGCATCCCCTCTTTCAAACTGTGAAAAAATGCGTTCTTTCAGTTCATCGCAAAATCCGGGGCGAAAAATGTCCGGCCGCCCGTTCACGTGCACGTCATTGACCATTTCCCGGAGCTCATTGACTCTCGGGAGGTCCTCCCTTTGGGCGTACCTGGTGATGATGTCCATACCTTTTCCCTCACTAAAAAATCTTTGTCGTGATTACTCGCGGACACAGGATGAAATAATCAAAAGGTGCGTTCTGTTCCATCTCCGGAATCAAAAGTCTCTCCTGGGAATTCTTCGAAAGAAGTCTCACGGCCGATACACCGCGCTGACATCGGTGATCATGTCGCTTGCCGCGGCATCATCATTCGTAAAAGCCGGCTCGACGACAGCCGTCGTCTCTTCACCGCCCAGCTCAATCGTGCCCTCGAAAAGCACCGCGTCCTCCCAGAAGATCGTCGCGTCGACAAAAAAGTGATACTCTCCGGCGGGGACCGGTTGCCCTTTTTCATCCTTACAATCCCAGACATAACTCTGCTTACCGGACTGCGGAGTCGCGCCCGAGAAAGTGTCAATATCGGGGGCATCGTCACTTCCCATCCCGGACCTCTCGACCCAGACCGTCAGTGCATCCTCCCGGGATTCCCAGCCTCCATCGGCGGTGAAGGAGGTCACATACAAAGTTCGGACGACTTTCCCGTTACTGTCCTCGATCCAAACGGCATATTGATTGGACGCGATATCATCGACCGGTTTATAGTTCAAAGTGATTTCCAGTTCGCCTGTTAAGGAGCCTGCGGCAGTGGTTTCCGTAGCCTGCCCGTCGCTCGTTTCCGCCGACGGAGAAACAGTCGGCTCAGCGGTTGTCGTTACGATTTTTTCCGTCGTTGTCGCTCCCGGTTTCGACGAACCGTCCCCGCAACCCGCGACTGTCAGGACGAGGGTCAGGCAGAGGAAAATACATAGCAGGATGTGCGATGCGGCCACTTTTCGAGAAATGATTGAACCGAATCCAAATTTGGTATAAGTCATACAAAATCCTCCCAATCTCTACTGCTCTGTCATTTAAAGACGCTAATACTCGCCCGTATCGCGGATTTTCTGAAGAACCGCGATATAGTCGTGTGCTTTCCCGTTGTACGTTTCGGGATCCACGGGATGATGGACGTTATAAATAAATCCGCCCTCGCCGTATCTCCCTTTACCCGCTTCATTGAGATTTGCTTCTTCCATGCAAATGTTTACCGCTTCCAGACACATCACCGTATGACTGCTATCCTCGGCAATCGCATGCTCCCATACGTAACGGCATTCCAGAGAAAGAAAGCATTCCTTGATACGAGGCGCTTTGACGAGCGTCGCAGGCTCAGCCGTCAGGCCGGAAACCGTGATCTCGTCCGCTTCCCATTGATTATTAGTGATGGTATTGAGGCAACAGTCATAGACGTCGACAGACGGAAAATTCAGGACACACTCCCCGGTATCCTTGATGGTATTGTACATATGCCCGTTCTTATTCACATTGGAAAGGATTGCATAAAAGCCTTTCGGATTCCCGCTGAAACAAGCCCACGATTGCATACAGGCGTTCGGCTTGCCGTTGGATTTATAAGAAGTCACCACAATAAGCGGCGACGGAATCGCAGTCACGAAGTCCATCCACGAAAAGCCGTAGGTCTCCATTTCCGACATGGACGGCGGGATCATTGAATATTCTTTTTTCATAGTTTAACCCTCCGAAAGTCCGAACACTTTTTCGGTGCCTTAAACCGCTCCTGCTCTCGTTCTATGACCGGTGCACCCGGATCATAGAGACAATGATGAAGGACATCGGCGTCGATCTGTACGCACCGGAACACATCATTAACGTATTCGCGGACCTTTTCGAGCCGGCTCATCACAAGTCCTCCCTACAAGATCTCCCATACAAAAGTCGCGGAATCCACTGCCTCAATATCCTCCGGCACGATATCCATTGACCTTTTCATCGCCATCATCGGCATACTGTCTTCCGCCATCTCAAACCGGGTGCCGGAGTGATAATTCCGGTCGTTCCAACTGTAATCGATCGAAAGAAGTCCGCCCATTTGAACGCCGGATGCCGAGCATAGTACCGCCGCTTTGCTTTTGGCATTGCTTGTTGCGGATCGGAGCATTGCCTCGTTGATTTTCGAGGGGTTCTTAACGGCAAATTCGATTGTCAGTTGGGGATTTGTGAGGCTTCCCGTTACGGTCCCGAGTGTGTCCGACAGTCGCCCGGTCTCAAAATCGAAAGATAGTTTCAACGCGTGACTTACCACATAACCGTTGAAAACATTCTGAAACATGCCCTTTTCATCCTGAACCTGCGTGTAGTCCGTACGAACGTTGAAGTAGGCGGTCTTCACGGATTCCTTGTCAAAACCAATTCCGGAAAGGCTGCTTTTGAGTTTTTCGAGCTGCAAGGCGGAGCTTTCGACCGCCTTCTGATAATTCATGTCCCGCGATTCCAGCGTAATGCCAAGCACCACCTGATCCGGCTTGGCTGAGGCTTTTCCGATTCCCTTGACCGTGATTGTTTTTGCCATATGGAAGTATACCTCCGTTCGATTATAGCGTTTCATTGTTGCGATCAAATTGACGTTCGAATTGGCGCGAAGTAGACTGTATATATTCGATTTTACTACGGTTTCATGATGAGAAGTACGATGAAAAAAATCAATTCGATCGGTTATGGTCTTGCTATCCTCGGTGTTGCCGCCGTTTTCACGATCGCTGTTCCGGCGGTCGCTTATTGGGTATGGATATTAACCGGGATTTCCGCTTTTCGATGGGTATCCGGAATCTCCCTTTTGATCGGTTTACTTACTCTCCTCTTTTTGATTGTCTTACTGACCATCGAGCATTTTCAAGATAAACGGATCAACCGGTTTTTCGCGCGAAATGCCAACATGAAAATTTCTCTGCCAAGCGGCTTATATGAGTGCCAATCCTGCGGAAACAGACTGGTAAAACCGGAACAGCAAAGTTGTCCCGGTTGCGGCGTGATTTTCGAAAATCGGCACAATGATAAGAGATCGATTTGATCAGCCGGACTCACCCGCAGATACAGTACCGCAGAAATCGATAATCTCTTTTCTTCTGGGAGCTACGGCTTCTTTTCCTTCCACGGAACACAAGCCCATGTGATTACAACACTCGATTTCCATGTGACCGTAGAAATGTTCAATACTTTCGATTATTCTATCACATTCCCTCATACCCGGGCCTGTTCTCAAAGCTACTACATAGCCCTTCTTTCCCTTGCGTAAAGCGGCATGCGGTTCATGCGTGTTGCACCAGGGAGTGCATCGATCAATGAAGGCTTTAAACTGACCCGGTATATCCGCCCAATACGAGGGAGCAACCGATACAATCACATCTGCCCGTTCCATTTCATCCATGATTAAATCCACGTCGTCATGAAGAACGCATTTTGCCGTGATATGACAACTCCTGCATCCTGTGCAGAAACGGAAAGAATAGTCATCGATACAGATTGATTTTACGTTATATTTATCCTTCATCTGATCGGAAACGATATTGCAGATTTCCGCGGTTGCTCCGTCTCTTACAGGGCTGCAATTAATGACGAGTAGATTCATCCGTGTACCTCCGGGCTCTTTATGCGCTGCTTCCCGAGAAAACGCATGCTGAATTTCATCAGACTTTTCATTATTCTACACGAAAACCGCCTGAACGGAACAGCCTCATCAAGCAAAAACAAGGCACACCGGAAGAGAATCCGTTTGTGCCTTGTTCACATGTGTATGATGTCAGTTTTTATTCCCGGATTTTTTCCGGCACTCCGGACACAACCCTTCAAAAAATGTTCTGTGCCGGGCAACCAAATACCCGCTTTGCTCGGCTGCACAATTGTCCAACGTTTCGTCGTATCGGATCGGCAAATCGCATACGGCCTTACACCCGGTGCAGATC
This sequence comes from uncultured Oscillospiraceae bacterium, assembly GCA_964501725.1. Classification (GTDB taxonomy): domain Bacteria; phylum Bacillota; class Clostridia; order Saccharofermentanales; family Saccharofermentanaceae; genus CAZCTO01. Next base: position 24,158 of record CAZCTO010000002.1, on the reverse strand, counting down.
ACATGGTGATGTTTATCCGGACGGAGTTCATAGCGGTCGCCCCACGGAAGTTTTACCCGAAGAACATCTCCCGCCTGTTCGAGTACGTTCAGATTCCGGTAAACAGTGCCGCGGCTGATTCGATGGTCGATCAACCGTACTTCCAGATAGATTTGATCGGCACTCGGATGATCAAAACGGTTCATAAGCGCATCCAAAACCAACTGACGCTGTCTTGTTTTTCGCTGTATCAAGTTGCATGCGCCTCTTTTCTAATCCATCATCCCGGAAAGTGTCGCCTGATTCAGTGCAGCATGGCTAAGCACGGACAATTCCTTAACTTTATCGATATCCAGCCCGGCCGCCTTTGTAAAGCGCTCGCCGTATTCGGGATCCGCAAGATAGCAGTGCACGGCATGACGGTACTTGATGTTTTTCGTGACTGAGGCCATGTCCGCAGCAGTGTTTTCAATAAGGAGTTGCTTCTTATCCTCGGTCATCACCCGCCACAGGTTTCCTCCGGCGCGGAAGCAGTCATCGGTCGGATCGTCCTTGGGATCGTAGCGGTACATCGCACCCTCCAGATCCAGCGGCGGTTCCATGACCTCCGGCTGTGCGGTCCATACGCCGTAGCTGTTCGGCGTATATGCCGGGGCCCGTCCGTAGTTGCCGTCGACACGCATCGCCCCGTCCCGGTGATAATCGCTTACGGGAACTTTGGCTTGGTTAACGGGGATCTGATTATAATTGATTCCCAGACGATACCGGTGTGCGTCTCCGTACGAGAAGAGTCTTCCCTGAAGGAAACGGTCCGGACTGAATCCGATGCCGGGAACGACGTGTGCGGGGGTAAAAGCAGCCTGCTCCACCTCGGCGAAGTAGTTCTCCGGATTCCGGTTGAGTTCCAGAACACCCACTTCGATCAGCGGGTATTCCGCGTGACGCCAGATCTTGGTGATGTCAAAGGGATTCTCATAGTGATTTTGGGCCTGCTCCTCGGTCATAATCTGAACGTACATTGTCCACTTGGGGAAATCGCCCCGTTCGATTGCCTCGAAAAGGTCCTTACCGTGATACTCGCGGTCCATGCCGTTGATTTTCGCGGCCTCTTCGTTACTTAAGTTCTTAATCCCCTGCTGTGTCTTGAAGTGAAACTTGCACCAGACGCGCTCGTTCTTGTCGTTATAGAAGGAGTATGTGTGCTCGCCGAAAAAGTGCATATTCCGGAACGACGCGGGAATGCCGCGGTCGCTCATGACGACAGTGATCTGATGGAAACACTCCGGCAAAAGCGTCCAGAAATCCCAGTTGTTTTGCGCGGAGCGGCGTCCGGTGTGCGGATCGCGCTTGACGGCGCGGTTCAAATCAGCAAAATTGTGCACGTCCCGAATAAAGAAAGTAGGGGTGTTATTTCCGACCAGATCCCAGTTCCCCTCCTCCGTGTAAAATTTCACGGCAACACCGCGGATGTCACGCTCGCAGTCGGCGGCACCCCGCTCCCCCGCCACGGTCGAGAACCGGATAAACAGCTCGGTTTCCGCACCCGGAGCAAGGACCTTCGCCTTCGTGTACTTCGTTATGTCTTGTGTTACCGAAAGTTTCCCGTAGGCGCCCCACCCCTTGGCGTGCATGCGGCGTTCCGGGATCACCTCGCGGTTGAAGTGCGCCATCTTTTCCATCAGCCATACATCCTGCATGACGACGGGACCGCGCGGACCGGCGGTAATCGCGTTCTCATTGTCGGCGACCGGTGCGCCGACCTCGTTGGTCAGTTTCTTGTACTCGTCCATGGTTTTTCTCCTTTCGGTGGGTTGAATCGTTCGGCTTGTTATTTACAAGGAAAGACACATGATCAGAAGCCAGACATATACCGCGGTTTTCGGTAACATCAGCATACCGATCTTCGGATTTCGGTTCGCCCAAAGGACGACGGGCAGATAGAAAAGAAAACTCAGGATAATCGCGAGCCAGGCCAAACCGAGACCCGGCGAAGCTTCCCGAAAAAGAAAGAACAGCGCGGCGACCGTCGCCCCCAGCGCGAAAAACGGGATGTTTCGCAGAATGCCCCAGCGAACGGGCGGATATCGCTCCGCCCATTGATTCTGCGTTGGAAAGCACAGCGCGATACGGAGCAGCGCAAGGGAGCATACGAAAAATGCCCAGACCGCTACGTTCGAAGGGTTATAAATGAGCGTCCCGACATAGAACAAAATCACGTAGAAAAGGGTCATCGTGATCGACGTGATTTGCTTTCCCCGGCCGAGCGCCGTCCTAAAAGACTCCTCATCTCCGTTAAAAATAACATGGATGCGCGGAATCAGATGAAACGCGTCTCCGCCGGCAAGCACGAATGCCATAATGCCCGCCCACATCCGCGGCGGATTTCCTTGCGAACTGAAAAGGAGCACCGCCCCGATGGTTGTCGCGGCGGCGAGATAAAGGATATCGAAAACCGCCTCCACCCGTCCGAATACGCGCTTCATACTGTGCCATCCTCCTTCTTGGCCTTGGCCGTCCAAACCAGATGGATGGTCACGGCAATTCCGATGACAGATAAGAGAAGCAAACTCCACATACTGCGGATCAGGACGGCGGACAGAATCAGCATACCCCACAACCAGGCCATGCTGATGATGAGTGTCTTTCCAGTAAGGCCCTTCCGGTGCTCATAGTTCTCGATATGTTCGCGAAAAAAGGGGATCGCCACGATCCTCGCACGGATCCGGGGCGCCGATGAAAAGCAACCGACCGCCGCCAAAACAAACGGAGTGGTCGGCCACACGGGAACCAATATCCCGATTGCTCCGAATAACAATAACAGAAATCCAATTCCGGTCATCAGAATGGTTTTCATGGTTGTAGCTCCCTGAGTCATTCGTTATTAGGACTTAGTCTTATTATACCATGGCTCAGGCACCATTTGCCAGATATTTTTGACAGTTATGCATGTTGGAAATCGGGATTTTTGAGGCATAGAAACCTGTAAAGGTCACTATTCCGTACCGGTGAAATGGTTCTTCACTCTCTGATGTACTTTGAATCCTCCTCCGGTACACCGCCCTCATCCGGTCTCAACCGTTCCACCCGCATATGCAGATCATACTTTTCCCGAAGATCCATGATCGTTTTCATCATCGCCGATGCGTGATGAAGATCGATCGCTTCCTGATTTTCCCATTGGTCGATCAGCAGAACCGTCTCCGGATCATTCATCGGAAAGAAGTACTCATATCCCATATTCCCCTTTTCACTGCGGATCGCCGCGGCCGTTCCGCTCTTTTCCATTTCCCCGGCGAACTTACGCGCGCTCCCGTCTACACCGGTATAATAAATGAGAACTGTTATGCTCATATTCTGCCCCCTTTCGATAGTACCCAAATCAGTAATGTACATGTAGCGGTTAATCCGCCAAAAAGTTTTTTCATAAAACGGACCTCTTTCGTTCTGCAGAATTTGCTTTGGGGTCTGCCGTCATGGATATCCTTCCCTATTTGCCAAGAATCACTTGCCGATCAGAGCGTCCTCAATCATACTTTTAAAACTGTTCACGAGGTCATCCACTTCGCAATCCATTCCTTCCCACCGGTCGATATACTCACCAATGTAGGCCTTTCTGGCATTATCGAGTAATCGGGCATGTGCAGCAGATAATTGAGGTATCGCCCATTGAGCGGCCCGATTTTTCGAGCCGATTTCGCCTGTCGAGGCAGTCAGCCACATTCTCGCCAACGTCAAAATCACATTGCGTTCGTCACCTTTTCTACCGGTAATCAGTACCGGCAATGATTCTTCAATCGCTTTTCGAATATCTTTCATGGGTACAGGCGCAAGCAATTCTGTCGCTTTCGGCCCATAAAGAGAAATACTGTTACTCCTTAATTGAGCTAAAAGAATGGCTAAGTCCGGTTCAGTCTTAGGTTCAGGAACTATCCCCTGCTCGAACTGCTTTCGAAGCCACTCACCGTACAAGAATTCATATTTAGGAGGATATTTCCAGGGAAAAACATCTTCACGGTTGATCATCGTTACTTCAAGCGGTCTTGTGCCACATGGGGTTCCGGTTTTCCCGGACACAAGCATAAGGCTTTCTGTGAGGTTTTTTCGAATTTTTACGGACAAATCACGATTTGTTACGACCATTATATCGACATCACTGTTTTTTTGTAATCCGTCCATCACCGCAGAGCCGTACAAATAAACGCCCAACAGTATATTTCCAAGCAATTCCGTGATCACTTGCAATGCTTGAATTGCTTCTTTGGGAACTCTTTCATCTCGAAAATCTATGCCCACTGAATTCTCCTTGGTTCCAAAAACACCTTCCGTAACCTTGTGATTTCACGAAGACGATCGGGGTCTTCAATATTCAAATTTCATCTTGATATGAGGTATTTCATCTTCCATATATTCATCCGAGATTGGAACGAATCCCTGCTTTTCATAAAAAGCCGCAGCTCTTTTCTGCGCGCTGATCACAATCGTTTCCGCCCCGAAATACTCCCGGGCGACTTTGATTCCTTCCGCGACAATTCTGCTCCCCATGCCGCACAAACGCCTTTTCGCGATGATTCTGCCGAGAGAGACATCGTCAAATTTGGTATCCCGGGGCAAAACGCGCAAGTAAGCCTGAATCACTCCGTCTTCCTTCAAAAACACGTGTACCGCGGATGGATCATACCCGTCAACATCCTGGTAGATGCACTGCTGTTCCACAATAAATACCTCTTCCCGCAATTGATAAATCTCATGCAGTTCGGTGACGGTCAGGGCGCTGAATTTGCGAATAAAGAGTTCCATGTTTTTCTCTCCGTTCAATATCCGATGTTGTCATATTCTGCCTTTTTCTTTTAGCCAGGCAACTGTATCTCCCAGCGTTTCTCTCATATCTCTGGTCCTGTAGCCCAATTCATCCGTTGCCTTTTGATGCGAAAAAAGCGCGGTTGAATTGAGTGTATACAGCGAATATGAAGTAAATAACGGCGGCTGTCTCAATATCTTGCAGTATAGCTCAGCAATCGGTGCGGTAGCATTCACAAACCAGCGAGGCAAGCAATTCGTCGTTTTTCTTTTTCCGTGACCTCATGCAGCATATTAAGGATCTCGCTGACCTTGAAAAATCGATTGGATAGAACGTAACATTCACCTCGCCTGCCCGTTATCAAAAGGTCCGGTAATGCCGGACGGATGCACAACACAGGCGTTAAAGCCTTCGTCGGCGGCCTCCGGAACATACGCCATAGCTTCTGCCTTTGCTCTTGCGTATAGTCCGACCACACGATCAGGGTCAAAATCCCTCGTTTCAGCTATTGTAATTCCTTCCGGCTCCTCCGGAATGGCATGTACAGAGCTGACATAGATCATCTTCGACACGCCATACTCCCGGCAAAGATCGACCATATTCTTTGTTCCCGTGACCAAATACAGCTCTTCCAAATGAGCCTCGCTACTCATGTTCACGCATCAGCCGCCATGTTCACATGCGATCAACACCCTCATACGTGTAATATTATCATGGAAATGTTAATAAAAATGTGCCGATCATCCCGACCCTTACTGAGCTGACTTCTCCATTTTCTTCTTCGACGAAGCTCTAGTAACCAAAAGCGCGACGGAAGATACGCCGGCTACGAAAACAAGGACCGAAAAGATCATGCTCAACTTGCTTAGCATTGAATCCGACGCGATACTGGCAGGATTCGCGTATAGTTGATCTTCGTAAAGATACACACTCACTTCCGTTCTGGGGATGTATGTAAAAATGTTTGTAACATTCTGAACGATGTATTCCTTTCCTTCATATTCTGCGACGACCTTAATCTTCTTCCCTGAAACCGTACTGGACGCGCTGATTACCTCGGCCTTCACGGCTGTGAAATCAAATCTTTCCTGACCTGCAAGGATCCGCGTCGCGATCGCGAGAAATAGAAATACGACCGCTGCAATAACGGCTAGAATGAAAAGCTTCTTAAGCATCGTTCGATCCATTTTCTTTTCGGACATTGTTGTTTCCCCCTCAAAAATTTCTTTCTTTATATTATCACTTTCAAGTCTTTTGAATCTTCACTCAATGCAATTTGCAACAAACAGTAATCATGCCCTTGACGGATCCGGAGATCTTTGCCGCTTCCAGCATCGGGCACTCGCAGACCTTCATTTTGGTGAAAAATTGCCCGTCTTTTATATACCAGTCCGCGCCCCGCTCATTGACCTCCTCTACAAACCGGTTCAAATCCCGTCCCTCTTTTACATAAAGTTCCTTCAAAGCTCCGACCGTCTTCTCCAGCCTGCCATTTTCATTACAGTAGCAATTTTGGCGAATCGTTTTCAGGACTGGAAAAATGGTCCATCTATGCCACCTCTCTGCTTATGCAGGTCATCACAATCATAGAACATTTCCTTCGAAAGCGTCGGCGGACTCACGGATCGACAAGATACACCGCTTGACGCATTTTTCTTCATTATGAGGTTGTTGTATACCTTTCATTGTATCCGTCAAATCATCATTCGATGTCGTTTTCTCGCAATCAATTATGTACGGGGTGCTTGTTAGGGCTGCCGTTTTCTTAGCGACGCATTCGAAAACTTAAAAGCAGGTCGGGGCGCAAGTTAATCAGTGATTATAACTTCGGCAAGGCTATCGGAAGCGGAAATATCTCTTGGATTCGGAGTTTGGCTGTTCCAGGAGGTATTTTTTCGTTCTTTCAACCTACGCCACGGAGGAATTACCTCCTGGATTCGGAATTTAGCTGTTCCAGGAGGTATTTTTTCGTTCTTTCAACCTACACCACGGAGGAAATACCTCCTGGATTCGGAGTTTAGCTGTTCCAGGAGGTATTTCTCCTTTTCCTCTAACTCTGCTAAGGCAAAAATGCCAGACAAATGTAAAACCGGACATAGAATTCAGTACAAACATAACGATGAAGTTTGAGTCCGATTTTTCTTGCTTTTCGCACTCATAAACCTATAAAGCGGCCCGGCACGCGTGGGGTTGCATGTGCTTCGCCCCATGACAACCGACATGCGTCACGCGGAATCAATTTCCTTGCGAATCTCAAGTCGCATCGGTTATTATGAGAATGCAGAGTTGCTACAATACCAGTCATGCAAATAGGAGGTGTCCTGTGAATATCGACGATTTACCTCAGTGGCATTTTGGAGAAGATGAAGAGACCGCCAATGAATTTTTAGCGCAAATATTGGACGGCAGAAAACGGATGACAAGTCAAATCTATTGCTACCTGGAACCGGAGCCGGACTTACCTCTTGAAGAGCAACTTGCCTATCCGAAAGTCGGAGATCTGAATGTTATCACGGATTGGGACGGTAATCCCAAATGTGTCATCCGAACGACAGAAGCCAGAATTATGGAGTATGGCAGTGTTCCCTTTGAAATCGCAAGGCTTGAAAATGGTGACGCGACCTTGGAGGATTGGCAAATCAGCCGCGCCGAATTTTTCACAAACGGCTCGCCATTGGGTGTGGAAGATACATTTCTGAATAGCAGCACCGAGTTATTTATAGAGGTTTTTGAAGTCGTTGAGCGCCTGTAAATGACTTGCTTCACAAAGTCTATTGCAATCAACGAAACAATTGTCTTATTATCTACTATTCTTCCAGTCTCTTTTTGTAAGAGGTATTAATCGCAAGGATCTCAGCCGCATTGTGATCTAATGATCTATGATCCGTATTCTCTCCCCGATCCGGATCGCTTTGGAATCTTTCCCGTGCCCGATCTCTTCGGTATGCGCGATCGGCACATGTTCCCCTGTAAACTCCTTCACTAGAGCGATGATGTCCGGCTGACACTTTTTCGCCTCCATCTGAGTAAACGTTCCGAGAAGAATTCCGCTGATCTGATCGAAGACACCCAGTTGTTTCAACTGAGACAGAGACGTGATCATCTGCGGAACTTCACCGCCTAAGGATTCCAGGAGCAGAACCTTATCCCGGACATCGGGAAAGTAACGTGTTCCGGACAGTTTTAGAAAGCACCGGATATTTCCGCCGATGACAATCCCCTCCATCGATTCGCCCCGAACGAATCGAAAAGCCGGCCGGAAAAGCGCTTCTTCGCTTTCAAAACGTCGTCGCTGCAGTTCCTTTTCTTCCCACGCCAGATTCTTCACCTGATAAAGAACACTGCTTTTCCCGGTCATTGTGAAAATGGCATTGATAACCGTGGTCAGATCGCTGTAACCCCAGAAGGTCGCCCTGCTTCTGCGGATCACCTCATAATCCAGTTCTTCCAGGATCTGATTCGCGATGTCCCCTCCGGAAATGTCATAAATATCATCGATCTCCGGATTCCCGAAAAACTTCATCAGCTCTGCGGCGCGCTCTTTGCCCGTGCCCGAAAGCGGCCCGTTCTTTTCATAAATGCAGTTACTCAAAATAACCTTGCTGCCGATGCCTTCCAAGTAAGCAAAAAGCTCATCATTCTGATCTCTGTATTCTTCTTTTTGCGCGTCCGAACTGGCCACGATGCCGACTGTTTTCATAGGCGTCTCCTCCATTATGAGCCCCGGACTTCTTCCGGCGGAATCCCGTAATCCTTGAGCGGTTTTTCGAGCCAGATGACATCGAGCCATTTATCGTTTTTGTACCCGGCATTATGGAAAATTCCGACTTCGGCAAATCCAAATGATTTGTGAAAACCGATGCTTTTTTCGTTGGGGTAAGTGATCCCCGCGTAAGCACTGTAATAACTGTAGTTTTGGAGCGCCGCGAGCAAATGCTTGTAAAGCGCCTTTCCGATCCCTCTGCGGTGATGATCCTGCGAGACATAAACGGAGACTTCCACGCTGTATCGATAAGCTGCGCGCTCGCGATGCTTGGATGCGTACGCATAACCGACGACTTTTCCGCCGATTTCGCAGACGAGATAAGGATAATTGCTTTGAATTTCTTCGATCCTTTTCGAAAAATCTTCAAGGGTCGGGATTTCCGTCTCAAAGGTGATCGCCGTATCGGTCACATAAGGGGCATAGATCGCAAGAATAGCTGCCGCGTCATCTTTACATACAGGCCGTATGATCCTATCCATATCTCCCCTAATGCCTTTCATCTCTGTATATTGAAACTGCGCAACCGATCAAACTGGCTCAACTCAATGTTGAACTGCTTACTGATGTCCTTGACGATTTTCTTGTTATCTTCCAGGACGATTGCGTACACGAGATAATCCTCCCACAACAAGGCCTCTTCCTTTTCCGCGGTTGAAAGCATACTGAAGTCGTGAATGAACCGGCGCAGCGCTGCGATTTTTCCGGCTGCCTCATTCCCGAGTTCCGTTCGTTCCCACAATACATCTCCACGCTTTCTCATACCAATGAGTTTAAAAAGACGATGCAATGGCACAAATAAGTAAGAGCAAATCCTATCAAAAGTATTACCGGCAAAGCAATATCTTCCCATAAGCCGATCGCACAAGTAAACCACAGCGTAAAGATATACGAGCATACCATGACCCCGAGAAAAACCAGGATATCGTTCCTTTTCTGTCTCTTTGTAAGCTTTGTCTTAAAGCGTTCTTTCTTCATTTTGCGTCTCCTGGCGATAATTATCATTTCCCCTGATTGTCAGCGGCAGACATGAAAAAGCCGATTATTTCACATCCATCCTGAGCTCAAGGGTAACATCCTTTTTCTTCAGATACTTGTCGAAAAACTTCACATGGCATACTGCCAGATGATCAAACATGCGATCCGCCGGCATTTTTCCGGTAAGGAACTTGAGCGGGAGATAAAACTTCACGTCAGTAAATCCCATGTGTTTCATACCGGAAAACATTGCGTAATGCACCGGTGCCGTGGTCGAAAGCAAGGGTCTGCTTTCAAGGTTGATGTTCTCCTTACAGCCGATCTGAAAAAACGGCTTGGTCATGGTTTTCCCCTCGTAATCTCCGAATACCGCGCCGTCAATATTAATGCCGCAAGCAAATTCCGGCACATGCTGACAAAGATAGTATGCTGTTGCCCCTCCGAGCGAATGGCCGCTCACGCCGACTCCTCCGGAGAAATCAATCCGATCCGCGTAACGGCTCCTGATCTCCCTCAAGGCACTCTGCATATCGAGAGCCCATTCATTCAGACGCTTCTTCACGTATGACATGTGTTTATTCTGAAAAACATTGAACTTCTCAACCGCTTCTTCCGGTGACATTTTCTTCTTCAGTAATTTATATTGTTCGATTAATGTCCCGACCATGCTGTCATACATCTTCTTGTTGATTTTCTTGTCATATAAATCAAAACTGCCGTCTTCATAATCATTTTCAACCGCTTCATACGCATGACCGACGGACGCGACAACATAGCCGTGTGAAGCCATGTTGCAGCAAAGATAGGTATTGGCTTCAATGTAGCTGTTATATCCGTGACTGAAAAGAATCAGCGGAAAAGTCTCGCCCGGCATGTGCGGTGCTTTCTCAAAGTAATTCGCTGTTTGAAAGGACGGATCCATTTTTTGGGCATGATATGCCTTTCCGATCGCGACTTTCTTGTTCTCCGAAAAAACAACGGCCGGTTCTCTCCCTACCGCGTCCTCCGAAGAAATCGGGTAGTACATGCGAACAGCAATTTTTCGATCTTCGTCTGCGTTACCCAGCAATTCCTTTCGGCCGGTGTCCACGAAAGAAAAGGTCTCCGTCCCGACCGAATAATTCCCTGACGTATAATTTTCAGGTGGCTTAACCATATGTACTACCCCTTAATAATTAATTATCTCAAACCAAGATCAATTCTACTCCAAAAACCCCAGTACATCCATCGGAGCCTCCGCGTGAGGGAATCCTTCAATTCTTCCGCATGGCTGGATGGTCCCCTCTTTCAAATACCACACTGCCTGTACCGGGCGCATGCCGAGCTCCCTCGCGACCTCCAGCTCGCGGCTTCCGCCGTCACCGACATAAAGACACTCCTCCGCTTTTACGTGAAGCGCCTTCACGCAACGCAGGAAAATTTCCTGATCCGGCTTACGGACGCCTTGCTCACAGGACAAAAGCGCCGCGTTAAAAAATGGGTATAAAACACTTTCCCTGATAACCTCGGCTTCTTCCGAAAAGCAGTTGCTGATCAGGCCGATCTTCATGCCGGATTTTTTCAAGCGCTCGAGCATCGGTAGAATATCGGGATGGATATGGCTAAACACTTCTCTCTTAAATTCTTTTCTCTTCCGGACCATCTCCTGAAAAAGGTCCTCCGAATAGCAACCCAGTTTTTTTAGTGTATAGGACAGGGATTCTTCCAATGACAATTCCCCGATGCTCTGAGCGTATGACGTTCTGTCCCACTCCTCGTTGAAGCTCTCCGATGGAACGTTGGCATCCTCTGCCATGGCCACCCTGAAATAAGGTTCCGAATAGCAAAGTGTCACCAGTGTCTCATACATATCGAAAATCACCGCTTTGATCATCACACAGAGGCCTCGTTCTTCACCGTACGCCGTCAGGCACTTTTGAATATTGCGTGTACGAGTTAAATAACCGGAAAACGGTCGCGGTTATTGCTGTCCAAGGTCGATCTTTTCGGAAGCTGTTGTAAAGGGTCCCGGGATAACGTCCGTATCGCGGTGGTTCCCGAAGAAGTCCTTATCAAAGCGTATCGGTGTGCCATCCGGATTTTCAAACAGTGCTTCCGGCTCAAATGCTTTGCCCAAAATGTCCGTGTGAATCATCCGTCCCGTGAAGCTCTTCATTTTCTCAAACAGATTGGTCACAATAAAATATTGACCGTCTTTATCCTTCAGTTCCACTTTTATTTCCTGATCTTCTTTTTCTGCAAATAATCCGTTAACCTCATTCTTGCCGGGCAGAGCACCGTTCATATATACATTTCCTTCACACCGGACCGGCAGATGGCCAAAATGGATCTTCTCCAGTTCTCCCATATTCGGGCGCTTGTCGAAATCAAATTGCGCGCGCCATTCTTCTTCGGTCGGATATTCATCAAACACGTGAGTGCCGACACGTCTGTTTTCGGACTCAACGACATCGTCCCAATCATGCTTAAACACAAGATCTTCCGAAGGCCATTTCTGTATAAATATATTATTCAAGAAGCGATTGTCACCGTGCAGTATGGTCATGAATCCCATTACTTCTGTGCGGTGCGGGATGTGATACGGTGTATATCTCCAACCTGTCCCATCACCCACACTGGTAAACGCACCACAGATGAGGTTGTGCACCATCGCGACCCCCTGTGTAGCAAATCGAACCCCGGCATCAGAAAGCAGAATATTGTTATCAATCAGCGTCGGTCCATGTCCGACTTCTATGAAAATGTCCTGAGACCCCATGCCGCCCCGGAGAGGTTTGGCAAATTCCGGGCGCTGATTATCGTGAAGCAGGTTCTGTGTAATACGCGTTCCCTGAGCTTCCCAGTCACACCAAACACCCATTGTGCAATGATGGATATGGTTACGGCGGATAATCACGTCAATCGCCGCATGCATTTTGATTCCGGAAATCTCCGCACCGCCCAGTTCCATCATATTGTTGATGTGGTGAATATGGTTTTCCTCGATGATACTGAACACGCCGCCCATTCGACCGATAATGCCGCCCTGCTCACAATGATGAATATTGCAGCGGCGGATCACGTGACTGCCGACTGTTTCTTTCATCCATCCATGATACTGGCCGCGACACACCGCGTCCCGCTCCATCTGTGTCGGACTTTTTACCTGCTTATAGGTAAAGTAATGATCGTTGTCCGGATCCAGATACTTACCCAAAGAAATACCGGAGCATTTGCTGCTCGAAATTTCACAGTCTTCAATAATCCAGCCTTTGCTCCAATGCGGTCCGATCATTCCATCCTGAAAAGCCGCGGGCGGTGCCCAGGTGGTCGCAGCCTTTTCGATTTTAAACCCACGGACCGTATGATAGCCGACGCCCGTCTTTGAAGGGAAAAAGCACATGCGGCGAACATTGATCTCCACATTTTCACGGTTGGGATCCTTGCCCTGAAAATTGGCATAGATGATCGTTTCATCAGTTTCTTCATTCTGCTCGGTATACCATTTGTAAACAGAATCTTCAGGAACCCAGCTGCACTCATATATCTCACCCTTAATACATTCTTCCAAGGTGACCGCTTCATAGAGTGCCTTGTCGTTCAAATAGACACAGCCGGTGTGTTTATTCGGTGTCGCAAAATACCAGTCACCGTATACCAGTGTGGTATAGGGGTTATAGTTGCCAAAAAAACTGTTCGCAAAGCGGCGTACCCAGACATTGCCCTCATAACGCTGCCAGTCTTTTACCTCTTCCGCACCGGTAATCACGGCGCCCAACGGCATCGTACCGGTATAAGTAATCCGGGCTTCTTCGGTTCCGGCATGAACCGGATCCACATATTCCCGATAAACACCCGGCGCGACCACAACCTCATCACCGGGTAAAGCCTTTTTCGCAGCCTCGGTGATTGTCCGGAAGGCTCGTTCCGCGGATCCATCGCCGCTTTTAACAACACTTGCATCAACAAAGTATTTCATGCTGACCTCCTTGAAAAGCAATTATTGATCATTCATATATCTTATACTATATGCCAAAACTGTGTGTAAATTGTTTCGAAAAGCAAGATCATTAGTCAAATTGGGTGCATATAGATGCTTTATATATGCAGATTCTCCGGCTGCATATTGTATTTCTTCATAAAGCCCGTTCATCTCAACTAAAGCGCTTCCCGTCCCGTGATCTCAGAATCCGGCTTCTTCTATGGCTAGTACCAGATTTCTCCCGTAGATCTCCGCACCGAGGGCATTGGGGTGAAGATTGTCGAGGAAATATTCGGGCAAATGAGGTACGAGCTCAAAGCCATCAACGATGGCGATATTCGGATACTTCGAACAGATCTCCTTCAGTTTCCGGCAGAAGCGAATCAGAGTCGGTTCGCCGTCCGGGGAATCCCCCCGCCAGATCGGCGTGATGCAAAGCACCTTTAGGTCACCGTAAACCTCCGCCAGTCGCTCGTAGTATTCCTCGATATCCTTCATGCTTTCGGTTCCGTACTGGTTGGTTCCCATGGAGATGATGATTTTGTCCGGAACGTAACCCTCCGTTTTTCGAGCACTTGTTTATCGTAAACGTATCCGCCGATCCCTTGATTGAGGATATCGTAGTTCAGAAGGCGATTGGCCACGCTGACATAGGTATGCGCCGAGCGCAAAGGACCGAAGCCCTGCGTTATGGAGTCCCCCATCCATAAGACCTTCTCCCCTTTTTCCACAGGGAATACGTCCGCATCGATCTCGAAGTTCCGGATGAGCATCGTCGCGTCGGCCGGCAGATATAAGGTAACCTTCTTTTCCCCGCCGGGCATGTCGAAGGACAGCTTTCCTTCTTTTCTTAGATCTTTTACGTAGAAAATCCGGGTGATCAGCCCGTCGACCGCAAGCTCGACAGAATCCTCCGACCCCGCCCAGATGATTTTGTACTCCATCGAAAAACGGGCGGCTTTGGTCCGGAACTCAATTGTTTTCGCGGTCGAGGCCATGCATCTTTCAAACCAGAAATCGGACGCTTCCTCGAAATAACGCATCTGACGCTCTGTATATTGAAAAGCCTGCAGATATCCTTCACTAGTTTCGGAGAAACAATAGGCTCCGTAATAGATTTTCTTCAGTTGATCATTTGTGAGTTTCATGGGTTGTCTGCCTTTCCTATTTATGATGTACTTGTTCATGATTTCTCTTCTATTTCAGCCTTTTTTTGAAATTCACAATCTCGAAAAGCGCTCCGAACAGCTCATCCGAGCGCACATCGAAAACGACCGGGAAATACTTAAGCCTCTCTCCCATCTGCTTTGCATCCACAATCATCCGCGTCACATCGGCAGGAAGCGGAAGTTTCAGAAGTTCCGCGCGGTGTTTTTCGTGAACAAAGACGGTCACCTTAAAAAACCCTTCCCAGATTGACAGCCAGAAAACGGTCATCTCCTTGCTGCCTCCCCGGACGCCGGTCCACTTAAAAAGTCCTTTAGCCAGCCAAGCCTTCCCGTCCGTATAGTAACGCCAAACCAATTCAACATCATGACCGGCAAGTTTGTTCACGAATTTCATATAGGCATCGTTCGATTTTCCGAGCGCCTGTGCGAGAACATCCGAAGTCGGCTCGATGGCGGGATCGCGAAGAAGTTGCAAATGAGATTGCTCTGTCGCTTTTTCGGGTTTCTTACTTTCCATGATTTCTCCCCTGAATGAACCTTTCATATAACCGATTTGCCTATATTATATTCCTACTTTATCGTATCTCAAAAGGTCGATTTCGATCAAAATGCTTGTCGGCACCCCGCCTGTTCCGGTAAGACCATTAACTGAATCCCAAGAGAGACGGGCAAGAAAATGGCTGACAAGCACTTGACATTAAGTTTACTTTCGTGCTATAAGTTTACTATATTCGTACATTTCATCAATTTCGTAAACTTTATGGAGAGGGATATTATGGATACGAAATCCGCAAAGTACTCTGCATTACTCGAAACCGCGAAGGCACTTTTTTTCCGGCATGGCATCCGTAGGATCACTGTCGAGGAAATCTGTGCCGAATCGAAGGTCAGCAAGGTCACCTTCTATAAATATTTCAAGGACAAGAATGACTTGATCCGTGTCATTCGCGATGAGCTGACACAGATCGGATTCGCTCGACTGGACGAGATCAACGCCCTTCCCCTATCTTATCCGGAAAAAGTGGAGATGATGACGGCTTGGAGAATACAGTTTTTCGGATCGATGAAGGGCGATTTCATCAAGGAAATCATCGATATTGACTCGGTCTCCGAAGAGATCAAGCAGAGATATCTCACAAACATACGGAA
Organism: uncultured Oscillospiraceae bacterium; assembly: GCA_964501725.1. Classification (GTDB taxonomy): domain Bacteria; phylum Bacillota; class Clostridia; order Saccharofermentanales; family Saccharofermentanaceae; genus CAZCTO01. The sequence goes on along the minus strand of CAZCTO010000002.1, from coordinate 8,361 downwards.
GGCACAAGCGGCCGGCGAGATCGACCCTACCCTGTCGCCGGATCTGATCTGGCTTGTCACCGAGAAATTCAACGAGATCGTTAAGGACGGCATCTGGGAGAATTACCTGCCCGATCATATGCAGGCACAGGAACAGTTACGGCGCATGTATTTCTACGGACTGCTAAAGAGATAGTTTAACTTAGGAGGCACAACATGTCAGAGAGAAAAGTACAATTTCCTACAGGGTATTACCCTTTTCATCCTCAGAAGGTATTCAATTTCCAGCTGAATCGCTGGCATTCCATCGGAATGGCCCGGTACGAAGATTGTGTCAGCATGGGTAAAGAAATCAAGAACTTTCAAGACTGGACGGAGACGATGACGCGTTACGCCGAACAGGCCGAGGAGGAGGGGCGCCTCCTGAATGCGGCCGCCTACTATCGCTCTTCTGAATTCTATACAACCTTTGATGTCGCTCGAAAAGTCTCGATCTATGACAAGTTCTCCGAGGTCTTCTATAAGGCCGTCAGCGACGAGGTCTTCACCAGAGAAATGATCCCCGGCGAGAACGGTCAAATACCCGTCATCCGTTTTGAAGCGATCGGTCCGAAGAAAGGAACCATCCTTCTTCACGGCGGATTCGATGCCTTCGTGGAGGAATGGTTCTTCATCCTGAAGTATCTTTCACAGCATGGATTTGAGGCCATCGGGTTTGAAGGTCCCGGCCAGGGAAACATGTTGATTAAACAGGGAATCCCGCTTGATTACCAATGGGAGCGGCCGGTTAAAACCATCCTTGATCACTACAACATCAATGAAGCAGCCATCTTTGGATTGTCGATGGGCGGATGGTTCTGCCTGCGGGCAGCCGCTTTTGAACCGAGAATCAAGTACGTCATTGCATCCGGCCACGCGATCGATTATTCCAGAATCCCCCCTGCCTTTGCCCGGTCGATGATGATGTTTTTCATTAAGCATATGCGCAAATATACTGCTGATTCCTTTGTTAAGGTCAGTCAGAAGCAAGACATCCAAGGCTGGCAGACACAGCAGCTATCCCACATAACAAAACTTGCCCCTTTGGAGGCGTTCGAATATTCCCTGAATCTCAATGCCGAAAACCTTCACTGTGAGCAGATCACAGGGGATGTCCTATATTTTTCCGGTCAGCATGACCACTTCATCCCGATCAAGATGCATAAGAAACAGGTTGAACTGCTTAAAAACGTGAAATCGCTTGAAGAGAAGATTTATACCAAAACCGAACACGCGGACAATCATTGCCAGGTCGGTAATCTCGGCTTAATGCTTCAGGATGTGACAAATTGGCTCGCAAAAAAGGTATAACGAACATCTGATTCTCGAGAATGACGCTCAAAAGTATTACAATATAGGTACGAGTAATAGTGTGCATTATGCGAAGAATTTCCGGGGAAGTGAATTCTTATGGAAAATCAGGACATACTAAAATATGCGCAAGGCCTGGATCGATCTTTTTTCATAGGCAACAAGTACAAGGCTTGTGCCAACATAGACGCACCCCTCCCCATCGGGTACGGACAGACGATTTCCCAACCGAGTCTGGTTGTTGAAATGACGCAACTACTCTGTCCCGGGAGAGATAAGCGCGTTTTGGAAATCGGCACCGGTTCCGGATATCAGACGGCGCTTCTCGCGCGTTTTTCAAAAAGCGTGTACACAGTAGAGTGTATCGCGGAACTCTCAAACACTGCCCGGGAAAAGCTTGAATTTCTGGGGTTCACAAACATCTCCTATCTTATCGGGGACGGAAGCCTGGGTTGGAACGAGCACGCGCCATACGACCGGATCATGGTCACTGCGGCCGCAGAAAAAATGCCTGAAGAGCTGCTTGATCAGCTCAGCAATGACGGCATCATGATTATTCCTTTAGGTCCGCGTGAAATGCAGGAATTAATTGTGGTTACCAAAGATCCGGACGGCAACATCCGGACTCAGTCGATCGAAGCTGTCCGGTTCGTAGAACTGACCGGTAAGTACGGATGGTCGAACCCGCCCCCGCCTTATATGGATCCGTAGTACGGGATGATTCTGTTGCGTGTTTCTTTTGTATTATTGTTACCGACCATACTTCCCATACGCCCCGCAACAACCGATTTCACTTACAGACATGATCTGATTCCTATCCGCGCATTCCGTGCGCACTAAATAAAGAACCCCGGATCTTACGAATCCAGCTTCATCCACAGCGCAGGACGAATACCTCCGGTACATTTCCCGTCGGCAACGTTTCCTTTATATATGTTATTACCCTGGATTCCGATAATCCCGTCATGCCAAACATAAACAGCCTTTATACCTACGCGTCCGGGCGTTCTGACCCACCACCACCAACTGAGTTCTTGATCCGACTCAAGAAAAGCCGATCTCTTCGGGTTATTCTCATCTTTTCTCTCGAACCAATATCGCTGATTTTTTTTGGGATTGTAAAGCTTTTCGCTGCTGTCTCCAAAGTATTTACAAGCCACTTCGTCCAGATTCAGGATAAATATACGGTCTTCTGTATCGATTCCGCCTCCTGTTCCATACCATGGATTGTCCGGATTCTTATTGATTACCGGAACGATTCTTGCCCTTTCTTCCGCGGTGAATCTTTGATAGAATTCGCCGTTCAGATATTTTCGCAACGAGCAATCCGCCCACGTGATGTCCACGTATTTGTTATGGTAGACACCTTGCTCAATAATGTTCTCAGTGATGATCAGAGCAGCCTTGTCTTTTATAGCAAGAACCCGCCATTGATATGGGCCGAATGGTATTAATGCACCAATGCTGATCTCTTCCATGAAGCACCTCCCACTAGTATTCATTTAAATTTACCACGATTCATACCTTTTTTATGGCAGGGCAACGATCGTATCGGGTGAACCACAAGCAGTTCTTGCAGCGAAGACAGGGTTGATGATCCATATTCCCGAGAGAATTCGTATAGAAGAGCGGGTCTGAAAGAAATGGTTTCCCGAAGGCGACAAAGTCGCAGAGGCCCTTTTCAAGCAACATGTTCCCCCGGTTGATCGTCCGGATATCATTGACGACGATAACAGGTATGTTAATGTGCATTCTCACCTCGGTACCGGAGAATACGACAGAATTGTACGGGAAGCCTTCCGGCACAGCCGTTTGCCTGCCCTCCATGATACCGGAAGACACATGCAGCAGTTCCACTCCAAGTGACTCCAGCGCCCGGGCGGTCTTAATATCTGTCTCCCCGTTTTCATTCCATCCCATACGATACGAAAGGACGAAGTCGTCATCAAGGATGGGGCGAATGCCTTCCACGATCTCCCGGACAAGGCGCAACCTCCCGTTTACGTCCCCGCCGTAACTGTCCGTTCTCCGGTTGGCCAGCGGTGAAGCGAACATATTCAGAAAAAAACCGTGGGCGCCATGGAGTTCAATACCGTCACAGCCGGCCTCCCTGCACCGAAAGGCAGCCCTTACAAATTCGTCTGTGATTTCTTTTATTTCATCCGCGGTAAGTCCGTTCACAGACTCGCCGTTCTGGTAACCGGCGCTGGGATACGCCAGCTGCGCAAACAGACTGGTACCACGCTCGTGACATGCCCCGGCAATCGTGCGAAGATGATTGATCTGCTCATCGGCCCAGATGCCCGTCCCTCCGGCGGCCGGAAGTCTCGATGTGACCGACAGCGATTGCGTAATCATCAACCCCATGCCATTGGGCGCCCGATCCAGATAGTGCCGCAGCAAGGTGTCGCTCATGACACCACTTTCAAGTTCCGGCATGCCAAAGGGTACCATGGACGCCATGACCACTCTGTTTTGAAAGAGAATATTTTTTACCTTCATCGGTTCGAAAATTTTCATGATTCATCCTCATAACCCGGCGGTATAGTCATTTATTCTGCTGTCTGCATTATAATGGAAAGAGGAAGTGTTGTAAGTATCCGCTTTTTCATTGTATACGAACCACGCGCCCGGGAGGTACACACCATGCAAAATGAATTTACATTACCGGGTCCCGTTCTGGATTCAAACGGTTCGCCAAACCCCGGTTACTCTCTCAAAAGCGTCCTCACGTACAACCGGAAAGACATCAAGGCGCCCCCTTACCGCATCAAGGAGTGGGACTTCTACCAGGTGAGCAATGCTTCCATGTGCCTTCAGTTTACGATCGGGCACGCCTCTTACGCGGGGCAGGCTTCGCTGATGCTTTTCGATTTCGAAAAAGGTGTGAATCTCGCTGAAAAAGGAACCTTCATCGTGCTCCCGTTCGGCTCTCTGCATATGCCGGAGGACGCCGAAGCGGATAATACGCTGGCTTATTTCAAAAAGGGAAATACCATTACTTTCAGGACAACCGGCGACACCAGAACGCTCCATGCGATCTGGGATGATTTCGAGGCGAAAATCGTTCTTCGGCGTCAGAATCCGAATTCCCTCGTCATCAATCTTCCCTTCAAGGAATCGCCGAAAGCCTTCTACTACAACCACAAGATTAACTGCATGACGGCGGAAGGATTTGTCCGGTATGCTACTTCCGAATACCGCTTTGAGCCGGACGTGTCCTTTGGCATTCTCGACTGGGGACGCGGAGTCTGGCCTTTTCATAACGAATGGTATTGGAGCAACGGAACGGGCTATCTGGATGGAAAAATGTTCGGATTCAATCTCGGTTGCGGTTTCGGTGACCCATCTGCGGCAACGGAAAATATCCTTTTCTATGACGGAGGAGCTCATAAGCTCGGTCTCGTACACTTTGATTTGGGTGACAGTTATGATAAGCCGTGGCATCTCTATGACGACGAGGGCCGTCTGGATCTTGTGTTCACGCCGGTCTATGACCGGACGACGCGGACAAAGCTTCTCTGGGTCAACAACTGCTGCCACCAGATGTTTGGTTCTTTTCGAGGCTACGCGGTGCTTGATGACGGCCGGCGGCTCGAGGTGGAGAACATTGTCTCTTTTGCGGAGCATGCCGTTAATAATTGGTGATTGCTGTTCTTATCCCCACGTGTTGGTCATATTCTTCCGTTTTATTTTGCTGTCGATGTGATTAATATAGGAACTTCTCCGGCAGTAAAGGAGCTCTTTTCTTCCGTTTTCGTTGCGCGTATAAAGAAGTGAAAAACGACCGGTGCTTTGCTTTAAGTATGACGCTAAAATTTCCACATTTTCTTTTTTTGTCGCAATGACCGACGGACAGGCATAACTGTGAAAATAGTTCTTCATCGTAAAAGACAAGACTTTATAGCTTTTAATTAAGACATATCGCGGGTTGTCTATTGCGGATAAAAGCTCGCGTATGGCTTCGGCAAACACTTGTTTTTCATGTAATGTCGCGTTGGCTAAGGAGCAATATATATACATCCCCAAAGAATCTGCCTCCGTTTTTACCTTTGCATCCATACTTTCGATCTCACGAATATCCCGCAAGGTGTAAAAGACACATTTTGATAAAGTTTCAATTGTCTTTCGGGGAGATAAGTATTTGAAAATTCGAAATACCCCGACGGTGAGAAAATATACGCATACAGCGAGTATGAGCAGGCCGCCTGCCAACTCCGGGAACGAATGTGAAGAACTAAAAATCGAACTCAGGCCACCTTGGAAAACCGGCTGGAGAATCCTACTCAATACGAAGGCGAAAAAGACTTCCAGGAGTATATTTTGAAATAAAAACCCGCGCGGCTGCACTGACTTCGGAATTTCGTCCACTGCAAGAACTTCCATAGTACCTACGGTACCGTTCCAATGCTTTGCCACCGATGCCCGGTCTGCAGCGAGTGTCAGAATTTGACTGTTGATTTTCGCAATTCCATTTTCGTCAAAGGGCGGTTTAATAATGTCCAGCCGCTCGATTCCGTTTTCAATGATGGAGCTCGAATAGGTAGGTGCCATAAAGCATTCGAACCGACGTTTAAGTGTTTCAAAGTCCTCACTCGGAAGACTGCTTTTATCTTCCGCTATGGGTCTCAATAATAGCTCTTTCAGCTTATTCTCCGATATATAAGGGGGCTCAACCGTAACCAAATGCCAGATGTTTGATACTTTTTCCGGTACATTCCTGTCCACCCGGATGGCGCGACCGCGCATTTGATTCGACAATACAAAACTGCCCACAAAACTGGCCAGAATGAGTGAATCAATGCAGGGAGAATCCCAACCTTCGCCCAATAATGATTTTGTCCCGACAAGAACAGGTATTAATCCCCGTTCAAAGGCTTCCGTAATAATCGCCACCCTATTCTTGTTTGAGCCGCTGAAAAAAATCTCAAGGTAGTCCGGGGTCGGGAGCTTTTTTGTTTTTACCAAAACGTTCTTTTTTTCGGCGATTAATTTGATTTCGGGAAGTATATTCTCCGGAATGATGACAACCTGCCCGGACAAAAGCGCCGGCTTCACCTGATCACCGCAATTTCTGCGCACCGATTCGAAGATCGGTACCGTTCCCATGGTCGTAATGGCTTCTTCCGTGCCGATGATATTTAAAAGATTTTTCCGGACGTAATCGGTGAGAATCAACATTCTCAAATTATCGCCGAGATTGCCGGATTCATTTCGAACGATTTCGTTGATACCGCTCAGTTTCCCTGTTGAAGAAAGCAATAATCGATTGATTTGATCATTGGATTTCAGTTGAATCTGCTTATGATCCAGGAGCGAATTCTTTGATAGAATGTCCCGCAAACGCGATGAGACTTCCTCTGTGAATATTGAGGGGGAATCGATCACAAACTGAAAGGCTGTTTCCGCGAAAACAAGCGAGAACGCAGGCAGTTTCTTTGTGGGCAAAAGCAGTTTGACTAATTTACGGGGCAATTCAATTCCCCGGTGATTTGCCAGACACAGAATGGCAATGAAGCCCCTGGCGTTTTCAAGAATGATCTCTTCTTTCGCGCGAAAATCCGTGAGCAACCCGGAGCTTCTCAAAATATCATCGAAAAGCTGGCCTTCGATAACCTCCTGTGTGCAGGACATCGCTTTTTGCTTATATTGGTTAAATATTTCCTTCTCTTTGTCCGTCGGGTAATTGAAATAGATATAGTCCTGATGCGGGCAGAGCGTTTTCTGAACGACTAACTGCGGCACGAAAATTTCTTCATCAATTTCACCGCACATGGCGATGTATTTATCCCATTCAGCCGGGGTGCTGTCATAGGGCGGAGTTGCCGTTAAAGCGATGATTTTTATTTCTTTTTTGAGCGCGGCAATAAACCCTTCGAGAACTTCCTGCCACTGCCTTTTCAAGTGGTGTGCCTCATCAAGGCAGATTGTTTTGATACCGGAATCTTTAATCATGTTCAGCAAATCAAAATCGGTAAAATCAATGACTTCTTCGCTCTCCGCCTCTTCATCGTCCTGTTCTTCTTTCACCGCAAGCTTGTTAAAAGCCGCATACAAAGCCTGGTAGGTGATCGATGTGATCAGCGAAGGCTTGCGCAGGTTGGATGAGTAATAATCATTGACGTTCTCTCCCTCCGGCAGATAACTGCTCGCGAAACGCTCCCCCCATTGCTGGCGGATGGTGACCGTTGGCGAGAGGATCAGAGCGGGGTTTCCCAGCCTGCATATCAGCTCCAGTCCCAGTGTTGTTTTACCGCTCCCGGGTGCAGCGACAATATGAACCTTTCCGTCCTTCAAGTATTGCCCGGCACGCTCTAAAACAGTTGCCTGATAATCGCGAAATTCGCCTTTGAATTTTATATTTGAAAGTGTTTTCATGAGGTTCTCCCTGTCTTCGAAGAACTATGATCGAAAATCCGTTTATTTTTTTAAGTGAATCGAGTGCTTACTGTCCGCATGATTACCCGTCGTCCAGAACCTCTGATGCATGTTCAACATGTCACTGTTTTCGATCGGTCCGTGGATCACGATGCCGGAGTCATCCGCTTCCGCTATTTTTTTTGCGGGCATAAATTTCCCCCACCCGCGAATCGCTTCCACTTGCTCCTGAGAGATAAAATAGGATACTTCCGGGATACCTGACCAAATGCACGCGCCTGTACACATCGGGCATGGCTCATTCGATGAGATCAAGTGCGCTCTTTTCAGAATCTCCGCCCCGTAATCCCGAATGGCCGACTGGATTACCGACATTTCGGCGTGTTCCAGCGGATTACCGGAAGATCGGGAAACATTATGAACGGATGAAATCACTTTTCCATCTGCGACAATTACTGCGGCAAAAGGCGGGTTTCCCGTTAAAAGTGCCTTTTCCTGAAGATCCAGAATCATTCTAATGATCTCGTCTGACACATTGAAATTACTCATATCTTCCTCCTACAATCAGTTTCCGGCTTAATGCAATTCTTTCTCATACGCGCAAACTGAAATTACTCATATCATCCTCCTACAAATAGTTTCCAGATAAATCCA
>CAZCTO010000001.1:0-226715 GCA_964501725.1 uncultured Oscillospiraceae bacterium | reverse complement strand
TCCAATATAAAAGAGTTGACCGAAGCACTGTATCAATGCTTCGGTCAATTTTTGGTGGAGGCGAGGAGAGTCGAACTCCTGTCCGAAATCATATCCAGCAAAGCATCTCCGGGTGCAGTCAGTGATTAGAGTATTCCCCTTTGCGCCAAGCCCGCTGACAGGCCGGAGCGTCCGGTAGCTTCATATCTACATCGCGAAGGCAAAGCTTATTTCGCGGCGTTTACCTGTTTAACCTGCCGACGGGTAAGGTCTGCTGTCTGACATCTCAAACCCGTCCAGCAGATCGGACGGAGAGATGCGTAACTGGCTTAAGCAGCTACGAGTTGTGTTTTAGAGTTTGCAATTACTTGCTTTCCCGTTTTTTAAAGAGGCCAACGAGAATCCTCTACCCGCTTCTTCGATCTCAACAACCCCGTCGAAACCATTACGCCCCCATATGCATGAGAGCATAAATATTATGGCAGAAGGCGCGATGTTTTTCAAGTAAGCGTCCGTTTAGGGTCTTCAGCTATTCCAGTGAATCTGAAAAAACGAGGAGCTTTTTTTATATGATTGTATTAGCAACACACTCTGATACATATAAAATCTGGCAATAGACGCGGTTTTATATGCATTTTCGGCATGAATTTGCTGCTTTTTCACACTCTGATACATATAAAATCTGGGAATACAAGCGGTTTTATACGCATTTTCGGCATGAATTTGCTGCTTTTTCACACTCTCATACATATAAAATCTGGGAATACACGCGGTTTTATACGCATTTTTGCATTTTGAACCGACCTCGTTGCAGTGGTAAGCTAAAACCGGACACAGTGCTTTTTAAGCATGAGCAAATGAGAATTAATTGCTGGTCAGAGCTATATCCTGGAATCAATAGGAGGTTAATCATTAAATACATCATAGAGGAGAGACCGGAAATCTGACGGCGAATCCTTGAGAGAAATCAACCATCAAATCACCATTTTATATTATTTCAGTCAGTTTAAGGTTATAAAGTCTTTTAATGACAAGAACAGGCAATTAGAATATTATTATCCTAATTGAACTCAGATTCTCGCAATGCGTTATGGGAGATCTTTTTATGGAAAAAGAAATCGACAATCTTCTCAATAAATTGACCATTGAGCAGAAAGCATCTCTGTGCTCAGGTCTGGATTTCTGGAGAACCAAACCGGTTGATTCCGCCGGCATTCCAAGTATTATGATGACCGACGGTCCTCACGGCTTGCGTAAACAGGAGAGCGAGATCGGCAAAAAGGGACTCGGCGAGAGTCGAAAGGCAACCTGTTTTCCACCGGCATGTACATCATCGAGTTCGTTCGACGTGGATCTGATTGCCCGGATCGGGGAAGCGATCGGCGAGGAGGCCAGGGATCAGGATGTATCCGTTGTTCTGGGGCCGGCTGCGAACATCAAGAGGTCGCCGCTGTGCGGAAGAAATTTTGAGTATATTTCGGAAGACCCGTTTTTGGCGGGCGAGATGGCAGCCGCTTTAATCCGGGGCATTCAAAGCAAAAATGTCGGGACGTCCCTTAAACATTTTGCCGCGAATAATCAGGAAGAGGGAAGACTGATCTGCGATGCGATCATCGACGAGCGGGCACTGCGGGAAATTTATCTTGCCGGATTTGAGGCAGCGGTTAAAAAATCTTCGCCATGGACATTAATGTGTTCATATAACATGATTAACGGCGTGTATTCATGTGAGAATAAGCGGTTGCTTACGGATATTCTGCGCGATGAGTGGGGCTTTAACGGTCTGGTGATGACCGACTGGGCGGCGATGAACGAGCGTGTGAAGGCTCTTGCCGCAGGCCTGGAACTGGAGATGCCCGGTCCTGCCGGAGAAAACGATAAGCTTATTATCGATGCCGTAAAAAGCGGCGCCTTATCCGAAGAGGTCCTGAATACGGCCGCAAGAAGGATCATTGAAATGGTTCAAAAAGCCGGCTCCCGTACCCGGCCCGAGGTGAGTCCTTATGAAAAGAGCCGTGAAGTCGCAAAGGTTGCTTTTCTCGAATCCGCGGTGCTCCTGAAGAACCAGGGGCTCTTACCGCTTGCAAAGGCCTCGAAAATCGCCGTGATCGGGGCTTTTGCCCGGCAGACACGCTTTCAGGGAAGCGGCAGTTCTTTTATCAATACGGAAAATGTCGCAAATGCATATGACGGCTTCGTTTCCGCGTCTGCTGATTTCGAATACGCGGAAGGATATAGTCTTGAGGGAGGAGAGCCGGATACCGGGAAAATCGCCGCAGCGGCAGAATTAGCCAAATGTAAAGATGCGGTCGTGATTTTTGCGGGACTTCCGGACGAATATGAATCGGAAGGTTTTGACCGGACACACATGGATCTGCCCGATAGCCACAACCGGCTGATTGACGCGGTTTCCGCCGTGAATCCGAATGTTACCGTCGTTCTCTACACCGGGTCTCCTGTTGAAATGCCGTGGATCGATAAGGTCCGTGCGGTACTTTTGGCATACCTTCCGGGTCAGGAGGGAGCAGGCGTTATTCCGGATCTCCTTTACGGTAATACCGTTCCCAGCGGTAAGCTGGCGGAAACGTTTCCGGTTCGTCTGGAAGACACGCCGTGCTACGGTTATTACGGCGAAAAACGCAACGCTGAATATCGCGAAAGCATTTATGTCGGATACCGGTATTACGATGCCGCAAAGGCGAAAGTGCTTTTCCCGTTCGGTCACGGACTATCGTATACGCAGTTTGAATACGGTAAACCGACGCTTTCCGAAACCGAAATTTCCGAGGACGTGACCCTTACCGTCACGCTCGATGTGAAAAATACCGGCGGTTATGACGGTAAAGAGGTGGTGGAGCTTTATGTAACCGCACCGAAGTCGGCCATTTTCAGGCCGGAGCAGGAGCTTAAGGCGTTTGCGAAAGTTTTTATCGGCAAGGGGGAGACCCGGAAAGTCACATTAACGTTAAACCGCCGTTCGTTTGCTTTTTATAACGTCAACGCGTCGGATTGGCAGGTGGAGAGCGGAGAGTATCAAATCCGGATCGGATCCTCCTCAAGGGATATCCGGCAGACTGTAACGGTTAAAGTCAACGCAAAACCGGGTGCACCGGCGATCCCGGATTACAGAGAAGCCGCACCGGTATATTATTTCCCGGGAAGTGAATCTATAAATATATCCCGCCATGAATTTGAGGCCGTTTACGGATCCGCGCTCCGTCTCCATGAAACACCGCGTAAGGGAAATCATACACTTAACTCGACGCCGTCTGATTTAATGGATTCGTTTGTCGGAAGACGATTTAATGCTTTTGTCCGAAAAGAAATGCAGAAGCAATATAAAATCGAGCCCCGTAAAGATCAGATTCGAATGATGGCAGCGATGATGAACGATTATCCGATCCGGGGACTAATCAGTTCTTCGGGCGGATTAGTATCAAGGGAACTGATGGAGGGCATGCTGATCATGATCAACGGAAAACCGATCAGAGGTGCAAGAAAGATGATCCGCGCGAATCGGGCACTGAAGAAGAATAAGTTATAAATATAAAGGACCGGGTGATAATCGATCACTATTACAGTTTTCAGGTGCCACAAATGCTCGATTTATGTACATTTGACCGGAAGATGTGTCCAAATTGATACAATTTGTAAACAAACTATGTCCAAACTATTGCAATTGTGAAAACGCCCTGCTATAATGAGGACAAATGAACGGCAAAGGTGCATATTCCACAGTTTATCAAAAACGTTGGAAATGAAACCGGAAAGACTTGCGTACCCCCGTAAGTGCCCAAAGAAAGAGAGGAACCGATTATGAAAAGAAAGAGTACACTGTTTCTGCTTCTGACCTCATTAATGCTGATTGCTCTTGTAGTGCCGGCTTGCCAGAAGAAATATGAGCTGGACGAGCAAGCACTTCTGCAGCTTCAGTGCAACGTCTCAGATGCAGAGTCCATTATCGATGAAATCGGAGAGACGAGTGAGACAACCGCAAAGCCTACAGAGACAGAGCCCACGGCGTCGGCTGCACCAACAGAGACTGAGGCTACGGAACCAACTGAAACACAAGCCGCCACAGAACCTGCCGCTACAGAGACAACCAAGGAAACCGCTAAGGAAACCACCAAGGCAACTACCAAGAAGCCGACCGCGACAACAGTCGATCCTTCAACCCGTGTTGCGCCGGTTGTGAATGCGGTTGCCGGAGCCAATTCGGTCACGGTGTCCTGGAATAAAATTACGAATCCTGATCTGGTCGGATACAAAGTGGTTGCGTCCATTGGTGATTCCACACCTAAGTACAGTGAAAACGGATACTATTCATGGATTACTGATGCCAATGTTACTTCCTGCACGATCGATAACGGCGACGGATATAACGGCGGCGACATCTGTAACTTCTCCGGCGGAACGCAATACTACTTTAGCGTTACTGCTGTGTATGGAGACGAATGGCAGAAAATCGCCGGCAATGCAAAAAGAGTAACAATGCCCGGAGAACCGGTTTCGACTGAACCCGAAGGAACACATCCCGAATCGACACTGGCAGCACCGGTCGTCGGAGTGGATAATGTGTCCTTCAACTGGTCAAAGTCTTCGGATACCACCGGATTCTCCTATTATAAAATAGTTGCATCCAAGACGGATAGTACACCGACTTATCCTGAAAACGGTCATCTGCAAGCTATCAGCGATCCCAATGTAACTGGTGTAACCAAGAATTTTGGTCTTGAACCCGGAACCTGGTATATCGTAATTACCACGGTATACAGCGAATGCGATATAACCTACTATGCCCACAGTAATGTTCAGACGATCGTTATCCCTGATGCAGTAGAACCATAGAGTAATTCACCATCCAAGGATGGCATTGCAGAACGGATGACTGTTTCAGGAGAACAAACAGGATAAAGATCTGCAAGCGTACCCTCTATTGAACGGACGTGCCCCACGCGTCCGTTCATTTTTTTTGCCCGAAAATGTTAAAAATAAATATTTTGAGTATCAAAACATTCATAAAAATTGCTCATACGGCATCTTTTGTGATATATGCACAAAATGCCGCGTATATTTTATATATAGAAGAAGACAATTCCCGTTGAATTCGAAAAAACTTGTGGTATCTTTAACTGTAGATGCTCAGAAAAGGGCAGAATTCCTTACCGGAAATACCTGTAAAGTGTTCCGCATCTTTCTGAAATATATTGAAAAGGGGTGTTATCCATGACCATTAATGTTGCGTTTATTATGTCAGCAGCAGTTGCAGGGCTGTCTTTCCTTGTCGCTGCTTACTTCTTTTTCTGGGTTAAGAAGCAGCCATCAAGTAACCCGACTATTGCAAAAGTCGGAGATCTCATTCAAAAAGGCGCCAATACCTTTTTGAAGCGCGAGTACCTTCTGCTTGTAAGATTTGCCGGTGTTGCGGCTGTACTGATTCTGCTGTTCCTTCCTGAGCCGATCTGGCAGGAAGGCGGGAGACCGATTATCGATAACGTTTATATGGCGGTATCGTATCTTTTCGGAACCACGCTTTCCGCTCTTGCCGGTGTCATCGGAATTAAGGTAGCTACCATTGCCAACAAGAAGGCTGCCGAAGCGGCAACCATAGGCATTCAGCCCTCTTTCCTTGCCGGTTTCAGAGGCGGCGCGGTTATGGGTATGGCTGTTGTCGGCACAAGCCTTGCCGGCGTTGTTCTGGTTTACGCGATTACCGGTGAGCCGACAGCGGTTCTCGGATTCAGCTTCGGCGCATCCAGCCTCGCTCTTTTTGCCAAGGCAGGCGGCGGTATCTTCACGAAAACTGCTGATATCAGTGCCGACCTGGTCGGAAAAGTTGAACTCGGAATTCCGGAAGACGATCCCCGCAACCCTGCCGTTATCGCAGATAACGTCGGCGACAACGTCGGTGACGTTGCCGGAATGGGCGCCGATCTTTTCGATTCCAACGTTGCTTCCATGGCTGCGGCTCTCGTAATGGGTATAGCTCTCGGTGCTAATACAAGCGAGCCGGAAAAATTTACCACGATGGTTTTCGTGTATGCCGCTCTCGGACTTTTATCTTCTGCGGTCGGTGTTCTTCTGGCTCGTATGGGCAAGAAGGGTTCCCCCACCAGAGCACTCAATCTCAGTACTTATATTACCACCGCACTGTTTGCCGGTCTTACCGCCGCAACCACCGCGCTGTTCTTTAACGAGGAGACCGGATGGAGAATCTGGGGTGCCATGACCATCGGACTTTTGGTCGGTACCATCATCGGAGTCGTCAGCGATTACTTCACGGACGACAGCAAGCCGCCGGTTCACTACGTAGCCAAAGCTTCTGAATCCGGACCTGCGTTCACCATCCTTTCCGGTGTATCCTACGGATTCTTAAGCGTTTTCCCGGCAATGCTCGGAATTGCCGTTTCTGCGCTTGCTTCTTATAAGATTTGTGAGCCGCTCGTAGAAGGCAACCCGGTTACCTCCGGTATGTTCGGAATTTCCATGGCGGCTGTTGGAATGCTTTCCATCGTCGGTATGATCATTTCCAATGATGCTTACGGCCCGATCGTAGATAATGCCAGAGGCCTTGTCGAAATGGGTCACCTCGGCGACAAAGCACTCGATATCACCGATTCTCTGGACAGCGCCGGAAATACCGTTAAGGCTGTAACCAAGGGTTTCGCTATCGGCGCTGCCGGTCTTACGATTATTGCCCTCCTCGGCGCATTCCTGACGGAAGTCAACGATGCAGCAACCGAGCTTGGTAAAACCCTGATCACTACTTTTGATATTCTGGATCCGGTCGTTTTCTTCGGTCTTCTCGTCGGAGCCGCTGTTCCCGCTGTATTCTCTGCCATGCTGATGCTCGGCGTTGACAGAAACGCACAGCGCATGGTCGCCGAAATTCACAGACAGTTCAACACCATCATCGGCCTCAAAGAAGGTAAAGAAGGCGTTGAGCCGGAATACAACAAGTGTATAGACATTGCCACAACCGGTGCTCTTAAGGAACTGATTCCTGCCGGCCTGGTTGCGATTTTCTCAACACTTCTGGTTGGCTTTGTCGGCGGGCCTGTCGCGATCGGCGGATTCCTTGCCGGAAACATCGTCAGCGGACTGCTGCTTGCGCTGTTCATGTCCAATGCCGGCGGTCTCTGGGACAATTCAAAGAAGTATGTTGAATCCGGAAATCATGGCGGAAAAGGATCTCCCGCTCACAAGGCTGCTGTTGTCGGCGATACCGTCGGCGATCCTTTCAAGGATACCGCAGGACCTTCGATCAACACACAGGTTACCGTTGTTTCTCTGGTTGCATCCCTGATGGCGACGCTGTTCCTGAGATTCAACCTGGTAGAATGGATCCAGACACTGTTCTGATTTAGACATCGATTCATCAATTATTGAGTTGCCCCCGGATGAAAGTCCGGGGGTAATTTTTTTAGGAATTGGAAGAAAAATGCAATCTGTCTGATACATGCATTCAGTAATCGGGTGTTAAAATGTGGATAGCCTTACATTCTATTAATGGTTCCCGGAGATGATCATGAAACTAATAAGCTGTACGGATCAATTCAGGTCATATACGCTTTTCGATGAGATCTATTCGGATAAGACTCCGCCCGAATTTGGTTTGGTATCGTCGCCATGGCGGATGGAGATTCCCCTTTGGCGTTTTTTTCATGCGGAAAATCGCGACATGGTACCGGTTGATTTTGCAGGAGCAAATCTGGATGATTCCCTGTGGAAAATCATTCGCGTTCCGTCAGTATGGCAGCAGGCCGGATATGGTTATCCGGATGACCTGAAATATGATGCCGTCTCTGCGGTTGAAAAGAAGAAAGGTTTTTTCAAAAAGAAATTAGCCGATCTTGCGTCTTCGGACACAGATGACGATGTCGGTGTGTACCGGGCATGGATTGATATCTCTTCCGAATACTTAAACCGTGCAGTTTATTTTGACTTGGGCGGTATTCGCGGACGATTCGAAATATATCTGAACGGCGAGCGGATCTTAGAATCAGCGGCCGTTTATACTCCGAGCAAAATTCTGCTGTCCGGCCGAATTTCTGCAGGCAGGAATCTTCTTACCCTTCTGGTGTATCGTCTGGACGCCGATCGTCATGGAAAAATTCGTCGCGATAATGGAACGTTCGGGTTCAGCGGAATCTTCCGGATGCCCGAAATAACTGCGGAATCATTGATTGAACTTTCATCGCTAAAGACTTCGTCTTCGTGGATTACTCAAGAGTCGGCCGACGAAAATTCAACCGATTCTTATGGTATTCCCCCGCTTGGGGGGGCTGTGCAATCCGACTTCGTGAATGATTTATATCAGGAAGAAAACGGCAAAGACGCAAAGCTTCGGGTTCAATTTGCACTCCGGAATCATACAGATATTCCCGTGCCGGTGAAAGTAATATGCAGGATAATAGTCGCCCGCAAAGAATACGACAGATATAACCTTCCCGAAGTACGGTTTCGTCTTGCCGGGCCACTTGAGGGTGTCGTTCCGGCTATGTCAACCTTATCGATGGATACGGAAATACATGTAAGAGGTGTCGTGCCGTGGTCTGATATCAAACCGCAACTGTATGACCTGGTTATTGAGCTGCTGGACTTTCAGGACAGAACAATTTGTGTCAAAAAAAAGCGCATCGGATTTCGAACTGTTCGGGTTGAAAACAAAATGATCGCGGTAAATGGTCATCCGATCCCTTTACACGGTGTCCGGTATTTTGATTTTGATCCCGTCTTTGGATTATCAGTACCGCTCGACAGAATGCGACAGGATGTTCTCCTGATGAAAAGAGCAAACCTGAACATGGTTCTGATTGCTCATTTTCCTACGGATCCGAGATTTCTGGACCTATGCGATCAGCATGGTTTATATGTGATCTGTCAATCCCGCTCGTCCGGGATGAAGTCCATGATTGAGAGCCTCGGGTGTCACCCGTGCATTGTGATGTGGTCCTATGCACCGGATCACAGAGATGAAGGAAAACTTGTTGAATCAAAGCGAAAACACGAAGCGGATGACGATACCCGCGCTTTTTACTTCGAGCAAGATGTAAGCGGGGCGATTTCGGATGTATTACCTTTCCCGAGCAACGCCGGTATACTATTCGGGGAATGGCAGGATATTTGCTTGGATCGCGAACACCTGGTTTCGCTATTGCCTCCGGGAAGAGCTCTCTTTGACACAATAATCGGTCGACCGAGACGCAAAGAGGACGACGAGAATTTCAGATATATACATCAGGGTGATCTCGAGGAATACCACGAGAAAATGAACGTTCCGATAGCGCAGGGAATCGTCAGTGCTTTTCGGGAACCACATCCGATTTACTATGAGGTCCGTCGCCAATGTGAGACGGTGAAAATAATCGCTTCGCCCGATGATCCTTCACACCTTACGATATACAACACCTATCCGCTTGGAGGAACCGGCGAAATGCAACTCAAATGGAAACTTCTTCTCGGCGGACAGACCGTTCGCAGCGGAGGAGGAGTTCTTCCTTCAATACCGGCTTCGGGGAGTAAAGCGATCCAATTTCCGTTTAAAACGGACGAATATCTGGATCCGAAGACGTATGACAATGACGATGCGCTGCTGAAAGCATTCAAAGCCGCGCCGGAAAAAGAACTGATTCTGGATATCAGCGTTTACAGTACAACGGACATCAGCGTTGACATAAAAGATCACGAGATTTGCTTTTATCAGCAGGTACTTTTGGAAGACATACGCCTGCCTGAGCGGAGCCTTATGCGCAATGAGTTGTCAGAAAGTTCAGAATTCCTTCCTGTACTCAGACCGGTCAGCGGCCTCAGCGAAAAGATTATTGTAGCAACAAAACCGTCTTTGCTGTATGTCAATTCAATCCGGTCCGGAATTGCGTTTTCCCGAAATGGTGGCGCATTATGCTCATTCTCGGCATGGGGCGCAGAATTTTTATCCGGAATATTGGAGCCGAGTTTTTATAGAGCGGCAACCAACATGGATCGCTCAGATCAATCATTCGTCCTGGCTGCAACAGTTTTTTCAAAAGAAACCGACTGGCGATCAATCCAAAGTCAGATTCGTTTCAAGAAATTTCAGTATGAAATGACGGGCAATAATTTCTCGATGCTGGTTCACTATAAGTGCTTTGCGATGAAAGGTCCGATACTGGTTCTGTACACGCTTGAACCATCCGGAAGAATGGAAATTACACTATCCTTTACACCGCGGTATGATCTTCTGCGGTTTGGATTCAGGGTAATGATACCGGAGTTTGTAAACCGGTTGTCATGGTATGGCCGGGGCTTTCATGAATCCTACCCGGACCGCAAAGAATCCGCGCGAATCGGCTTTTTCGAAGGGCGATGCGAAGACTTTTTCCATGAGTATGCACGTCCGTCCGAGACAGGGTCGCACTGTGACACAAAAGTGCTGATTCTCTCAAGCCCGGGCGGGAACAAAATCAGAATAACCAGGAAAGACTCGCCATTCTTCTCGTTTACGGCGGCGCCGTTCTCTCCGGAAGATATTGATGACCATCAGCATGCCGAGCAACTGACCCGAAAAAATGGCTGCGAGCTGTTTCTGGATTTCTACGTCAAGGGGATTGAGCGAACGGGAAAAGCAGGGCGAAAGCCCTCAAAAAAGCAATCATACCGGGGCACTTTTGTTATTGAGCCTCTCGGGGACTTTGGATCAACAGTTTGAGATCACGCACTTCCTTTGTTGTCAAAGGTCTCCACGCGCCGACCGGAAGACTTCCCAAATCGATATTGAGTATACGTGTGCGTTTTAGCTTACGGACACCGTAACTATGGTATTCACACATTCTTCGAATCTGACGGTTGAGCCCTTGAGTAAGAATTATCCTGAAAATGCAGGGACCTTCCCGGTGAATCCGGCACGGTAAAGTGACGGTGTCAAGTATCGGCACACCGGATGACATTGCCTTAAGAAATTCGGGGGTGACCGGTTTATCGACCTCGACCAGGTACTCTTTTTCGTGGTGTCCCTCGGCGCGGAGAAGACGGTTTACGATCGACCCGTCGTTTGTAAGAAGCAGAAGACCCGTCGACATCTTGTCCAGACGACCGATCGGAAAAATCCGCTTCTCAAAATTGAGGTAAGACACCACATTATCCGGATCTGACGGATCCGTTGTACAAGTTACACCAACGGGTTTGTGGAGCGCAATATATAAGAAATCTTCATCCGGAAGAACGGGCTCTCCGCGAACTTTGACCACTTGACCGGGAAGCACCCGGTCACCCGGAACCGCAGGAGTATCGTCTATCGTTACCCAATTATCCGCAATCAATTCGTCGGCTTTTCTCCGCGAGCAAAACCCGGAAGAACTGATATATTTGTTTACGCGCACACCGGGTTGGGTTGATTCCTCAGGCATATATTCTCCTTTAAACGAAATTCCTAGTACCACATTGTACCCTGAACTCGTTTTAGGGTAAATGTAAATGTAGTTCCTTCACCATAATCGCTTGAGACGGAAATTGTCTCTCCCATGTAACTTAACAGTTCTTTGGCGATGGAGAGTCCAAGGCCGGTTCCTTTTTTGCCCCGGGCGCGGTCCGCCTTATAGAAACGGTCAAAAATATGGTCAATATCGTATTCATGTATTCCTTGCCCGGTATCGATGACGGATACCAGAACTTGGTTGGTCTTATCACTATATTCGGTCGAAATTGTGATGGATCCGCCGGGAGGGGTATACTTCTTGGCATTGTCCATCAGGATGACCAGAATCTGTTCCACACGATCCGGATTACCCATAACTGTAGGAAGCGGTCCGGTCTTATATTCGACTTTGAAACTCAGGCTTGAATCACTCATAACCGGTTCAAATTTTGCCTCCAACTCAGCAAGCAGCGTATTCAAATCAAACGGGAAAGTCTTAAACGCAAGAGTCCGCGCTTGGAGACGGGAGAGTTCAAGCATATCATCAATCAGGCGTGACAGACGCATGGTTTCATGAAGGATAATCCCGTAATATCGTTTTCGATCGGTCTCGTTTTTAACCATACCATCGGCTAAAGGCTCAACAAGTCCGCGCAAGGCCGTAAGAGGTGTTCTAAGCTCGTGAGATACATTAGCCACATAATCTCTGCGGGTCTGCTCAAGACGCTCGGTCTCGGTGATGTCCCGGAAAAATCCCGTGGCGCCGATTATTCTGCCTTCGTTGTCAAAAGTCGGAACAATGGTTGACAGGTAAGCATTTTCCTTGTCATCAATTGTTCTTTCGATCGTTTCCCCTTCCGCTATGCAGGCTTTGAAATCGTCCCAGATCTCATCATAAGGAAGTATCTGCAATCGTTCTGTGAACAAGTTTTTCCGCTTGGCATTTTCAAACAATGTTTCAATTGCCGGATTTGAATATACCGGGCGAAGATCACTATCCACCGACACGATACCTTCCGAGATAACATCGAAAATTTCCTTCAAACGATTGCGCTCAATTGTCAGTTCGGTGATTGACCGGGATAGCCGCTCGGCGAGATCATTAAAAGACTTTGCCAGTTCACCGGTCTCGCCCTTGACCGTCGCGTCAGCGCGCACGGAAAAATCTCCTTGCCCCATTGATCTTGCAACTTCATTCACCTTGCGTAGCGGACTCACCAGACGCATTGTTGCAAAATAGACCGGCATTAACATAGCCAGCGAAACAACAAAAGTCGAGAGAAGCAAAATGTCCATGAAGTCGAGTAACATCGTTGTAGATTCTCGCGTCGGAGAGCCGAGAACAACATACCCGAAAACTTGTCCGTTTACATTAATCGGAGCTTGTACAATGATGATTTGATCAAATAGGCCGTTATGAGGCAAAACAACCTGGAGATTCAAATCGGATGAATTCAGGAGCATTTTGGATGCAGCATAGTTCTTGAGGGGGATCAGAATGTCAGTATCTTCTTTAGTCCGTTCGCTTGTCTGTTGCAGCAGGTTTCCGTCCTTATCGTATATTAAAATATACGAATCAACGATGCGCTTGTCATTTATTAATTGGGAGTCGCTCATGCCGGAACTTATTTCTTCGGAGTGAAGGGAATAATATGAGGCGAGGGAGCTAACACGGTTGATCGCTTCCGTAGTTGCAAGACCGCGCACGGTCATGACAGATGCAATCATAAATAAACCCGATGAAATCAGTGCGGACATAACCAGCGAAATGAATATCATTAACAAGATGCGGCGAAGAAATACACTTCGAAACATCAGGTGGCGACCTCAAATTTATAACCGACTCCATACACGGTAATCAGCGACCAGGGAGCGCCTTCATAGTTAACTTTCTGACGAATTCTTTTGATATGTGTGTCAACGGTTCGTGTGTCTCCGAAATAGTCATATCCCCAAACGAGGGAGAGAATTTGCTCGCGATCCATTACCTGTCCGAGATGCGATGCGAGAAGATGAAGAATTTCAACTTCCTTGGGCGTGCAGGGTACCAGTTCCCCGTACACCTTGACCTGATAATTATCCAGATTTATTTCCAGTCCTTCAAAACGAAGGAGCGAAATATTCTCTTGAGGCTCGTTGATACGACGAAGTACTGCTTTGATTCGTGCAATCACTTCGCGAGGGGAGAAGGGCTTGACGATATAGTCATCCGCACCCAGTTCAAGTCCCAGAACCCGGTCAATTTCCTCGCCTTTTGCGGTGAGTATGATGATGGGCGTTGATAATGTTTTTCTAATTTCCCGACAAACCTCAATACCGGTTTTTTCCGGCATCATCAAGTCAAGAATGATTAAATCGGGCCTGTCGGAAGCGACATGCACAAGTGCATCTTTACCGTCATAAGCGCTGGAATAGGTAAAGTGTTCGTTTTCAAAATAAATGCCGAGTGATTCATGGACGACTGGATCGTCGTCGCAGATCAGTATGTGCGGAGCCGATGCCATGATTATCTACCTCGCTTATCCGGTGCAATAGTTCAACGTACATTATATACGATTTAAATCAGAATGTCACAATTTCATCACAATTCGAACAGGCAGATTAGTATTCACTGAAGTCAGTCTTCGCCGACGCGGCAGGAATATTTTTTGAGCAGTTGAATCGGATAATAAGATTGCTTCGATTTCCTAAGTCCCGGAATTCCCAAATCCTCCTCGCGATCTACAGTCTCCGCATCTGTAAATTCATGACTCAGAACCATCTGGTTAATGGCGGTGTAGGCACCGTCATAAGTTGGGTTGGCCTTTTCAAAATGGATAAACGCGCGGTTATGGTTGCCGCGACTTCCGAGAGAAAAAGCAGCCACTTCTCCGCCGATCCGAATGACGCCGCCGTACACATCCAGTGCGTCAATATCATTAAAAAGCCTCTCAATCATTGCATAATCGCTGTTTTGACAATCGTAAATATCAATTCCCTTCGAATCACACCAGCTTTTTACGAGAAGAAGACAATCATCCCGGTCTTTTCCGGTGACGGAGGTATATTTACTGTCGGGATATTGACGCAAAAAACGATTGATATGTCCGCGCTTTTTCCGTAACTTTTCGGAAGACAGGGAGCGCAACTCTTCAGCGTCGTATAAATAATCCGAAAAATCATTATTGAAACAAAAGTGGACATTACGGTAGGGGAGTTTTTCAAAAAGGGGCAGCTTGATTTCGTCGATACCCATAATTTTCATTGCCCATCCGCGTTCTTTGAAAACCGGACGAACGGCTTCAATAATTTCTGTGAGTCCGTTTACATCGAATATTCCGAGCGGAATCAGCATATGCGGATCGGTGAAACATCCGCCGTCCGATATCATGACCAGGCAGTCATTAATGATGGCAATTTCACTGTGGAAAGCTGCATCCCAGGCATACCGGCAATTGAAAGTCATATCGGTAATCGGAGATCCTGAGAGCCGGTAATATTTATCGTATTGATCTTTATCCTGAATAGACAGTTTGTGAAATAGTGATTCTGTCATCGGTTTCTCCAATCTGATTCTATGCTTAACGGATCTATTCGTGCCTGATTATAATACATTGAGGTAATGATTCCGTCGATGGGGGTTTTCGGATAAACGGGTAATCCGTCATAAAGATCCAGCGCCATTTTTGCATAATTGTTGCCGGACAGGGAAGAGACAAAAATATTGCCCATCATTCTGGGATTGATTTCGAGAAGATATGGTTTCCCCGAAGCATCCTCTCGAAAAGAAATGCAGGAAACATAGGAAAGATTTAAAAGAGATGTGATTCGGCTGCAAAGGTTTTCGAGAACTGGATTCCGGCATGTTCTAAGAACAGCGGTTAACCCGCCGTTCATGCGGATATTCTCGCGAACGGTGATACAAAGAACGGTACCGTCCTTACTCAGTACATCGCAGTCCCATTCTTTGCCGGGCAGGTATTGGCAGACCATATAAGCGGGAAAAGGAACACCGGACTGATATTCCCGCAGCATCTCCGCAAGTGCCGTAACCGTCATACGGTCACCTTGCATTCCGTCCGGATAGAAACTGTCCGGACCCGGTTTCGGGATGATGATCTTAAAACCCTCGGCATTTTCACCGGCAGTGCGCTTTATGCAAGGAATGATACCCCGGCCGATAAAATCCGATACGGCGTCAAGCAGTTGATCCGCTGAGTTTGCAATGGCGTAGCACGGGACCAGATCTGAAAATCCGGAACGTCCCAGCTCCTGATAAAAGGCATGTTTATCGTTACACAAAGCCACTGCCCCGGAAGGAGATGACAGAATCCGGGCACCGGTGGATTCGAAAATCATCTCACCCGCATCAAGAACACGCTGCATTCCTAAAGTCTCAATGGGCAGTATGATATCCACTTTTTCTATTTGAATAATCTCAATTAAATCATTAATATAATCCGGATGCGAGAAATTTTTAACGATATAATATGCGTCGCCCATAGACTGATGAGCAAAATAGGGGTCGGTTGAAAGCAACACAATACGCACGGTATCCCCGCACCCGTCTCTCAGGCAACGTATCAGCCCGGTAAATTCCCCGTCGGTTAAGAGCACTGTGTGCATCCGATTTCTCCTATTAATTTGCTACTATTATTGTATCGATATGCCCAAAAAAGACAATGCCCGATAAAACATGCGCTTATCTATTGTGAGAACCTGTTTTCTCGTCGATAATGATGTAATCACTAAAGAGAAAGGCGATGTCGGCTTGAGAAGCGATAAGAAACCGATACGCGAGATATTTCGGTCAGCCATAAACACAGGCAACATGACCTTCGGGACGAATCTTCGCATTGCGAAGATATTTGCGGCGGAGGGTGTGCTTTTTACGCTGATCATCACGATCTGCAACAATAATAACAATTTATTCGGAGCGCGACTCGGCGCCAACTCATATCAACTCGGCCTCATGGCCTCGCTTCCTCCGATTGTCGGATTGATCTTTCTGTTTCCCTTTGCAATTATTACCGACAGGCTCCGGAATAAGCGAAATATGGTTATCATTGCCGCTCTCGGGCTGGGCGTAACATACGCTATGGTTGGTTCTGTTGCTTTTTTGAATACCAACCGAATCATACCGCTCATTATTATGTTGATTATCGTCAATTTCCCGATGACACTATATAACTCCTCTTGGCAAGCATTCTTCTCGGACGTGGTCCGGCCCGAGGACAGAAACGAAGTGTATGCGCACCGGACGAGAATGAATACTGCTGTCGGTATTTTTTTCCCGCTGCTTTTCGGTGCGATTCTCACCGCAGCAACCGGAACCGGAAAAATCGCTGTTCATCAGGCGTACTACTTCCTTGCAATTCCGTTTTCGCTCGGGCAGATGTTTTTGCTCAGAAAGGTTCACAGTGATGTGGATTATGCTTCTCCGAAACTGAAATTAACTGTTCTCGGTCAGACAGCAAAGTCTCTTTTCAAAAGACGCCATTTCCGCGGCTTTTTAGCGGTTACGCTCTTGGTGTACATCGGTTGGCAGATGGATTGGTCACTGTATTTTCAGGCGCAGCTGAATTACCTGCATTTGAACGAATCGCAAATGAGTCTGATTGTTGTCCTTTGCGCAATTACGCAGTTCATTATGCTGGGTTTCTGGAGTCGGTTGGCCGCATCGAAGGGGGTTCGTTTTGTATTCATCATCGGGGCCGGCGGATTTGCATTCTGTTGTCTTTCAGTGGTCATTTCTCTGATGTTGCCGCCGCCTTTCAATGTATGGGTCTATTACATTTTTCAAAGTACGGGTAGTGCCGCATTCAGTGCTTTTCAACTTTCAACGTTACTATGCCTGCTTGAAGTTATTCCATCCCAGAATAAAACATTCTCGATTGCCATATACAACACATTTATTCTTCTTTCCAATATCATAATGCCCTATTTGGGAGTAGTCATTTATAACGCATTCGGAGGCGATCGTACGGCGATGATTATCACAATGATTATTATTGCCGCAACCCGGATTATCGCGACCATTACAGCATTTATCCGATGGCGTTTGACCCGGGATGCTGATTTATCGGTTGAATAGATTAGGAGCTATTTTTAGAGCATAATTGTTATATTTTTTGGAATAAGTTATTATCAAAGTGAATCAAGCTGTTAGGGGGAGAAAACATGTTTACTTTTGCCAAAAAGAAAAATCTTTCGCTTATATCACTTCTGGTTGCAGGGTGTTTTATGATGACTTCCTGTGGATTATTGCCCGGCAAGTCAAACAAAGCAGGAAAGGAAATTGAATCGGTTGTGTCCGATTATCTGGACGCAATTGCCGACGGAGACTTTGCGGATGATTCATATGAATCGGATTTGGCTGCAGATACACCGTTTGCCGATTTGAAATTCTCCGATGAAGGCGCGGAAGACCTGATGAAATTCGCGTTTGAGAAGATTACCTATGAAATTGATTCTTCCGAGGGCGATCAGAAAGACGGCGAGGGGAGTTGCGATGTCGTTTTGACAACCATCGATTTGGATGCGGTCATCGATAGTCTTGAAGAAGATTTTGACGCCGAAATACTCAAGGCGGCAATCGATGACAAGGCTGCTCCTACGGAAGACCATGAGATCACGCTGGATCTGGAATTCGACGACGATGAAGAAGAGTGGTTGATTTCAGATACTTCCGAGCTTTCAGAGATACTCGGCGAACCCTTTGCGGCGCTGGAACTGTCGATAGCATCAGACCCCGTTAAAGTCGCCACGGACTTCCTTGAAGCTTTGAAGGCCGGTGATTTTGACATCGTATCTGTGCTGTCGGACGGGTATTATGTAGAAGATGATTTTATTGACTCCAGGTATAGCGTTTCCGCAGAACTGTTTGATGCTGTTTTTGGTGAAATGACTTATGAAATCAACGAACCTTCGACAATACCGGATACTGAAATTTCTTTGGAACTTAACTTTTCATACGCTGATTACTGGGCGCCCATAGAGGCTGTCTCAATTGATGTTCAAGCGATGTCCGACTTGGTTAAACCTTATATTCAGGCAACTGCTAATGACAAAGACGGAGAGATTGAGTATGAAGAATATCTGAAAGATCTCTGTGAAATAGTTATAGCCGATCTGCAGAGCTCGTCTGCGGTCTATGATGACAACGACACTCTTGACCTATATTATGACGACACAAAAGAGCTTTGGTTTGTTGAATATGTTCCTTACTCTCTTTGTGTACTATATGATCTGGATTATTCTATTGATCCGATGAACTCCATGGATACGTCTGCTTTTGATGAGATTGTACTTGATGCATACAATGACCTGCTTGCCGACGGATCCATCACTCAGGAACAGTATGATGAATACTATTATTATACCGTACAGCCGGTCGAGTATGATTCAGCCACGGTGCTCGCATCTGTTACTGATCAGGGATGGTATGATTTTGAGACGGAAGGTTTTACTACCGCATATGCGTACGGGGCGACGCAAGTGCGATATGAAATTTTTTTCTCTCAGGAATTTCCCGGGCTCGTACTGAATTGTGAATTTTTCAACTTGGACGGAACCGTTTCGTGGGGTGGACAATTTTCAATGACAATGGAGCCCGAATGGTCAAGTGTATATTTTTACAACGGATATCAAGATGATTCAGCATTGGAGCCGGATACTTACCGGGTAGTCGTATCTTTACCAGATGGGACAATTCTGGCAGATTCTTCGATAATCGTCGAATTCTGATGACGCTTCTCAATGATAGACAGCAATCGGACCTGATACATTACAGTAAAGTATTGCTGCGTTAAGTCAATTCAATCGGGGGAGAAAACATGTTTACTTTTGCCAAAAGGAAAAATCTTTCGCTTATATCACTTCTGGTTGCAGGGTGTTTTATGATGACTTCCTGTGGATTATTGCCCGGCAAGTCAAACAAAGCAGGAAAGGAAATTGAATCGGTTGTGTCCGATTATCTGGACGCAATTGCCGACGGAGACTTTGCGGATGATTCATATGAATCGGATTTGGCTGCAGATACACCGTTTGCCGATTTGAAATTCTCCGATGAAGGCGCGGAAGACCTGATGAAATTCGCGTTTGAGAAGATTACCTATGAAATTGATTCTTCCGAGGGCGATCAGAAAGACGGCGAGGGGAGTTGCGATGTCGTTTTGACAACCATCGATTTGGATGCGGTCATCGATAGTCTTGAAGAAGATTTTGACGCCGAAATACTCAAGGCGGCAATCGATGACAAGGCTGCTCCTACGGAAGACCATGAGATCACGCTGGATCTGGAATTCGACGACGATGAAGAAGAGTGGTTGATTTCAGATACTTCCGAGCTTTCAGAGATACTCGGCGAACCCTTTGCGGCGCTGGAACTGTCGATAGCATCAGACCCCGTTAAAGTCGCCACGGACTTCCTTGAAGCTTTGAAGGCCGGTGATTTTGACATCGTATCTGTGATGTCGGATGGATATTTCGTAGAAGACGATTTTATTGACCCGGTTTATAGCGGTTCCGCAGAACTGTTTGATGCTGTGTTGGGTGAGATGACTTATGAAATCACCGAAACGGAAACATCCACGGATACGGAGATTTCTTTCGGGATTGACTATTGGTATCCTGACTATCCGTCTGCACTTGACCGGGTCTCTTCGGACGTTCAAACGATGTCTGACTTGGTCAAGCCGTATGTTGACGCGATGGTTAATGAAGGAACAGGCCCTGCGGAACCGGAATATATAGATTACCTGAATTCATTTGGCAAGTTGGTTGTCGCGGAATTCCAGAACTCCAATAATAATTATGCGTCCAGTGGTACGATAAGTCTATTTTATGATGATATTTCCGAGGCTTGGTATGTTGAATTTATTCCATACGATTTCTGCCAATTTAGTGATATGGAGTTCAATATCGATCCGATGAACAAAATGGATGAAACTGTTTTTGATGAGATTATACTGAATGCATTCGATGAATTGCTTGAGAGCGGATCCATTACACAGGCACAGTATGATGAATACTTTCCGTCCGCTACGTACGATTCAGCTACGGTGCTTGCATCCATCACGAATCAGGGATGGTATGATTATAATACTGAGGGGTATGTGACTGCTTACCCGATAGGTGTTAATTCGTTGAATTATGATGTATTTTTTTCCCGGGATTTTTCGGGACTCAATTTGAACTGCGAATTTTTCGGTACAAACGGAACGGTTTCACTATGGCAATATACGGTCACTCTGGATAATGGAATGAGTTCATATTATTTTTATTACGCCAACGAAGATGAATCGGCACTTGCCGCGGATACTTACCGGGTAGTCATATCTACGACTGACGGTACTGTTCTTGCGGATTCTTCGATAACGGTTGGCTGATTATCTATAGATAATAAGTATTTATGCAGATACTGTCTTCGATTGTGCGAAGGCAGTATCTTTTTGTTATAATAATTTCAGGCTATTTTTCGGGGGAGTACAAATGTATTTGGCAGATCGTTTTGTCGATTTTGAATTGTTGTTTGCCGGTGACGGTGAGAAATTGGAGCGGTGGGGGAAGGTTTTGCTTCAGCGGCCGGATCCTCAGGCGATTTGGCCGAAAGCGATCTCAGAGGATAAAGGTCAATGGCCTAAACCTAACGGCTTGTACCACAGAAGTGAATCCGGCGGCGGGTATTGGTCCACGCTGGTGTCATTCCCTGATAAATGGACGATTAAGTATCCGGCTGTCGGAGGAGACTTAACATTTATCATTGAGCCAACAAGTTTCAAGCATACCGGCCTTTTTCCGGAGCAATCGGTGAATTGGGATTTCTGCGGGAATATAATCCGCCGTGAAGTTTTGGAAGGTCGAAAACCCAGGATTCTCAACCTGTTCGCCTATACGGGGGGTGCAACATTAGCTTGTGCCGTTGCCGGTGCCGGTGAAATCGTTCACGTTGATGCATCCAAAGGAATGATAGCCCGTGCCAAGGAAAATGTTGTCGCATCCAAGCTTAACAACAACTTTATCCGTTTCATTGCCGAGGACTGTGTCCGATTTGTTGACCGGGAGCTACGCAGAGGCAGAAAATATGACGGGATCATTATGGATCCTCCCGCATACGGAAGAGGCCCGACCGGTGAACTATGGAAATTGGAGGAAGCACTGTTTCCGCTGGTGAAGAAGTGCACGGATCTGCTTTCTGATAAGCCGTTGTTTTTTATTCTTAATTCGTATACAACCGGCCTTTCCGCTCAGGTGCTCGACAACATTTTACGTTTGACCGCGAGAACAGCACGCGGCGGCCATGTCACCGCAGGAGAACTCGGACTCCCGGCATCGCAGATGGATATGATCCTTCCGTGCGGTGCAGTCGGCAGATGGACGCCGGCAGGCGAATAGATGAAAAATCGCAACGATATTCCCGAAATATTATATGAGGACAATCATCTTCTGGTCGCGAGGAAGCCGGCCGGTATTTTATCGCAGGCTGACATATCCGGCGATCCCGATATGCTGACTCTTCTTAAGGAGTATTTGAAAAACAAATATAATAAGCCCGGTGAGGCATTTCTCGGATTACTTCATCGCCTGGACAGACCGGTTTCCGGGGTAATGGTTTTTGCAAAGACAAGTAAATGCGCCTCGCGAATCAGTGCTCAAATACGAAATCGCGAAGTGACAAAACTATATCGCGCGATTGTAAAAGGTCACGTATTATCGGAGTCAGGAGAACTATTCGGAGCAATTATCAAGGATGAAACGGAAAACAAGGTGACGGTTTTCGAGAAAGAGAATGCGCCGGACAGCGCAAAAGAAGCCAGACTTCGATATCTGGTAATCGGAAGAAAAGAAAATGCCGATCCGGGAGGAAAAGGTAACGTCAATACAGACCTCACGCTACTGCGTATTGAACTGTTGACCGGCAGATCCCATCAAATAAGAGCCCAACTTGCGCATGCCGGTTACCCGATCCTGGGCGACAGAAAGTACGACCCGCAAACCTTGTATGACGGTGATATTTGTCTTGAATCATACTCGATGACATTGCGGCATCCCGTTACAAATGAGACAATGGTTTTTGAACTCCCATTGCGATCGATCAGACCTTGGGTGCTTTTTGAACAATGAATATTGAATGCAACTGATTATTTATACACGAGCGGTCCGGTAGCGTTCCCGGATTGAACCACACAAATAACCGGAGCAGGAAAGCAGGGTGAAGGAAAAATGAGCAGCGAAATGACCGTCTCTCCGGAAGAGATAGTTCGAAATAAAGCAGAGATCCGGGAACTTCTCAGGTCAACCGGAAGGCCCGGGATGGATCATTTGATGGAGTGGATTGAACAGAAGACGGACTTTTTTACAGCCCCCGCTTCCACCAAGTACCACCTTGCCTGCGAAGGCGGCCTTGCCAGTCACAGCCTCAATGTGTACAGACTTTTAAAAGGAAAAGTTGAATCCGGTTTGCTTGAATTGCGATCGGATACGCTGATCATTACGTCATTGCTTCACGACCTTTGCAAAGTGAACTTTTATGTAAGAGAAGTAAAAAACGTCAAAGAAGGCACGAAAATGGGGCCATACGGCAAAGAGGTTGCCAACTGGGTCGAGAAAGAAGTCTGGTCGGTCCGCGACGCTTTCCCGGTCGGACACGGAGAGAAATCATGTTATTATATCCAGAGCCATATCAGGCTGACCGATGAGGAATATGCAATGATAAGGCTTCACATGGGATCCGACCGCAACGGATATCCGGATCCTTTTGCCGAGTCCGGAGCGGTATATCCCGGAGTTATCGCAATACACACTTCGGATTTGGAATCGGCTTATATCGTTGAGGCGAGAGGTTAAAAGAAAACATAGGTTTTTCTGAATGCAAATGCTACAAAAATACGGAGTTTTCGGTGTTTTTGTTGACATTCTTCCCGGCAAATCCATATAATTAACATTTGAGTTTTACTACCCCGTAACAGGGACGGGAATACACAAGCGATTTAGCTTTTATGAGGGGGAACCATGTATAAAAAGGTTTCGACAGACATGAATTTTGTGGAGCGGGAGAAGGAGATTCTCGCGTTCTGGAAGGAAAATAATATACGGAATAAATCCATTCGCGAGCAGAAGGACGGCGTTCCTTCATTTACCCTTTACGACGGACCTCCGACGGCGAACGGAAAACCGCATTTCGGGCACATCAAGACGCGTGTTATTAAAGATGTTATTCCGCGATTTCACTCCATGAAGGGCGAGCGTGTCGAGTTCAAGGCTGGTTGGGATACGCACGGATTGCCGGTCGAGCTTGAAGTCGAAAAGGCTCTGGGAATAAACGGTAAACCGCAGATTGAAAAGTACGGGGTAGAACCGTTTATCAGGAAATGTAAGGAATCGGTCTGGAAGTATAAAGACGAGTGGGAACTGATGTCGGACCGTGTCGGCTTTTGGGCAGATATGGAGCATCCTTATGTTACTTACGAGAATGATTATATTGAGTCGGAGTGGTGGGCGCTTCGTACGATGTGGGACAAGGGCATGCTCTATAAGGGGCATAAGATTGTGCCGTACTGCCCCCGCTGCGGAACGTCGCTGTCCAGCCATGAGGTTGCCCAAGGGTATAAACTGGTTAAGGAAACATCGGTATTTGTAAGATTCAAAGTAGAAGGTGAAGATAACACCTATTTTGCCTCCTGGACGACAACACCCTGGACGCTGCCATCGAATGTCGGCCTTTGCGTCAACCCGGATGAAGAATATGTTTTGATCACTGTACCCAAGGATACGGACGGCTCTGAAAAAAACACCCACTATTATATGGCAGGCGTTCTTGTGCCCATGCTTTTCGAGGAATTTACGATCCAAAAGCGTTTCAAGGGCGCGGACCTGGTCGGCATGAAGTACGAGCCGCTGTTCTCTTACGCGGAAGAAACCGTCCGGAAAAGCGGCATGGATGCTTTCCGTGTCACATCGGACTCATATGTCACGATGAACGACGGAACCGGTATCGTTCATATCGCGCCGGCCTTCGGTGAGGATGACGCGCGGGTAGGTAAGAAATTCAACCTTCCTTTTGTTCAGCTGGTTCGTGAGGACGGAACACTTCCGGAGGAGACACTGGAATTCGCGGGCGTTTTTGTTAAAGATGCGGATCCGCTACTGGTGAAGAAGCTGAATGCCGAGGGGAAACTTCTCAAAAAACACCCTTACGAGCATGATTATCCCTATTGCTGGCGCTGTGACACCCCATTAATTTATTATGCGAGAACATCCTGGTTTATTGCCATGACGCAAGTCAAGGAGAAACTGGTCGGTTCGAATAAGTCCGTGAGTTGGTATCCCGAAAGTATCCGGGACGGCCGTATGGGTAATTTTCTGGATAACGTCGTCGACTGGGGCATTTCCCGTGAACGTTACTGGGGAACACCGCTTCCTGTCTGGGAATGCGGATGCGGACACAGACACTGTATCGGCTCCATTGAGGAACTGAAACGCATGTCGCCGGACTGTCCCGATACGATCGAGTTGCATAAGCCTTATGTGGACGCGGTTCACCTCACCTGCGACAAATGCGGCGCGCTCATGACCCGTGTATCCGAGGTCATCGACTGTTGGTTTGATTCCGGCGCAATGCCTTTTGCGCAATATCACTATCCCTTTGAAAATAAGGCGTTTTTCGAGAGCCACTATCCGTCCCAGTTTATTTCCGAAGCACTCGACCAGACGCGCGGATGGTTTTATTCACTGCTTGCGATCGGAACGCAACTGTTCGGAAGCTCGCCGTTTGAAAACTGTATCGTCATGGGACTTGTTCAGGATAAAGACGGCATTAAGATGAGTAAGCACAAGGGAAACGTCGTAGATCCGTGGGACATCCTCAACAAGCAGGGTGCCGATGCGGCCAGATGGTACTTCTGCAGTACCAGCGCACCGTGGTTGCCGAGTCGTTTCTCGGACAGCGGCGTATCCGAAGTACAAAGAAAATTCATGGGAACGCTTTGGAACACCTATGCGTTCTACGTGATGTACGCAAACATCGATGGTTTTGATCCGGCAAAATACAGCCTTTCCAAGACGGATCTGCCGGCGATGGATCGTTGGATACTCTCAAGACTGCATACGTTGATTGGCCAGGTCGAAGCGAAAATGATTTCCTACGATATCACAGTCGCCAGCAGACTTATGGAAGAATTTGTGGACGAGCTCTCCAACTGGTATGTCCGCAGATGCCGTGAACGCTTCTGGGGCAGCGACATGGATCAGGATAAGATCAATGCCTATATGACGCTTTATACCGTGCTGGAGAGCTTCATTCGCGTAGCCGCACCGTTTGTTCCCTATATTACTGAGGCGATCTATCAAAACATCGTGCGTATGGATAATAACAACGTGCCGTTGTCGGTCCATATGTGTGATTTCCCGGAATCAAACGCCTCACTGATTGATCGCGAACTCGAAGAGAAGATGTCCGTTGCACAACAGATCGTTTTTCTCGGAAGAGCCTGCAGAAATGCTGCCGCGATTAAGAATCGTCAACCGCTCTCAAAGCTTTTCGCAGTCGCACCGATGACGCTGCCGGAAGATTTTTGCGCGATTATTCGTGAAGAACTCAATGTGCGCGAGATCGTTTTCCTTGAGAACGCAGCGGAACTGATCGACTTTTCTTTCAAGCCTCAACTGAGGACACTTGGTAAAAAGTTAGGGTCAAAGCTCAATGCGGCGAAAGAAGTGATCGCATTGCTGCCCGGCAAATCCACCATGAAGCAATTGGAGGAGAAGGGGAGTATTGAAATTGAGGTGGATGGTGAGAAATTCACGCTCGAAAAGGACGATCTGATTGTTGAGACAGTACAACCGGAAGGACTGTCGACCCAGTCGGAGCGTGAATACACAGTATCCCTTGATACAATGCTTACGGATGAACTTATAGAAGAAGGCTTTGTTCGCGAAATCGTATCCAAAGTGCAGACACAGCGCAAAGAATCCGGTTTTGAGGTTACGGACAGGATAGCTCTGCAGTATAAAGGAAACGACAGGATTTCTGATATCATGAAATCGCACCGCGACTTCATTGCTTCGGAAGTGCTGGCTTCCGAAATCACGGAGGGAACGGGCGAACATATAAAAGAATGGGATATAAACGGTGAGAAGGTCTTCTTTTCGATCAAAACAGACAACTGACAAGTAAGGAGCAACAGATGTTAAGATATTTATTCGGCCCTGAAGCTGCTTCATTATCGCTTTCCGAGAAGTTTATTCAAGGTATATCGATATTGATCGTTCTTGCATACTCTCTTTCCATTCATGAACTCATGCATGCCTATTCGGCGTACCGGCTCGGTGATGATACCGCAAGGCTCCAGGGAAGACTCACGATGAATCCGCTGGCGCATCTGGATCCGATCGGTACAATGATGATGCTTTTTGTCGGATTCGGTTGGGCCAAACCGACACCGGTCAACTACGGCAGACTGACTCGCTTCAAAGATCGTAATGTTTCGATCCGCATCGTCAGTGTGGCGGGAGTGACCGCCAATTTTCTCTCCGCTTTTATTGCTTACTTTCTGATGCTTACTGTAACTATCATTTTTTTTAAGACAGGTCTTATGTTTTCCAGTGACGCGGCAATAAAAGTGCAGGCAATCATAACCAGTCTGTTATACTTATTTTACTATTTTAATTTGCTTCTGATGGCCTTTAACCTTTTGCCGTTTCCTCCTCTGGACGGATACCACATATTGGAGACATTTATTCCCTACAAATACAGACTCAAATTTCAACAATATGAGCGCTATTTCAGCATGGGACTCCTGGCACTGATCATTTTCGGAATGCTTTCAAATCGCAGCCCTCTTTTTTGGATCGTTGAAAAAATCATGTATCCTTTCGAATACATCATAATTACACCAATTGATTCACTTGCAAGAGTCATTCTTAATATTTGATTCAGATTATTGCCGGAAGGCGGAGGTAACAATGGAAAAGAAAATCGTACTCTCGGGATCCCGCCCGACCGGTAATATCCATCTCGGGAATTATTTCGGGGCGCTTGAGAACTGGGTCCGTCTTCAGGACGATTATGACTGCCACTTTTTTATAGCGGACTGGCATGCGCTGACAACCGGGTATGACGATACTGCAAAGCTTCGGGAGAACACCATCGGCTTGATGGCGGATTTTATAAGTTGCGGACTGGATCCCGATAAAGCGACATTGTTTTTGCAGTCTGAGGTAACGGTTCACGCGGAACTGTTTTTGCTGCTCGGAATGAATACACCGCTGTCCTGGCTCGAGAGATGTCCGACCTATAAAGATATGATGGCCAATATGGGCGACAAGGATATAGCAACGTACGGTTTTCTGGGTTATCCGACGCTTCAGGCAGCGGACATATTGATTTATAAGGCTGATTTTGTACCGGTTGGAGAAGACCAGATTCCTCATTTGGAGATTACCCGTGAACTCGCACGCCGGTTCAATTATATCTACGGCAAGGAAGTGTTCCCGGAGCCTCAGCCGCTTCTTACAAAATCGAAAGTGCTTCCCGGCACCGACGGTCGCAAGATGAGCAAGAGTTACAATAATACAATTGCACTGGCGGATACACCGGATGATGTCAAGAAGAAAGTAATGAACATGATTACCGATCCGGCAAGAATTCGTAAGGATGATCCGGGTCATCCGGACATTTGTACCGTTTTTGCTTTTCATAAAGTATTTAACGAATCCGCCGTATCCGATATTGAACAGCAATGTAAAGGCGGATGTATCGGATGTGTTGCCTGTAAAAGAATGCTTCAGGAAAAAATGGAGTGCTTCCATACACCGATATATGACCGCAGACAGGAACTTATGAGCAACAAAAAACATCTGATAGAGATTATTCACGAAGGGTCGGCAAAAGCAAGGATCAAAGCAGAAGCAACCATGGCGGAAGTCAGGGAAGCCGTTCGGATCGGAGTCTAATTTGTTTTCTGAGATCGGAAGAGAAGGGGAATCATTCAGATCGGCACGTAAAGCTCCTGATTTGAAAATCAGGCAGTTTGAAGGACCGCTGGATCTTCTTTTTCATCTGATCGAAAAAAACGACATCGACATCTATGATATTCCGATTGCGGAGATCACAGATCAGTATATGACCTTTCTCGGTGACATGAAAACGCTTGATATGGATATCGCCTCGGATTTTCTGGTTATGGCGGCAACGCTGGTACATATTAAATCCAGAATGCTCCTTCCGGGTCGAAAAGCGGTAATGTCCGCAGACGATGAAGAAGATCCCCGTGAAGAATTGGTCATCCGGCTTTTACAATACAGAAGATGTAAAGTGCTGGCTTCGGACCTGCGCGAGCGCTATAAAATATATTCGAATTGTATGTTTAAACTGCCGTCTACACCCGGTTCCCAAATGATTTCCGTATCGCCCGCTCCCGCAGAATTCGAGCCGGAATGCCTTAACAGGGCAATTTCGTCGGTTTGTACCCGAAATGCGATTCGATTTGCCGATCTTTCTTCAAAAATTACCCATATTTTAAGGCGCGATAAGATATCAATTCGTGATAAAATGAAAACCGTATGGCAAAAACTCCTTGAGAAGGGGAAAATGTTTTTTCATGAAATGTTTCCGGCGACGGAGACAAGTAAGATGGAAAAGGTCGTTGGGTTTCTGGCCGTTCTGGAACTGCTTCGCAGTAACCAGATCTCGGCGGATCAGGACAGACCATTTGACGTGATCCTGCTTTCACAGAAAGCGGAACACACGAGAAAAGAGTCCCGTATGTACTCGAAGGTGCCTCAAAAAACACAGAAGGAGTACAATTCCTGATGGCGGATCGTATTACAAGTGAATTTGCATTGACCATTCAAGAGTTGCCGGCTGCGTTGGAAGCAATCCTTTTTGCATCCGGTGATCCGGTATCGTTGAACCGCCTGGTGGAAATAACGGAAATTGACAGGGAAGTCATCGTTAAGACCCTTGAGAAGCTATCATCGGAGTATGATAAGAATCCATGGGGCGGACTGATGATCCGAAGGCTCGAAGATGAGTATGTGATGTGTACGAAGCCTCAGATGAAGACCGTGCTTGAACGCTATTTTCAGCCGAGAAGCCGGCCACCCATGTCACAGGCTACATACGAGACACTCGCCGTGATCGCATACAATCAACCGGTTACCCGCGCGCAGGTGGAGTCCGTTCGCGGTGTCAGCAGTGACAGCATCGTTTCCCGGCTCCTCGAGCGCGGATGGATTGAAGAATGCGGGACACTCGATGCGCCCGGCAGACCGGCACTTTTCGAGACATCAAAGCAATTTCTGATGGAGTTCGGAATTGAGTCGGTTTCGGAAATGCCCGCATTGGATCTGATGATGTACAGTACGATCCGGGATTTGGAAGAATCTCTCGAACAGGCCGCAGGATCAAAGGACAACAGGCAATTGTCAATTGATAATCTGCCGTCAGAACAGATGGTCCGCAGTACGGGCGAAAACAGTTGAATTTTGTGCAAGCTGATATGGCTGACATAAATTAGAAAGAGGTGATTGAATGAACTCTTCGGAGAAAATGGCGGCTTTTTTGAATAAAATAGCCGACGAGCCGGCTGGATTGCGTCGGGATAAGCTTTGCGATCAATGGCTTTCAATGCTTTTTGACCCCGACAGTTTTGTCTCTTTGGACAGCAAGGTGGTTTCCAGACCATTCTCGGACACCTTTGACAGGGCTCCGGTTGAGGGCGACGGAGTGGTAACCGGGTACGGTACAATCGACGGTCGCCTCGTGTTTGCCGCAGCTCAGGATCCGGACGTTTACGGCGGATCCATGGGGCGATCCCATTCAATGAAAATAGTGAAATCCATCGAAATGGCGATCGATTCAAATGCGCCTTTCGTTGCTCTGTTCAGTTCAGGCGGAGCGAGAATCGAAGAAGGTGTTCTTGCGCTTGAAGGGCTTGGAGCGGTGCTGTCCGCAATGACCGAAGCCAAGGGTACCATCCCCGTTCTGTCTGCGGTTATGGGACAATGCCCGGGCGGCCTTGCAATCGCAGCTGTAAAAGCAGATTTCCTGTTCATGATCGAAAAGAAGTCGGGCATGTATATCAACAGCCCGTCCCTGTCTGCGATTGCGGATGCTCTGAACGGAACCCCGGACAATATCGGTTCTGCGGATACGCACCGGAAGACCGGCCTTGCCTCCTTTATCCTCCCGACCGAAGAGGCTTGTATCACAAAGATTCGTCAGGTGTTGGAGTATATCCCTGTAACTTCAGGAGAGTATTTGTCAGTTATGCGCGAGCTGAGCAACGATGATTCCAATCGAGTTTCCGAGACGCTTAACAAAATGGCCTCCGAATCCGATTTGAATCCGATTCTTGCCGATGCTGTTTTCAGAGAAATTTCAGACCGGAATCAGCTCATTGAAATCGGTTCGGATTACGGCAAGGACATTTTCATTGCACTCGGGAAACTGGATGGCGTCACGGTCGGTTTTATCGGGAATGAAGCACAACGCATGACGTCGGATGGTGTCAGGAAAGCGGCAAAATTTGTCCGCTTCTGCGATTCATTTATGATTCCCATCGTGACGCTTACAAACTCGGAAGGCTTTGCACTCGGCAACAAGACAGAGCAGACTTCTGTTCTCGAAGATTCCGCATCATTAATCGATGCCTTTGCTTGCGCAACGGTACCGCGAATCGGTATCCTGGCCGGGAAAGCAATCGGAACCGCATATTTGTGTCTCAACAGCAAAATGCTCGGCGCGGATATTGTTTATGCTTGGCCTACCGCAGAAGTATCGGTGTTGTCAGCGGACGCGGCTGCGCATATACTGTTCCGTGAAAAGATTTCCGACAGCGATAACCCAATAGAAGTGCGCGAAAAACTGGTATCGGATTACCGGGATCAGATCGGGAATGCTGAAATAGCCGCATCCCTCGGACAGGTAGATGAAATTATCGCTCCTTCCGCGACTCGGCCCCGCTTGATCAGCGCGTTAGATATTCTGCTTTGTTCCAGACCGCTTTCCGAAAAATAGTATCAAATACAGACGGAGGATAAAAAAATGTCGAAGAAATACAGAATTACCGTTGAAGGAAAAGCATATGAAGTGGAAGTTGAAGATATCGGACAAGGAGCACCTGTTCAGCTGTCTTCTCCGGTACCGGTAGCGACACCCGCGCCGGCGGCTTCCGCACCGGCAGCACCGGCCATAACACCGGCGGCTCCTGCACCCGTGAAAGCAAGCGCCGTCACAGGAGAAGCACTTCGGGCTCCTATGCCCGGAACAATCCTGTCTGTTGTTGTTAAGGCCGGTCAGAATGTTCGCAAGGGTGAAGTGATGCTTATTTTAGAAGCCATGAAGATGGAAAACGAAATCGTTGCGCATCATGACGGAGTAATTGCCGAAGTTTACGTTCAGAAGGGATCTGTTGTTAATGCAGGAGATCCGCTCGTTTCCTTCTCATGACAGAATATCGGAGGATAATATGGTTAAGATAACTGAAACAATTCTGCGCGATGCGCACCAATCGCTGATCGCCACAAGAATGACTTTTGCCGAGATGGAGCCGATGCTTGCCGACCTGGATAAGGTTGGATACAACGCTTTGGAGTGCTGGGGCGGCGCGACTTTTGATGCCTGTGTTCGCTTCTTGAATGAAGATCCTTGGGAACGCCTTCGAAAAATCCGCAAGGCGTGCCCGAATACAAAACTTCAGATGCTCCTGCGAGGTCAGAACCTTTTGGGTTATAAGCACTATGCGGATGACGTTGTCGATTATTTTGTACAGAAATCCATTGCCAACGGAATTGATAACATCCGCATTTTTGATGCGCTGAATGATTATCGCAACATTGAGCGTGCCATGAAGGCATGTAAGAAAGAGGGAGGGCATGCGCAAGCGGCAATTGCGTACACCACCAGCCCCTTCCATTCCAACAAGCTTTTTGCCGAGGAAGCCAAGCGCCTGGAGTCCATGGGTGCAGATTCGATTTGTATAAAGGACATGTCCGGATTGTTACTGCCATATGAGGCTTTCGAATTGATATCCACAATCAAAAAAGCGACCAAGCTTCCGGTAGAAATGCATACACACTACACTTCGGGTTCCGGATCAATGACTTATTTGAAGGCAGTAGAAGCGGGACTGGATATTGTTGACTGCGCACTGTCTCCGCTGGCTCTCGGAACCTCGCAACCGGCGACCGAACCGATCGTTGCAGCTTTGCACGGAACCCAATATGACACGGGATTGGACCTTAATCTCCTTTCAAAGATCTCTTCCTATGCGGTTACATTGCGCGAAAAATATCTTGCATCCGGTCTTTTGGATCCCAAGGTTCTGGGCGTTGACGTGAATGCGCTTAAATACCAGGTTCCCGGCGGTATGCTCAGTAATCTGGTTTCCCAGCTGAAGCAGGCCGGGAAAGAAGATCAACTCAATGAAGTGCTCAACGAAGTACCGAGAGTCCGCGAAGATTTCGGATTCCCGCCGCTGGTTACTCCTTCATCACAGATCGTCGGAACGCAGGCCGTCATGAATGTGATCATGGGAGAGCGTTATAAGATGGTTCCCAAAGAGTCCAAAGCACTCGTAAAGGGCGAATACGGTAAAACACCGTCTCCGATCAAAGAGGAAATCCGGAAGAAGATTCTCGGTGACGATAAACAGATCACCGGACGTCCGGCAGATGCAATCGAGCCCGAACTCGGGAATGTTCGTTCTCAAATGGCGGAGTATCTTGAACAGGAAGAAGATGTCCTTACCTGGGCAATGTTCCCGCAAGTCGCCGAGAAGTTTTTCAAAGAAAGAAGAGCAAGAATTCACGGAATCGACGATAAAGTCGGAAGCATTGATCAAGCCTATCAACCTGTCTGATAAAACTCAGTGATTTGCAAAATAAAATGAAAGTTTTCTGACGGAAACTTTCATTTTTGCGTTTAAGCGTCAGGAATTGTGTATAATTGGGTTATCATCGCATCATACGGCTGTGGAGGATTGGTTTCATGACTTCTGATAATCAGGATCAGACAGATATCAAATATATGAGCCTTGTTGAAAAGATCGAAGCGGAAATGCCTAAGATGAGTAAGGGGCAGAAAGCGATCGCGCGATTTATACTCTCGGATTATGAGAGAGCCGCATATATGACGGCGGCAAAGATCGGCGAGAACACCGGCGTCAGTGAGTCCACTGTCGTTCGTTTTACCATGGAACTCGGATATGAGGGCTATCCTCATTTTCAAAAGTTGCTTCAAGAAGAGCTCAAGGTGAAGCTAACCTATATTCAGCGCTTAAATGCCTCCAAGCGATTTAGCGGTGATTCACAGGTGCTTCATTCGATTATTCAGACGGATATCGAGAACTTGAAATTGACGGGTGATATGGTGGACGAGGAGGCTTTCAGCAAAGCGGTTCAACTGATTTTGTCTGCCAAGAAAATATATTTGATGGGGCTGCGGAGTTCATCGCCGCTATCATCTTTTATGCATTTCTACTTTACGCTGCTTTTCGATGATGTCCGGCACATTCACAGCAACAGCGCGAACGAGGTTTTCGAGCAAATACTGCCGATCGGTCCTGGAGATTTAATGATCGGGATCAGTTTCCCGAGATATTCGTCAAGAACAATACAATCAATGCAATACGCGAAGCAAAGAGGTGCTACGGTTCTTGTCATTACGGATAAACCGGATACTATCCTGTCCGAACAGGCAGATGTGGCTTTGTTCGCCCGATCGGATATGGCGTCTTTTGTTGATTCTCTGATTGCACCGCTGTCTGTGATTAATGCCCTGATTGTTGCGGTGGGTATTCACAGACGTGACCACATCGAGAAGACCTTTGAGGCACTCGAAAATCTGTGGGACGAATATAAAGTTTATGACAAAGGCAGAGATCGGAATGCAGCCTATCCGATCAGCGATCTGGATCTCAAGTAAAGAAATGACAGGGGATAAATATGAAGGAATTGATTGCCGACAGTAAATTGACCGCATCCGCGGCGATCCGGATTGCATTAACGGCCTCCCGGGAGGAAGAAGCGGAGCTCAAAGCGTATTTGCTTGAGAAAAAAATTCGTTCCGCCGCCGCTGATTTTGGTGGAGAGTTTATCTCTTCCGTATCGAAAATTATCGAGCGATGCATTGTAGCGTCACAGCGCGAGGGAATCATTCAAAGCACACACAATGAAGAAGGTGCTCTTGCGGGTGCCGCACGTGAGGCGATATCGCAAATTATGTCTAAAGCAATCGGACTCAACGTAGGTGGTAAAATAGGTATAGCAAGGTATGAAGACCATATCAGCGTATGCATATTCTTTGGTATAGGCTTGTTGCACCTGAACGAAATCTCCATCGGTTTGGGACATCGAGTCGTTTAAGGAGTTTTATTATGGATAATTTTCAAATAGCCATAGACGGACCATCCGGTTCGGGTAAGAGCACTCTCGCCAGAGCAATATCTCAAAAACTCGGCATTTTATATTTGGATACCGGAGCGATGTACAGGGCCTGCGGTCTGAAGGCGCTCGAGATGAAAATCTCGCCGAAAGACGAAGAGTCTGTTAAAGAAATGCTTAAAGATATCCGAATCGATATGGTTTTTGAAAACGGGAAACAACACGTTTTTTTGGATGGCGCAGATGTGTCAGATAAAATTCGTCTTCCCGGTGTTTCGGTTGCAGCCTCTGATATATCAAGCCTAAAACCCGTCCGGGAGAAGATGGTTGAGATGCAACGGGCGATTGCGGGGGACAAGAATGTTGTACTCGACGGCCGGGATATCGGAAGCAATGTTTTTCCGGAAGCAAAATATAAGTTTTTTCTGACTGCGGACCCTGCGGAGAGAGCAGCGCGGCGTCTGGAAGAACTGTCAATCC
The DNA here is from genome assembly GCA_964501725.1 of uncultured Oscillospiraceae bacterium. Classification (GTDB taxonomy): domain Bacteria; phylum Bacillota; class Clostridia; order Saccharofermentanales; family Saccharofermentanaceae; genus CAZCTO01. Next base: position 191,497 of record CAZCTO010000001.1, on the reverse strand, counting down.
GCGGAATTACCAATCAAACCTATGAGGAAGTACTGGCGGATATAAAATATCGTGATCATCAGGATTCAACACGGGCATTTGCCCCCCTTGTCAGGATGGCAGACGCGATTGTAATCGATACAACTTCAAATACGCCAGCACAGACATTCGAAGCGCTTCTTTCCCATCTTCCCCCCGAATTAACCGGGAACGAAACCGCAAAGGGAAATGCCCGATGAAAATTCTTTTAGCAAAATCGTCCGGTTTTTGTTTTGGTGTAGATCAGGCGGTGAAAGCAGCTTACACGATTTTGGAGAATCCCGATCGAAAAATGCCGACCTACATGTTCGGAGAAATAACGCACAATGAATCAGTTGTTAATGATTTGCTGAGTAAAGGGATGATTTTGGTCGACAAAGTGGAAGACATTCTTCCCGGAAGTACAGTAATCATCCGGACACACGGAATTCCTTCTTATACACGTGAGGCGATCATCACTAAGGATTGCGATCTGGTCGATTGCACGTGTCCTTTTGTCAGTAAAATTCACAGACTGGTCAAGGAAGCGGACGGGAACGGTAAAGCAATATTAATTGCAGGGGCGCAAGGACACCCGGAAGTGATTGGAATATGCGGAGAGGCAAGCGGAAAAGTTCATGTAATCGGTAGCGCGGACGAACTTAAGAATATCGACTTGAACCTTGCAGACGCCGTATTGGTGGCACAAACAACTTTTTCCGCAGAAGAATTTAAGAAAATTAGGGAAATTGTCAAGAATAAAATTGCAAACGAACAGATTTTTGATACAATATGTAGTACGACTGAAAACAGGCAGTTGGAAGCTTCTATTCTGGCGGACACTTCGGATTATATGTTTGTTATCGGATCCGGAAAGAGTTCGAATACGATGAAACTCTTCGATGTTTGTAAAAGTCGTTGCGCGGCAACGTTTCTTTTGGGTGATGTGAAGGGTTTGAAAGAGATCCTTCCCGAACTGGATTTACGATCGGATCGTATACAGATCGGAGTCACCGCGGGTGCGTCAACGCCAGACAGTATTATCAGGGAGGTTATCCGAACAATGAGTGAAAACCAGGCTACGGCCAACCAGGAACAGTCCGACTTCAATTTTGGTGATTATGTCGACAACATTCCACAACTCAGGAAGAACGCTACCGTAAGGGGGGCGATTACTTCCGCGGATAATGAATTCGTTTATGTCGATGTTCATGATAAGTCCGAAGGAAGGATTCCCCGTCATGAATTCGCCAGCGATCCCGATTTTGATCTGGATGCCGCGATCGAAGCTCACGAGGAGATCGAGGTTTATGTGCGTAGCGTCCGTAATTCTGACATGGGAAAGGAAATTTTGCTTTCCAAAGCACATGTTGATTTCGGCAAGTATAAAGCTCAAGTGGAAGAAGCATACGAAAACAAAATACCTGTTACCGTTAAGGTAACAAACGTCGTTAAAGACGGGGTTATCGCAAATTTCGGAGGCGTGGACATTTATATCCACCGTACACAACTTGACCTTGTCACTGTCGATGATTTGGATTCATACAAGGGCAAGAGTATCGAAATTCTGATCACACAATATGATCCCGATAAGCGTCGTCTTCGCGTGTCAGGATCCAGAAGAGCTCTTCTCAACAATCTTCGCAGAGAAAAGGCCGGCGAAGTCTGGTCAATCATCGAACCGGGTGCCGAATATGATGGTGTTGTTCGCAGCATTACTGATTTCGGAGCATTTATTGACATCGGCGGAGTGGACGGATTGGTTCATGTCTCAGAATTATCATGGAATCGCATCAAGCATCCGTCGGAAGTCGTATCTGTCGGTCAGAAGATACATGTTTATGTTAAAGATTTTGATCCCGAGAAGAAAAGAATCTCGCTGGGGTACAAGAAACCCGAAGATGATCCTTATCACAATATCGAAGAGCGTTTTCCGATCGGGTCGATTGTGCACGGTAAAGTAGTACGCATGTTCCAGTTTGGTGCTTTTGTAGAGCTAGAACCGGGACTGGATGCGCTGTGCCATGTATCGCAGATATCAAATATTCGCCTGAGTAAGCCGGACGATGTATTATCTGAGGGCATGGAAATCGTTGCAAGAGTTTTGGATGTCAGCAATGAATCGAGAAGAATCAGTATCAGCATCAAGGAAGTTGAACCGATCGATCCGATTCGCAGCGAAGAAGAAGTGTCTGATTCAGCGGAAGAGGTTTCCGAAGTTAAAACAACAGAAGAACCGGTTTCTGAAGAAGCAGAAGTGATCGCCGAAGTCGCCGCAGAAGTGCCGACTGATACGGAAAAGGTCTGATTTCACTGCTGATGCCTCAGTTTGTTCACAATACAGTCATTATATAAGGGCTTTTTGAGATAACTCAAAAGGCCCTTTTTATATTGTTATCAGGCAGTTTATGACAGGTAAATGATTTTTCTAATCTGTTTTCGCACGCTCAAATGTTACAATTTTGGGGCAACCCTTTATGGGATAGCAAAAAAGAGATATAATGACAATGTAAAATCTTATCATAATTGCCCTTATAGCTCTCATACAATTAGCTCGATCAAATGGAGGCTATGTGAAGAGTAGCAAAAAATCGATAATTATTCTAAGAAGTCGTCCTCGAAACAGATTTTCTGCCTGGACGTTTGTTCAGTTGTTCTCGGTTGTGATCGGAGCTATCGTGATGACGGCGATTCTTCCGCTTTTCAGTGTCGGCAGTTCGTCTGACATAGATTTGCAGATTCCTGCGGGAATGGATGCAATGGCAACTGACTATGCTGAGATCGAACTGGATATTGAGCATTTGAGTGCAAGAAGTGATGACGCCGAAGTCGTTGTGGCTGAAGATGCGGTGCAACCCAGTATTTATTCACCCGACTCCAATGTCGGTAAAACTGTTATATCAAATACCTACCAAATTATGGAGCAGAGCAATCTGGACGGAACACCGGTTGAGCTTTTGGCACTGTCCGAATTTGAACTGGATAACTCAGTTGTATATGTTTGTGTCAGTGAAGCGAATGTCAGATCAAACCCGTCAGCATCCGGCGAACTCATTGCAACCGTTAAGTATTCTGATCGTGTCACAAGAGTAGGCGTCGGATCGTCCTGGACAAGAATTCAGATGGAGGATCTGAGTGAAGGATACCTGTTATCGGAATTTGTAACGACATCTTTTATCGCGACTCCTACACCGACACCTACACCGACACCTACACCTACACCTAAGCCGAAAATAACGGAATCAGCTGCTTCCGGAACTTTTTATGCCAAGGGTGAGTTGAATGTAAGATCCGGTCCGGGCACCGAGTATTCGCTGATCAAAACTCTGCGTGCCGGAGATCCGGTAGAAGTCGTTGCTAAAACCAGCAACGGGTGGTATAAGACAGTCAAGGGTACATACGTCATTAAGACGCTGGTGACCTCCACAAAACCGGGAACAACAAGCTCGGGGTCGACAAACACCGGGACAACAACGCCTTCGACAGTAACACCGGCTGATCCGTCATCATCAGATCTCGCGACCTATGCAAAATCACTGATTGGTGTTCCTTATGTTTATACGGGAATGTCAACCAGCGGGTTTGATTGCTCCGGATATGTTTCATATGTGTATGCCAACTTCTACAACTATTATCTGCCGCATAAGTCATCTTCCATATCGAAATTGGGCTCGCCGGTATCCGAAGCAGATATTAAGTTGGGAGATGTTATTTGTTATGACTATTCCGGAGACGGCGTTGTGGATCACGTCGGACTTTACATAGGAAACGGTCAAATCGTGCATGCTTCCAGCAGGCTTCATAAAGTTGTACTCGCTAACTTTTCGATGGGTAGCGTAACTACAATACGCAGATTTGTATAATTTATTACATTTCCGTAGATCAGAAATGAGTTATCACACGTGATTAACCGATATTTTCACTGAGATTCTTTATTGCGTCTTTGTAAAGATCAATTAATTGTAGTGCAACGGACTCGCTGAATCCTTCGTTTTTTCGATGCATCTGCGATTCTTCCCAAGGAAGAGTCGGGCCAAAGGCAACAATACCCGGCATTGTTCTTGCATAGGTTCCTCCGCCGATTGCGACCGGGAGTACCGGATAGACCGCTTCCGGTGGGGGGATATTAGATTCGCGGAATAATTTGCACAGCGAAGCCTGGTGTTTTTCATAAACGGATAACAGATTCCTGATTTGCTCGGACTCGGGATCAATGAACTTGGGCCGGAGATGGCTGATGATTTCCATATGAAGATCAAAACCCGTTGCATTGTCCGAAATCTCTTGAAGAATCTGATTCACATTACTTTTGACGGGATAACGAATGTCGAGCGTAATGGAAGCGATCCGTTCGTTAATGGTCAGGATGGAAGGATTGATTGTAAGCTCACCGGAAATATCGGGAAGGGCAGAAGAAATGAATAGATCTGCGGACATTTCATCTGCAAAATACTTGTTGATAAAAGCAAGAACCGGCTCACCCGATAACCTTTCCGCAGGGATTTGGGATAATGCTTCCAAAATTGCATTTACTCCTGCGTCCGGAGTCGAAGCGTGTGCGGGTATACCTTGTGCAGAAAAAGAGTCGCCTGTGTCCGTAAACGATATATTGCAGGATGACGGGACCATATTAGGCGCTTCTCCTGCGCTGGCAAGGCATGAACCGGAAGGCTTGCCGGAAAGTGAAATCTCAAGAATTCCCTTCTCCGCAAATATTGCCGGAAAATCAGCATCGGGAGTGAACCCTGCAATCGGCAGCTCTTCGTGCTTAACATAATATTCCATGCATGAGCAACCGTGTTCTTCGTCTAACCCAAGAATCAACCTTATCCTGCAGGGCGGAGTGAAGCCCTCGTTTTTTAAACGAAGTAGAGAAAAAAAGACACAAACCGCAGGACCCTTATCGTCAATGACGCCACGACCGATAAGCAGTCCGTTTCTTCGTGTCAGTGTGTATGGATCGGAATCCCAACCGTCACCCGGAGGAACGACATCAAGATGGCATAGAATAGCCATCATCTTATCACCCGTTCCCCACTCAATATATCCGACGCGACCATCAAGGTTCTTTACCGAAAATCCGTATTCTCTTCCAAGCGACAACATATAATCCAAAGCCCGGGCAGTATATTTTCCGTAAGGAGCATCGGGCAATGGCTCCGATTTGACACTGGGTATGGATATCAACTCAGACAATACCTCGAAAAAATCGGGTGTCTGTTTTGTCGGCTCGGACTTTGAAACGTTTGTCATATTATACCTCTATAATCGTTTATTACGTGCATTGTATCATTCTTCTGGCAGACACTCGCGCGCAGACCGACAAATTGGCCTTGTTTTTGATTAAAAACACATATTCTGTATTGATTAATAAATTCGCTCATGATAGTATCTAGTAGCAAAAAAAACACACGGGGCACTTTCTTTGTGCCGTAAGGCTCGGTTCGCACCCGTGGATGTAAAACAGAGGAGGATTTTTTTATGCCGGTAATTTCTATGAAACAGCTCCTGGAAGCAGGCGTGCACTTTGGTCATCAGACACGTCGCTGGAATCCGAAAATGGCGGAATTCATTTACACGGAGCGCAACGGAATCCACATCATCGATCTTCAGAAGACCGTCCGGAAAGCGGACGAAGCATACATGTTCGTCCGGCAGATTGCTATGGACGGCGGACTTGTTCTTTTTGTCGGAACGAAGAAGCAGGCGCAGGATTCAATTTCTGAAGAGGCACTTCGCTGCGGAATGTTTTTCATCAATAACCGTTGGCTCGGCGGCACACTGACGAATTTCTCGACGATTCGCAGAAGAATCGGACGATTGAACGAACTGCAGCGGATGTCTGTTGACGGTTCTTTTGAACTGAGAACCAAGAAGGAAGTAGCAAAACTGCGTTTGGAAATGGAAAAGCTCGAGAAGAATCTCGGCGGAATCCAGGGAATGAACAGACTTCCTTCCGTTATTTTTGTTGTGGACACGAAGAAGGAACACCTCGCGGTTGCCGAAGCCAGAAGGCTGGGCATACCCCTTGTTGCAATCGTAGATACAAACTGTGATCCTGAAGAAGTTGACTACGTTATCCCCGGTAACGACGATGCCATTCGCGCGGTCAAATTGATTGCGGGTCGTATGGCTGACGCGGTTATCGAAGCTCGTCAGGGTGAGCAATTTGACGATGCAGCCGCTTCTGTTGAGCCTGTCTCTGCTGATGCTGAAGACGACAAAGCCTCTGTGAGCGTCAATGAGACACTTTTCAGTGAAGTTAAGGAAGAAACCGCTCCGGAAGCTTCAGAAGCTGCTCCGGTTGCCGTAGAGGCATAATCACGACACGCACAAGTATAAGGAATTCTGTTTCCTAAAACGAATGGAGGAATATATATGGCTGAGATCACTGCTGCACAGGTTAAAGAACTTCGCGAAATGACGGGTTCCGGAATAATGGATTGTAAAAGAGCACTTCAGGAAAGCAACGGCGACGTCGAGAAGGCAGTTGCATGGTTGCGTGAAAAAGGGATCGCTTCTGCCGCAAAGAAGTCCGGCAGAATTGCTTCCGAAGGAATAGTTGATGCGTACATCCATGCCGGCGGACGTATCGGCGTTCTTCTTGAGGTAAATATCGAGACCGATTTTGCCGCAAAAAACGAAACGTTCCGTTCTTTTGTACATGAAATCGGAATGCAGATAGCCGCAACAAGTCCCAAGTGGGTTGCGCGTGCGGACGTACCGGAATCCGAAATTGAAAAAGAGAAAGAGATTATTCGCAATAAGGCATTAAACGAAGGCAAGCCGGAAAAGATTCTGGACAAAATCGTCGAAGGATCCATTGCGAAATTCTACAAAGAGAATTGTCTCCTGGAGCAGGAATTCGTTAAGGATGATTCCAAGACCGTCGAGATCGTTCTGAAAGAGCTCATTGCTTCCATCGGAGAGAATGTTTCGATCCGTCGCTTCACCCGATATGAGATGGGCGAGGGCTTGGCAAAGAAGGAAGAGAACTTCGCGGATGAAGTTATGAAGCAAATAAAATAATCTGTACTCAAAGCTATGATTTTTTTAGCCGCCACTTTTTTGAAGTGGCGGCTTTTTTTTATTGATAGAAACGTATAGAATGTATGAAGGTGAAATCAGCCGAATTCTCGGAGGTGTTTTTTTATGAGTGAACCGGTTTACAAAAGAATTTTGCTGAAAATCAGCGGTGAGGCTTTGGCGGGAGACAAGAAGTCCGGCATCGATGATAGTGTTCTGAAAAGGATCAGCGCGATGATTAAGAATGTGGTGGACGCCGGGGTGGAAGTTGCGGTCGTCGTAGGCGGAGGGAACTTCTGGCGCGGTCGAACCAGTAAATCAATGGACAGAGTAACTGCGGATCACATGGGAATGCTGGCGACGATGATGAATTCACTGGCGCTTTCAGACGCACTTGAGCAAGCCGGTGTGGTTACCAGAGTGTTGTCTGCCGTGGAAATTCGTCAAATGGCGGAGCCGTATATTCGCAAGCGTGCCATACGTCATCTCGAAAAGAAAAGAGTAGTTATCTTTGCCTGCGGAACCGGCAACCCGTTTTTCTCCACAGATACCGGAGCCGCACTGAGAGCCGCTGAAATCGAGGCAGAGATTTTCTGCAAAGCGACTATGGTTGACGGCGTCTATGATAAGGATCCGAATATATATCCGGACGCCAAGCGATACGAGAGAGTCACTCATGACAACATTCTGCAAAACAACCTGCAGGTCATGGATGCGACTGCAGCGGCACTGTGCAGAGATAATAAAACATCCATTATGGTTTTTTCGATGGAGGATCCGGATAATATAATTAGAATCATTCACGGGGAAAATATTGGAACATTGGTGGAGTAATATTGTTAACAACAATGAATGGGAGGAATAGTGTATGCAAACGATCACCAAAGAAGATTACGACCATATTGAGGAGAGAATGCATAAGACAATTCAGAATCTGAGTGAGAATTTCAATGCTTTACGGGCAGGGCGTGCGAATCCGCATGTTCTCGATCGTATCACGGTTGAATATTACGGCGTGAAATCGCCGCTGAATGCAGTTGCGAATATTCAAGTCCCTGAACCCAGAATGATCACACTAACACCATGGGATCCTTCCATGTTAAGAGAAGTGGAAAAAGCCATTCAGGCCTCTGATTTGGGTATCAATCCATCCAACGACGGTAAAATAATCAGGTTGGCATTTCCGATTTTGTCCGAAGAGCGAAGGAAAGATTTGGTTAAGAGTGTTCATAACTACGCCGAGGAAGCTAAGGTAGCAGTCCGAAATATTCGCAGAGATACTATCGATAAGTACCGTGCGATTCATAAAAAGAAAGAAATAACCGATGATGAGATGGCCGATTTTGAAGAGAAAATTCAAAAAATGACAGACAAATTTATTAAGGATATTGACAAAGCATCTGAAGTAAAAGTGAAAGATCTGATGGAAATCTGATTTTTTACAGACGCCGACTATCTCGGCGGGCAAATATTTGCCCGCCGTTTTTATTACAAACACCATGGAGCAATGATTAATGATTAAAGAGAAAAGAAAAGAAAGCGGGTTTCGATGGTTTCGATCGAAGAAGGCGCTTCAAAATTCGCTTAATCCTGCCGATTCAGATAAAAAAATTACTGCGGTTCCGGTACACTTAGCTGTCATCATGGACGGTAACGGCCGTTGGGCACAGAAGCGTCATCTTCCCAGATCCGCCGGACATCGTGCAGGGGCTGAGAACTTGAAAGCACTATGCCGAAACTGCGGTAAGTACGGTGTTCGGTATCTAACCGTTTTTGCCTTTTCCACCGAGAACTGGATACGGCCTGAAAGCGAAGTTCTTACACTGATGGACTTGTTCGTTGAATTTTTTAGAAAATATGATCCTGAACTCGAACAGGAGGGCATACGCGTGCGCTTTTCAGGCGACATCGCCGGGTTACCCGAACGCATTCAAGCGGTTTGCCGGGAAGCTGAAATGAACTCTTTGAAACGGGATAGAATGGAACTGATTATCGCTATGAATTACGGCGGTCGAAATGAAATTGTTCATGCGTGCAGGGCCGTCGCTCAATGTGTTTCCGAGGGCAAGATAAGCGCATCGGAAATAACCGAGGATATGCTCAGCGAGCATATGTTTCTTCCCGATGTCCCGTATCCGGATCTTATCATCAGACCGAGCGGTGAGCAGAGGCTTTCCAACTTTCTGGTGTGGGAGGGTGCTTATTCCGAAATGTGGTTTTCCGATGTTCTCTGGCCTGACTTCGGGCTTAAGGATCTGGAGGCGGCATTTGCTTCATACTCGAAAAGAGAACGTCGTTTCGGAGGCCTTTCGGGGGGAATATGACGCGATGTATTTACTTTATTAATGTCGAGTTCTTGCATATGGTGTACAATAGAGCGGCTATCACGTTATCGGAAAGGAACGGATCTTCAAACATATTTTTAGTACGAAGACCATAAGGGTATCCATGAAACAAAGAATTGCAACCGGTGTTATATTTACGATGGTTATTCTCGCATTTGTCATTCCGGGTTATTTTTATGCAGGCTTTATCATTGCCCTGACTGCTGTTGTATCGTTTTTAAGTGCGCAGGAACTTATCTCCGCACTTCGGAACAAAGGAATAAAGAATATCCGTTATTTGGCATACCTCGGTATTTCCCTCTCATTCCTTCCGGTCGCGATGAGATTTATAGTCTCGTCACCCTATGTTGCTTTTTCGGCCTACTCAATGGCCATACTGATGTTTTCGCTGATCGCTGTGATAATGCCTTCGATTTTCAGTGTGGCTGAAAACAAAATAACTGACGGTATCGCCGCTGCAGGGGTCGCCATATATGTTTCTTTTCCGATCGCATGTGCCAACATTGCAGTTTTATACCTGAGTGACGGATGGTATTATTTTGCGCTCGGACTTCTATCCCCTTGGATCTCGGATGTTTTTGCTTATTTTACAGGCGTTTTGATCGGCAAACACAAAGTTGTACCGCATATCAGTCCGAAAAAGACCTGGGAAGGTTGTATCGGCGGTGCGATAGGCTCCTCAGTGATCGTGTCCATATTCTTTTCTTTTGTGATTTACCGCTTCACTGAAGTCACGTTATCTTTCACGACAGTCGTTGTTACCTCAGCAATCGTCGGATTACTGTTATCCATCGTCTCGCAGTTGGGCGATTGGATGGCATCGGCGCTCAAGAGGTGGGCGGGAATCAAAGATTTCGGCAGCCTTCTTCCCGGGCACGGAGGAATTATGGATCGATTTGACAGCGTATATTTCACACTTCCGATTGCGCTGGCTTTCGGATTATTATTGACCTAATCGGAGACTAGTATGAAAAAGCTCGCTATTCTTGGATCAACCGGCTCGATTGGCCGGCAAACGCTCGAAATTGTACGACGATTCCCTGAGCGATTTTCGGTCGTTTCGCTCTCGTGCGATACTAATACAGCACTTCTTAAGAATCAAATTCTGGAATTCCGTCCGTTGCTTGTCCGGGTAAAGGGTGATACCGAAGCGTATGAAATCCGGGATTTCATACGAAAAAACGAACTTAACACAAGTGTCAGCATGGGTAAAGCAGGCAATATTGAATGTGCTGTGATACCGGATGCTGATATTGTCGTTGCCGCAATGGTTGGCGTATGCGGGCTTGAGCCTGTAGTTGAAGCCATTCTGGCCGGCAAAGATATCGCGCTTGCAAATAAGGAAACTCTCGTAGCCGGTGGCTCAATTGTCATGCCTCTTGCATTGCAGCATGACGTTCGTATTTTGCCGGTTGACAGTGAACACTCTGCTGTCTGGCAGTGTTTACACGGCCAGCCGTCCGGGAGTCTTGACCGAATATTACTTACTGCATCCGGTGGGCCATTCAGAGGGTTCTCAAGAGAGGAAATGAGGCATGTTACGGCAAAAGATGCTTTGGCTCATCCGACCTGGACGATGGGCGGGAAGATAACCGTGGATTCTGCAACGATGATGAATAAAGGGCTGGAAGTGATTGAGGCATCGTGGCTTTTTGATTTTCCGGTGGAAAAAATTGACGTGGTGGTTCATCCCCAAAGCATCATTCATTCAATGATTCGACTTTCGGACGGATCGGTTCTCGCACAGATGGGCAAACCGGATATGATGCTCCCGATACAAGTGGCTTTGTTTCATCCGCAAAGGAGTCGCAGAATCTGTGAGCCCTTCGATCCTTTCTCTGAAGGATGTTCCAATCTGACATTTGAGCGATGCAATACGGATTTGTTTCCATGTCTTTCCCTCGCGTATCATGCCGGTAAAGTCAAAGGTTCGCTGCCTGCGGTAATGAATTCTGCAAATGAAGAGGCTGTCTCTGCGTTTCTTGGCGGGGAAATAGGTTTTCTGGATATTGAACGACACGTCAGCGAGTGCATGAATGCGCATGAACGGCAAGGTGTGATTCAAAAAATGACGGTACATGATATTTATGATTTGGATAATTGGTCAAGACAATTTATTCGCGAAAGGATTTCCGGACAAATAAATCATTACAAGGAGAACTAAATGTTACCTCTCAGCATCTTCATAAGCATCCTGGGTCTGGGTATATTAGCGGCCGCTCATGAGATCGGTCATTACCTTGTCGCCGTCGCGCTTAAAATTAAAGTATATGAATTATCGATTTTTGTCGGCCCGTCTCTTTTCCACTGGAAGAGAAAAGGAGTGGAATACCATATCCGATGTATCCCTTTTGGAGCGTATGTCCGGTTTTCTGACTTTGAAGAGGAAGAAAGAGATGATGATGATCCGCGAGCTATACTGAATCAACCCAGATGGAAGCGGATTTTGGTTTCGCTTGCCGGACCCATAATGAATATTCTCCTCGGTGTGATAATCTTGTCCGTATTGTTTTCTGTGTCAGGGTTCTATACAACAAAATTATCTGCAATATATGGCGACACACAAATTGCAAATACAATTGCACAAGAGGGTGATCGGATCATATCTGTAAATGGGCAACGTGTGTATTCGGAATACGATCTGGCATTAGATATGAGTGATATTCCGGCAGACGAACCGCTTCGTGTTGTACTCAAATCGGCATTGAAAGGCGAAAAATATGAGGTTGTTCTTACTCCGGAGTCCAGATCAATATATATGCTCGGGATTACCCACTATGAAGATGACAGCGGATCATGGGAAATTATTGCTGTTGACGAACACCAAAATGAAGGCAATCCGTTGATTGAGGTAGGGGATTTTGTTAATACTATTAATGGTGTCTCAGTTGATGATCCGAGTATCGGGAGCATAATTGCCGACTCCAAGGGGAATGCGCTGGATATCAGTTTGATCAGAGACGGCGTGTCAATGGAAGTCAGTGTTAAAACGTATGAGGCCCAGTATGTATCTCCCCGCGGTATATATCTTCAGAAAGGGAGCGGCGTGCCTGAGGCAATACGTGAGGCGGTTCTTTTTCCTGCCTCCATGTTACGTTTAACTGTATATACCATATCCGGAGCCTTTGCAGGTAAAGTGGAGCCTTATAATGTCGTTTCCGGACCTGTCGGAATGACAACCGCAGTTTCGGATTTGGTTTCAGAGGAGCAGCTAAAAGTATCTGAAAAAATTCAGACGTTGGTACTGTTATCCGGGGCAATTTCAATCGGGCTTGCGTTTACTAACCTTCTTCCGCTGCCGGGATTGGACGGTAACGCAATTGTGTTACTGGTGATTGAGACGATTCGCGGCAAAAAGATTTCGAAAAAGACCGAGTATGTAATCAATGTGATTGGTTTTATTGTTATTATTTCGTTGGTTATTTTCGCGTTGGCTTCAGACATCATCCGGTTGCGGAGTTGATTATGGAAAGAAAAGAAAAAAACAAGGTCCGAATCGGAGATATCGAAATCGGTGCCGGGAATCCGATCGCAGTTCAATCTATGAATAATACAGACACGCGCGATGCGGAGTCGACTATTCAGCAAATCATGCTTCTGCACGAAGCCGGTTGCGATATCACTCGTGTTGCTGTTCCCGATCGCGAAGCCGGTCTGGCACTTGCATCAATTGTTAAAAAATCCCCCATCCCTGTGGTGGCGGATATTCACTTCGATTATCGTCTGGCCTTGCTTGCCATTGAGAGCGGTGCTGCAAAAATCAGAATGAATCCGGGGAACATCGGCGATGAGTCCAAAGTCAAAGAAATTGCGAAAGCTGCGAAAGATCGGGGAATTCCGATCCGTGTCGGAGTGAATTCCGGATCGATCTCATCTGATATTATCCGGACCTATGGAGGAGTTAACCGTGAATCGATGGCACATAGTGCGATCGCCGCCATCAACCAGCTCGAGAAAGCCGGTTTTTATGATATTGTGGTCAGCATTAAATCATCGGACCCGCTGTTGACTATCGAAAGTTACCGGCTTCTTTCTGAGCAAACACCCTATCCGCTTCACTTGGGTGTAACCGAAGCGGGAACGCTTCGTGAAGGGGTCATTCGATCTGCGGTAGGTATCGGTACACTGCTCGCTGAGGGGATCGGGGACACGATACGTGTATCACTGACGGGAGACCCGGTTGAGGAAGTCCGTGCTGCGTTTTCGATCCTTAAGTCACTGTCACTCCGGAAGCGCGGAATCACTTTGATTTCCTGCCCGACATGCGGTCGGACATCGGTACCGTTGGTGGAAATTGCTGAAAAACTTGAGAAAATGACGATGGATCTGCCTTATGATCTGAAAGTTGCCGTGATGGGATGCGCTGTGAACGGACCCGGAGAAGCAAAGGATGCCGATCTGGGGATTGCGGGAGGTATCGGGGAATTTCTTCTGTTTAAAAAAGGCGCAGCCATTCGGAAAATTAATCAGGACTCAATTCTGGATGAATTGATGGTTGAGATTCACAAGTTGGGAAAGCAAAAATTAACAAATAGATAGGAGCATCATTCATTCATGTCTGATTTGGTAAATTTTATCCGGTCATTCTCCGAAAATGACCGTCTGATTAATGCGGCACAAGAGATACCTGCAAGTGTTTTACGAGTGACTGTGGATTATGAAGGAAAAGGGATAGAAATATTCCTGTCGATACGAGGTGCGATTCCTGACGGCAATTTTTTCATAAGTTTGGAATCGGAACTTCGCACGGCGCTTGATCTTTCTCATGTCAGAGTTTACCTGTCTGAATGTTCTGCGGATGAAACACACACAAACGTTGCCTACCGTCTTCTCCCATGGATATTATCCTCTGTGTCGCGCGAGAATCCGATGCTTAGAATTCTTATTTCGGAATCGGTTTTCGAGCAGGACGGGGATTGCATTATCGGACGACCGAGAAATCGATTGGATCAGGGACTATCTGCGGATTTTATATGCCGGGCCGAAAAGTTTACGGAGCGTTATCTTCCCCGGAAGTGCCGTTTCAAACTGTATTCGGAAAACCATTCCGATGAATTATCCGAAAAAGAATCCATTCGCAGACATGAGCAAAGCCTTCTGAATGAAGCGGTCGAAATATTGCGTGCTCAAAAATCCGTAACGGGTGTCTCAGCAGAGGACCGGGCTCCTGCTCGTCAGCCATCCGGGACCAAAGGCAATCCGGACACCGTTAAATCCAATAAGCCGATGGATCCCGATTCCTGGGAATATAAGGCGGACAGGGTTTCAGGAGAAAAGTATAACGTTAAGAATGCCCCTAAGAAATCATCAGATGTTCTTTGGGGACGTTATAATCCGGATCTTCCCAAAATCGAAATACGGGAAATGAATCCTTCAACCGGGCTGGTCCTTTTTGAGGGTTATATTGAAGTTGAAGAGATGAAACTGACTAAGTCCGGACGAAAAGTCTGCGTGAATTTCTTTGCGACGGATGCTTCCGGGAGTATACCTTGCGTATGTTTCTTAACCCCGAAGGATGCGGATGTATTTGACAGCGCGTTTTCAAGCGGCGGTTACGCAAAACTCCAGGCAGAAGTTCATTATGACGCTAAATATACCCGTGATATGTGTGCTTCTGTAGAAGGAATGATCATGATGAATCCGCCGGAAAAGCGGATGGATCATTCACCGGTCAAGCGGGTCGAACTGCATTGCCATTCGAAAATGAGCGAAAAGGATGCGGTTATTGATGTTAAAGAACTCATTCAAACTGCTTTTCGTATGGGACACCCTGCTTGTGCGTTAACGGATCACGGTGTTGTTCAAGGTTTTCCTGAAGCAGCGGAGGCCAGCAGGAAAGTTTCGAAGAGCGGCAGTGGAAAGCCCTTCAAAATGATTTACGGCATGGAAGGATACTTGGTCGACGATGGCCCTTGTGTTGCATACGGCGTTGAGAACTTGCAAGAATCAATTCATGGATATGTTTCCATTCATTTGGTTAAGACCTCAGTAATTGCAGACGAAGAAAGCATATTGACCATCCAGGCGGCTAAGTTTGTAACCGATGGGGATGGCAAGTTCGTTTATTCGGATTCATTTATCGAAACCATAAATGAAATTTCTGCGGATAATGATAAAAAAGAAATTCAAGCCGAGAATCTGTTCGATGCGATCTCGCGGTTAAGTGATTTTATCGGAACACTGCCTGTCTGCGGGCATGATATTCTCTCGGATCTGGAGCTGCTGAGGAATGGCGGGTTTGATGTTGACATTGAAACGCATCTCCGTCACAGGGTAAAGTTTTATTCAACCGCAATGAATACAAAAGCGATTGCGTCTCTTTTTTATCCGAAGTATGCAGATGCCGACGCGAGAGATTTGGTTCGTGAGCTATTACCGGAAAAAGCGGAAGAAAATCATTTCGAAGCATGTTACCCGGGATTTTTTCTCGCACACATAATGAATCATTTCAATATTCGATCCGCATCTGAGTTTAACGAACGCGCGGGGAAACTTCCTGACTCACAGATTCTTTCACGTAAGCAAAAGGTTTACCACATCATATTGCTCGCTAAAAACCCGATCGGATTATATCACTTGTATCGTCTGGTTTCTGATACTCATATTCATTACTTCTCGCACCGTCCAAGGATCCCCAAATCACTATTGGAGTTCTATCGATCCGGACTGGTGATCGGAAGCGCATGCGAGCGCGGGGAGATTTTCACTCAGGCATACACGCACTACACAATAAATAATAACGATTACAAAGCTGCCTGCATTTCACTGGCCGAAGACGAGGAGTTTTTGCGTATCCTCCGTCTATATGATTATCTGGAAATTCAGCCGACGACGAATAATGAGTTTTATCTCAGAAACCCCGCAAGCGGATTGCATACGCGAAAAGACCTCGAGGATCTGAACCGCATGATTGTTGCGGTCGGCGAGCAGTTTAGACTTCCGGTTTGTGCGACAACCGATGCTCACTTCCTCGAAAAAAGGGAAGGAGAATTCAGAAAATACCTCTTGATGGATATGGAATACAAAGATGCAGATATTCAAAGCGATCTGTATTTTCGAACCACCGCGGAAATGCTTGAGGAATTTTCTTATCTCGGAGAAAAGAAGGCATATGAAGTTGTTGTAGAAAATACGAACCGGATAGCAGATTGTATTGAACCGAATATGAAACCCTTTCCGGACGGTACTTTTCCACCGGTAATCAGCACGGCGGCAGATGAAATCAGTAAAATCACCTGGCAGGCGGTTGAAAATTTGTATGAATTTCAAGGGAAGCCCGCTCCCGAGGTCGCGTCAAGAATTCAGAAAGAACTGGATTCCATCATCGGTAACGGGTTTGCCATCATGTATTACATCGCCTATAAGCTGGTTAAAAAATCTAATGATGACGGATACATTGTCGGTTCCCGTGGTTCTGTCGGTTCTTCTCTCGTAGCAACATTGTGCGGAATCTCCGAAGTGAATCCGCTTCCGCCGCATTACAGGTGCCCGCAATGCCGATACTCAGAATTCATAACGGGCAATGAATACGGTTCAGGATATGACCTTCCGATGAAGAATTGTCCTCACTGCGGGACGACGATGGTTCGGGATGGACAGGAGATTCCTTTTGAGACGTTTCTCGGTTTTTACGGAGATAAGCAACCGGATATTGATCTTAATTTTTCGAGTGAGTATCAGTCCAGAGCCCACAAATATGTAGAAGAACTCTTCGGCAAAAGCCATACGTTCCGTGCGGGAACGATAGGGTGCTTTGCGGACAAAAACGCGGTTGCAGTGGTCAGTAAGCTATGCGAAGAGGCCGGAGAAAGTCTGAATAAGGCTGAATTGCGAAGACGTGCTAAGGGCCTGGTCGGTGTAAAAAGGACCACCGGACAACATCCGGGCGGCATTGTTGTTGTTCCGACACAGATGGATATTTATGAGTTTACTCCGATTCAGTATCCGGCAAATAAAATTTCCGGCGGAATTGTGACAACACATTTTGACTTTAATGCAATGCATGACACGATTTTGAAACTGGATATCCTCGGACATTATGATCCGACGATGCTTCGCATGCTCAGTGATTTAACCGGCGTGGATGTGAAAACGATCCCGATTCCCGATCCGAAGGTAATGTCACTGTTTGTTTCATCGGAGGCACTCGGAATTGTCAACAAATCGATTGAAAACACGGCCGCCACGCTTGGTCTGTCGGAGATGGGCACTTTTATGGCACGTGACATGATTGCCGAGACAAGGCCCGGTACGTTTTTCGATTTGGTTCAGTTAATGGGCTTATCTCACGGTACGGACGTATGGAAAGGTAATGCGCAGGAACTGATCCGCAATAATACCTGTACTCTCGGAAATGTCATCGGTTGCCGGGACAGCATCATGACCTATCTGATTTCCAAGACTGTGCCCAATAAGGCTGCTTTTGATATTATGGAGCGGGTTCGTAAAGGAAAAGGACTTCTGCCGGAGCAGGAAAAACTAATGAGAGAATGCTCGGTCCCGGACTGGTACATTGAATCCTGCAAGAAGATCAAATACATGTTTCCGAAAGCTCACGCGGCGGCATATGCAATTTCATCGCTTCGAATCGCCTGGTTCAAAGTCTATTATCCGGAAGAGTACTATTGTGCCTTCTTTTCCATTCGCGCCGATGAGTTTGACGGGGATACAATGTGCGCCGGCATTGATGTGGTAACGAAGAGAAGAAAAGAACTGTATGAAGGCTTTGCGAAGCGCAAGCCGAACGAAAAGGCACAATACTATCTTTATGAGCTGATCGAGGAAATGATTTCCCGCGGGATCGAGTTTGTTCCGTATGATCTTGAGCTCTCGGACGCCGAGCGCTTCAAAAAAATAGGCAAGGGGAAAATTCTTCCTCCGCTCAATGCAATTACCTCTATCAGCACAGCCATGGCTCAAGCGATTTGCGGTGCACGAGAGACTAAACCTTTTACAACACGGGAAGATCTGCAGAATCGAAGCGGTATCGGGCCGGTCGCGCTTGAGAAACTATCCGCAACAGGGATATTGGACCATTTACCGAATTCGGTTCAGATAGATCTTTTCTCTTTGCTGTGAGAAAATACGGATGGGAGGATCAATATGATTGCATCCGTTATTCTTCGTGACTCTGTCAGATCCATCGACCGATTGTTCGATTATGCGGTTCCCGATGATTTGGCTCCGCTGATTCTCGAGGGACAGTATGTTCGTGTTCCTTTTGGTGCGGGAAACCGGACCGAAGCGGCTCTTGTAGTTGCGTTGGCGGATGCTTCTGAATTTGCTCAGGAACTGAAGTCAATTCGAGAAATTATTGACCCGGTTCCGGTCGTTCGCAAGGACCAAATTGCGCTGATGTCTCTGGTACGTACCCGATACTCCTGCACTTACGGAGATGTCGTTCGAATGATGGTTCCTTCCGCTGTTACGGAGATGAAACACAAGACCCGTTTGATGGCGATGATCACGGACGAAGAAAAAGCAATTTCGGTTCTTTCTGAAGGAGATCTCGGAAGTCTGGCACAGATTCGTGTGCTCGAAATGCTTGTTGATTGCAAAGAAGCCTATGTCTCTGAAATAATGAGCTCACTTTCGGTTTCCAAATCACCGATTACTTCTCTAAAAGAAAAAGGCTTAATCGAAACGGTCCAACGCGCCCCATCCCCGGATGATTATTCTTGTGATCCCTTTGCGGCGGATGAAGAATTTAAAGAGCCGCCGCTTCCGATACTGACGGATGCGCAGAGAAAAGCTGTCGATCAGATCCTTTCTGAAAAAGGGCAAAAGGAGTTTTTGCTCTATGGCGTAACAGGCAGCGGCAAAACGGAGGTTTACCTGCACTGTGCGGAGGAAGTGCTGAATCAGGGCGGAAGTGTACTTTTTCTGGTTCCGGAAATATCGTTGACTCCTCAGATGATCCGGTGGGTTTCCGAACGATTTCCCGAAAAACTGGCAGTGCTGCATAGTCGACTCACACCCAAAGAGCGATACGAGCAATGGGACATGATCCGTAAGGGGGACGCACGGATTATTGTCGGAGCAAGATCGGCTGTTTTCGCGCCCATTGCTGATCTCGGATTGATATTAATGGATGAAGAACAGGATTCCTCTTACAAATCAGAAACACACCCGAGGTATCATGCCCGGGACGTAGCGAGGATGCGGGCGAGGATTCTCGGCGCCAGACTTGTTCTTGGGTCGGCGACTCCCAATGTAGAAACATATTATTCAGCGATATCCGGGTATTCAACGTTGTTGTCCCTGCCGGACAGGGTTTGCGATTCTGTTCTTCCCGAGGTTCAGGTAATCGACATGAGACAAGAACTTCGAGGCGGAAATCGTTCGGAATTGAGCCGTCCGCTCAAAACGGCAATGAAAACGGCCCTTGGTAAGGGGGAACAGGTCATCCTTTTCCTGAACAAGCGGGGATATTCGAGTTTGATGCTTTGCCGCGCGTGCGGAGAATCGATTATTTGTCCTCACTGTTCGGTGGCGATGACTCTTCATTCTCCGGGCGGAGGACGGAAGCCCCTTCTGATTTGTCATTACTGCCTCAGAACAATGAAAGTACCGGAGGAGTGTTCTTCCTGCGGAAGCAAACTTCAAGGCAAACTCGGGCTGGGAACACAGCAACTTGAGGAAATTGTCAGAAAGGAATTTCCGGAACACCGGATCATCCGTATGGACCAGGATACAACAGCTGGGCGTGGCGCACATTCCAGATTGTTGGAAGATTTTCGCATGAAAAGAGCGGATATACTGATCGGAACCCAGATGATTGCAAAAGGTCATGATTTCCCGAGTGTAACCATCGTCGGGATTATTAGTGCGGATCTCCTGATCAGGGCTTCTGATTTCAGGGCAGGGGAGAGAGCCTTCCAACTGATTACACAGGCAGCCGGCCGTGCAGGACGGGGGGATCTCCCCGGAACTGTTTTTATCCAAACCTATCAGCCCGAAGATGATGTTATTTTGCAGGCAGCGGCGCAGGATTTTCAGGCATTTTTTAAAAACGAGATTGAATATAGAAAACGATTGGAGTATCCGCCGTTTCTGGCGTTGGGCAGTCTGATTCTTTCTCATCCTGATGAAAAAACGGGATGGTTGCAAGCCAAAGAAATAAAAAACTTCCTGGACACATCCAAAACTCAGGTCACTCCAGGGAACGATATTGAAGTGTTTGGCCCCGGTCCGGCACAAATATACCGGCTTCGTGACCGTTATCGATTCCGCATTAACATCAAAGCAAAAAATAAGAGTATGCTTGCCATGCTCTATACCATTCTTCAGAATACGTATTCAGGCAAGGATTACTGTATGTATGTCGATATTGATCCTTTATGGTAGAATGATATTGTAAAAATTGAAAGGAAATGAATATGGCGCTTAGAGAAATAGTGGTTGTTGGCGATGAAATTCTTCGTAAACGATCCAGAGAAGTAACACAGTTTGACACAAAATTGATTGAGCTTCTGGACGACATGGCTGAAACAATGCGGTTTGAAGGAAGAGGAATAGGCCTTGCCGCACCGCAGGTCGGTGTGCTGAAGCGCATTTTTGTTGTTGATGTCGGAGATGAGCACGGATTAATTGAGTTCGTTAACCCTGAGATCATCTCTTCCGAAGGTAGTGTCGTCGGATCCGAAGGGTGTCTTTCCGTACCCGGCAAATCCGGCGAAGTTGAGCGCCCTGAGAAGATTGTTATCCGTGCTCAGGATCGCAACGGAAAGTCGTTTGAGATTACGGCAACCGGACTTCTGGCGGTTTGTATATGTCATGAGAATGATCATCTTAACGGCATTTTATTCATTGATAAGGTCAGGGGGCAAACAGATTCAGATTGAACGAGCGAATAATCTTCATGGGGACTCCCGATTTTTCCAAAACAGTGCTCGAGCGTCTGATAGCCTCCGGCTTTAATATTGTTGCCTGTTTTTCCCAGCCGGATAAACCTTCCGGAAGGCATATGTTGATGACCGCATCTCCGGTGAAGACGGCATCTGTATCGCATAATATTCCTGTCTATCAACCTGCCTCCGTGCGGGATCCTGAATGTCTTGCGTTAATCCAAAGCCTATCTCCGGATCTGATTATCACGGCGGCCTACGGGAAAATTCTTCCTGAAAGCATTCTTCAGATTCCCGGTCGGGGATGTCTTAATGTTCATGCATCGCTGCTTCCCAAGTACAGAGGTGCCGCTCCGATCCAATGGTCCATATTAAATGGCGAAACAGAAACCGGAGTAACGATCATGGTGATGGATAAGGGTATGGATACCGGAGATATTCTAACCCAGTCTGTGTGTGAGATCAGTGATTCAATCACTTCTTCGGAATTAACCGGCAAATTGGCCGATCTCGGAGCACAGCTTCTCATTCAAACGATTCCCGGTTACCTGTCGGGAGATATTGTTCCTGTAAAACAAGTTCAAAGCGAAGCAACTTTTGCGCCTCCTATACGTAAAGAGCAAGGGCTGATTAACTGGGACAATCCCTCGAAGGTCATTCATAATCAGATCAGAGGACTATCCGAATGGCCTGCCGCATCCACTTTTTGTCGGGGTTGCAGGCTTAAGATCCATTGTTCCGCGTTGCCTGCCGACTCATCTCAGTATATTGACGAGTTCAGAAAAACATACGGTGAGCCTGAACCCGGAACGATACTTTGTGCCAAAAAAGATATTATCGCTGTGATGTGTAAGGACAGTTGCCTGCTGCTTACATGTATCCAGCCCGAGTCATGCAGACGGATGAATGCTTCTGAATGTGCTCATAACTACAAAGTTTCTGATGTTCTCGGCGGTGATAAGTGAGCCGGAAAGCAGATATTCCGAGAAAGACATGCTATGAAATGCTTTTTGAAGTTTTTGAGAAAAGCGGATATGCCAATCTTGTATTGAAACAGCGTTATCGTTCTGAAAATGAGCTTTCTGATCTGGACAAGAATTTTGTGACCGCAATGTTTTACGGAGTGATTACATATTCCTTTACACTGGATCATTTTATTGATCGCTGCGCAGGCAAGAATAGCCGGAAAATTGATAGTAATGTTCGAATACTTCTGCGAATGGGCGCATGGCAGCTTCTTTTTTCACGTTCAATTCCACCTTTTGCAGCTGTAAACACGTCGGTAGATCTTGCAAAACTGATTACCAATCGCGGTGGCGTCGGCATGGTCAACGCTGTTCTGAGATCCATTGCGGAGAACGTGGACACCATTGAAAGCGAGATTAATAACGCCAAATTTGATGTTCGTTATTCACTGAGTAAGGAAATCAGCGGACTCTTAATCAAGTGGTTTGGAAGACCTAAAGCGGAAAAAATTGCAGCTTCTTTTCTTTCGCAACCGGAGACAACCGCCCGCATCAACCGGTTACGCTGCAGCGTTTCATCTCTTCGGGAAAGGCTTGAAGCAGAGGGGGTCATCGTACAAGACGGACGATTTGCTTCGCAGGCACTTCGTATTCGCCTCGGATCGAAATCGATTGAAAGCCTGGAGGCTTTTCGAGAGGGATTGTTTATGATTCAGGACGAAGCAGCGATGATGGCATCGGTTATTGCTGACCCGCACGCAAAGGATCGAATTCTGGATATGTGTTCTGCCCCCGGCGGAAAAAGTTGCCATCTGGCCGAATTGTCGGACAATCAAGCGGAGATAATCTCGATGGATATTCATGAGGGTCGCCTCGCTCTGGTCAGGCAGAACGCAGACCGTCTGGGTTTGTCATCCATTCAAATACAAGTTGCAGACGCGTTGACACTGGATCAGGAACATCCTGAATGGATCGGAACGTTTGATACGGTTGTCGTTGATGTTCCCTGCAGCGGACTTGGGTTGCTGCGTCGGAAGCCGGACATAAGGATTACGGCAAGCTACGACAAGATTATCGCACTTATACCGCTGCAGGCGGAAATTCTTCGAAAAACCGCATCGTTTGTGCGCCCCGGCGGATCTCTGGTATATTGCACATGCACGATTAACCCGGATGAAAACGACGGTCAGGCAGATCAGTTTCTGGCATCGGACAGCCGGTTTGTGTCTGAGAGCATTGCAGATCACCTCCCGAAGAAACTGACGGCAGATAACCCGCGACATATTGCTTCCGCAGAAAAAGGAAGACTCCTTCTTCTTCCGGATGAAGACGGGTGTGACGGTTTTTTTATTGCAAAGATGAGGAGAATAAAATGAGTAACCGAAAATTTATAATGGATCCGTCATTTCCCGATTGGGAGGAGTGGCTTGCCGGGCGTGGATTCCCGAAATTTCGAGCGCAACAGATTTACGGTTGGCTGACTAAAGGAATTATCCATACGCAAAGAATGACAAACCTTCCCGAACCGTTGAAAAACGCAATTGATGAAGACTTTATTGCTGAAGGATTTTCTCTCGAAAATGAGTATACATCGGAGAAGGACGGTACACGTAAATTTGTATTCAAGCTTCATGACGGCCATTGCATCGAAACCGTTGTTATGAGATACAAATACGGATTATCTGTCTGTATTTCCTCACAGTCCGGATGCAAAATGGGGTGTTCTTTCTGTGCATCCGCTTATGCCGGTTTTGGCAGGAGCCTGACAAGCGGAGAAATGCTTGCTCAGGTCGCAGTAGTATCGGATATCGTAAAGGAACGTATCTCGAGAGTTGTTGTTATGGGGATCGGCGAGCCGTTTGATAACTATGAAAACCTACTGATTTTTTTGAGGGCGCTGAATTCACCAAAAGGCTTGAATTTGGGCGCTCGACACATTACCGTTTCAACTTGCGGACTGGTGCCTCAAATGATAGAATTCATGTGTATTGACCTGCAAGTCAATCTGTCGGTATCACTTCACGCACCCAGCGATGAGCTTCGAGCCAAATTGATGCCGGTCGCAGCAAGGTATAGTTTGGTTGATTTGCTCAATGCATGTCGCGACTATGTTGAGAAAACGGGAAGAAGAATATCGTTCGAGTATTCTTTGTTTGATGGGGTGAACGACTCAAGAGCCAATGCCAGACAACTTGCGGCGTTGCTCAGAGGAATTCATTGCCACATCAATCTGATTGCCGCGAATGAATTCCCGGGCAGTCCGTATCGCAGAAGCAAGGATGAGAATGTTGCTGCATTCATGGAAGAACTGGAGCGACTTAAGATGACTGTAACACTTCGAAGAGAGATGGGAACCGACATTATGGCAGCCTGCGGACAACTCCGCAGAGGCCTCCGGGAGAAAAGCGATCAATGAGATACGCAAGTGCGACTGATAAGGGGAAAGTCAGAAACAATAATGAGGACTTCCATGCAATATTAAGCGTGGGCGACAGCAGTGTTTTTGTTGTTGCGGATGGTATGGGCGGTCATGCAGTCGGTGAAATCGCCAGCAGAACCGCTGTTGAGTTTGCGCTTACATCTCTCCCTAAGGAACTGGATAAGGCAAAATCCGTCAGGGATCTTGAGGAACTTTTGAAGGATACAATCGAAAAAGCTAACGTGAAGGTGTATCTTCAATCTCTGGATAACAAAGAGTACAGGGGAATGGGTACGACTTTGACGCTTGCGGTATTTCGTGACTGGCGTCTATATATATCGCATATCGGGGACTGCAGGGTATATCTTCTTCATGGCTCATCCCTGGAGCGCCTAACGGTTGATCACACACTGGTTCAGGAGCTTGTGGATATGGGCTCAATATCAGAAAAAGAGGCCGCCAACCATCCCAAAAGGCATGTTCTTGTGAAGTCGCTGGGGGTCAATGAATACATGTCCCCCGACACGTATTCTTTTGATATTTCAGAAGGTGACCTGATACTCATGTGTACGGACGGTCTTTACGGGTATGTGGAAGAAGAGATGATTCGGAAAACATTACGCAGGCACAAGAACCTTGATTCCTGTGCTCAGCAATTGATAGATCTTGCAAATGATGCCGGTGGAAATGACAACGTAACGGTTATTTTGATCCATTGCGCAATGGAAAAAAATAAGGAGACAGTATGAACACAACAAAAAATGGTCCTGAAGGGATGATTCTCGGGGGGCGTTATCGGATTACTCATCTGATCGGCAGTGGCGGAATGGCCAATGTGTATCTTGCTATTGATTTATCGTCGGGTGCGCGAGTCGCAATCAAAATTCTCAAGCAGGAATTCTCCGCGGATACCGAATTCATTAAGAGGTTTGACACGGAGGCCAAAGCGGCAGCATCTTTGACCCACTCGAATATTGTTAAAGTATTGGGTATCGGACAGGAAGGCAATTTCCGGTACATGGTTCAGGAATATGTAGAGGGTATCACCGTTAAAGATTTAATCAACCAAAACGGTCATCTTGACTGGCGCGTTGCTGTTCCGATCGTAATTCAAATCGGACTGGCTTTGGATCATGCACATCAGAACGGCATTGTTCACAGAGACATTAAGCCTCACAACATTATGATTACAAAGGATCGAATTGCGAAAGTAACCGATTTCGGAATTGCCCGCGCGGCAACCAGTAATACAATAACACTGACATCCGGAGGTGCGCTCGGTTCTGTTCATTATTTTTCTCCGGAACAGGCACGCGGTGCCATCGTTGGTCCTGCTTCTGATATCTACTCTGTCGGAGTCATGCTTTTTGAAATGGTTACGGGAAGACTGCCGTTTGACGGAGATACACCGGTCGCTATAGCGGTTAAACACCTTCAGGAGCCGGTTCCTCTCGCATCTTCGTTTGTGCCCGGAGTGCCTCAGGGTCTGGATGCAATCATCCAGAAGTGTATGCAAAAAGGCACCGAATACCGTTATTCTACGATTCGGGAAATGGTTGCGGAGTTGGATTCGCTTATGATTGACCCGAACGGTTCATATGGATTGATTGCGAATCAGGAGTATATTGAAACAACAACCAATCATATGCCGTCAATGCGTCAAGAACCGAATTACGGTAAGCTTCGTGACATTGAACGATCCATCGATAAACGCAGAAGATCACGACTTCGGGATAATCTGCTTGTGATTTTGCTGGTTGTTGTGATTGTGGGCGTTTTGATCGGAATTCTGTCACTGATCATCAAAACGGTCAGTAATAGTACCAGTATAAAGACCAAGGATTCATTTGTTGTTGCGAATTATGAAGGACGATCTCTTCAGGAAGTCATTCTGGAATTCGAAGCGTTGAATTTTAAGGATTACAAAGTTGAGTACCAGATTCGCTCCGATTACGCCCCGGATATTATCATTGATCAAAGTATAGAGCCGGGCGTTGAGATCAAATCAAAGAACAACAAGCTTTATCTAACCGTCAGCAGGGCGGAGGATTCGATTATTCTTGACCAGTATAGTGAAATGAGCCTCGAATCCGCAAAAACGGTTCTTACGGCAAAGGGCTTTTTCGTGACTACCAGACCCGAAATCAATGATCAGTTCGAGCCGGGGATTGTTATTCGAACCGAGCCGGTATCCGGAACCGCTGTTAAGCCCGGAAGCGTGGTTATTCTGGTGTATAGTGAAGAGTCCGAAACGATTACGGTCCCCAAACTTGTAAATCTGACCGTCGAAGCCGCTGAAAAGGTGATTGATGAAAATGGTCTGGTTATCGGTCAGATTGAGATCAGCAATCCGGCGGCCGTAGGACTCAATAAGAAACAACAGTATGTTTTGATGACAGATCCCGTTGCGGGCACGCCGGTCTCGAGAAAATCATCCATCAAGTTATATATAGGTACGGCTGAAGATGCTCAACGGGGAGGAACTCCGACTCCGACCCCGACTCCGGCTCCGTACATTCTTTCACTGAATTCTACGGATGGCGGAACAGTTACGGGAGCGGGGACATATTTTGAGGGATCAGTTGTTAGCATCCAGGCGATTCCTGACTCCGATCATACCTTCAAGGAATGGGTCGATGCATCCAATACATTTATAAGCGACAATATAAATTATAGCTTTACAATGCCTCCGAACGACTTTTCACTCAAGGCGGTTTTCGAGGAAGTTGTGGTGACTCCGACACCAACAGCAACGCCGACGCCGACGCCGACACCGACACCGACACCATCGCCGTCACCGACCCCGTCACCGACCCCGTCACCGACCCCGAACCCGTGATGAAATGGAAAGGAATCGTGAATGCCTGAGACGATAAAATTATCAGGGACAATCGTAAAAGGTGTCGGAGGACTGTATACGATTCGAACAGCCGACGGAACGTTTGTTATGGCTTCGCCTCGAGGAATACTCCGGAAAAGGAAAATAGTTCCGACCGTCGGAGATCGTGTCGACATCGAAGCCTCGGGAGATCCGGATGTTCCGTTTATCATATCGGATGTTCTTCCAAGAAAAAATTTGCTTATTCGACCGTCAATTTCAAATGTTGACGTATTGATTTTGACAATTTCGACTCAGAAACCGGTTCCGTATTTTGAAATGCTCGATAAAATGTTGATCCTTTGTATCAAGAATTCGATTCGCCCGGTGATTTGGATTACCAAGATGGATCTGGATCCGGACGAAGGCGAAAATATACGTACTGTTTATGAAAAAGCGGGATTTGATGTTCTGTGCTCAGCCGAATCGGATGCGATGAACGACAAGTTGCTTCAGAAGTATTTTGACGGCAACACTGTGGGGTTTGCCGGTCAGTCCGGTGTCGGGAAATCAACACTTTGCAACAAGATTACCGGAATATCGGAACGGGAAGTCGGCATGGTCAGCGAACGCAATAACTCCGGAAAACATACGACCCGTCATGTGGAGCTTTTTCCGATGGGTAACGGATTCTTAATCGATTCGCCCGGATTCACCAATCTGGATATACTGATGACGGATGTCGGGATCAGTGACATTATGAACGGCTATCCTGAATTGACGGCTATTGAAGAGAAATGTCATTTTGATGATTGCAGGCATGTTGGCGAATTAGGGTGTAGAATTCCGGATGCGAATATGGATTCCGGAAGACTGGATCGATATCGATTAATCCTAAGGCAGGTTGAGGATCGGGACAATAACAGAACTACCGGCAGGGAGAAGAATTATGGAAAGCTATAACCATGTCGAAGTTGCACCTTCTATATTATCGGCGGATTTCGGCCGTTTGGGAGAGGAAATCCTAGGCGTCAGACCGGTATCAAAATATCTTCATGTGGATGTTATGGACGGTCATTATGTGCGGAATATCACGATCGGCGTACCGGTAATTAAATCAATCAGGAAGATATCCACACACATTTTCGATGTACATCTGATGATTGAAAACCCGCTGGAGTATGTTGCCGCTTTTTCCGAAGCGGGAGCCGATATCATCACATTACATATCGAGACAATGGAGCATCCGCAGGAAGGAATCGACGCAATTCATAAAGTTGGAAAACTTGCAGGTCTATCCGTCCACCCGGATACTCCCGTTGAAGCGCTTTTCCCATATCTTGATCAATTGGATTTAGTGCTGATCATGTCCGTCCGTCCGGGCTTCGGCGGTCAGGAGTTTATTCCGGAGTCATTTGAACGAATAAGAAAAATCAGAGAGCAGTTGGATCGGACTAACAGCAGAGCCATTCTTTCCGTTGACGGAGGAATATCAGCCCGAAATGCCGCAGACGTTGTTAAAGCGGGTGCAAGACTGCTTGTGGTCGGAAGTGCCGTTTTCGAATCGAAGAACCCGAAGAAAGCGGTCGAGGAAATTCTCGAATGCGTTATGTAGTCATATCCGGCGGACCGAATCTGTATGATGAGGGAATTCTTTCGGAGATTCGTCCGGACGACTTTATTATTTGTGCGGACAGCGGTGCCAATCATGCAAAGCGGATGGGATTGATTCCGGACAAAATTATCGGCGATATGGACTCAATCAGCGACGAGACGCTTATCTGGGCCAAAGACAATCTTATACTGATGAGTGTATTTCCGACCGAAAAGGACTTTACCGATTCTGAACTATGCCTTATGGACATTCCAACCGGGAAACCGGTCTTGTTAATAGTATCTTTTGAGGGAAGATTCGACCATGTTCTTTCAAACATGATGCTTGCCGGTAAAATGGCCAATGAGGGAAGACACCTGACGCTGACCGACGGTAAGACATGGATTTATCCGCTTAAGGGACCGGTATCCTTTATATTTGATTTTCATCAGTGGAGTAATCCGGAGGATAGAAATGAACTTTCTATCTCGTTGGTACCGCTTTTTGGGCCGGCAGAAAAAGTGTCAACATGGGGGCTATACTATCCCCTGGAAAACCAAACGCTTATTCCGGGATCGTCCTTTTCGGTTAGTAATCGACTTGCCGCGCCTGACGCTGAAGCAGGACTTTCACTGTCTGCGGGACTCCTGGCGGTTATCATAACGAATACGGTATGATTAAGTGCCGGCTATTACTCAGTCAATAAGTCCGTATTCCCGTCCGACAGCAGTGAACGCTTTTTCGCTGCGGATGATCGTATCTTCGGAAACGCAGAACGCCAGTCTGAAATAGCCCGGACAGTGGAACGCCGAGCCCGGTACAACCAGCAAGTTATGTTTGGCACATTTTTCACAGAAAACCATATCGTCATCCGGAGACACAACGAAAAGATATAAAGCACCGTCCGGCTTTTTGCAGGAAAACCCTGCTCTTGTGACAACATCGAAAAGCATATTTCGTCTCTTTTCGTAATTGGATACGTCCACTTTTGCATTGATTGATCTCTCGATCACGCGCTGAAACAAAGCAGGCGCATTTACACTGCCGAGAATCCGGTTGGAAAAAACAATCGCCTTACAAAGAATTTGATAATCCTCGTGCCGCGGACTGACCGCCGTATATCCGATTCTCTCACCGGGGAGGGAGAGGGATTTGCTCCAGGAGAAGCAAATGATCAAGTTGTCGATATAGTCTAGGGGGGACGGAGCTTTCAGCCCGTCATAAACCAGGTCACGGTAGGGCTCATCAGAAATTACATGAATTACGTGATCCTGCTCCTTCATGACTTGGTTGATCGAAGAGAGGACGGATGCCGGATAAAGGACACCGGAAGGATTATTGGGTGAATTAATGACAATAGCCTTCGTTTTGGGGGTTATTGCTGCTCTGATCGCATCAATATCCGGCAGAAAAGTGTCTTTCTGGGTTGGGACAATGACTGCTTTTCCGGCGTGATTATCAATATAGTTAACATATTCCATAAAAAACGGTGCCAGAAGTATGATTTCCTCTCCCGGATCAAGAACCGAACGAAAAACCGCATTCATCGCACCGGCTGCGCCGACTGTCATACATACGGAGTCCGGATCAATATTCAGAGCACAGTTCGAAGACAGTTGATCCGCAACAGCTTTACGGGTCGAAAGATACCCGTTGTTGCTCATATAGCCATGCATTCCCGCAGAAGGTGAAGCGGTAAGATCCAGTAAGGCTTGGAAAACTTCTGCCGGCGGCTCGAGATCGGGATTTCCGATCGAAAAATCGTACACATTTTCGTTGCCGTAGAGGGCTTTCAGACGATTCCCTTCCTCGAACATTTTACGGATTAATCCGGAATTCAACTTGCCTTCGATGTTTTTGGAAATCATACTTTCTTCCTCCGGAAATGGTATAATTGCACCGCTCGGGATTGCGTTTACACATTATAACATGTTTTTTTGCATACGTAAGCGTAAGCGGTTGACATGCGATTCAATTACGGGTAATATATCAACGTTATAGAAAGTAGAGGCATCCGCTTCTCACCTCACGCTTTATGTAAAGAGGTTCACAGATCGATTGCCGGAGTTCCGGCTGTTGTGGAGCGGATGAAGATTCGCTCCGTTTTTTTATTAAGAGGAGGTGCGTTCATATCGCAAAACAAGCTGGCGGGCAACTACTCAACGATGCAATCCGTTTCAAAGAAGTCAGGTTAATTGAATCAGACGGAAACATGGTAGGGGTCGTAACGATCGCAGAAGCCAGAAAGAGAGCCGAAGATCAAGATCTTGATCTTGTGCTGATCGCCAATAATGCAGATAATCCGGTTTGCAGGATTATGGATTATGGCAAATTTCTTTTTGAGCAATCCAAGAGAGAGAAGGAAGCCCGTAAGAGTCAGAAAGTGACGGAGATCAAGGAAATCGGTATGCGATTAACCACCGAAGATCACGATCTGAATGTCAAAACGAAGAATGCATGTCGATTTTTAAGTGAGGGTGATCGCGTCAAGGTACTGATTAAGTATCGTGGACGCGAAATGGCATATCAGTCTCAGGGTTATGCGGTGATGCATAAATTTGCGGATGCATGCGCTGAGGTCGGACAAATTGACAAAGCACCTAAAGTGGAAGGAAGAAACATGGTTATGTTTCTTTCACCTAAGAAGACTTGATTAATTGAGGAGGAAACAGTTCATGCCTAAGCAGAAGACACACAGTTCATCAAAGAAAAGATTTAAGGTTACGGGAACAGGAAAGATTATGCGTTCACAGGCTTTCCGTCGGCATATCTTAAGTAAGAGACCGACCAAGAGAATGAGACAACTTCGCGGAAGTCTGGTTGTGTCACCGAGCAATGCCCAAGTTATTCGGGGAATGATTCCCTATATGTAGTAATCGGTATCCGAATTGGTATTCTTCCGGATGATTCCGGGATATAAACAGACATTTAAGTAGGAGGAGAACCCATGACCAGAGTTAAGAGAGGACTGCGCACAAGAGCGCGTCACCATAAGATACTGAAGATGGCTAAGGGATATTTCGGCCATAAGAGTAAGTTGTTCAAAGTTGCCAACCAGGCCGTTCTGAAGTCCGGTGTGTATGCATATCGTGACCGCAGAAATAAGAAAAGAGAGTTCAGAAAGATTTGGATACAGAGAATCAATGCTGCTGCCCGTCTGAATGGTATGTCGTACAGCCGTTTTATGAACGGACTGAAGAAAGCAGAAGTTCTTCTGGATCGTAAGGTTCTTTCCGATATTGCGATTACTGATCCCAAGGGTTTTGCCGCTCTGTGTGAGCAGGCTAAATCTGCGATCTGATTTCGATGAACCGCATCCGGCGAATATCGAGCAGGGATAACCCTCGGTATAAGTATATTCAATCGTTGCATGACAGGAAAACGGCAATGAATGCGGGTGTCGTTTTTCTCGAGGGCGTTCGTCTGTGTGAAGATGCTTTTAAGTCCGGACTTCGACCCGAGATAGTGATTTTTTCCGAAAAGAGAGATGAGCTCGCTTCTGAATGGAGCGAGCTTTTCGCGTTTTCTGATGCCGTCGAAATGATATCCATGCCGGAGCACATGTTTTCGAAGTTGGGAAGCACACAAAGTCCTCAGGGAGTTGCTGCTGTTGTGACTGCCCCTATACAACCGGCCGGGTTGCCGATGAAGGGCAAGGACCTGTATTTTGTTTGCGAAGCGATTTCAGACCCCGGAAACCTGGGTACTATCATCCGAATAGCCGATGCTTTCGATTTTTCCGCCGTGATCATAACGGATGGATCGGTGGATCCTTTCAACGAGAAAGCAATACGGGCTTCGATGGGATCCTGTTTTCACTTGCCGCTTATCCAGGGAGTCACGGTATCGGAAGCCGGCTTGATTTTAAAATCGAATGGTGTACAATTGGTTGCATCTCATCTCGGAGGAATGCCTCTGGATGACGCCGAAATATCATTACCTGCAGCGATATATATCGGGAACGAAGCGCATGGATTGTCAGAAGATTGCTCCGCAGACTGCGATGTTCTGGTTCGGATTCCAATGCCGGGTTCGGCTGAGTCGCTCAATGCATCTTCAGCTGCATCCATCATGGGTTATGTGTTGAGTCGGAAAAGATGATATATATGGTAAATAAGCAAAGGATACTTGTTGAGGGACATATATGCAGATAATTGTTTTAGGAGCATCAAGGGCGGGTCTGATACTTCTTCGCAGACTGATTCGGATGGAGCATGATGTGGTTCTGGTGGATCCGAATGCGGAAGAAATCATTGCCAAGAACGAGATTAATGCCGTTGCGGTCTCCGGAGTTATTATTGATACAGACTCATTGAAAGAAGCAGGAATTGAAACAGCTGATGCAGTCTGTGCGACGAGCGAGAGTGAAAACCAGAATCTTATGGCATCACAGATTGCGCGTGAACTATTTCATGTCAAGCACGTAATCACCCGTATCTTCGATACCGAAAGTCATCACATTTTCGATGAAAGCGGTTTTGTTACATTGTCATCCACTGAACTTACAGTCGATGCATTTTTACGTGAACTGTCAGAAACAGAAGAGGAATGTACGGTCGATCGCTGCAGTGCAAACATCCTTGGAGAAAATATACAGTTTGCGGTTGTAAGTACAGATGATTCTTTTATCGGAGCCAAAATTCGTGAAGTTGAAGATACCGATGAAAGACATGTTTTCGGCATTATCCGCCATGATCGAATTATTCTTGCGTTACCCAATTTGCGCATTGAAAAGGGAGACAAACTCATTCTTGCCTCCGGTAATGATTGAGTAAGGAGTAGAGAAAATGAAACTTGTCATTATCGGGGCCGGTAAAGTAGCGTATTATTTGATTCGTGAACTGACTCACGAACATGAAATTGTCATTATAGAGCAAAACGAGGATTCGGCAACCAAAATTGCGAATCAGCTCAATGTTGTGGTTATTAAAGGTGACGGTACGATTCCGTCTGTTCTCGGACCGGCGTGTAAAGATGCGGACATGTTGATTGCGCTTACCGGAAAAGATGAGAATAACTTGATCGCCTGCGAAGTTGCCAAACGAAATTTCGGAGTGCCGCTTGCGATAGCCAGAGTAAATAATCCCAGAAATCTTGAGGTTATGGAGAAATTCGGGGTGGACAAATCCTATTCCGGCACCAAGATACTCGCGGAGATGATTGAACAGGAAATTGACCATCTCGGATTAAGAATCGTTCATAAGATTCGGAAATCGGATAAAGTACTGGTTGAATTCATTCTCAGCCCGACATCCAAGGCGTGTGAAAAAAAGCTCGAGAACTATTCATTTGTGAATGATTCCAAGGTGGTTGTTATTACGTCCGCAGACGGCAAGGTGATTACCCCGCGAGGCAGTACGGTTATGCACGGCGGTGACTTGATGATGATGGTTTGTTCGAATAAAAATGTGGAGCTGATTTGGAAAGAGATGGTTAAAACTTAAAATGTTAATCAAGAAAAGCAGCTCACATAATTTTTTCCGGTGGCTTTTTGCCAAGCCGGCTCGAATGATCGTCGCAAGCTTTCTGATGTTGGACATTGTCGGAACAATCCTGTTATCCTTACCGATCGCAACGCTCAGCAGAGAGAGTATCGGCCTTTTGAATGCGTTATTCACAACCGTTTCCTGTACTTGCGTTACCGGACTTATTGTCGTTGATACGGCGACAACGTTTTCAATATTCGGGAAAACAGTGATGATTATACTTATCCAGATCGGCGGTCTCAGCCTGATCACGATAACGTCGGTGTTTCTGAATTTCATCCGCAAAAGAGTCGGTCTTCGCGCACGAATGATTGCACAGGAGTCAGCCGGCAGTTTTTCTTATACCGAACTTCCGGTGTTGCTTAAATCAATATTAATGACGACAATCCTCTTTGAATTTACCGGATTCGTACTGCTTTCAACACAATTTATTCCTCTTTTCGGCGTGGGAAACGGTATGGCCAAAGCCGGATTTCTAGCGATCTCGGCGTTTTGTAATGCCGGATTCGATTTAATGGGGAATACCGCGAGCGGCCCGTTTTCGAGCCTGACCGCATTTAACGGGAATCCGGTCGTTATATTTACCATAGGTTTTTTAATTATATTCGGAGGCCTCGGATTCATAGTCTGGCGTGATTTGTTTGACTATTATAAGAATCGCAAACTTCGGCTCCAAAGCAAAATTGCTCTTGTTATGACTACATCGCTTGTCATCATAGGCATGCTCTTTTTCCTGATTGTCGAGTGGGGCAATCCAGGAGAAATGGCAATGGGCTCTCTGCCGGCCTGGCAAAAACCGATCGCTGCGTTTTTTCAATCGGTAACAATGCGTACCGCAGGATTTAACTCGGTCAATATGGCGAATCTTTATGACGGTACTAAATTGATTTCGGTAATTCTGATGTTTATCGGTGCAGGATCGGGTTCGACCGGCGGCGGTGTAAAAGTTTCGACCATTATGTTGCTTTTCTATGCTGTGCTGGCGGAAGTCAGAGGCAGGGGAGAAGTTGTCATCTTTAATAACAAGATTTCACGAAGCTCAGTGTCCCGGGCGATTTCAATATTTATCCTGGGTCTTTTGGTTATGGTTGGTTTATCGATCATTCTGACATTTACCGAAGCGGCGGCACTTCGAAACGGTGATTTCGAATATCTTGATTTACTGTTTGAGTCTGCCTCGGCGTTCGGTACGGTCGGAGTAACTTCCGCGCAAACACCGGGATTAACATCATTAAGTCATATATTTATGATCCCTGCGATGTTTATCGGAAGAGTCGGGCCGATCGTGTTTGCCATCTCGCTTGCTATCCGTGATCCGAAACCGACAACCAATATTTATCCGGAATCCAAAATTCAACTGGGATAAATCACCTCGGAAATATGCAACTTACAGCATTCGGCCTTGCAAAATCACTCCGCTTGGGTATTTTGTCAACTTGACAAAGCATCTTCATCTGACTGATAATAAACATTCAGTGAATAGCGGGGGAATAAGATATGGGACTTACAATCGCACAGAAAATTATCCGGGATCACCTCGTTTCGGGTGAGATGAAGGTCGGCTCCGAAATATCCATGAAGATAGATCAGACATTAACACAAGACTCAACAGGTACCATGGCTTATCTGCAATTTGAGGCCATCGGTATTCAGAGAGTGAAAACGAAATTGTCGGTTGCCTATATCGACCACAATATGCTGCAATCCGGTTTTGAAAATGCCGACGACCATAAATATATACAGACAGTTGCCGCGAAATACGGCATCCGTTTTTCGAAGCCCGGCAACGGGGTTTGCCATCAGGTTCATATTGAACGTTTCGGAGTACCGGGGCAGACACTTCTGGGTTCCGACAGTCATACACCAACCTGCGGAGGTATCGGAATGCTTGCCATCGGCGCCGGCGGTTTAGACGTGGCGGTAGCGATGGGCGGCGGTCCCTATTTTCTGGAGATGCCGCAGATGGTCCGTATTGAGCTGACCGGTCGTCTGCGTCCGTGGGTGACGGCAAAAGACATTATTCTCAAAATTCTGCGCGTCATGACCGTCAAGGGCGGGGTAAAGAAGATTATCGAGTATTCCGGCGACGGTCTTGCGGCATTGTCGGTACCGGAAAGAGCGACAATCACGAACATGGGCGCCGAACTTGGCGCAACGACCTCGATTTTCCCATCGGATGAAGTAACCCGTGCATTTCTGATCGCACAAGGACGGCAAAACGATTTCGTTCCGTTGAGTGCTGACCCGGACGCCATCTATGATGAGACCATTCGGGTTGATTTATCCGAAATAGTGCCGATGGTTGCAAAACCGCACATGCCCGATAATGTCGTTCCTGTTTCCGAGATTGAAGGGCTGAAGGTTGATCAGGTTTGCATCGGATCATGCACCAACTCATCACTTCTGGATATGTTGAAAGTGGCGTCGATTCTTAAGGGGAAAACCGTTCACGAAGATGTTTCTTTGGTGATTGCACCCGGATCGAAGCAGGTTTTCAATATGCTTGCCGACTGCGGTGCTCTTGCGGATATGATTGCTGCCGGTGCCAGAATACTGGAGTGTTCTTGCGGACCATGCATCGGAATGGGACAATCACCCAAGACGGATGCCGTATCACTTCGGACAAACAACAGAAATTTCTATGCGCGCTCGGGAACCGCATCAGCCAACGTTTATTTGGTCAGTCCGGAGACCGCTGCTATCGCGGCCCTTACCGGATGTGTTACAGATCCTTTGAAATTCGGGAAAGCGCCTGAAGTGATTATGCCCGAACGGTTTTTGATTAATGATAACCTGGTCATCATGCCGCCAGCGGATTCAACTTTCATCGAAGTCGTACGCGGACCTAATATTAAGGCATTTCCGGTCAACATGAGTCTGCCTGAACAAGTAATCGGCAAAACGTTGATAAAACTGGAAGACAACATTACAACGGATCATATTATGCCTTCGAATGCAAAACTGCTCCCTTACCGGTCCAATGTTCCGTATCTTGCTGATTTCTGTCTCACTCCGTGCGACCCTGATTTTCCCCAAAGGGCCAAGGAAAACGGCGGGGGCTTCATTGTCGGAGGTGCAAATTACGGTCAAGGTTCCAGCAGAGAGCACGCTGCACTGGCACCGCTGCAACTCGGGGTAAAGGGTGTTATAGCAAAATCTTTCGCGAGAATTCATATGGCTAACTTGATTAATAACGGAATATTGCCGATGACGTTCTCGAACCCGGGTGATTATGATAAAATATCCGTACTTGATGAGTTGATTCTGGAGGACGCGCGCAGGCAGATCGCCGCAGCGCCCGGGGGTACAAAGATCAAGATCATGAACGTAACGAAGAAACTGACATTTGAAGTCGACTGCACAATATCCGGAAGACAGGCAGATATCCTTTTGTGCGGCGGGTTGTTGAACTATACACGACAAAGCACCTGATATGCGAATTCTGATTAGTATGAATGATTGCAGCAGGAGGTAATCTGATGAGAGATGATTCTCAAAAAAAAATAGAGACAATTGCGGCACTTGCGGAAAAAGCAACGGTTAAGGCAAGAATCGAACCGTCTCTTTATGAACGGTACAACGTTAAGCGCGGGCTTAGAAATGCCGATGGAACCGGTGTGCTTGTCGGTCTCACTGAAGTCGGCGAAGTTATGTCGTACATTATGGATGATGCGGAGCGGGTTCCCGTTGAAGGGCGCCTTTTTTATCAGGGCATAGAGATTTCGGATATTGTTTCCGGTTTCTATCAGGAAAAGAGATTCGGATTTGAAGAGACTGCGTATCTTCTGCTTTTCGGAGAACTTCCGACGGAAGAGGAACTGAAGATGTTCTGCGATCTCCTCGTCACCTGCAGAGAACTTCCGCATAGTTTTACGGAGGATATGATACTCCGCGCGCCGAGTCCGGATATTATGAATAAATTGGCTAGAACGGTTCTGGCGTTGTACACGTATGACGATGATCCGGATAATCTTGCCATTGAGAATATTCTGCGGCAGTGTATAGAGTTGATTGCTCGTTTCCCTGTGTTGATTTCACACGGATACATGGCCAGACGGCACTATGTTGAGAAGGAGAGCCTGTTTCTGCACTCGCCGGTTCCCGAATACAATACAGCACAGAATATTCTTCACATGATTCGTCCTGACGGGCAATTTTCGGATCTCGAAGCAAGAATTCTGGATCTGGCTCTTGTTTTGCATGCGGAGCACGGAGGAGGCAATAATTCGTCTTTTGTGACGCATTGCGTGTCTTCATCCGGCTCGGATACTTATTCCGTTATTGCGGCGGCAATCGGATCTCTGAAAGGCCCTCAGCATGGCGGAGCCAGTAATAAGGCTTTTTCAATGATGCAAGAACTTCGCGACAACACGAAGAACTGGCGCAATGAGATGGAAATTTGCGATTACCTCACCAAGATTCTTCGTAAGGAAGCATATGATCGCTCCGGTCTGATATACGGCATCGGGCATGCCGTTTATACGGTTTCGGATCCCAGAACAAAACTGTTACGTGATTATGCCCGCTCCCTTGCTTACGAAGTCGGACGCGAAGAAGAATACGAACTATATACGATTACGGAGAGACTGGCGCCTGAGGTTTTCAACAACGTTAAACAGAACGGAAAAATTGTTTGTGCGAACGTCGATTTTTATGCCGGTTTCATTTATTCTATGCTCGGTATTCCCCCGGAGCTTTTTACGCCGATATTTGCATGTGCCAGAATTGCCGGTTGGAGTGCTCATCGTATTGAAGAAGTGGTTTCAGGCGGAAGAATTATGCGCCCGGCATATAAATGTGTTCAAAAAAGAAGAAGATACCTTCCTTTTGATCAACGAGGGCAAAGCTAAGATATGTTTCCATAACTAAAAATACGCCGCAGAATTGATTTCTGCGGCGTATTACATAAAAACACCCGCTTCCGCGGGTGCTGCGCTGGTGACCCTAAGGAGAATCGAACTCCTGACTCCGCCTTGAGAGGGCGGCGTCTTAACCGCTTGACCATAGGGCCGTTAACATTGACGCAAATGGAATGATATCATAGGACGCACAGTCAAGCAAGAGACAAAGAGAACAAATTGTTAATTTTCCGAATGCTCGAAAAAGTTTGAATCATACAATCATCAGTTGTGATAAACTGATTTCTCAGAGGGAACATACATTCGGATTTGTTGAGGTAATCATTATAATGGAACAATATATACGCATCAAAGGGGCTCGTGAGCACAATCTGAAAAACATTGATCTGGATATTCCAAGAGATAAATTCATTGTTTTGACGGGACTTTCCGGCTCAGGGAAATCTTCTCTGGCGTTTGACACGATTTATGCGGAGGGACAACGGCGATATGTTGAATCACTTTCCTCATATGCAAGACTGTTCCTCGGACAGATGGAGAAACCTGATGTCGACCAGATTGACGGACTATCTCCTGCAATATCCATCGATCAGAAATCAACCAGTAAGAACCCGCGTTCGACGGTTGGCACTGTTACGGAGATATATGACTATCTTCGTCTTCTTTATGCACGCGTTGGAATTCCGCATTGTCCTTCCTGCGGCAAAGAAATTACCTCTCAATCCATCGATCAGATTATTGATATACTCATGAGTTATGTGGACGGCACCCGGGTTATGCTGATGGCTCCTGTTGTCAGCGGCCGCAAGGGAGAGTTTGCCAAGGTATTTGAAGATTTTCGAAAAGCCGGTTATGCTCGCGTTCGCGTGGACGGCGAAATGTTTGAACTCGATGATGATATCGTTCTCGAAAAGAATCAAAAGCATTCGATTGATGTTGTGATTGACCGTATTATTATCAGAAGAGATATTCACGGACGCCTGTCTGATTCTATTGAAACCGTAACGAAGCTCTCAGATGGCCTTCTTCGCGCCGTTATCCAGATCCCCGGGCAAGAGAATGATTTCGGCGAGATTTCATATAGCGAGTCCGAGCATCTTTTCTCACAGAAATATTCCTGCCCGGACTGCGGAATCAGCTTCGAAGAGTTGACGCCGAGGATGTTTTCCTTTAACAATCCTTTTGGTGCATGTCCGGACTGCTCCGGGCTGGGGACGCATTCGTATGTGGATCCGCTGCTTTGTGTATCTAAACCGAAAGAATCTTTAAACGACGGCGCAATTCGAACGGGCGGATGGAATTTTGACGATGAGACCAGTTGGGGAAGATCTTTTATCGAAGCGCTATCGAAGAAGTATGAGTTTTCTCTGGACACACCATGGAATGAATTGCCGAAGAAGATTCAGGATATAATTCTCTTTGGGAATAGCGAAGAGATTTTGGTTGTAGATACACGCAACAGCAAGTTTTCTCACGGAGCCGAGTACCGTTCTTCCTGGGAAGGAATCGTACCGAGCCTGGAGAGGCGTTATAGAGAGACCGGTTCTGATGACATGAAGGAATATTACGAGCAATATATGACGATTCATCCATGTTCATCTTGTAACGGAGCCAGACTGAACAAAGAGACGCTTGCTGTCCGCATCGGTGAGCTCAACATATATGAGCTAACCTGCCTGCCGATTCAAAAGTGTATGGAATATCTGGAGAAGCAGACTTTTTCGCAACGTGACCGAACGATTGTTGATCCGATTTTGAAGGAAATCCGTGCAAGACTTGGTTTTCTTATGGATGTCGGCCTCGAATATATGACTCTTAATCGCTCATCTGCAACATTATCCGGAGGTGAAGCCCAAAGAATCAGACTGGCCACACAGATCGGATCCGGACTAATGGGAGTCCTTTATATTCTGGACGAGCCCTCCATAGGGCTGCATCAGAGAGACAACGCCAGACTCTTGAAGACCCTTAAGAGGCTAAAAGATCTCGGGAATACGGTACTTGTCGTCGAACACGATGAAGAAACAATGCGAGAAGCCGATGCCATCGTCGATTTGGGCCCCGGTGCAGGTGAGCACGGTGGGTCTATCGTAGCATATGGTACCGCTGAAGAGATCGAAAAGGTTGAGAATTCAATTACCGGGCAGTATTTGAGCGGAAGGAAGCACATCCCGATACCTGAAGTCCGGAGAATACCAAGCAACCAATATCTGCGGGTGTTTAACGCTCATGAAAACAATCTAAAAAACATTGATATTGAAATACCGCTTGGCCTGTTCACTTGCGTTACGGGAGTATCCGGATCAGGGAAGAGTTCTCTGGTTAATGGCATTATTTTGAAGAAATTAGCGACCGATCTGAATGGTGCGAGAAGGCAAATGGGTGCATTTGATTCAATGCAGGGAGAAGAATATCTCGATAAGGTGATTTCCATTGATCAATCACCGATCGGAAGAACGCCGAGATCCAATCCGGCGACATATACGGGATGTTTCGACTATATCAGAGAGCTTTTTGCGACCACTGAGGATGCAAAAGCCAAGGGATACAAGATCGGAAGATTCAGTTTCAACGTGAAGGGCGGGCGTTGCGAGTCTTGCAGTGGGGACGGAGTCAATAAGATTGAGATGCATTTTCTGCCGGACGTATACGTGACATGCGACGTTTGCAAGGGAAGACGATACAACAGAGAAACTCTCGAGGTCAAATTCAAGGGCAAGAGCATAGCGGATGTTTTGGATATGACTGTGGAAGAAGCACTTTCATTTTTTTCGAGTATTCCGAAAATCAGACGAAAACTCGAGACCATTGTAGATGTCGGTATGGGTTACATTCGAATGGGGCAACCGTCAACACAACTATCCGGAGGCGAGGCACAAAGGGTCAAGCTTGCTACAGAACTCTCTCGAAGGAGCACCGGGCATACGTTTTACATTTTGGACGAACCGACTACCGGTCTTCATGTCGCAGACGTACACAAGCTTGTTGACATATTGCAAAGACTGACAGAAAATGGTAATACTGTTCTGGTGATTGAGCATAATCTGGATGTAATTAAGACTGCTGATTATATTATTGACTTAGGCCCTGAGGGCGGAGACAGAGGAGGTTACGTGATTGCTAAGGGGACACCCGAAGCAATTGCCGAGAATCCGGCATCCTATACGGGGTTATACCTTAAGACAATGCTGACGAAATCCCGGGCATATCTGCCTTCGGATACTTCACATATAGAGAAACAGGCCAGAAAGACTGCAATCGAGAAATTAGAGATTGCAACTTCGGTTAAACCGCGAAGAAGAAGACATCGCGAGGAAGACAAAGGATAATATAAATGACGAAATGTATCATATGCAAGAAGAACGTTGCCGTAGTATTTACAACAAGAA
This sequence comes from uncultured Oscillospiraceae bacterium, assembly GCA_964501725.1. GTDB lineage: Bacteria > Bacillota > Clostridia > Saccharofermentanales > Saccharofermentanaceae > CAZCTO01. Next base: position 148,753 of record CAZCTO010000001.1, on the reverse strand, counting down.
TCGATAACGGAAAGAGAATTAACGAAGGGCTTTGCCTGAAGTGCGCTTTTGAAACCGGAATTGGCGGAATTGACGAGATGTTTGCCAAAGCCGGAATTAACGAGAAGAACATTGATAAAGTTTCTGAACGACTTAACGGTCTTATGATGGGTGTTGACGGAACTCAACCGGAGGACATTTTTAAGATGCTCCTCGGATCAGGTGAGCTACTGATGGACCAAGACGATGTCGATGGCGTAACCGAGTTTGATGAAGACGATAACGATGAACGCACACCGCTCTCAAATTTGGGGTTTCTTCAAATAGGAGACCAGGATCAAAGTGAGAGTTTTGATGAGCAGGGAGAGAGACGTTCACATGACTCTTTTCGGGACGGGTCTTCCGGGATTTCCGGCGGTGAAGATAGAACGATCGGCGATGAGAAGACCGGCCAAAAGAAGGGAAACGACCGCAGAAAAGAGCAGAAGTTCCGTTTTTTAGATCAATTCGGAACGAATCTCACGCTTAAAGCCAGACAGGGAAAAGTGGACAGGATTATCGGCCGGGAGAAGGAATTGGAACGGGCCGTTCAGATTTTGAATCGCCGATCCAAAAACAACCCGGCGATTTTAGGAGCACCCGGAGTCGGCAAAACAGCCATCGCGGAAGGCCTTGCCGTTCGCATTGCCAACGGAGACGTCCCTGCAAAGTTATTGGACATGTCCGTCTATCTTCTGGATATGACGGCAATGGTTGCAGGAACTCAGTTTCGCGGTCAATTTGAGAGCAGAATGAAGGGCGTTGTTGATGATGCAAGAAAGAGCGAGAATATTATTCTTGTTATTGACGAGCTCCATAATATCATGGGTGCCGGAGACGCTGAAGGCGCGATGAATGCCGCGAATATTCTTAAGCCTGCTCTCGCAAAGGGTGAGATCAGGGTAATCGGATCGACGACGCTTGAAGAGTACCGTCGCTTCATTGAGAAAGATTCCGCACTGGAACGCCGTTTTCAAAAGGTTGTCGTTGAGGAGCCAAATGAAGCGGATAGTATCGAAATTCTTAAGGGGATACGTGATTATTATGAAAAGCATCATCACGTATCATACTCCGACGAAGTCATCGAATACGCAGTTAAGGCTTCATCAAGATATATTATGGACAGATTTCTTCCGGATAAGGCGATTGACTTACTGGACGAGTCCGGATCGAGGGCTAATCTTCAGGAAGTGCGTTTGGTAAAGGTCAAGCAACTATCCGCCGAGAAAGTTGAGTTTGAAAAGATGCTTGCGGATATCGAGCATAAAATTGAAGAATCTGCACCTCAAGTCATTGAACAGGAAAGCCTTTATGAGAAGCAAGCCGAAACCAAGGCGCATCTGCTTCGTATCGAGGAAGAACTGAATTCTCTCGAGAGCGAGATCCTGCCGACTATCATTACCCGTGAAGATATTTCAAGAGTCATTGAGATGTGGACCGGAATACCGGTTCAGCGAATCTCCGAGTCCGAATCAGAAAAACTGCTGAAGCTTGAAGAACGTCTGCATTTACGCGTGATCGGTCAGGAAGAAGCCGTTAGCGCTCTTTCCAGGGCAATCAGGAGAAACCGTTCCGGTTTTGGCAAGAAACACAAGCCGGCATCCTTCATATTTGTCGGGCCGACCGGGGTCGGGAAAACCGAACTGGTTAAAGCAATCGCCGAGGCGATGTTCGCCCGCGAAGATGCTTTGATACGTATGGATATGTCAGAGTTCATGGAGGCACATACCGTCAGTAAGTTAATTGGTTCTCCTCCGGGTTATGTCGGATATGATGATGGCGGACAGTTGACAGAGCGGGTACGCCGAAAGCCTTATTCGGTTATATTATTCGATGAAATTGAGAAGGCGCATCCGGACGTGTTTAACTTGCTTTTACAGATCCTGGATGACGGACGGCTTACGGATAGCCACGGAAGGCTGATCAATTTTGAAAACACCATTCTTGTGATGACATCGAATGCGGGTACAACACTTAAATCCAACGGTTTTGGATTCGGCGCAGAGGGGCATGTTGCACTCGAGAGCCGTGTACACAGCGTGCTCAAGGAGATGTTCCGGCCTGAGTTCCTGAATCGAATTGACGAGATAATTGTTTTCCACGAACTTACCAAAGAAGAAATTCGTCAGATTGTCGAATTAATGCTTAAGGAACTTGCAGGGCAACTCCTCGAAAAGAAGATCACATTGACCGTAAATGACAATGCAAAAGATCAACTTGCGGCGGAGGGTTACGATCCGAAATACGGTGCCAGGCCTTTGCGTAAGACAATTCAAAAGCGGCTCGAAGATCCGCTGTCAGATATGTTTTTGTCCGGCAAGCTTGAGGATTGCAGCGAGATCCACGTTGATTATAACGGCACAGTATTTACTTTTGAAACCGTGCTGAGACAAGAAAACTAAGAACGATAGCTACCGTTGATTTTCACATAATCATACGAAAAGTCGCACGTCCACATGCGGTCTGAGAAGACTCCGGCAGATAGTTTGATCGAAATCAGAATCTCTTTTTGTGACAAGAGTTCTTTTGCCGTAGTTTCATCGAACGGCAATACGAAACCATCCTTACACACCATCAGATCTCCGATGAAAATGTCAACCTGTCCGGGGTCAAAAGAGGCGCCTGAATAACCGGCTGCGGTTAGTATTCTTCCGACATTTGCATCCTCACCAAACATGGCGGTTTTGCATAACGGAGAACGACAGATGCTCCGGACGATTAGAAGCGCATCTTCTTCAGATGCAGCACCGCTGACCTGTACTTCGATCAGTTTTGTCGCACCTTCGCCGTCTGCGGCAATTATTCTGGAAATATCTTCCGATATCTGGTAGAGGGCACTTGCAAATAGCTCGTACTCCTTGGTACCTTCCGTAATGCGGACACCGGACATTTTATTGGCCATAATAATGACAGAATCACAAACGGAAGTATCGCCGTCCACCGAAACCCGATTGAATGTTTTGGCGATTGCACCCCGAAGAAGTTTATCCAGAACATCCGCATCAATATCCGCATCGGTTGTAAAAACGCCGATCATGGTCGCTAAATCCGGATGAATCATCCCGGAACCTTTTGCCATCCCGGAAATAACGACCGTTTTTCCGTCCATTTCTATGGTCGCGGAGGATTCCTTCGGGACAGTGTCAGTGGTCATCATTGCCTGCATCGCCAAATGCGCGGATGCTTCCGATGAAGATATCACCGAGGGAAGTGTCTTAATCCCCTCTATCATTCCGGATACATTCATTCTCTTGCCAATGACACCCGTTGAACATGTAAGGATCTCTTCTGCGTCAATACCAAAAGCAGAGGCGGTCTCCGCAGCAATTACTTCCGCGTCAAAAACGCCTTGCGGCCCGATGCACGCATTGGCACTTCCGCTATTGATCAAGATGCCTCTGCAATTCTTATTTGACTGTATGATATTAATTGTACGCAGCAGAGAATGGCCCTTCACCAGATTCCTTGTATATACGCCGGCAACCGCAGCGGTGCAATCAGAGAAAACAAACGCCAGATCCGGGGTGTTGCCTTTCTTCAGGCCGCAATGAATTCCGGTGGCCTGATAGCCTTTTGGCATCGTTATGAAGGCACTCTTCTTCGTCATAATTCACCTCAATAAATTCGATAATAAACGGTTTTTTATTATACACCCATCCGTTAAAAATTTCACTCATAACGAATAAAATACGATATAATCAAGTAGGTGAAAGCTGATCGGAGGATGATATGGAAGGTCTGAAAAAATATGATGTCGCAATCATCGGAGCGGGCACGGCCGGTATTTTTGCGGCATACGAACTGCTTTTGAACCGGCCGGAAACACGAGTCATACTCATTGAGCAAGGGCTAACGGTAGAAAAGCGTTCCTGCCCGATCATCAGCGAGAAGTCAGAGAGCTGTATCGGTTGCAAACCTTGTGCGATTATGAGAGGTTTTGGCGGCGCCGGTGCTTTTTCAGACGGTAAGTTTAATTTCACGACCAGTTTCGGGGGGTGGCTTAACGAATATATTCCTGATAAGGAAGTCATGCGTCTGATCGATTATGTTGACAGCGTGAACCGCTCGTTCGGGGCAACCAACGAGGTTTTCTCGACAGATACCCCCGAAGCAGAAATTATCCGTCGGAAAGCAATTGCACTTGATCTTCATCTGATGGACGCGAAATGCAAACATCTCGGCACCGAAAAAAACAGAGAACTCATAGCCTCCATTTATAAATGGCTCATTGAGCGCATGGAAGTTGCCTGCGGGACCCGAGTGGATGAAATTAATGCAACCGATGACGGAAAATACCGACTTGAGACTTCCATCGGTGATATCTATTGCGATTATCTGATTGCCGCACCCGGTCGATCAGGCGCTGAGTGGTTTTCAAAACAGTGCCATAAACTGAAGCTGATCATGATTAATAATCAGGTTGATCTGGGGGTTCGTGTCGAGCTTCCGGCGATCGTTTTCAAGGAAATAACGGACGCAATGTACGAAGCAAAGCTTCTTTATCGCACAGCCAGATATAAAGATGTTGTACGAACTTTTTGCATGAATCCATACGGATATGTTGTTACCGAAAACACGGACGGAATCATCACCGTGAACGGACACAGTTATACGGATCCCGAACTCAGAAGCGAGAACACGAATTTTGCACTTCTGGTCAGCAACCGGTTTACTACTCCTTTCAACGAGCCGTATCAGTATGGTAAGAGAATCGCTTCTTTGTCTAATATGCTTGGCGGCGGCATCATTGTTCAGCGTTTCGGTGATCTTCTTGACGGCAGACGTACGAATGCCCACAGACTTCCGCAGGGCTTCGTCAAGCCGACATTGAATGCAACTCCGGGGGATCTTTCTCTGGTTATTCCCAAACGCCATCTTGATAACATTATTGAAATGATTCAGGTGCTTGATAAGCTGGCTCCCGGAACCGCAAATCAGGACACACTTCTCTATGGAGTGGAGGTAAAGTTTTACAGTTCGCGTCTGAGCCTGACGAATGAACTCGAGACAATGATGCCGAACTTTTTTGCGATCGGAGACGGAGCCGGAATTACACGAGGACTTTCGCAAGCCGGAGCCAGCGGGATTCAAGCTGCAAGAGCAGTACTCCGAAGGTTTTCCTGTTGACAATTGTTCGATACAAACATATAATTTCATTCGTGCCTTCGGGAGCAGAGAAATCGCGGTGGAATTAGCTCAGTTGGTTAGAGCGCTAGTTTGTGGCATTAGAGGTCGTGGGTTCGATTCCCATATTCCACCCCAAACTCTTCCGACGGGATCACGGGTCCTCAACTCCCATGTACGCGATGGGGTGTAGCCAAGCGGTAAGGCACGGGACTTTGACTCCCGCACCCGTAGGTTCAAATCCTGCCACCCCAGCCATAACGGTTCACTAGCTCAGTTGGTAGAGCACCTGACTTTTAATCAGGGGGTCCGGAGTTCGAGCCTCCGGTGAGCCACCAAAAGGGAAGCCCGGAACTATAAGTGCCGGGCTTTTCTTTTTGATCAGATGTAACATTATTCATCTGACTTGGATATTTGGGGGCAGAAATCAAGTAAAATTGGGAAAAAACAAGCAGAATTACCTCAATTATGATAAAGTCCTGTAATAGTGTTGTTAGATCAATCTGGTAAAATATAAACGAAGATATTTATCTTGAATTATCTTGGAGGACTGATTATTAATATTTTCGCAAGTAAGAATCGCGACAGCCATAATCGCGTAGCATCGAAAGCGTCGATGTTATGCCGCTTCTTGTCGATGTTTTTGTGCCTGTCTCTTTTTTCTGCTTTTTCATTGCTTCTCTTACCGGCAGAAAATATTTCTGCCGCCTCTGTAGCCAATGCAACAATATCTGTTACAACGGCAAATGTACGTTCCGGTCCGACATCAAAGAGTTCTTTAGTATTTTCACTTTCAATGGGAGATCGTGTCGAGGCAGGCGAAGTAGTTACCATTACCGGCGAATCATATACGCAGTGGTGCCAGGTTAAGTTTACATACGGGACGACAGAATACACCGGCTATGTTGTTGACTGTTTTCTTACCAAGGATGCTGGCGTTGCTGATGAGGCATTTGAGACATCAATTGCGGGATTCCCGGAATCCTACAAGCCTTCACTCAGATCCTTGCATGCCGCTTATCCTTCATGGAGTTTCGTTCCCATTATCGTTGGCACCAATTGGGATACGGTTGCGACGGAAGAAGCCAAAATCGGAAGAAGTTTGATTCCGACATATTCAAACGATGCATGGAAATCCACGGATCCCGGGGCTTACGATTGGCTGGCTAATACTTATATTTCATACGATGAAGTCTCATGGGTCAACGCCACGAAAGATGTTGTCTCTTTTTATTTGGATCCGAGGAACATGTTGGGTCAGGTATACGTTTTCCAGTTTTTAAATCTTTCATATGATCCGGCAGCACAAACCCCGGAAGACTTACTTCAGACCGAAGCGGTAATCAAGCAGATGCTCGAAGGCTCTTTCATGGAGAGCACGTCTGCGGGTTGCACGAAAATTTTGAATCTTGCAGACGTTCCGGTGACGTACGCACAGACTTTTATGGATGCCGCGGCATACTCCGGAGCAAATCCGTATCATCTGGTTTCCAGAGTTATCCAGGAGACAGGCCGGGTGGGCAGTCATACAACAAGCGGAACAGAAGCCGGTTATGAGAACCTGTATAACTACTTTGATATTGGCGCTTACTCATCTGCAGAACCCTGGAAATTGGCACTCATTTATGCAAAGAACGGAACTTCGGATCCGGTAGCCAATGCTACAAATCTTATTCCGTGGAACAGACCTTATAAATCCATCGTAGGCGGATCCAGATGGCTTGCGGACCGTTATATCAGCAAAGGTCAGTACACATTATATCTTCAGAAATATGATGTTATGGATGACGGCAACGGAAGGTATTATCACCAATATATGACAAGCATCATGGCGATGACCAGTGAATCAACTAACCTGAGAAACGGATATTCCGAGAATGGACTGCTGTCGCTTCCGCTCGTTTTTAGTATACCTGTATATTCAAATATGCCTGCTGCTCCGGTTCCCCAGCCGCTTAAATCCGGGAATCCGAATAATCTTTTGTCTTCGCTGTCTATTGATGGTTATGCATTGACGCCAACCTTTGATCCGTTGATTTCGGACGGATATTCACTGATTGTTCCTTACCTGACTTCTGAAATTAATATTTCCGCAACGCGGATCGCGTCTACTTCTGTCGTTTCCGGAGCCGGTGTTCGAGCGCTGGCTGAGGGAAATAATGATATTCAAATACTGGTAACCGCGCAGAACGGAACAGTCAGATCCTATAACATAAGCGTAGTTCGGAACTCTCTTTCGGGATCGGATTTATTTACGACAACCTATCGATATAATGCCAACAATACAATTGACGGTATTCCGCCCGGAGTAACCGTATCGAATTTCCTCACCGCTTTTACAATGATTAACGGCGGATCTGCGAAAATAGTTACGGCAGTCGGTGTCGACAAATCACCGGATGCTGTAGTTGCTTCGGGAGACAGGCTGCTGGTATATAATGCAGAAAATGTTCTGGTATATGACGTGAACATTCTGCTTTACGGTGATGCCAACGGTGACGGAAAGATTTCTTCTTCGGATCTTACGGTTATCGTAAGACATGTTCTGAAGAAATCAACAATAACCGGCGCCGGACTGTTGGCTGCAGATGCAAATCATGACGGAAAGGTCAGTTCATCCGATCTGACCGTGATTGTTCGACATGTACTCAAAAAATCAACGATTACTCAATGAGAGGATATTAAATAAATGATTAAATTTAGAAGACTTTTGTCCGTTGCAGTTATTTGCGTTCTTCTGATTTCCCTGTTTCCGGCTTCCAATGTTTTTGCCGCTCCGAGTAGTACAATGAGTATTTCCGGTAATACTGAGGTCGGTTCAATCATTACGGTCTCCGTCAAATTGAACAGCGGCGGCGGACTGATCGGGGGGTATAACGGGTCTTTTTCGTATGAGTCCGAATATTTTCAACTTCAATCAATTTCACAGGGAAACTATACATCCTCTAATTTTTCGTCTGACAGCTTGAATTTTAATGATTATGGTTTTTCGATCAACTCAGGAACTACTGTACTGAAAGCAAAATTTAAGTGTATGAAGGTCGGAACCAAATCGATATCATGCTATTTTGACGATGTAGGTGATGAAGTCGGAACATCTCTCGGATCGACGTCATGCGGGACCCCCATCACCATTGTTACACCTGTACCCAAGTCATCCAATACAAATCTTTCTGCACTGACGGTATCTCCGGGCACGCTTTCACCGAATTTTTCAAAAACGACGAAGTCCTACTCTATGTCGGTTGCAGAAGATCAAACCAAGATTACCGTTAGCGCAACGCCTGAAGATAGTAAGTCCACAGTAACGCTTAACGGAGTACAGAAAAATTTACAGCCGGGTGCAAACACGGTAAAGATAACCGTTAAAGCAGAAGACGGAACAACAAAAGTATATTCTATTGTTGTTACGAGGCAGTCCGGTCCTACCGGAACACCGACACCGACACCTGAGCCTTTGCCGCTGATGGCATACCTTGATGAAGAATTAATGATTCTGCCTATTGATGAGTTAACGGTGATACCGGAAGGATTTGCGGCTGATTTTTCGACATATAAGGGCGTTCAGATCCCGGTTGTGAAGGGCAACGCGAGCGCGACTGCTGAAGAGGATATTTTACTTGTGCTTTTAGTCACCGATTCAGGGACGAAATATTTCGTTTATGAGCCTGCGCTTCAGACAGTATATCCTTACTTGTTTGTATCTCAAGCTGTTTTAAGCCTGCAAGTTTTACCGGCATCAGAAGATATTGCAATCCCTGTAGGATATGAACCATTTCCCTTTGATTATCAGGGCGAATCGATTACCGCATACAGGTTGATAAGTAATCCGGATTTTAAGCAAATATTAATCTACGTAAAGAACGCCCAAGGTGCCGGAGCTTTTTATTATTACGATACTGAATCAATTATGCTGATGCCATATCGAGGCGAGGTCTCGGTTAGCGCGGCAACTCCGACTCCGACGGTAACTCCGGCAGAAACAAGCGCTGCTTCGATTCCCTCGGATACCTCTTTACTGCCGACAGATTCAAGTCGATCAGAATCCAAAACAATCGGACAAAGTTTGACAAATTTTAAAAATCCTCTCACGATCATGTTTTATCTTGTATCCCTGATTGCACTTGTACTGATCGCGGCTGTCGTTACGCTTCTTATTACTCGCAATTCAGGATACAGCGATTATGCGGATGTTGACGAAGATGTAGAGGATGAAGAGATTTATTTACCGGAAGATGAGGCAATAACGCCCCCGATCGTCGCGCCGGACCGTAAGGACTACTTTTATTCCTTCGGCGATTCGGAGGAGGCTCATAAGGATAATTCAGCAGCAAAATCAAGACCCGCTTCAAAAGAAACCAATTACCCGCCGATTGCCGTCAATCCGGTCGCCAAACCAACGGTAACCGGTGACGCTCCCTTATCGGGCGTTCGTACCATTAATATTGACAATATTCCCGGGCTGAATCCTTCAGCGACACCGACTGTTCCTTCAGCAAATGTCTCATCACCGGTGGCTGCACCTGTGCCGGTACGACTTAAACAAGAACTTGAAGCGGAAAAGCGTTCCGAAACTTCACAAATCAAGCCAACACAAGAGAGTGTTGCACCCCATGTTGTAACTCCGCAGAAACCAGCCGTGAATTCAAGCAAACCGGGCCCGTATGATCAGGTGCTGGATTTTCCGGATTTATCCAAAGATAAAGACAAAAAGCCGTTAAACAATAATCCTTCCAATGATCCGGATATTGAATAGGGCCCTGAGGCTTTAGCAGCCTTTATTTCGTTGATTGCGCGCAGAACTACAATAATTCTGCTTCGGAAAGCCACGCGGCCCCTAAGGCATCGCTGGGCATCCTCCAGTCGGCTCTCGGTGAAAGACAGACGGAACCTACCTTCGGGCCGTCCGGAAGACAGGACCGCTTGTACTGTTGCGTGAAAAACCGTTTAATAAAAAACTTGAGCCAACGCTTAATGGTTTCATGATCATATTTTCCGTCAAACGCGGTTTCAGCAAGGAATAGAATTTTTGCCGGAGAAAACCCGTATCGTACAAAATAATAAAGGAAGAAATCATGCAACTCGTATGGCCCGACAAGATCTTCCGTTACCTGCGTCATTTTGTCATTATCGTGAGGAAGAAGCTCGGGACTCGGCGGTGTAGCGAGAACATCCAAAAGAATCGCGGAGATTCCGCTGTCCACTGTGGTTGCATAAAAAGCAACCAGATCCTTAACCAGTGTCTTCGGAACGGAGCAATTGACAGCATACATAGACATGTGATCGCCATTATAGGTAGCCCAACCGATTGCCAGCTCTGATAGATCGCCGGTTCCGATTACCAGCCCCTGACAACTATTGGCAATGTCCATAAGAATTTGTGTTCTCTCCCGGGCCTGTGAGTTTTCGTAAGTAACATCTATTTTGTCCGGATCATGACCGATATCTTTGAAGTGAAGCATAACAGCATCGCTAATGGGTATTTCGCGGAAATCTGCACCAAATAGTTCGGATAGTTTGCGCGCGTTTTCCTGTGTCCGGGAAGTGGTACCGAAGCCCGGCATCGAAATCGCATGAATTCCGGAATACGGCAGTCCCAGGAAGCGAAATGCATTCACTGTGACTAAAAAAGCAAGCGTCGAGTCAAGACCGCCGGATACTCCGATCACGACATCGAGGGAACCGGTATGCATGAGCCTTCTCGCAAGCCCTGTCGATTGTATTGAAATGATTTCTTCGCAACGTGTGGAACGTTCATTACTGTCACTTGGGACGAAAGGATGACGCTGAACATCACGAATCGGATTCGCGACATCAGCAGGAAGATCAAAATCGGTAAATGTGTAGTCTGAATTCCCGGTCACAATCAGATCCGGAAATGTTGACTGCCGGATTCTGTCCTGAAGCAATAACTCGATGTCGACATCACGGAATACAATTCCCTCGGTGAATAATTTGGATTCGCCGAGAAGTTTTCCGTTTTCGGCAATGATATTATGACCGGCAAAAACCATGTCCGTCGAAGATTCGCCGAACCCGGCATCGGAATAAGCGTAGGCACAAATCAAGCGGGCGGACTGAATCGAAATAAGGCTTCTGCGATAGGCGGCCTTTGTAACAATTTCATCGCTCGCCGAAAGGTTCAAAATAACCGTTGCTCCGTGGCACGCGTGTGAAGAGGATGGGGGAGACGGAACAAAAACATCTTCGCATATTTCTACCGCTACATTAAGCCCCGGGAAGGAAGTACACGAAAAGACTTGATTGGATCCAAACGGATAGGAAATTCCTTTGAGTGTAATTCTGCCGGTTAAGGGTCCCTGAGAAAAATGCCTTCGCTCGTAGAATTCTCCGAAATTAGGAATGTTCCTTTTCGGGACAAATCCAAGAATACGCCCCATGCAGACTACGGCCGCACAATTATATAGTTTCGAATTATGCACAAGCGGAAGACCGACCGCAAATAGAACCGGTAGATCTTTTGTTGCTTTGACAAGAGAAAATAGAGCCTCGACAGCAGACTGTTGGAGCTTCCGTTGTAAAAACAGATCCCCGCAAGTGTATCCGGTTAAACTCAGTTCAGGGAAAACCATAATTGAAACACCCGAATCATGGGCCTCTTGCACACAGGCTGCGATTGTCTCCGCATTTACGACCGGATTCGAAAGAGAAAGTCTCGGAGTGCATGAAGCGACGCGAGTAAATCCATATTTCATTTTAATCCCCTTTCGGTAAAACCATTTCAAGTCTGTATAAGGCATATTATACAACATTTATACCGATCGTATGATGAAACGTGATGACGCAGAATATGCTATAATTTAACCATCTTTTCGAAAGCGGTGCTATTCAAAATGATAATCAATTCAGACAAGAGAAAAAAATACATTTTTACTCTGCCGACCGAAAGATTATTCTTGCGTATTCTGTCCCCCGCAACTGCACCGGAAGTCGTCGCTTACCTAACCCGAAACAGAGTATTTCATAAACCATACCATCAATTTCACGATGACAGTTATTTTACGGTTTCTGTCCAGAAAATGCATTTAAAATCTGATACGAACGCGTATTATGAAGGAACCCATTACGGATTTTGGATCTATTTGAAATCAGAACCTTCGCGTATTATCGGGCGCGTTTCGTTTTCGGGCATAGTGCGAGGTGCACTCCAGTCGTGCCTTGTCGGCTACCATCTTGATGAGAATGAAACCGGAAAAGGATACATGACAGAAGCATTAACCATCGCTTGCAGGTACATGTTTGACTATCACGGTCTTCATCGGATTCAGGCGGACATTATGCCGCGAAACGTTCGCTCTCTCAACACGATCGAGAGATGTGGATTTGTCCGGCAGGGGTTGAACGAGAAGTATATGGCAATTAACGGAAAATGGGAGGATCATTATTCGTATGCTCTGATAAACGACAAATTTAAGAATTCTGAAATAATTTTATAATTATATTTGTGAATTAAGTGTATGCCCTTTTGACGAATAGCGATATAATTAGTATTATTGATAAACAGACGTGTTCTATTTTCCGCGAAGGAGAATATGGGAGGAATATTATGTTGAGTTTGAATCGATACGGGAAAACCTTATCTGCAGTGATTTTGGTCGGTTTGTTAGTTTTTTCCGTTGCTGCTTGCGGCAAAAAGGATACGCCGAAGACGACAAAGCGCACAACGCCCACGACCACAACTACTGCGGCGCCAACAACCGAACCGACGACAACGACAACGCTGTTTAAGGTGTCGGGCACGCTGGCATCCAATGACGAGGTTGTTGATTGGGAGGTAACGGATCTTCCCAGCGCTACGGTAAAGTACGTGAAAGTCAATGAAGGCTTTCTGAAAGTCCGCAAGGGACCCGGAAAAGATTATGAGGCAGTCGCCGCATTAACTAAAAATATGACAGTCACGGTAGTTGGCAAGACTTCGTCAGGCTGGTATAAGACGGATGACGGTTTTTATATTTCCGGTGATTACCTATCCAATACAAAGAGTTGATATCCTGATATTTATGCAATAACTTCATTTATTGCTTTTAATCTATGGACAAATTGATCCTCGGTGTTGTATTATGTCAAAGCGAGTTTTTCAGCATGTTGTTGAAATGATCGACACTTGTTTGCGGGTGTAGTTCAATGGTAGAACTCCAGCCTTCCAAGCTGATCACGTGGGTTCGATTCCCATCACCCGCTCCACATTAATGGCGGTCGGATGACCGCCATTATTTTCCTGGGTCTATAGCTCAGCTGGATAGAGCAACAGCCTTCTAAGCTGTGGGTCGGAGGTTCGAGTCCTCCTAGGCTCACCAAAAAGAGACCGACTTTCGTCGGCCTCTTTTTATTATATGATCATCACCGGATAATTACTCAACACGGAGTGCTTCGACGGCGTCCTTTTTGGCGGCGATTCTTGCGGGAATATGACCACCGGCCATTGTGAGTATTGTACTGATAATTACCAGCATAATGACATGGCTAAACTCCAGTTGCGCAACATCCTTCAGACCGGTGTTTGAATGCAAAATCGCGTTCGCCGGAAAAGTCAGAATCCATGCAATAAATACACCAAGCGTTCCGGAAAAAACACCTAGTAGACACGTTTCTGCATCAAACACACGCGTAATATCCTTTTTTCTCGCTCCTAATGCCTTTAGGATGCCGATTTCCTTTGTTCTTTCAAGAACGGATGTGTAGGTGATGATTGCAATCATGATCAGGCTCACGACCAGAGAGATGGATGCAAATGCAATCAAAACCAGCGTTATACCATCCATAATGTTACCGGTAAGGCTAGAGATCGTATCTGCCAAATCAACATACATGATGACTTCTTCTTCTGACTTCCCGACATTATATTGGTCAAGATAATCCAAAAGAGCATCTTTCTTTTCAAAATCGGTCGGGTATAAGAGTATCAGATATGGAGTGGCGTCCCCGCCCAGATATGCCAAAAAATTATCCTTCTCGATATCGGAGAGTTCAGTCATCGAAATTACGTTCATACTTGAATCCTTCTGAGCTACAACAATATCTGAAGCTTCCTGCTTTTCAATAACCATTGTTGCAAGCCTGTCGCTATACGCAACACCGGTTCCGAGGACGCCGAATGATACATCTTTTTTTAATCGGACAATTCCTGAAACTGTGAGAGTAATTGATTCTTCCGAGTCAAACATTCCTTGATAATCTGTTCCGGGAATATAGTTCCCGAGATTTGTTTTTATATAATAATCGTTGTTCGAAATGATTTTGAACTGCTTTCCGACAATATCCGAAAACTTGATGCTGCCGACATTATCAGTTTCAAATCCGAGGTTTTGAAGAATCTTGTAATCCAGACTGTTTTCATTATCGATGATAAGAACAATATCCGTTATATCTTGGGGATAGTTCCCGAAAAGAACATCATAGTTTTCCTCGAGATAACTGGGGGCGCCTTCGGTTAAAGTTTCCGGATAAGAAACCAATCCGACATCGCCGGAAGAGGTCATTCCGGTAGGCATCATCATGCCTGCACTGTCGGTTGACGCCGACATCTTAATGCCGGTGGTGAAGTAGACCGGTTGAATAGAATTATCAATATCGGCCAGCATATTAAAGTTTACGATTCTGGTATAGCCGATGCTGTCACATACTTCCGGATCAATTGCTTTCAAATAATTGATGTATTCATCCGTAAGAAGATTCTCATGCATAATTGTTTCTGCTTCCGGATCTGTGAGATAGACTTCGTCAGACTCAACATATTCGATATCACCGGTAAGAATAGCTTGGTTTTGTTGTTGCTGAGCCCTTAGATCCTCTTCGTTGATATTCGATGCGGCTCTGGAAATAATGATCGGGAATTCAGACAGTGCGGCGCTTTGAAATTTATCAATTTGCAGCTTGAACCCATTGGAGAGACTCAATATTAGCGCAATACCGATGATACCGATGCTTGATGCAAAAGCAGTGAGAAAAGTGCGACCTTTCTTCGTACGGATGTTATTAAATGAGATTTTTAGCGCGGTAATAAAGTTCATGCTGGTCTTTTTGAGTTTGAATGCCAGACCGGTATTTACAGGGTGATATGGAATGGTATCAGAAATAATCTTACCGTCTTTGAATCGTACGATTCTGTCAGCGTACTGATCCGCCAGGTCAGCGTTATGTGTGACCATAATTACAAGACGATCCTTTGCGACTTCCTTGATTAATTCAAGAATCTGCGTACTGGTAACGGAATCGAGAGCTCCGGTCGGCTCATCACATAAAAGGATTTCGGGATTATTGGCAAGAGCTCGAGCAATTGCAACGCGCTGCATTTCTCCGCCGGAGAGCTGGTTTGGACGCTTGTGCAGGTGATTCTTAAGACCAACCTGTGTAAGGACTTCAAGGGCTCTGGCATGTTTTGCCTCGCGTGAGACACCACTCAGAGTCATGGCGATCTCGACATTGTCAACAATGGTCAGGTGAGAGATCAGATTGTAACTTTGAAACACAAAACCGATCGAGTTATTTCGATATGCATCCCAGTCACTCTCTTTAAAATCTTTCGTTCTTTTCTCCTTGATAATCAGATCTCCGGAATCATAACGATCCAGACCGCCGATAATGTTGAGAAAAGTTGTTTTTCCCGAACCGCTCGCGCCGAGTATGGCAACAAATTCTTTCTCGCGAAATGAAATACTGATATCATCCAGAGCTTTGGTTGTGATATCGCCTATCTTATAGGATTTACAAATGTTTTGAAGTTCAAGCATATAATGTACCCTTTCTGTCGTTCAAGATTGCTTCGGGTTTATTTTTTCGTACATATTTTCCAAAAGGTCGGATAGATCGGATAGACCGGTTAATATGGATTTCTTTTTGGAGTCTCCGGCTGCATCGATATACTGTAATGGTGCATCCATTAACGTCCAGATTTTCTCAGTTCTTTGCGTTCCTTCGTCTGTCAGTGAAATCCTGACAACCCTTTCATCATCCGGGTCACGCACTCTTGCGATCAAGCCGTCCGCTTCCAAACGCTTGCAAAGAGTCGAAGCATTTCCGGGACTCATCCCGGTTTCTCTGCATATCCCTGAGATGTTGGTCATTGCTCCCATCGACATGCCAAGAAGAATGATCCCGTGTAAAAAACTCAGATCCGCTTCGCTGAAAATCGGATCCAAGATATTTTTCATTGACGTCTTTATTCTTGTCATTGAAAGTATGATCTCACGTTTGAATATGATATCGCTCATTATTTCCTCCAAACCTTTGATTTATAATAGCTATAAAATAAAGGTAATTCTTCCTCTTGATAATGTCAATTAGCAGTATGAACAAAACGTAACGTTTTCTTTTTCAAAAATGAAATAATAATGTTAATTTTCCCAAACCCATTTTTGCGAATAGTTGTGTTACGCTATCTTATGGGTGCGTGTTTATTTTGGCGCCCAGACTCTGAGCACAGCGAAAAGAGGATTTTTCTTATGCCGAAAAAAGCGGTATACAATAATGAAAGCATCACTTCCCTTAAAGGCGCGGACCGGGTGAGGAAACGTCCCGGAGTCATTTTCGGATCAGACGGACTTGAAGGTTGCGAGCACTCGTTTTTCGAAATATTGTCTAATTCAATTGATGAAGCCCGTGAAGGCCACGGCAACCGTATTGAAGTGGTGCGATATGCCGACGGAACGATTCAAATCGAGGATTTCGGGCGCGGTATTCCGCTGGATTATAATGCAAAAGAAGAGAAGTATAACTGGGAACTGGTTTATTGTGAGCTATATGCCGGCGGAAAATACAATAATGACACCGGTGAGAATTATGAGTTCAGTCTGGGTCTCAACGGCCTGGGGGCTTGTGCAACACAATATGCCTCACAGTATTTTGATGTGACCTCCTTCCGCGACGGCTTTAAGTACTCACTTCATTTTGAACGTGGTGAAGTTTGCGGCGAATTAATTAAAGAGCCGACGCGCTTCAAGCGCACGGGAACCATACAGAAGTGGAAGCCCGATCGGGAAGTATTCACCGAGGTGATTATTCCGCTGGAGTCATTCATGATGATTCTGAAGCGGCAGGCGGTGGTAAACAGCGGTGTGACTTTTGTTCTTCGGGACGATCAATCCGGATCAGAATATTCATATTGCTACCCCGAAGGAATTCTGGGATATATTAACGAAATCAGCGGCGAGTCCGGGATGACCAAGGCATATTCTTTTGACGGTACCGGAAAAGGGAAAGATCGCGAAGATAAACCGACATATAAAGTTCGTTCTCAAATTGCATTTTGTTTTAATAATGAAGTGAATCTTCTTGAGTATTATCACAATTCCAGCTTCCTGGAACATGGCGGTGCGCCCGACAAGGCGGTTCGCAATGCCTTTACGGCAGAGGTTGACCGGCAAATCCGTTTGCGTGATAAATATAAGAACGGTGAAAGCAAAATTACATTTCAAGACATATCGGACAGCCTCATTTTAGTGACCAGCTCTTTTTCGACACAAACAAGCTATGAGAATCAGACGAAAAAAGCAATTAGCAATAAGTACATCCAAGAATTCATGAACGAGCTCATTCGCGGAAAACTCGAGATCTGGTTTATTGAGAATAAACCGGATGCGGACCGCGTAATAGAGCAGCTCCTGATAAATAAACGAAGCAGAGAGAATGCTGAAAAAACCCGTCTGAATGTAAAGAAGAAACTGATGGGATCTATTGACATCAATAATCGTGTAAAGAAATTTGTTGATTGCAGGACCAAGGACTTGTCTGTCCGCGAACTGTACATCGTCGAGGGAGACTCCGCGCTCGGATCATGCAAGATGGGCAGAGACGCGGAATTTCAAGCAATAATGCCCGTACGCGGCAAAATCCTCAACTGTTTGAAATCAGACTATGATGTTATTTTCAAAAGTGAAATTATTGTTGATCTTGTGAAGGTTCTGGGATGCGGCGTTGAAATCAAGACAAAGCATAACAAAGATCTTTCTTCTTTTGACCTTAACATGCTTCGATGGAACAAAATAATCATATGTACGGATGCCGATGTTGACGGTTTCCAAATACGCACGTTAATTCTTGCGATGTTATATCGATTGACTCCCACATTGATTGAACAAGGGAAGGTATATATTGCCGAGTCCCCGCTGTTTGAAATAACTTACAAAGATAAGAAAGAAGAGCGGACGTTTTTCGCATTTGATGAGCGCGAGAAGGCAGATATAATTATGCAGTATCCGCCCGAAACATGTTACATTCAGCGTTCAAAGGGACTCGGTGAGAATGAGCCTGAAATGATGTGGAAAACAACGATGAATCCGGTAACCAGAAGATTAATACGAGTATTGCCTGATGATGTTGAGAAGACAGCTGAAATATTTGACTTGTTGCTCGGCGATAATTTGCAGGGGAGAAAAAGTCACATCGAGAAATTCGGTCATCTTTACCTTGACCAGCTGGATGTCGGATGAATCAGTTCAGAAGTATTAACGAATGATTCGGATTTCAAGAATAAGAAACGGTTTGGGAGATACTGATGAAAAAAAAGAATAATGATTCGGAGAAGAATATACGTGAAAATATCTCGCTCAAAGAGAGCCTTCGCTCCGTTGACGATGTAGTACAGCCCGGTGTGGATCAATGCATTACTGATACGCTCGAAAAGAATTATATGCCCTATGCAATGAGCGTTATTGTATCCAGAGCGATTCCTGAAATTGACGGATTTAAGCCATCTCACCGGAAGCTTCTGTATACCATGTACAAAATGGGGCTTCTTACCGGTAACCGTACTAAATCTGCCAATGTGGTCGGTCAGACAATGAAACTGAATCCGCATGGAGATCTGGCTATATATGAGACGTTGGTCAGACTGACTCGTGGAAACGGATCTCTGTTACACCCCTATATTGACTCAAAGGGTAATTTCGGAAGACAGTATTCCAGAGATATGCAGTTTGCAGCCTCACGATATACAGAAGTCAAACTGGATAAGATTTGTGAGGAAATTTTCAGAGGACTTGATAAAAATGCCGTAGATTTTGTAGATAATTACGATGGAACCATGAAGGAACCCACACTTTTCCCGTCATCATTTCCGTCCATTCTGGTTAACAGCAATCAGGGTATTGCGGTCGGTATGGCCTCTAATATATGTTCGTTCAATTTAGCCGAAGTCTGTGAGGCTACGATTGCTTTTATGAAGAATCCTATGGCGGAATTGCTGTCGATTATGCCCGGGCCTGATTTTTCGGGCGGCGGCGTTATTCTATATGATGAAGAGGCAATGCGACAGATTTACGACACAGGCCGGGGGCCGGTGCGCATTCGCTCTAAATATCATATAGACAAGAAAAGCAATTTGATCGAAGTATTCGAAATTCCGTATTCAACTACGGCCGAAGCGATCATTGACGAAATTGCAGAGTTGGTTCGCACCGGAAAGATAAAAGAAGTATCGGATATTCGCGACGAGACCGATTTGGACGGACTCAAAATAACGATCGAATGCAAGCGGGGAGCAGATTTGGATGCCCTGATGACAAAACTATTTCGGTTCACTAAGCTGGAGGATACTTTTTCATGCAATTTCAACGTACTTATTAATGGAATGCCCAGAGTTCTGGGTGTCCGGGGTCTATTGGCTGAATGGTTGGTCTGGAGACGATCCTGCCTGAAAAGAGAACTCCTTTTTGACTTAGAGCGTAAACAGAATCGACTTCATTTGCTCGACGGTCTTGCTAAAATCCTTCTCGATATTGACAAAGCGATTGCAATTATCCGGAACACCGAACTTGAAGCGGATGTTATTCCTAATTTGATGAATGGATTTCTGATCGATTCTTTGCAGGCGGAGTTTGTCGCTGAGATTAAACTGCGAAATATTAACCGGCAATATATCGTTAACAGAATTGCCGATCGTGACAATTTGATCAGCGAAATCGAAGACCTTGAGGATATCCTGAAAAAGCCAGGAAGAATAGATGCTATCATTGTCAAAACGCTTGAAAACATATCCAAACGTTTTGGTAAGGCTCGTCGCAGTGAACTTCTTCATGTTGATCAGGCCGTAACATACGATAATGATAAGATGATTGAAGATTACCGTCTGAAGTTATTCATGACCGATCACGGTTATTTCAAAAAAATACCGCTTACATCGCTTCGAAGTGCCGGTGAATTGAAAACAAAAGAGGATGACACCATTCTGATCGAAGCAGAAGGGCGGAATAAAAGCGATATTTTGTTTTTTTCCAGCATGTGCAACGTTTATAAAATGAAGGCACATGAACTTCCGGATACAAAGCCATCCGAACTGGGCGTCTATCTGCCGAATGTCCTTTCAACAGAAGATGGCGAGAAAATACTGCACATGCTGGTTACCGAAGACTACTCCGGCGAATTGCTGTTTGCTTTTGAAAACGGTAAAATGTCCAGAATACCGATGATTGCATATGAGACTAAGCAAAACCGGAAAAAGCTGATTCATGCTTGCAGCGATGCCTCTCCGATAATCGCCATTCATTTTCTCGATAAAGCGGAAGACTTTGCAGTGTTTTCGAGTCTTAAAAAAGCTATCGTGTTTTCAAGTTCCTTAGTTCCGATGAAGGCAACACGATCATCTCAGGGCATTCAGGTACTTGTCTCCAAAAAAGGAAGCCGTCTTACTTCGGTTGTTCGTGTTTCTGACTCCGGACTTTCGGATCCGGAGTATTATAGAATCAGACGCACGCCTGCGGTTGGCTATTACTTGAAGGAAGAGACGCTGATCCAACGGCAATTGACACTCGGCGAGGTTTAAGGTGGCAAGAGAATTTGGACTTGATTTCAGAATGGAGAAGCCAGCGACAGGCATTAATCGAGTATTAGTTATTGTCTGTTTTGTAGTTCTGTTGGCATTTGCAGTCGGAATCGGAGTCATATATGTCAATAATTCCCGCCTTTCCGATGTTCTTCCTCGATTTGAAAAGGCATTGGAATCCCGAAATTACGATCAAGCACTGGATATTTACCGGGATATTCACGCACGTGTAGTCAGTGAAAGTCCGGATATGAAAAATGATATCTCCAAAGAAAAAGAGATATTATTTTCGATGGAAGACATCGTGGAAGAGCGGGTAAAATCCATAGAGTACATGATTCGTTATGAGAGATACACCCCCAGCGCTGATGACAGGGCTTTCCTTGAGCAAATGAAGGAACTGACCGGATCATCACTTTCCATTTGGTTAGACGAGCTTGCGAAAGAATTTCTACTCGGAACGATCGAAAAACCAACACTTCAGTTTATATTTGATCAAATTGGCGATTATTCCAATGTTGTTGCATCATCAGTTTCGCTTAAGAAGGAAATTGACAACATAGAAATCGCCCGTGGCGAGGTTCAAGAGGCGGAGAAGCTATTTAATGATAAGGCCTATATCGAAGCTGCCGCTAAATACGAAAGTGTAATGGAAGGTTCACAGGGATTTGTATATCAATACGCGCAGACTAGATTAGCGGAATTGAAGCTCGAAATGTATGATCCGATCATGGAGCAATGCGATCATATGCTGGATACGTTCAAGTATTATTCTGCGGAAGAAGTCTTGTCAAATATGGCCAGAATATTTCCCGATGATTTGAAAATTCAGGCTAAACTACTGGAAGCAACCTCTAATACAATGCTTGTGGAAGAGTATACAGGGTCAGTTGAGGTTATCTGCGTTAAACCGATTATAGCGGACACAGATCTCGCTTTTTCTTCGGACGCATCGTCGACGATTGATTCGTTCTATTTAACCAAAAATGAATTCCGGAAAATTTTGGAGTCTTTATATGAAAAAGACTATGTTCTTGTGGATGCGATATCCCTTGTAGATGTATCGAACAGCACTTTTTTGTCGGGGCAAACTCTTGTGGTTCCTCAAGGGAAAAAGCCACTGATTATCGTTCTTGAAAACTTTAACTACTCCGCTTATCAGAATGGAAAGGGTCTTTGCTCAAGAGTTGTTTTTAACGATCAGGGTTATGTCTGCGGTGAATATACCAACGCTTCCGGCCAGACCGTTGTCAGCCGGACAGCGGAAGCCATCGGAATATTGGATGTATTTGTGGAAGAGCATCCTGATTTCTCCTTTAATGGGGCAAAGGGTGTTATTTCGTTGAGCGGGTATGAAACCGTTTTCGGCTATATAACAAATTCGGATCAGGTGGATGACAGAAACGCAGCATTATCGGCCGTAGGTCTGGCTACTGTCAATCCGACCGCAGACGAGATATCTTCCAATGTCGAAAATGTTTCCGCAATCATCTCTTTTCTAAAAGATACAGGTTGGATTTTCGGGTCTTCAACCTACGGATATATTAATGCCAACGACAGCAATATGGAAACAATACAAAACGATACTCAGAAGTGGATTGATCAGGTGCTGCCACTTACCGGCAAAGTCCACATACTCGTTTATCCTAATGGGAATTTTATCAAAGGATCTGACGAACGGGCTGTATACCTTAAAAATCTGGGGTTTCGTGTGTTTTTCGGTGTCGGGCCGTCTCCATATTATACGTTCGGCGATAATTACTTATATTATGATCGGGCGGTACTTAATGGTAATACACTCAGAAATTTGGACTATTCAAGACTTTTTCAAGCATCAGTCGTTTATGATACAGCACGCATAAAAGGACTGAATGACTGATAAAAATCATGCATTCCTTCATAATCACATGTCTTCGTTAACGAAATGCTTTTGAAATTATGTTATTCTGGTATCAACTTTCACTATTAGGGAGACAAAATGAGTGTAAAGAAACGTACCGCCAGTCCATTTAACGCGACTCAAAAAAGATCAAGACGGATTATTAGTGGATCCGTTGGGGTGCTTTTGTTGCTATCTTTGCTCATTATGTCGGCCTGTTCGCTAAAAATTGATGAAGATCTGGTACAACCTCTTAAGAAGGCATGGGGTTCCGGTCTTCTTCAGAATTCCGATTCGGTCGGTATGGAGTATCCTCAAGACGGAGACAACGTTTTTGAAATTGCTGAAAGCAAAGACCTTTTCGAAGCGTTGCAAATTTCACTTTATGAGTTTTCTCCGGATATCTATCTGTCCGTCGAAAGTTACGAACTTTTTTCGGAGTTTTGGGAAGAATTGCTTGAAGAAGGGGCACTCCATTCTGCATTTCAACAGGGTCAGGTCAAAATTGAGTATGACAATGAATCACCCTGTATCATTCATTTATTTTTTTCCTATAACACAACAGGAATTGTACTTCAAGAATATCTACTTGATGGTGAGCCTAATCTTAGCAGCGATAAAGAAAAAGAACTTTACTCAGTCATGACTGATATAACCGAAGAAATAATTGAACCGGAAATGACGGATATGGATAAAGTGATCGCCGTTCATGATTATCTGATTGTAAATACAATTTACAGTGAAAAAGATGGCAATGCCGAATATCTTGCAACCGCTTCCAGTGTTCTGATTGACGGTGAGGGTCAATGTCAGGGCTACTCAGAAGCATTCACTGCATTACTGATGTTATCCGGCGTAGAGACTCAAGTAATTTCCGGTAATGCACTGGACTCTTCCGCAACTTATCAGCCGCATGCTTGGAATTTGGTGATGATTGATGGGGAATGGTACCACGTGGATGTAACGTGGGATGATCCGATACCTGATACCGGAGGGTCTACTGTACATACATACATGTTAAGGTCCGACGATTATTTTGAAAGAGATCACGCATGGTCTGAATTGTTTTATGATTGTCCTATTGACAGTCCGGTAGAGGATTAATTCGTTTTCAAATTAGTTACTATATTGTTTGTGGACGAACTCAACATTGAATATTATAATAAGTCAAAGATGATACTTAAATCGGAGGTGCGTTATGACTGCCAAGATAGATAAGCTGGGTAATATGATTGCTGAAGAAGAGATCCTTTGGAGAGATCGTAAAAGATATTTGGGATTGCCGATTTCTTTTACAGTTTACAGTTTTGACCGTAATCGTTTCTATGTTAAAAAG
Organism: uncultured Oscillospiraceae bacterium; assembly: GCA_964501725.1. Classification (GTDB taxonomy): domain Bacteria; phylum Bacillota; class Clostridia; order Saccharofermentanales; family Saccharofermentanaceae; genus CAZCTO01. Next base: position 124,618 of record CAZCTO010000001.1, on the reverse strand, counting down.
GGCCTTTTTAACACGACTGAAGACGAAATGCTTCTTTACCGAATATTGGACGTGAAACTTTCAAGAAAGTTCTTTCAGAAGATCTTCGGAGTCGGTTCGATTATGCTGGTTACAGCCGATAAGACGGATAACAATATTGAAATCCGCAATATCAAGAATCCGGATCGTACCCGCAAAGCACTGAGTTCACTGGTTGAAAAAGAACGTGATGAGAAAAGAATTCTCGGCAAAGAAATGTTCGGAACCGCAAATATTGGCCTTGACAATATCGACTACATTTCGGACGATGTTGGCGACAACAATTGAGCGTAACTGCAAAGGGGAATTACGCTGGATCATCGTGGGGGTTTCATTAGCGCGTGGAGACTAGGCAGGACAGATATGAAGGGGCAAGAGAAAAAAAAGTATCTTGCCTTAGGGACTTAATTATTGAGTCTGAGAAAATCGTTTTCCTCGGGGGGGCCGGTGTTTCCACTGAGAGCGGAATTCCTGATTTCCGTAGCGGTGAAGGCATTTTCAATCAGGACAGCGGCTTGGAGTATCGTCCGGTTGACATTATCAGTCATTCATTTTTCTCGCAACACCCCGAGGAGTTTTTTGATTTCTATCGCAGAAAGCTTTGTTATCCGAACGCAAAACCCAATCGTGCGCATAAGGCATTGGTTCGTCTTGAACGGCAGGGTAAACTGAAAGCAACCATCACCCAAAATGTAGATAATCTTCATCAGTTGGCGGGAAGTAAAAGTACCATTGAGTTGCACGGCTCTGTTTTTCGCAATTACTGCATTTCGTGTGGCGCCAAGTTTTCTCTGGATTACATTATGAACACAACCGGAATACCCAGATGTGATCAGTGTGGAGGGATTGTTCGTCCGGATGTTGTTCTTTACGAAGAGCATCTGGATCATACAAATATAGATCGGGCAATTGCGGCGATTGAACACGCCGATTTGTTGATCATCGGAGGAACATCGCTTACCGTTTATCCGGCTGCAACATTTGCACAGTTTTTGCCGCACGACCGTGTTGTAATTATTAACAAGAGTTCGACATATTTGGATCTGCAGGCAATGCTGACGATCCACGACAGCATTGGATCAGTATTGGATGACGCGATACCTAAGCAAAAAAAGAAAGCCGGCTCCGGCAGAAGCGGATCTGATTCTCATAAGAATTTGGGGCAAGACGCTTTAGATCATGCTTCGGATATTACATCTGCGACAAATACTGACGGAGGTCATTTAATTGACAATGACCATTGAATCAAGAGAAGCGTATTTTGCCCAAAGAGAATCCGAGCTGGACCTCCTCATTCAACGATTCGGGAAAATGTCAGCAGTTTTCAGCAATATTCGTATGGCGTTGTTTCTTGCCATGTTGGCATCTTTTTGTGCCGGTTTTTTTGTTTCAGAAGGCTTATGGCTAATGATATGCGGATTCTTGTTTTTAATTGCATTTGCAGTGGTTATTGCCTTGCATATCAGAATCAATAGTGAGTTTAAACATATCAGCCAACTCCGGGTGATTCAGGCAGAGTACAGGGCAAGGACCCTTCATCATTTTGATAAGCTTCCTGACGACGGTAAAGATTTCTCGGATGCAGATCACGATTATTCCTCGGATCTTGATTTGTTTGGTGCGAAGTCATTATTCCACCTGATTAACGTCGGTCAAACATATTACGGTCGAAAGAAACTTCGAGACTTACTTTTGGAATCTCAGAACCCGGAACTGTCTGTGGAGAATATTTCTCTTCGGCAGGAAGCGGTGGCGGAATTTGCTACCCGGCTTAATGACCTTCAGGATTTTGAAGCCAGAGGAAGATTGAGCCGGCGTAATGCGCATAGCCCCAAAGCATTTATTGAATACTCAAGAATTCGTCCGAATCCGGAATCCGCAATTAAAAAAGTGCATCTTGTGATGGCTGCAATACTATCAAGCCTTCTATTGGCGTCTTTGGTTATATCGGCTACCACAGACATAAAATTATATTATGTTTCATTAACTGTGCTCCTTATTCAACTTGTTTGGGTTGCGTGGAATTACCGCAGGTTCAAACTGGCTTTCGAATCAATTGAAGGTTTGCATCCGGAAATATATTCATACAGATCACTTTTTGAACGGATTGAAAACAGCGATTTGAAGTCAAAAAGCCTTGAAAATATTAGGGATTTGCTTTCCGACAAGAAAAATGCCCGCGGAGGCGCAGCATCTAATCAGTTGAAGCGCCTTCATATCATATGCTTGTTCATTCAAGCACGAAGTCAGCCGTTGTTGTTTCTGATATTGAACTCGCTTTTTCTTTATGACGTTTATTGCTTTTATTTTCTGGAAAAATGGGTAGGCCGGTCAGGCAGGGTACTTCCGGATAATCTTGAGTTATTGGGATATTGGGAAGCATTGATGAGCCTGTCCATGATGAAGATGATTTATCCTGATTGTGCTTTTCCTGCGTTTGTTGCTGAATCGGATGGGAGGAAAGCACATTTTATCGCCAGAAAAATGGGTCATCCGTTAATACCGATAAATCGGCAGGTTCGTAATGATTTTTCGCTGCCGAAAGGAATTGCTTTAATTACCGGTTCAAATATGTCCGGGAAGACGACGCTTCTTCGTACGGTCGGAATGAATGCGGTTCTGGCGTATTCAGGGACTGTCTGCTGTGTACAATCCCTGGATTTGGGACTTATGAGTATTGGTTCATCTATGCGGATTGCGGATAGCCTTGAGGGTGGCCTATCAACCTTCTATGCTGAATTACTCCGCATTGAGAAAATAATCAATATGTCGAAAACCAAAGAACCGATGTTGTTTTTGATCGATGAGATATTCAGAGGAACCAACTCCCGGGACCGAACGGACGGAGCACAGCTCGTACTGAAACATCTGTCCGAGGATTGGGTAATCGGACTGATGTCGACACATGACTATCAATTATGCGAAGCAAATAAAGATAATACCGGGAGAGTTCTTTTTTACTATTTCTCCGAGCGATATGATGAAGAGGGAATCCATTTTGACTATCTTCTTTCACCCGGAGTATCAACATCTGCTAACGCGAAATATTTGATGAGAATGGTAGGTATCGAATAATTCATTATGGCTTGCAATACGGTGAGCCGGTGTTTAGAATATACATACATTGTTTCTGTTCAATGATATTTCCAACGGAGGCGTTTATGTATTCATATACCGAAGATGTTCGTTTTTTTGGGGAAACGACGCCCGAAGAGCTTGCCGAAAATTATGGCACACCGCTTTATGTATATAATGAGAGAATTCTCAGGCAGCGAATGAAAGAGATGACAGGTCTTCTGAAAGACGAGGCCTTCACAGCAAATTACTCCATTAAAACGAATTCGAATCTATCAATACTTAAGATTGCTTTGGAAGAAGGTTTGAATGCGGACGCCATGTCGCCCGGTGAAATTCATGCCCTGCTTGAAGCAGGATTCCCTAAAGAACGTATCTTTTATGTTGGAAATAATGTCTCTGAAGAAGAATTGCAGTTCGCAATCGACAGGGGGATTATTGTCAGTCTGGACAGTGTTTCTCAAATTGAGCGTTTTGGAAGAATTAACCGGGGAGGGAAATGCGCCATTCGTTTGAATCCCGGAATTGGTGCAGGGCACCATGAGAAAGTTGTTACAGCCGGGAAGAAGACGAAATTTGCTGTATCCGAAGAGGACCTGCCACTTGCAAAAAGTGTGGCCGAGAAGTATCAGTTAACCATCATTGGCGTTAACCAACATATCGGGTCGCTGTTCATGGATCCTAAGCCCTTCTTACAGGCGGTGCGGAATTTTCTTGCGCTGGCTGCAACTTTTGATTCGCTTGAATTTGTGGATTTCGGAGGCGGATTTGGAGTTCCATACCGTAAACTGAGCGGAGAAGAGCGTTTTGATTTGGAGGCATTCTCTTCGGAATTACAACAAATCGTGTCCGAGTGGAGGACGACTTACGGGAGAAAGGTAGTTTTCAAATCGGAACCCGGCAGGTACATTGCGGCAGAGTGTGGCGTAATACTCGGACGGGTGCATGCGGTCAAGCAAAATTCCGGAATTAAGTATGTCGGCACTGATATCGGTATGAATGTACTTGCGAGGCCATCCATGTATAACTCATGGCATGATATTGAAGTATATCGTGAAGGCGGGATAGTTGATATAGAAAAGGCTTCTGAGAAAGTAACTGTAGTTGGCAATATATGTGAAACAGGGGATATCCTTGCCGCTGATCGTAATCTTCCGGTTGTTTGCGAAAACGATATTATTTGTGTACTTGATGCAGGTGCCTACGGATTTTCAATGTCATCAAATTATAACAACCGGCTTCGGGCGGCTGAAGTGCTTATTGACCTGAAAGGGAATCACAAGTTGATCCGTCGACGTGAAACATTTTCGGATTTGATGCGTTCTTTTCCAGACTATAATGATGCTTAATAAGCAAATTGATATTAATCATACATAATAATCAATGCTAATAAATTTGTGACATCTCTTGTATCACGATTATCAATGTTCTAAGATGATACTATAAACATGCCGACAAGTAGAGGATAATATGGCTATCGATTTGGAGCAGATCCCGTCCTCGTGTACCCGATTATTGTTTGACTATTCGGCTGTTTTTCAGTTGTCGTCCTGCAATCAATTGGGCGAGTTTACTGAATGGATCATCCAAACAGAAAAGGAAGTAGTTCTTAACTCTTCCTTTCGCTATTTCCATGAATGTGTATCTCACGTGGCCGCATTTCCGGAAAAACGGGCGGTTCCTGTAATACGTGATTTTATTGAACGAATACGCGCGGCCGGATTACTTCACGAGAGTGTTAAGACTTCTATTGTTACTTTTGTGAAAGAAAATGCTTATGACCGTTCGGCCTGCCTATTTCTGGCAAAAAAGTCAATTGCATTCGAGCGGGTACGTGATTCAGATTTGGCAGGAAAGTTTTCTGTGTGCGTTGTATCTCTCAACCAAATTGAAGTATATCCGGATCTTGATACGTGCATGAAAACAGAGCCTGAATATAAAATAAATCCGCTTTCACAATCTACGGATTATCTTGATGTTGATGTATATTGCAACGTGGGTGACAAGGTTTATTCTGAAGACGGAAGTACCATCGTTCTTGCAGAAAAAATCAGCACCGGTGCTGAGGGAATAGTCTTTCGGACAACAGACCCGAAATGGGTCGCAAAAATATATCATAAAGGTGTCATTACTCCGCTTCGTTGGCGGAAACTGATTCATATGACTAAGACAGGAATATCGGCAAATGGGATTTGCTGGCCTTCCGTCTTACTTTACTCGTTCGGCAACAGTCCTGTTGGCTATCTTATGCCGACTGCGGAGGGAAATACTCTTGGGACTGTTTTTGATGGCCCGGATGCGGTCCTTGACTATTTTCCGGAGTGGCATCGAATTGATGTTCTTCAGACTGCGGCACACATTATTGAAAAAGTGGTTTATCTTCAGCTTCACGGTGTGCTTATCGGTGATATACAACTTAAAAATATGATGATCAAAGATCCGGAAAATGTATATTTAATTGATATGGACAGTGTGCAAATTGAAGACATGCCTTGCCCGGTCGGTACGGAAGACTATACGCCCCCGGAACTTTGGGAGTTTTCTTTTTCGGAAATTTTGCGAAAACCTTTTCATGAAGATTATTCTTGCGGAATTCTGGTGTTTTCGCTTCTGTTTTGCGGGCAACATCCTTATGCCCAACGACTTGGCAAAGAAACGCTTCGCGAGGAAATCCTTGCGAATTCTTTTCCATACTTATCCAACGATTCTACGGAATCGAAGATTCCGGTCGGCGGTTACGACAAGATATGGGCAGCCTTGACGGAAAATTTGAAAATAATGTTTATAGAGGCTTTTTCAAGAGGCAAAAGATTCGAACCCATCGAATGGTTTTCCGCGATTGCTGAGTATCGAGACCTGTTGTTGCGGCGTGAATATTCGGATGAGCAAAGTTATATGCTGTTTCCGCATACTGATCTCACGAAAGCAAAAGAACAGCCTGTGTCTTCCGGCTACAAGAAATCGATTCGTGATGCAATTATTCAGCCATCCTCGTATCCGAGTCGAATTGATGCGTCTGAAAGTTCATCTGCGAGCAAAGTGTTGTACAATAGACAGAGCGATACCGCAGCGACGGAAGAACGTTTTTTTGAGCCCATAAAAGAAATCCCTGAGGTTAAAGTCTCAACGACTTATCGTGAAGGAAACGGTAACTCAATTAGGCGTGACTCGGAACCAAATACGGGAAAACAGCGTAAGACGGATAACAAAGAGGAGTCATTACTTAAAAGATTGCTCCATAAGCTTCGTAAAGACCGAAGTTTGTTACTTTTCATTATCTTTTTGATATGCGCTGCAGGACTGGTTTTGTTGGGTTTATTTTTAGGTTAGTATTCATAGGAGGTTATTTATGGCAAAAGATGCAAAGAAGTTTGAAGCATCCGATTTTGGGAAAAGTACTCGAAGGAGACTTCCGATTTGTTTTTGTCTGGATGTAAGCGGATCGATGGCGGGGAACCCGATTCGACAGCTGAACGAAGGACTGTCGAGCTTTTTCTCATCCATTCGCGAAAATGATGAAACCAGATCAGCCGCAGATATCTGCATTGTTACTTTTGGCGGAACAGTTGATATATTTCTTCCATTCGGTAAGCTGTCCAAAGAAGATTCCATACCCAAAATTCAAGCGACTACCAGTCTGACTCCAATCGGAGAGGGAATACTGACATCTCTTGAGCTTCTGATAGCCAGGAAAGAGGGTTATAAAAATCTGGGAATCAAATATTATCAACCTTGGCTTGTCGTTATTACGGATGGAGCTCCTCAGGGCGATAATGCGATTGATAATATGGAAAAGGCGATTGCAGCGGTAAATGAACTTGAATCTCTGGATCGACTGGTAGTTTTCAATATCGGCGTTGGAAATAATGTTGATTTTTCTCTGATTAAGCGTCTGTCTAAGAAAAGAGCCGAGCCTATCTGTATTGATTCGGCACAGTTCTCCAAATTGTTTGAATTTCTGGGATCGAGCAGTTCTTCAATCGTGTCCAGCGGAATGAAAGACGATGCACTATATGATCTCTCAGGTACCAGAAAAGGTAATTCAGTGGCAATGGATGAATTTTTTAAGTATTTGGAGGATTAGTCAGCTAAATGATTCATGAAGTGAAATTGGCATATCTCTCTCTGCCCGGTCGAAAACACAGGGACAGGGGGTTACCAAACGAAGATGCATGTGCGGCAATCAGCGGAAACGGTGTTAGCGTCATATGTGTTTCAGATGGCGCAGGAGGTAGCCAATACACTTATGCTGAGATCGGAGCCAAATCAATTGTAAAGACCGTTTCGGAATTAATGATCAATCACTTCGATGCTTTCTATCAAGATGTTCGTGAAAACGTTGTCCGAAGTATAATTATTACTGCCATTCAATCTGAGTTAGCCATTCTTGCAAATGAGAACGGTATTGTAGGTCTTGAGAAACTATCTGCGACAATGATGTTTTGTGCCGTCAAAGACTCAAGGATGATCTGCGGGCATATTGGAGACGGATTGATTGCAAAAGTTTCGGTTGCCGGCATCGCACCTCTCACACTCCCGCAGAACGGTGAAGATTCAACCAGCACATTCTTTGCTACCTTTCCGGATGCGCAAGACTATCTGCGTATTATAAAGACGACTACCGATGATGCGCATGCTGTTGTACTTATGACGGACGGACTTTCTGATATGGTTTACAATTCATCAAGCTTTTTAGTTAGGCCAGTGGTTGCGGATCTTGCAGAATTAGCGAGTCTTCCTGAAGAAGAGGTTGAACAGCAGCTTAAAGAGACAATACTGCAACATGTGATCGACTCATCACCCTTGTCTGACGATGCTACAATCGGAATTCTGTATTTCTGCGATACGGGAATTCCTGAAGCAGGTTCGATCATTTCGGAAAAACCCATACCATCAATTGATTACAAGGATGTTATGCGAAAAGTACAGCTAGAACTTCTTCCGCGTGTCAAATTGGCCCGATCTATCGTATCGCAATCCGGAATTCCGGTGGACAACAACAATGCCCCATCGGCGAAACTTGCAAAGGTGGAGGATAGTAGTGAAACGACAAAAAATGATGCAATGGTTTCTGCGCAGGAGACAAACACAAAGAAGAAAAAAGTCAAACCAAAAAGATTATACTTATTTTGTCTGATCGGATTAATATCCATCATTGTACTTGTGGCCATAATAATGAAAATTTTGTGAGGTAGAAGATTATGGATAAATCAAGAAAGTTCGATTTTGAATCCAATGTTCGTGTACCGGAAATGGATGAAATAGTAAAAATTGCATCTGATTTTTCAGAACCGGAAAGCCATAAAACAACGGCTAATCTCAAAGAAGCCTTAGCTAAAAATACCAAAGTTGCGCCGAAGTTGAACAGCGAAATGTCTTTAATGAGACAGAAAATGAGGAAACTGGCTGTAGAGATTGCCGAAGAGGAGAGTAGTGAAGAGAAGTCAACAACAGGAACACCTGAGCCGGAATCAGTGGATGCCGTAAAGGGTGAGCAGCCGGATCTGATCGCAACGGAAGATACGGAAAAGATTGCTGAGCCTGAAAAAGAAGCACCAAAGAAAAAAGCTGTTTCCAAAGCGTCCGAATCAGGAAAAAGGGCATCATCTTCAGATAAGAAGAGTAAGTCATAATCGCGCAGCAATAAATTTCTGCTTAGGAACGACTGACAATAAACACCAGAAACAAATAAAGTGAGCAAACGAGAATATTAATAAGAGAAAACCTGACCGTTAAGGTCTGGTTTTTCCATTTGTATTTTTTGGATTCAATATGAGTGCTTCTCTCCCTGAAATGATCGTGAAGGGGTGTTGTTGTTTTTTTAAGAATGCTGATATTCAAAAATCTCTTCAATGAAATTTTTACGATTCCTGCACCACCATCCAGAATAAAGATCAGGCATATTGCCAAATATGAAAGAGGGTTTCCGGTAAAAAGTGCGGATAAGGCCAAAACAATGCCTATGGCTCGCGATCCTGCGTCACCCATCAACAGTTTACTTGGGCTGGTATTAAACCAGAGATATGCAAGGAGCGAAAAAATAAGAATGCTCACAGAGCCAAACCAACCATTCATGTTTCCCAAAAGGATCGAAAGCAGAGTAAATGACAGAAGAGAGATGATCGTAAGTGAAGAAGACAATCCATCTACACCGTCGGTGCAATTCGTGACATTGATTGATGCCCAAATCAGTAATGTGCCCAGAGCCAAGAATAACCCGAACGGGACAACGAATGTACGCCCGAGTAATGGCAGAATGATCTCGCTACCATTAATTAGCGTAAATACAAGTGCTGCAATGAATGATACAAGAAGATCCAGAATGCCTTTTACATACTCATGCCATGGCTTCTTGGCACGATCGTCCAGAAAACCAAACAGCATTGTAAACTCGACAATTAAATACAGAAACGCATACTTCGAATCAATCGGTAGAAAAATGACAGCAGACAGCAGGTACGTCGTGATAAAATAAATACCTGCGCCCGTTGGTTTGCCGATGCTGATCTCTCCCTGAGACGCAAAAGCCCTGCCGCGATCAGTCGGGAGTAATTGACTGAACCTGGAAAGAAGCAGAAAAGTAATGATTAAAGCAAATATAATAGCGGATCCAAGAAGGACCGGGTAGTCAGAATAAGAAAATAGTAAACTAATCAAGGAGCTGTCCTCCGGATATAAGGAGATTTGCAAGAGAGTTCACAAAAAACACATAGATATAATATCATAAATTGACGGCATGTCCATGAAATGATACATTGTTTTGGTACGAAACAGGTAATTCAATTCTTTCATTCGAACGACTGTAAGGGAATTCCGGAGGCAAATTAAATATGGATTACAAGGGAAATATCGCGTCGAAAATCTCCGAAGCGACAGGAGTCGAGCGGGCAGAAATTATCACGCTGATGGAAGTTCCGCCGCAGAAAGAATTGGGCGATTATGCTTTCCCTTGTTACTATTTATCTAAGATGTTACGAAAAGCTCCGGCTATCATTGCATCAGAGCTTAGTAACGACAAACGCCTCGAAGCAAGTTGGCTTTTCGAAGTGAAGGCAAACGGCCCCTATGTCAATTTTTTCATTGAGCGGGGACATTTTGCGCAAACTATACTTTCCGAAGTTCTGTCTGAAGGTCTCAATTATGGTGCATCGGATGAAGGGAATGAGAAAACGGTCATTGTCGAATTTTCTTCGCCGAATATTGCCAAGCCTTTTCATGTAGGCCATGCGTTTACTACTGTTCTTGGCCATTCTCTTTCCAGAATATACGAGAAACTTGGATATCATGTAGTTAGAATGAATCATCTGGGGGATTACGGAACACAGTTCGGAAAACTGATTACCGCTTTCAGACTTTGGGGAGATGATTCGGCATTGGAGCAATCGCCTATTAAGGAACTGCTCCGGATTTATGTTAAGTTTCATGATCAGGAGAAAATTGATCCCGAACTGGTTCAGGATGCCCGTGAAAATTTCAGGAAACTTGAATCCGGAAGTCCTGAAGAAGTGGATTTGTGGAAGAAGTTCAGGGACCTTTCACTCAAAGAGTTTGCGGATTTGTATAAACGAATGAACGTATCTTTTGATAATTATAACGGTGAGAGTTTTTACAGCAACAGGATTCCATCCGTTATCAATATGCTTCAGGATAAGGATATCCTTGTGGAAAGCCAAGGTGCACAAGTGGTTATGCTGGATGAGTACCAATTGCCACCATGTATAATCGTTAAATCCGACGGGACGACTATTTACGCCTCCAGAGACATTGCGTCGGCGATGTACCGTTACGAAACATATCATTTTTATAAAAACATTTATGTAGTGGGTTCTCCGCAGGCACTTCATTTTAAGCAGGTTTTTTCTGTATTGGATAAAGCCGGTGAGTCATATGCAAAAGACTGCTTGCATGTTGGATTTGGCCTGGTCAAATTTAAAAACATGAAGTTTTCAACACGTGAAGGAAATATCGTCGTTTTGGAAGACTTACTGAACGAAAGTATTTCCAAGACTTATGAAATTATCAAATCAAATGCAGAACTCAGAAATACGCAAATGAGTGAAAAACAGATCTCCGAAATTGCCGAAAAGGTTGGGATTGGAGCCGTTATCTATACGTACGTTAAATCCGGGCGAGAGCGAGATATTATTTTTTCTTGGGAAGATATGCTGGATTTTGAGGGAGATACCGCGCCGTATTTAATTTATACCTACGCGAGAACAAGGTCTATACTCAGAAAAGCAGAAGAAATGGGCTTTGCGCCTCTTCCGGCGAACGATGCGAATCTTTCATTGCTTACGTCCGATGAAGAGACGGCCGTGATTAAACTTCTCGCAGATATTCCGGATTCAATATCGAGAGCTGCATCAGAAAACGAACCGTTCATGGTATCGAGGATTATTTCCCAAACAGCCAGGGCATTCAACCGGTTTTATAATAATTCGAATATTCTTTCGGGTACGGATGCACAGCTTCGTTCTGCCAGATTGTCGCTATGTGAAGCTAACTGTACGGCAATCAGGCTATGCACCTATCTGTTAGGTATCGAAGTTGTCGAGCAGATGTAATTAAAGAGGTAACTTTGCGTGGAAATGCCCAATTATCGTAAACTTGTATATGAGCGTCCTTCCCTGGAAGTATTTCGGGAGTGTGCGATGAAGACACGTCTTCGTCTTATGACTTCGAAAGATACAGATATTGTTGAGTCCGCGCTCGCTGATTTCCAGAAGCAATTGAGCCGATTCTACACTGCAGAAGCGTTATGTCAAATACGCCATGACCAGGACACATCCAATCCTTTTTATTTAAAAGAGCTGAGTTACTTTGAGGAATCGGAACCTGCGGTCAGCGATCTAAGTGCAGCAGTTTACTCAATGCTTCTAAGTTCCGAAATAAAAGAATCACTTCGCGAGAAGTTCGGCGAGATGCTTTTTAGAAAAGCATTAACACACAAAGAAACAGTATCCGGTGAAGTCGTCAATCAATTAACAACGGAAAGTGAACTCGAAAACAAGTATGACCAGGAATTATCCAAAGCCACCGTTCATTACAACGGCAAAAAATATAACCTTGCCATGATGGATCCTTTTCTCGAGTCATCTGACAGAGAAGAGCGCAAGCTTGCCCACGAAGCGGTTTCGGACTATTTTTCCGGGAATCTGAGTTTTTTTAACGAGATTTTTGATGATCTGGTGAAAACGCGTACTCAAATTGCAGAGAAACTATCATATCCCACGTTTGTATCGCTTGGGTACAAACGCATGGAACGTTATGACTATACTCCTGAGATGGTATCGGAGTTTCGCGACAATATTGTTCGATATATTGTTCCTTTAACGACAGAAATTCGCAGATTGCAACGTGAACGTCTGGGAACGGGTGAACTGAAGTACTATGATTTGCCTATTATGTTTTCCGGCGGAAATCCAAAGCCGATTATTGAAAAAAAAGCGTATCATCTCAGCGCGAGCAAAATGTTCAAGTTGATTTTCGAAAAAGATCCCAGTTTTTTTGATGTCCTGCAGACATATGGGTTTACTGATCTTGTATCTCGAAAAGGGAAATCAACCGGTGGCTATTGTTCGACTCTTCTTGATTATGGAGTACCGTTTATATTCATGAATGCCAGCGGAACATCGGATGATGTGACAACGCTTATTCATGAGTCCGGTCACGCCTATGCGGCAATACGCAGTGCAAATTGCTCTCCATTTATAGAATGCTTGTCTCCGACACTCGAAACCTGTGAGATCCATTCCATAGCAATGGAATATCTATCACACCCCTATCTTGAATTGTTTTTTGGCAATCAGGCGGGTTTTTACAGGGATTTTCACCTGACCATGGCACTTCTGTTTCTTCCTTACGGTTGTATGGTCGACGAATTTCAGCATATCGTGTACGATAATCCTTCCATGACATTTACGGATCGTCATCATGTATGGCATGATCTTGAAAAAAAATATCAACCATTCCTTGATTACGACGGAAATGAATTCTACGAATCAGGAGCCGCTTGGATTAAAAAAGGTCACATTTTTACCAGTCCGTTTTATTATATCGACTATTGTCTTGCGCAAATTGTCGCGCTGCAGATTTGGGACATTTCAAGATCTCAACCGCAAAAGGCGCTATCCATCTATGATCAATTATGCCTTGAAGGCGGAAATAAAATGTTTCTCGAATTGATTGAAAAAGCCGGACTTGAATCACCTTTTACAACAGGTGCGATCAAAAGAACAGCATATCGGGTTGCTGAGTATCTTGCTCTATGAAATTGCCGGATACCTTTGTAAACTCAATGAAATCCTATTTTAGAGACAATCCGGAAATGCCTGTTGAAGGCTTTTTCGAGAGTTTTGATTTGCCGTCATATCGAGGGATAAGAATTAACCGGTTGAAAGTGAACCCGGAAGAGGATGAAAAGATTCTTCGCGCCATCGGAAATTCCGTCGATAATGTTCCGTGGTGTAATTCCGGTTATTATGCGGGCGAACATATTTCAGGAAATGACCCATATTTTCATGCAGGCATATTTTACATGCAGGAACCCAGTGCGATGCTTCCTGCTGAAGTGCTGTCCGCAAAACCCGGTGAACACATTCTGGATTTGTGTGCCGCACCCGGCGGAAAGGCAACACGGATTGCTGAATGCATGAAGGGGCAAGGCGTATTTATTGCAAATGATATTTCTTATGATCGAACCAAGGCGCTTCTGCGAAATATCGAGCGGCTTGGAATCGAGAACGCAGTCATACTCAACGAATCTCCGGCGCGACTTGCAGCTCGATTTCCGCAATACTTTGACAAAATTTTGATTGATGCGCCATGCTCAGGGGAAGGTATGTTCCGACGAGATCCTTCCGCGATAAAAAGTTGGGAAAAATTCGGATCAAAGTCGACGACAACGATGCAAAAAGAATTATTGAGTCAAGCGGACTTAATGCTGCGTCCCGGCGGTTCAATTATCTATTCAACATGCACTTTTTCGCGAGAAGAAGACGAAGGAATGATTGAATGGTTTATTCATGAACATAAAGACTATCAGGTTATCGCGCCAACGAAAATCCAAGGCGTTAATGTTGACTTAACAGCAGGTACGGTAAAAGGATCGATGAGAATCTGGCCTCATCTCAGCAAAGGGGACGGTCACTTTTGTGTGAAGCTTCAAAAATCACTCGCTAATTCATCAGATCTGAGTGAAGACATAATGCGTGGTTATAAAGTATCTCTTGTTGCCCGGGGGAGTTCATTACATGCGATACAAGTAATGAAAGCCTTTTTCTCGGGTCTTTTAACAGAGAAAGCATATGCAATATTTCATGAAAAAATGAGCGCGGGGACGGTGCTGTTAGGCAATAAAATCCACTTTCATTCAATAGCACCCGGTTTTTATGACGGACTCAAAATGATTAAGATGGGCGGATTTCCGGGAGAGATTATTAACCGAGGGAGCGGTCTGTTCTTTTCGCCGTCTCAATCACTGGCACTCAGTCTTCCTAAAGAGCAAATTCGGCCGGAACGTTTTCTGAACATCGACCGTAACGACGAACGGCTTCAACGATACTTGAAGGGGGAGACTGTTTTTTTGAATGAAAATGAAATGAGCAGACTTGAAGATAATGAGGATCTTATCGTGGCGGTGGACGGTTTTTCACTCGGTTTTGCCAAAAAGAACAAATCAACTCTAAAGAACCTCTATCCGAAGTCATGGAGAATATTGTAAAAGGAGCGGAAATGAAAAGAATTGTTTTTGCATCAAACAATGATGGAAAATTAGACGAGATCCGTTATCTGACAAAGGATCTTTCAATCGAAATCATCGGGATGAAGGAAGCGGGCATCGAAATGGATATTCCTGAGGACGGAAGTACTTTTCTGGAGAACTCAATGATCAAAGCCCGAAAAATTCATCAGCTTGTCGGAGGAAATGTCATGGCTGATGACTCCGGCTTGTGTATTGATGCACTAGGAGGACGGCCGGGAATTATGTCAGCAAGATTCTTCGGAAAAGAAACCACATATAAAGAGAAGTTTGCTGAAATCAATCGTCTTCTTCTGGGCGTTCCGTTCGAGAAAAGAACCGCCAAGTTCATATGTGCGATTACATTGATCCGTGAGGACAACAGGGTGATAGCCGTTGAAGAAAGCATGAGCGGGATCATTCTGGAACATGAAGTGGGTTCAAACGGTTTTGGATATGATCCCATATTCTTTTTGCCTGAACTCAACAAGACCGCAGCAGAATTGTCCGAAGAGGAGAAGAATGCGATTAGTCATCGGGGAAAAGCCTTCAGATCCATACTTGCCAAAATGAGTGACTCATGATATAGTTTCTCATAAACACAAATGTTCTTCTCGCAAGGACATATGCTGCAGATGATATCTCAGCATTTTCTATTTTGAGGAGGGAATATGTCGCAAAATGATGAGTATTTTCTGGTGAAAGCGGAAATATTACCGGATGTTTTTGTGAAGGTGATGTCAGTAAAGCGGCTTCTAAACTCCGGAAAAGCAAGATCTGTAAATGAAGCCGTTCAATTGGCCGGATTATCAAGAAGCGCATATTATAAATATAAGGATTCCATAATGCCGTTCTATGAAACGAGCAAGGGTAAGCTGGTAACGTTAATAATTGCTGTCGAGAATTTTCCGGGCATACTTTCAGGCATTATCCAATGTGTTGCTTTTGCAAAGGGCAACATATTGACTATTAATCAGAATATTCCGATTAACGGACTTGCGGATGTATCGATTTCGATGGAAACAGATCGGATGAACCGGTCGATTGATTTGCTTCTTTCGGATGTGGGGAAAATCCCCGGTGTTCGATCTTGCAGGATTCTAGCTAGAGAATAAGTGACGGAATAGGGGGCAGAAAATGATTTACGTTGGAATTCTCGGTTTTGGTGTGGTCGGATCCGGTGTGACTGAAGTTATATCGATGAACTCGGAAAAAATTAAGAAACACTTGGGGCAACCTCTGCGGGTTAAAAAAATTCTCGATATCAGAAAATTCCCGGAAAGTGAGTTTGCTGATTTGCTTACAAGTGACGCGGATGCGTTTTTCGAGGATGAAGATATTTCACTTGTCGTTGAAACCGTGGGTGGCGTCGGAATTGCATATGAATTTACTAAAAGAGCACTGTTGCAGGGAAAAACTGTAGTTACTTCCAATAAAGAACTTGTCGCAACTCATGGTGTCGAGTTAATGAGTATTGCAAGCCGGAACCATTGCGCTTATTTGTTTGAGGCTGCTGTAGGCGGAGGAATTCCAATCATTCGTCCGCTTCACAGATGCCTTGCGGCAAATCGAATTTTGAAGATTACCGGGATTGTAAACGGGACTACCAATTACATACTTACCCAAATGACACTCTCGAAAACTGACTTTAAATCTGCTCTGATTCGTGCGCAGCAAAAGGGATACGCAGAACAGAATCCGGCCGCAGATATTGACGGAATTGATGCACAAAGAAAGATTTCAATTCTTGCAAGCATTGCAATGAATGGTGCTTATGTTGACCCAAACAAAATTCATACGGAAGGAATTTCCGCGATTGATTCAACAGACATTGCTTATGCCAAAGCACTGAATTCAAAGATAAAATTGCTTGCTGTCTTCTCGAACCCGAATGATACGCTTGCCGAAATAATTGTTGCTCCGTATATTGTGGATGAAGATCTTCCGCTTTGTGTCGCCAGCGGTGTGTTCAATGCGATTATGGTCGAGGGTAATGCTCTCGGAGATGCAATGTTTTACGGAAAAGGCGCCGGAAGGTTAGCGACTGCTTCCGCGGTTGTCGGAGATGTTTTAGACGGAGCATTGCATAAAGGTAAAAATGCACATATCACCCAGTGGTATTATCCGGAGAAAGAGATCTTGTTTCCGTATGAGGAAATGAAAGTCAAAGTATTGATACGTATTCAAAGAGCAACAGAAGAGAGCAAGGTAAGAGAAATATTCTCTCAAACAGATGTCGAACCGGTTGATTCAATTATGGAAAATGAAAATGCGTACATCATTGGGAGAGATGGAATGCTCACAGAAAAAATGCTTGCGGATGCTATAAATAAGATCCCCGGATATATATCGAGAATCCGAGTCTATTAACTATCGTAATAAAAAGTAAAACACCGGATAAATGGACTTCGTGTCCGTTATCCGGTGTTTTGCTATCTCGTGTATGAGTTACTTTTTTGAGCGTAAGTAAAAGGGTTCAGCAAATTACAATTGGTTGTGGCAATATTCAGAATACAACGTAAGAAGTTCGGATTGAAGTGAATTCATCAGTTGCTGTAGTCTGGAAAGTTCGCGTAAATTCTTTGCATCGATTGCCATACGTATTTCCTTGTAAATTGACACATAGTTTGCGGTATCTTTTGCAAGACGATTTTTGATTTTTTCGATTTCTTTCCAGAGGGCTTCGTCGTATTCACTGGATGGATTATGACAAGCAACCACAAGTCTGAGTTGGGCAAGATTATCCGGAATAGTTCTTTCGGATAACTCGGTTTGCCAACGGTCTAACATCGCATGTGCGTACGAAGCCAGGAGACTATCGCTAAAAACGCCGCCGGCGCACAGTACGGGAATCAGATAATCGTCACGAAGAAGGCTGCGAAGAGATTCATATACTGTTGATGGCGGTGTACCGAACAGTTTATCTCTTTCATCAGAGGAATAACGCGCAAAAATATCATCTTCTGAACGATACAGCCTGTCTTTTTCGAGATATTGACCTTCCGTTCCAAAAGGTTTGCAGAATTCGTTTTCAAGATCATGGGCCGAACGCCCGGACTGAACGGAGAATTCAATTCCTTCCAGCATACACTGATAAGCTGCCGAAAGGCAAAGATAGGTATTCGTATGCGGATTGGGCGACCTTATCTCAAACCGCGTCTGCATAGGAGAGTCGGTGTTGCGGATCAGTCCGATCAGAACAGTTCTGTTTCTGGACGGAGTATCAATATCCTTCCCGAGAGAAACGACAGGATGCGTAGGTGCTTCAAATCCGGGTTGCAGTCGTAAAAAAGCATCTGTTGTCACTGATATAAACGGGTTGATCAGAGAATAATGTTTCATGAAACCCATAAGCGCTCCCCAACCGATTACGCTGAGAAAATCGGTTTTAGGATCTTCAGGACTAAAAAGATTAACTTTCTTTCCGCTCTTAAGATAAGCAACTGCGTTTACATGAGTATGCTCACCGCTTCCGGCAACTCCCTGCAGAGGCTTTGCTGAAAAACTTACATCCAGGCCGTGCATGCGGAAAATTTCTTTTATTGAGATTCTGGCTATCAATTCATAATCGGACGCTTGAAGCGCATTTGAGTAATGCCAGTCAACTTCAAGCTGCTCCATGATATTGTGAAATTCACCCTTGCCGGATAAATGGGCTTTGACTCCGCCGACTTCCTTGTGTGCCATCTCAGGCTCAAATCCATACAGCTGCAACATCATGATAACCTGTTCGAGAGCTGTTCTGACTACACCTTTTGTCCTTTTCCAATATTGCTCTTTCAGGCTCTCAGAAATGGAAAGTAGCTGAGTGTTGATTTTCTCATCCGGTGAACTGACCCAGAATTCAAGCTCGGTGGCTACAATTATTTCTATACGATCAATATCGTCATACTCAAAATGATATCCCTCACAAAGATGAGGGTGCTTTTTGAGAAGAGATAGTATCTCTGTTGAAAATCGATCAACACATCTTTTCAGTATTGAACGGGAACAAACCTTATCTCCGTTATGAACAAGAAAAGAAGGGATTCGTAATGTCCCTATCGGTTTATTGTTTTCAGGATCCGGATGCTCGTAATTGTAATCGACATACCAGATAACATCCTTATCCGGTTCAAAATCGACTCTGCCGTTATTAAGTGTTGCTATTCCCGGGAGAACAACCGAAGAACCATCAGTCTGAACGACATGACCGCTTAGATATCCGTTAAGATCAGCCAAAAAATTAGTTATAGGAATTTTCTCGTCAGTATCATTTCCTGCAAGATCAATTCCTACCAAAGAGACAAATCGAATTTCCGGATGCTTGGAAAGAATTTCAGTCAAATCCGAAGCATTATGAGCTTCAACCGGAATCAGATATAAAAGATCTGGGTGAATACGAAATGGAACCATATGTTCGCCCGCCTTTCGATATAAATCGAATTAATTATAACATGACTTTACGGTAATTAAATTTCTAACCATCGTGATAAAGTTACTCAATTCATTTTAATGGAGAAAAGTAAATTGAAACTCTAAAATTGTATTGTCGTGGACTAATAATCGGGATTTTCATGATATCATTGTTTAAGAATCATGTAACATGTTATTTAAATGGTTTTCGAGTGATCAATTATCGGGGGAACTGAAGATGAAAATATTGGAATGTGCTGAGCTTCTTAATGCAAAAGTTATTGTTATGACAGAAGAATCGGATATTGAAATCAATGTTGCTTGCGGGTCTGATTTGATGAGCGATGTAATGGCCTTTTCCGGAGCGACAAATCAAATGATGCTCACAGGTCTTGTTAACCCGCAGACGATCCGAACTGCGGAAATGCTTGATGTGAAGTTTATTGTTTTTGTCCGGGGCAAAGTGCCGGATGAAAACATGTGCAATCTGGCCCGTGAGAAAGGAATATCATTGCTTTCAACGCCTCTTACACTGTTTACGAGTTGCGGGATACTTTATAAATCCGGAATTCGCGGGAAGGAGGAGGCTTTATAGAACCTCTAATACGAGAATATGAAATAAAGGCAAACGACTTTACTCATGCCGGTGAAGCCTCCAGTTCGATGAAGCGATCATTGATTCGTATTGGTGTTAACCCGGAGCATGTTAAGCGTGCTGCGATTGCAATGTATGAAGCGGAGATTAATGCGGTTATTCACGGCGGCGGCGGTGTGGCAATTGTTTCCGTGTCTCCGGAATCCGTAATAATTGAAATCATTGATAAAGGTCCCGGAATTGAGGACATCGACAAGGCAATGACGGAGGGATTCTCTACCGCTCCGGATGCTGCGCGGGAAATGGGTTTTGGCGCGGGAATGGGTCTGCCGAATATAAGAAAGAATGTGGATGACTTACAGATCGAATCTGAACTGGGAAAGGGGACCAGAATTAAACTGGTCGTTCGTTTTTCATAGGAAGGGGTTTATGTGAATAAGCTTCATAGTGTCTCGCTGAAAAAAGAATTGTGTGTCGGATGTACCAATTGCATCAAGGGTTGCCCAACTGAAGCAATCCGGGTCAGGAACGGTAAAGCAGTCATTGATGAAGTCCGATGTGTTGATTGCTCAGAGTGCATACGAATATGTCCTTATCATGCCAAAATCGCTTTGACAGATGATTTTAACAGCACACTCGAAGCCATCAAAGACAAATTGAAAGTTGCGGTAGTTTCCCCGGTCCTTTTCACGCAGTTTCCTCATAAATCATCACGATCAAAAATCATGAGCGCAATCATCAGTCTGGGCTTTGACTATGTTTTTGATGAGTCGATCGGATCCTCCGCATACGTAAGAGGTCTCAGAGAAATTATTAAAGAAAAAAATCAGATATATCTTTCATTGCCTGAGAACCAACGTAAATTGTGTTTCCCGCTTATATCTTCGTCATGTCCGGTCATTGTACGACTCATCCAGATGAAGTACAGGACACTGATTCCACGACTGGCAGCGCTGGAATCACCGTTTGAATTTACTGCGCGATATGCCCGTACTGTACTTTCTGAGCAATTAAAGATTGATTCAAAAAACGAAATCTCTGTTGTATATTTTTCTCCCTGCCCGGCGAAAAAGACACTAACGATGAACCCGCTCGGCATGGAAACATCAAACGTTGATCGGGTGATTGGAATTCATGACGTCTATTCACGTTTGATACGAATTCTGGATAAGAAAACATATTCAGATAATGAAGCAAGTTCTTCAAGTCACATTTATTTATCAAATGACGAAGGTTTACGCTGTGCCGTGCTTGGCGGAGAAGCTTTGGCAACTCAGATCGATAATTTTCTCACTGTTGACGGGATCGGAAACGTAGCGGAAATAATGGATGAAATAGAATCAGATCACCTTCCGGGCATCTCATTCGTCGAGCCATCATGCTGCTTTGGGGGATGTGTTGGCGGACCGCTGACAATATCCAATCGCTTTGCCGCGACAGCAAGACTTCGGGAGTTCGTGGATGAAACTTTTAATTCGTGGGATGCTGACGTAAAGCAGCTTGTCTCAGACGATCTGCCAATATCAGATCGCTGGAACTTCCCCTTAGTCGAAAATAATGCAATGCGCTTATCTGATAACATCGGAGAAGCCATGTCAAAATTCGATCAAATTGATAAAATAATAGAGACGCTTCCCGGTCTTGACTGTGGTGCGTGCGGAGCACCGTCATGTGCATCTATGGCAGAAGACATTGTTCAAGGCAAGGCACATATCGAAGATTGCATCATTATGAGAAAAGGAACGAACTGAGCATGTTCGAGGTGATTGTAGATGAGTAATAGACTAAGAGTTGATGCCATTATTGATAAACTCGGACTGAAGATCCTGACGGATAATGCTTCAGATAAGACTATATCCTCCGGATACTGCTGTGACATGTTGAGTTGGGTTATGTCACGCCTTGAAAGTGACTGCTGCTGGTTTACTATTTTAAGCAGCATGAATGTTGTAGCTGTCGCCTCACTGACCAATTGCCCCTTGGTTATAATTACCGAGGGAGTCCATGTGGATGAAGCGGTTTTGCAAAAGGCACGGGACGAAGACGTTTGCATATGCTCTACCGAAAAGGATACATATAAATCGGTTTGCGATCTGCATGATTTACTCAATCAATACCCGGAGAGTATGTAATGATTCTGTCATGTGATCTGCATATTCATTCTGCACTTTCACCTTGTGCCGACGATTTGATGACACCCGGCAATATTGTTTTAATGGCTTCTCTTAACAAACTGGACGTGATTGCTATTACCGATCATGGCTCATGCAAAAATGTTCAATCTGCTCAGCAGATAGCAAAGACACTGAGTGGACAAGGCAAGAGAATTCCCTTGGTAATACCCGGAATGGAGATGGAGTGTGCCGAAGGATTTCATATGATTGCACTTTTTCCGGACATTATTTCTGCCAGTCAGTTTGATGAGTATTATACTGAGAAAAGGATTAAGATACCCAATCGAATTGATATTTTCGGAAAGCAGCTTCTGTTTGATGCAAATGATGTTGTTTGCGCGGAAGAAGCGATGCTTCTTTCAACATCCAGTATGCTTTCATCCCAAGAATTGGTTTCTGCTGTTCTCTCGAAAAACGGAGTTGTAATACCCGCGCATGTCGATCGCGATTCATACAGTATTTTAAGCAGTCTTGGCTCAATTCCCCCTGAATTTCCAGGCAAAATTCTTGAACTGAGCAGAAATGCCTTAAAAACCGATTTTCAAGCGAAACATCCCGAACTGACCGGGTATTACATGGTAACGCATTCCGATGCGCATACGTTAGCAGATATATCAGATCCTGGTTTTTGCTATGATGTAGTTATTCCGGATAGAGATGAGATTCATAGTGAAGATTTTGTATTTGCATTGCGAGAGTTAATGCTTCGGTGATATAATAACCGGGTTACAAGCATATCATTACAAATTGGATGCTTTACTATTCTTCATTAATTATTCTATCGGAGGAAAGTTTTGCGAGATCTATCGTTGCATTTGCTTGATATCCTGACAAACTCGATTTCTGCGGGCGCAACAATTATGAACATTGAAATCGTTATAGACAAAGCAAATGACCGTTTGAGAATGAAGATATCGGATAACGGATCCGGCATGTCGGAAGACTTTTTAAAAAAGGTAACGGATCCGTTTTCGACAACAAGAACTACCAGAAAAGTTGGTCTGGGTCTGCCGCTTCTGAAAGAAATGTGTGAACTGACAGGCGGGTCACTATTTCTTCAATCAACGCTCGGTGTTGGCACGGTCGTGGATGCAATCATGGTTCTTTCTTCGATTGACCGTTTGCCGATGGGTAATACCGGTGAGAGCTTGGCGGCACTTATCTCGACATATGTTGACAGTGATTTCGTAATTCATTTTCTATCCATAGGTGAAGACGAATCAATTGTTGATACCCGGGAGATAAGGAGTAAGCTTGATGGAGTCCCGCTATCCGATCCGGAAGTCTATCTCTTTCTTTCACAGTATATTGAAGAACAACAAGTAAAAATATTAGGAGGAATTTGAAAATGAAATCAATGGAAGAACTTTTACAGATTAAAAACAAGGCCAAATTAGACTTGTCTGCCAGAAGTCAATCCGGCAAGCGTATTGTCGTTGGGATGGCAACCTGTGGTATTGCTGCGGGTGCTAGGCCGGTTATGACAGCACTTGTTGAAGAACTGAAAACAAGAGGTGTTGCTGACGTCAGTGTATCGATGACAGGGTGTCTCGGTTTGTGCAAACTTGAGCCGATTGTCGAAGTTATTGATTCGGACGGCACAAAGTGTACCTATGTTAAGATGGATGCAAATAAGGCGAAGAGAGTCGTTGCCGAACACATAATCAACGGTTGCCCGTGTGAAGATCTTTCCATAGCGTCTGTGCAGCAATAAACCTATGAAATTTGCAGGGTTCCTTTTTGATTCATTTCGAATTGAGTCAACAAGCAATAAGTGGGTATCGCGGTTGCTATTCATTGTTTTGTTTGCATTTGCGGCAATCATGAGAATTTCCCCGCCCGGCGACCCGGATATGAAGGGTATTACTGAATGGCTTGAGCAGGTTGAATCAATGACTGATGCTCAGGTTTCACAGATTTCGCTACCCCATTTGTCGACGGGGAACATGATCTATATTGCTGCAAGTTTTATCGTTACTATATTATTTTTTTTATTCATATTTTTGTCGACCCATATCTTTTTTTGTGATCGATCACAGGATAATCAGAAGTACTCACCGGCAGGTATTTTCAAGAGTATACCATCGTTGCTTGCATTTGTATTGCTGCTGTTAATTCCGTTTAGTTTTCTTGCTCAGGTTCCGATGCTTATGTTGCTTGCATTTTTTGTTGTTTCCGCGGTATATCTTTCACCGGCGATAATAATGATCGAAAAGAAACCTGTGCTGGTATCGATTATGAAGAGCGTGAAGATAACTAAAGGATTCAAGCTGTCTATTTTTATGAATGTATTAACCATATATTTTTTTCAACAGGTCGTTTCGTGGCTGATTTCATTATTGATCAATATTGAATCAATAGGGTTTTATTTAATTGACGGATTTCTCTTTGCGTTTCTTTTGTTTGCAATCGGGAAAAACATAGGTGCTTTCTACATAATCACAAGAGAGTTCCCGGAATCAATTTAACGTGATCGGTTTTTTATTCCTGTAAGATGTGGAATTGCAAGGTTTTGGTATATTATTCATGCAATACTTTGGTGGAAATATCGATTGTTTTTGCGTATTAATTCTTTTATCATGGTATAGGATAAATATAATGTTTTCGGAGGGATCAACATGGATGTGAAACAGGAAGCAATCCAGAAACATATTGAATGGAAGGGAAAGATCGAGGTTATAGCTCGTGCTCCGGTCGGTTCAAAAAAAGAACTTTCAATTGCGTATACACCGGGAGTTGCGGAACCGTGTCTTGAAATTTCCGAAAATGTCGATCTTTCATATAAATATACAAGACGTCACAATCTTGTTGCTGTTGTCACCGATGGAACTGCTGTTCTCGGCCTCGGCGATATAGGTCCGGAAGCAGGGATGCCGGTAATGGAGGGCAAGTGCGCACTATTCAAAGCATTTGGTGATGTTGACGCATTCCCGCTTTGCATCCGATCCAAAAATGTAGACGACATTGTCAACACAGTTGCTTTGCTAGCCGGTTCTTTTGGCGGAATCAATCTCGAAGATATTTCGGCGCCAAGATGTTTTGAAATTGAAGAACGCCTTAAGGCAATATGCGATATTCCGATTTTTCATGATGATCAGCACGGAACTGCTGTTGTTACGCTTGCAGGTCTTGTTAACGCACTTCGGATTGTCGATAAAAAAATGGATGAAATCACCGTTGTCATTAATGGTGCGGGAGCCGCTGCCACAGCAATAACCAAATTATTGATATCATGCGGTCTTAAAAATATTATTCTCTGTGACCGGACCGGAGCCATTTGGGAAGGCCGTGAAGATCTTAATTCCGCGAAGATGGATATCGCATCGCTTACCAATCGTTCGTTAAAAAAAGGAAGCCTGCGTGATGTCCTCGTAGGTGCCGACGTATTCATAGGAGTATCCGCCCCGGGCGTCCTTACTTCGGATATGGTTAGCACAATGGCCAAGGATCCGATTGTTTTTGCCTGCGCAAACCCGGTACCTGAAATCCTGCCTGAAGAAGCACACAAAGCCGGTGTCAAAGTTATGGCTACCGGACGTTCCGATTTTCCGAACCAAATCAACAATGTGCTTGCGTTCCCCGGCATTTTCAGAGGTGCACTTGATGTTCGCGCTAGCGATATAAATGATGATATGAAGCTTGCTGCTGCTTATGCAATCGCTGATTTGGTTTCTGAATCAGAACTCAATCCGGAGTTCATCATTCCGGACGCTTTTGATCCGAGAGTCGGAAAAGCCGTTGCTGCAGCTGTTGCTGAAGCCGCAAGAAAGAGTAATGTTGCGAGAATATAACAATGTCTTGCTGTATTGACTTGCATGTTCATACCGAGTATTCGGATGGGTCCGATTCTCCGGAAAGCATTCTGGAACAAGCAGCACATAAGAATGTACAATATATCTCGTTTACGGATCATGATTCTTTGTACTGGCTTACCGGTAAGTCAGAAATGCATTTTGCAAATGCTTCATCCAAGGGAATTCGATTAATTCGCGGGACAGAACTTTCAACAAGAGACAGTCAATCAGGAAAAAAGGCACATCTTCTGGCTTATTGGCCGGGTGATGTGCCTTTTAAGTTCGGGAACATATCTCAAATAGTACGCGATACACAACAAATGAGAAATAATGTTGCCCTAAAACAAATTAATGTCTTGAATAAAATGGGCTATGCCATTGATTATGACTCTGTGCTGAAACTGACTAGCGACGGACAGATTTTTAAATATCATATTATCCTTGAATTACTTAATTCAGGCTATGTCAAGAAAATGAACGAGTCATCCTTGAAAAAGTTTTTTGACAGCAGGGGAGAGCTTGACGTAAAAAAAGATTACCCGGAAACCAGTGAAGTGCTCCATGCAATAAGGGAAGACGGAGGCATTCCGGTTCTCGCACATCCCGGAGAAAACCGTATTCAGGATATGATTAGACGACTAAAAGGTGAAGGTCTTCGAGGTGTTGAATGTTATCATCCCTCTCATTCAATAAAGTATTGTGATGAAGTCAGGAGAATTACGATCGAAAATGGATTGTTTGTCACTTCAGGTAGTGATTATCATGGAATACACTATCGATCCGGTATCTTGGGGAAGTATAATTTATCTGACATCGATTTTTCAAATGTGATGAGCGTTTTTTCATCATAATGATTAATGTAAACGCGTCAACGTTTATGTGTTTTTGGGTGTTGATGTGGTACAATACTTGAAATATACAAATTGTTCGGAGGTGCTATATGCTAAATCGTCAAGAATTACTTCAAATCATCGAACGTAATGCCCGGATATCTAAGCCGGAATTAGCTGTAATGCTTGGTGCGGACGAAGCAGAAGTTTCCGAAGAGTTAGAAAGACTTCATAATGAACATGTTATTCTGGGATATGCTGCTGTCATTAATTGGGAAATGACCGACCGTGAATCTGTTACAGCTATGATTGAAATCAGAATTACGCCTCAGCGAAACAAGGGGTTTGATCAAATGGCAAGTCAATTATATCGATATCCGCAGGTTACGTCGTGTTATTTAATGTCCGGCGGATTTGACTTGATGATCATAATAGAAGATTCCACTCTTCGTGAGGTTGCCTCCTTTGTCTCTGAGAAAGTTGCTCCGATTGATGGTGTTATTTCAACATCGACGCACTTTATTTTAAAAAAGTATAAGACCAACGGCATTGTTTTCGGCTCCAAGATCGCTGATGACAGAGAAACCATAGTCCTGTGAAACGACTGAAATTTCTTTTGTGAGGTAGATCTGATATGAGCATGGATTATCAAATCAAAATTTCTAATGTTGTTAGTTCAATTCCGCCGTCTGCGATCCGGCGATTCTTTGATTTGGCCAACGAGATGAAGGGGGAAGTAATTTCGCTTTCCATCGGAGAACCGGATTTCGTAACACCCTGGAGAGTTCGCGAAGCGGGAATATACTCTTTGGAACAGGGTTACACCCATTATTCCCCTAATCAAGGATATATTGAAGTTCGTAAAGCGATTGCGGAATATATGTATAGAAAATTCTCTTTGAAATATGATCCGGTTTCACAGATTATCGTTACCGTTGGAGGTAGTGAGGCCCTTGATCTGGCAGCACGGGCGCTGATTAATCCCGGAGATGAAGTAATCATTATCGAGCCATGCTTCGTATCATATAAGGCGACTGTTTTAATGGCACACGGAGTTCCGGTTATTATTTCTACCCGGGAGGAAGATCTTTTCAAGCTTCGTCCGGAAGATTTGGAAAAAGCAATTACGCCGAAAACAAAGTATCTTATAATTGGCTATCCTTCAAATCCGACCGGAGCAACAATGACAAAGCAGGAACTAATGGAAATCGCTAAGGTTCTCGAGAAGCATCCTGAGGTCATCATTCTATCCGACGAGTTGTATTCTGAACTTTCATATAATGATGAACCTCTATTTTCGATTGCATCTATTCCGTCTCTTTTCAAGCGGACAATCGTTGTCAACGGCTTTTCTAAATCATTTGCAATGACCGGATGGAGAATCGGTTTTGCGGTTGGACCCGCCGAAATTATATCGGCGATGAACAAAGTACATCAGTATTGCATCATGAGTTCTCCCACAACGGCTCAGTTTGCGGTCATTGAAGCGGCTCTCAACGGAGATAATGAAGTTCGTGATATGCGCAATGAATATAATCGCAGAAGAAGAGTTATTTATAACGGTCTCTTGAAAGCAGGATTGACTTGTTTTGAACCTACGGGTGCTTTTTATGCGTTCCCGTCAATCCGTAACCTTGGGTTGAGTTCGGAAGAATTTTGCGAAAGATTTCTTACTGAGAAAAAAGTCGCAATAGTGCCAGGGAACGCATTTGGAAAATGCGGAGAAGGATTTGTACGAATAAGCTATGCCGCATCGATGGATAATATCAATGAAGCCATCGTCAGGCTTAAGCAATTTGTTAATGAACTTAAGAACAGGAGTCTGTGATTAATGATTGACTTTGATTCTTTGCGACTTCAACTTGAAGCGATGTCCGAGCCGCTCAAGCTTCTTCGTGATGCTTTGAACATCGGAAATTTGAAAGATCAAATTTCTGAACTTGAGGCACGCGCGCAAGAACCCGATTTCTGGATCAATGTTGAGAAAGCTCAGGAAACACAAACACTCATCCGGCGTCTTCAAAAGCGTATTGATCGATATAATGATTTGGAAAAAGCCAGAGAAGATTTGGTTATTCTTTGTGAACTGGGTTCCGAGGAAAATGATGAAAGTGTTTTTCAAGAAGTTTTAGCCGGCTCTGACGAGCTAAAGCGTAATTTCGAATCAATGCGTCTTGAAACACTTTTAACCGGTGAATATGATAAGAACAATGCCATTCTCACACTTCATGCCGGTGCGGGGGGGACCGAAGCCCAGGATTGGGTCGAAATGTTATACCGGATGTATAACCGTTGGGCAGAGCTTCATGATTTTGAGATTAAGGAATTGGATTACCTTGATGGTGACGAAGCCGGGATTAAGAGCGCCTCAATCATGGTCAAAGGGGATAATGCTTACGGGTATTTGCGTTCCGAGATAGGCGTTCACAGATTAGTTCGTATTTCACCATTTGATTCTTCCGGAAGAAGACATACTTCTTTTGCATCATGTGAGGTGATTCCGGAATTAGATGAATCCATTAACATAACGATCAATCCTGTTGATTTGAGAGTGGATACCTATCGGGCATCGGGGAAGGGCGGACAACATATCAATAAAACGGATTCGGCAGTTCGATTAACGCATCTGCCGACAGGATGTGTTACATCCTGCCAGTCTGAAAGATCACAGGTTCAAAATCGCGAGACAGCAATGGCAATGCTTAAAGCCAAATTGTTTGCGCTGGCGCAGGCTGCACACATGGATAAAATTGAGGACTTAAAAGGCAATCAAATGGATATTGCCTGGGGAAGTCAAATCAGATCCTATGTTTTTTGTCCATATACGATGGTGAAAGACCATCGGACCGGATACGAGGAGACTGACGTACAAAGCATTATGGACGGCAAAATTGATGGATTTATCAATGCGTTCCTTTCAGGCATGCAAATCGAAAAATAAAAAAAACCGGCACTTTGTGTTCCGCATCTCCAACGATTAAGCTTGAGCAAATCATTGGAGATGCACATCACTACTTGCCGGGCTCTTTTTTGTCAAAAATCAAGAGTTATATTCAACTACGTATTTTATTGTAAATGATCCGACGTTACCGCTTGCTATTACACCGGTGATATCGACGAGCACGGAGTCACCTTGATTAATAATATCTGTCGATGTTGGTGTACCGATAAAAACGTTTGTTGAACCTTCTTTTTTCACGAATGTGAAGTAGCCGCTGGTCACTGATTCGATCGTTTTTGATGTATTGTATGTAATTGTTATTCGTTTCAATGAATCAACGAGAGAAGAGTCATGTGATCCTGAGTTCTTAAATCGAAGATCAAAGTAAGCTGTTGAGCCGTCAGATGATCCATTCAAGACCTTTGTAACAAATCGGGTCGGATCTCCGTGAATAACTGTCGTTGTTGGAGTTGTCGGCGGAGTTGTCTCTGTAGGAGCGGTCGTCGGCGTAGGTGAAGGAGTCGGCGTAGGCGTAGGTGTGGGTGTAGGAGTCGAAGTTGGTGTTGGCTCAGCCGTTGTCTCTGAAGGTGCAGAAGTATCAGAAGAAACAGGTGAAGTAGCTGTTGTCTGAAAAGTTGAGACTTTTGGATCGGATGATGATCCGAACAAATTGCTGAATACTTTTCCGAGATCGAAGTATCTCCATGCCTGCCACAGACCTATAAATATAAGCACAACAACGACAATTATTATGATTGGCAGTATGGGGTTGCGGGATTTTTTGTTTTTCTTGTGGTAGCGTTGCGGAAGTGGAGCAACAGTGCCCATTTGTTGAGCAGCAGAATATTTGGTTGTCGTACGCTCGAGATTCACCGAAGATTGAATGCCTTTCTGTGAAGGAGATACTGTTGAAGAGACTTGCTTTGATGAATAGTTTCTTCCGGGGCGTTCGGTCATTATGTTGTTGGAAGCAACATCTGACTTATCTGAAGCACTGTCTGAACTGTTTATTTCTTTAAATACTGAAAATCCATCGTCTTTTAACACGGAAGCGACACTATCACTTCTGGTTCTGTATGAAGAACCTCTCGTATTAAATAAGGGTAATGAGGAGCTGTCGGATAAAGCATCAGCCTTATCAGGCACTTCTTCAATTGATTCTGTCGCTGATATACTTGCCTCATCTCCGATAATAGTGGCATTAGTGCTCCTATTATCAATTACATCGTCATCATCAGAGATAAAAGGAGCAAACAACGGAACGGTTTCGCTCAAACTCTCCGATGTGGTTTCGGATGCTGTTTCTGAAACATCATCTTCTGCCAAATCAGGAAGAGGTATATCAAATGAAGGCACTTCTTTGTTATTAACCACAGACTCATTAAATGTTTCTTGATCAGCGCTTGCCTGGTTATCTTCTATATCCGTTGAATAAGTTTTATCGGAAGCTATGCTCGAAACGTCACCAGCATTATCAGTGCTGATAACGTCCTGAGCCCCGTTATTAGCTTCTGTCTGAGCCATCCCTTCAACAGCACTGTTATCTGGCATTTGAGAAGATTCTTCCGAAACATCGCTCAACGGAAAAAGCAAAGTTTCTGAAGCCGCAGGGATTGATTCAGAGGCTTCGCTTGGTGAATGATCATTTTCAAACACTTGGGGAATATCGTACTTGTCAATATCTTCAATCGGTGCAAATTCGATTGGTTTAAAGATCGGAACAGTCAACTCGTCATACGGAATATCAAACGGATCATTTGATAAAACATCAGATTCATCCATAACATTATTTTCAGACTCCGATATAACATCATTTGCCTGAACCAAATCGATTGTTTCATCGAGGGCTGCATTTGATTTCTCGCGAAGAGCCTCAGATATGGTTTTTGCAGGATCATTTGCTTTGAATGACAAGAAAAGAGGGAAGGACGATTCAGATAGATCTTCATCCGTTACGTTATCCGGCTGAAAAGTAACCGCCGAAGTCTCATTGATTTCATCGGACGCTTGGGAATCAGCATCAACATGAATATTTGGATTACCAAAATTATCGGTAGGCTTTTTCCCGAATAGTTTGCCGTCGCTATTATCAGGTGCATTGGAAACATAGTTCTTGTAATAAGTTCCGAAAACAGAGCCGCCTTCTTGATCAATTTCTGACGAACTATCCTCAGGCTCGAAATGGATTAATCGGTCCGGCGGTGAATTATCGTTTTTATCATCCGTTTCGCCGGAATATTGTCCTCTCAGCATTCAAAACACCTCCAAGATTGAAACAATATTTACATTCAAAAATACAATACCACAATTTGTTGATACAACCAATTATTTTGTAAAAAAATGAATATTATACTTAAACAGGGCGTCAATTTTCATTTAAATGCTTCAATGAATCTGTTTGACATCAAGCATCTTCAATGCTACAATTGCAAAGCACCTATGGAGGAAACAGGCTCGTGTGGCGGAATCGGCAGACGCAACGGACTTAAAATCCGTCGGGGTTGTACCCGTACCGGTTCAAGTCCGGTCACGAGCACCACGATAATCGTTTCCAGGTGGTGATTATATCGCGGAGTGGAGCAGTTGGTAGCTTGTCGGGCTCATAACCCGAAGGTCGCGAGGTTCGAGTCCCGCCTCCGCAAC
Source organism: uncultured Oscillospiraceae bacterium (assembly GCA_964501725.1). Classification (GTDB taxonomy): domain Bacteria; phylum Bacillota; class Clostridia; order Saccharofermentanales; family Saccharofermentanaceae; genus CAZCTO01. The sequence goes on along the minus strand of CAZCTO010000001.1, from coordinate 92,413 downwards.
CATGAAGATTCCTAAGCCATTTGGTTTAGGAATCTTTTTTGATGCATATTTGATCAGAAGGTTATTATAAAATCATAAAGATTTGTATGAAATGTTGATAATTGTTTGTTTGTGTTGATATTTCGGGCAATAAATATTATTATTATTCTATGAGAATGAATGATTGCTACTTGGTAGAGATTTGCTCATTTTCATCTAAAAATAGGAGGAGATAGTATGAAGAAGACGATTAAGATTATTACGGTACTGATAATTTCACTTTCCATGCTTGTGTCAATTGCTGGTTGCAACGGTAAGTCGAAGGACGATACGTCAAAGACTCTTCTCGGCATTTATATCGATGAAGATAACGGACAGGTGCTCGAGTTTAAGAAGGGCGACAAAGTAGTTTTTTACTCTGCCGACGATGAAGAAAAAGGCGAGTTCGAGTATGATGAGGACGATGAAGAAGGTGTCATGACATTTGACGATCTTGAACTGGATTTTTCCGTCAGCAAGAAAAAAATTGATGTGGATGATTTGGGCATTTTCGTTTTAGAAGATGACAAAGATTTTGATATCGACGAGTTTATTGAAGAATTCGGCGAGCCCACAAAAAAACCTACCGATGAACCTACCGACGAACCTACCAAGAAAACAGATGAAACCGGCATCACTCTATCCGGATCAGACGATAAGGGATGGCCGGCAGAAGATATGGGCAATGTTCCAAATCCGAAAAAAATTGTAACTTATTATTCAGCCAGCTCGGACGGATGTTATGTTTTGATTGAGGGCATGACTGAAGACGAGGCAGAGGATTACGTTCAAGAACTTAAGGATGCAGGATATACTGAGAGCCCATATGAAACCACATCTTCCGATGGAATATATTACTCCGCCAGTGATACCAGTGAATATGGTGTTTATTTCTGGTATTCTCTTGACGGAACAGCTTCAATTTCCTATTATATTCCAACAGAGAGTTGAGCTTTTACACTTAATATGAAGATTTAATAGAAGAAGAGGGGTGCCGTGTATCGGCACTCTTCTTCTTTCATAATATAGAAAGAAAGAATATGGAAAAGCAAATAACTAATGATAAAAATGCATTAATAAACGAATCGGACTCAAGAATCGGGTCCGGAAAAATTGCTTGCATCATTGCAATATTTGCAAATATGGTTTTATTTGCTTTCAAGTTTTTTGTTGGTATTATATCTAACAGTCAGGCAATTACAGCTGATTCATTTAACAGCCTTTCAGATTCTGCTTCCGGAGCGATGAATCTATTTGGATTTCATATGTCAGGAAAACCTGCAGACCGTGATCATCCCTTTGGTCATGGACGCGTGGAGTATATCGTTGCACTGATCATTTCCGGATTGATCGTGGTTGTCGGGGTTGAGTTTTTTAAATCTTCGATTGAAAGAATTATTTCTCCTGAACCGATTAAATACGAGATTTTCATGCTTCTTATTCTGATCGGTTCCATTCTCACGAAGGTTTTTCTGTTTTTTTTCTATCGGAGATTATCAAGCAAGATAAATTCAAAATCGCTGGCTGCTGCGGCGTTCGATAGTTTGTCTGATGTGGGTATTACGTCCGTGACTTTGATCGCGCTAGTTGTATCGGGCAGATTTGGATGGAAGATCGATGGATATGTTGGAGCTGTTGTTTCTGTATTTGTTATATATGGCGGAATTTCGGTTGCCAAAGATGCAATTTCACCGCTCCTTGGCGTTGAGGTATCTCCCGAAACGATGAATAAGATTAATGATATAATTTTATCTGATCCGAACATTCTCGGGGCGCATGATATTATTGTTCATGACTATGGCCCCGGAAGATTGATGTCGTCTGCACATGCTGAATTAAATGCAAAAACGCCACTTCAGGAAGCACATCAAATCATTGATAATCTCGAAAAAAGGATAATGACTGAATTGAATATTCCTATGACCATTCATCCGGACCCCGTTGAAGTGGATGATGAAGTAACTCAAAGGATTCGAGTCATTACAGAGCAATTGTTACGTAATCTTTCGCCTGATCTTAGAATGCATGATTTCCGTATTAGCCATAAAGAAGAAGCTGTTATTATAGAATTTGATCTGGTTGTGGATCAGGACTTCAAAATGAGTGACGATGAAATCAGAAAAATTCTTTATGCTGATATTTCAGACTATTTCGAGGGAAATTGCCGTTTGAATGTACATTTTGACAGGGACTATTTTAGTGCTTGTAAGACAATTGTCACTTGATTTATCGAATTTGAAGATTGTCAGATTCCCCAAAGATCCACTGTACAAAAAATCCTTCGATGGTATAATGTCTTCGCCATATTGATGATTTGGAGTGATAATATTTGAATCGTATTAAAAGCAATATTAAATCATTTGGACGGTTTGCTATTAAGAAAATTCGGCGAGCTGACCAATTCTTGATTAACAAGAAAATCTACCCGATTGCTTGTTTAGTTTTTTTACTGATTGTGTCGTCATTTCTTGTAAATAGCTTCAATAGAATAGTAACATACTCAAACTATGCAAAAGCTATAACATCGGGCATCCGTATGGAAATGAATCAATCCGTGAGTTTTGCATTCGAGGCAAAGAAATCAAAACTATCGTCATTATCAATATACAAAGATATGAAGAAGTCACGGCTGAATGCTTCGGATACTCTGGATGTCTCTGTTAATGACAATTCAGGCAAGGAAATATTTTCTAAACAAGCTTTTTTATATCATCCACATAGAAACTATGTCACAGTAGATCTAAATGGACTGCGTCTCAAAGCGGGGCAGTTTTATACCATTAAAATAACGGTAAAGAATTTATCCAGAGGGTCTGTACTTTATTTGGAAACACATTCAATTAATACCTTTGACCAGCTCGGTGAAAAGATTCCTGATATTGACGATCAAGACAATTCTTATGATGTGCCAATCGGATATACTTATGTTCCTAATATATCATACCATTATAGCGTTATATCTCCGCTAAGTTTAACAGTTCATTTGTTTCTGTTGATCGCCGCTGTTTTTATGCTTTTCTTCAATCGTCTTGTTAAAATTCGATTCTTCAGAGAGCTCTATCGTGTATTTGTAATTAGCCTGTTTTTGTACTTATTGCTGGAAATTCTCAATGTTGCGCAAGATGATTCGTTGCAATTCTTATCTCCATTCAACTGGCGTAATACTTTCATCCTTACCTGTGGAATTGCAATAATAGTAATACTTTATTCTGCTTTACTCTTTACTACCGGCCGGGGTACTGTAGCTATGCTGGTTACAACTATCATTGTATTAGCAATAGGTTATACAAACCATGCAAAGATAGTGATGAGAGGTGATCCCTTTATGCCTTGGGACATTTATGCAGCAGGCATAGCGGCTAAAGTCTCTTCAAAATATGATTTCAGAATTACAATTCAATTCATTGCGTCGTTAATTATGGTCGGCATTATTCTAATAATGATTCGACTAACACATTGTAAGACAATTGAAAAACGAAAAATTCGCATTATTGGTTCAATTATTTCAATTCTGATAGCCATCAGTTTTTATTATGGCATCATCATGAATGTGGGGCTTCATAAAAAAATGAATATCTCGTATCCTTTATACCCCCCGTTGGAAAGCTATAATGAAAACGGCACGATTCTTTCCTTTTTGTTACACCTGAATAATATAGATGCAAAAGGTGACACGAACAATTCTCCGCAGTTGACAGCAGACATAATTAACAAGTATGCGCAGATCGCTGATGATATGAATCTTGATGATAATGTAGCAGAAAATGATATAAAACCTAATGTAATATGTATAATGAGTGAGTCATACAGTGATTTGAGATCAATCAGAAATATTGAAACATCGGAAGAGCTCATGCCGTTTTTTGATTCTCTTAAAGAGAATACCATGTATGGAGATCTTCAGGTTTCTGTATTTGCGGGAGGAACGTGTAATACCGAATTCGAATTTCTAACCGGCTTTTCCGTATCCGGACTTCTTGCCGGATCTTCGGTGTATACTTTTTATATTGATGAAGAAGTAAATGCAATGCCGGCACTTTTTAGAAACGAAGGGTATAAAACCGTAGCAATTCACCCGTTTGACCCCCAGTGGTGGGATCGTGATGTTACTTATCCGTTACTTGGATTTGATGAGTTTATTAGCAGAGAAGATTTTACAGAGCCTTATATGATACGTCAATTCATAAGTGATAAATCTGCTTTTGAGCAAATAATCGAAGAATATGAAAAGAGTGAAGAAGAAGGTCCGATTTTTACATTTTGCGTAACCATTCAGAATCATGCGGATTTTTCAAAGCGTTGGGATAATGAGGCTTACGACCTTAAAATCGAGAATTTTGAAGACTATGATTTCCCGTATGCGGAAAACTATTTTTCGCTCTTGCGGGAATCTGATGATGCCCTCAAGGACTTAATCGGTTATTTTCAGAATGTTGATGAACCGACAATAATTGTATTTTTCGGAGATCATTTGCCTCAGTTGGATTATGGTTTTTATGATGCTTTGCTGGATACTGATATCAGTAAGATTTCAGCTTCTGAATCCCTTCCGATGTATTCGACACCATACTTTATTTGGGCAAATTATGATATGCCTAAAGGATATCAAGGAGTAACAAGTCCCAATTTCTTAGGGCAAACGCTGCTTGATCTTGCAGGCATAGAATCACCGGATGAACGTGCGTGTCTAAGAGTATTACAGACTAAAATTTCTGCCCTAAGCTCTCTTGCCATATACGATCTTGAAGGATCACCGTGGATGAGCACGGAAAATATGAGCGAAGAAATCATCAAGGTACTGCAGGATTATGAAAGAATTCAATATGGTAGCATCTATTATAAAGAAGAAGAGCTATTCCCCGAAGTCACATCGTAGAGAGCAATGACGGGCGGAATGTGTTGCTTACTAACGAAATAGGGTATAATTCAAATCAGAATAACAGTCGGGAAGAAATATTTATATGACAATCAATACGGATAACGCAAAGGATACAAATCAATTTGCCCCTGTAGTTAAAGCATTTCTTCTTGCTTTGTTTGCAGTTGTGATTTCTGTTGTATCGGTTTCTTTTGCGGTTCACCACATGCGGAACGGTTTTGAATCGGAGTATGCAGATATTTATGAATCAAAAATCTTAAGCCTCGCAACGACTTCTGCTCTTGTAATTAACGGAGACGACATCGTATCAGATCCGGTTTCTGCCGGACAGAAGTATGCCGCGGTAATTAACTTGTTATTACCCAATAATCCGGAAGACAATTATTCTGAAGTCAATTATGGCATATATCAATATAAGGACGGGCAACTTTATTTAGTATATGAAAGTAAAGAAGCAGTTATGGCATCTTCTCAGGTGCAACCATCAGAGTGGCTAAAGGCTGATTTGAAACCATATATCATCAGATCTAATAAAGATATCAGTGTTTTAATTCCAATTACGGATAGTAGCAAAAGTGTTGTTGGCTTATTTGAACTCAAAGGACAATATTTCGGATTGAATGATTATGGTGATGTACTTGAAAGAAAGATTTTGCTTGCTGTGATTGTTTCTGTATCCATCGGCTTGTTACTTTTTTCCATGCAATATGCAATTCCCAAATTTCTTTCGGTTAGTAAAAAGAGCTGGAGGGACAAGGAATGAGGAATTACTTGTTCAACGGATTTTCCGAGCCTCCGAAGGGGAAGAAGTCTATTGCAGCACAACTTTCATTTTGCTTTGTTATCATTCTTGTTATTCTTATCGTTGTATCATCGGTGATCACAACTGCGTATAAGTCAATCCTTGAAAAAGAAAGAGCTGAAACAATGCTTTCGATTGCCCTTTCTTCCGGCATTGGTATATCCAATTCCGTTGTCCAAAAGGGAATGGCTTATCCTTTGCCGATATACAATTATGCCAAGGATAAACCTTACATTGTAAATATATATTTGAAGGCCGGAAACTCGTTTTTAAGAGTCTATTCTTCTGACAAGTCAAATTCATCAGATGATTCTGCCGATGAACAGATAATGCTTGAAGGTGCAGGTGAAGAGTACAACAAAACTTTTGATCAGCAGCAGGTGTTTCTTGCCAAACGGGTTGACGGAGAGACTTCATATGTCGCAGGAGTCGCTCCTATTATTGGATCGTCCGGTGCTGCCTCTGGAATTATAGAGATAATGATGCCTGAATATCATTTTTACTCGACTGTTAACGGGTTCTCGCTTTCATGGATATTCACTTTGCTAGCGATCGCTACCTCACTAACTATTGTTTACTATCAATCAAGCAAATTGCTATCCAGTGTCTTTGGAAAGCCCAATCTTCAGTTGCCCAAGATTATTCGTTATGGTTTATCCGGCTGTGAATCAATAGCTTTTTTTTCTGCAATGGCATGTGTGATGCCGCCATTGATTATAGCTTCTTTTCTTAAGACATCTTTAACTTCCTTTAACTATCCTGTTTATGTTAAGCAAGGTTTAATTTTACTGGCAATCATGCTTTTTGCTCTTGGTTTTTTTGGATTCAGGTCAGTACGAGTCATGATTTTCAAGAAGTTTACATCCAGAATATCACTTCTTTTCTCTATAATCGTTTCATTTTTATTGCTCCTTATCGTTGGCGTGTTTTCAAATCCGTTTATTTATATATTGCTTCAGCTGCCAATTTCGTTTTTCTTAGGAATGGTTTTTTTCTTTCAGCGCGAGTATCGTCTGTACGCAAGCAGACTTGGGCATGAGGGTTTTGAAGAAATCACAGTCAGAAAGACTCAGTATTCTGCACAAGTACTCGGAGCCGCGGTAGGTACTGTAATGGCAGGGATTCTTTATGAGCGATTTGGGCTTTTACCGGTATTGTTGATTGCAGGTGCTTTTCTCTTTCTGGTTGCTGTTCAATCAATGCTCATTGTGCAACATTGCCCGGCATCCAACGAACCTGATTTGCATTTAACAAGTTATCTGTACGCTTTGCTTAATCGAAAATCCGGAACATTCCTTTGGAGTGCGGTTCTCACGTTAGGAATGCAACTCGCATTTTTTATCGGCTTCATTCCGAACTTTCTTGAAAGCGTTGGAATTTCGCTAGCGACAGTCTCTTTTTATTACTTTTTATTCGCTCTTTTCTGCTGCGTTATCACTAAACTATTGACGGCACTAATTCAAGTTAACATGAAAATTAAAACAGTTGTTCTATTCTCGGCACTTCTTCAAATTGCCGGCATGCTTCTCTTTGTGCTTGTTCCAACGGCAAAAATGCTTGTCGTCACTGTTTCCTTATTGGGGACGGCAGCCGGCCTTTCTGATTTCAAATATCTGGAACACTATAGCAATTTGATTCGTGCAGACAAGAGACCGATAGCGCGTATTATTTTTGAACGTGCTTTTGCTAACGGTGTTGTGATCGGCGTCATAGGTCTTGGATTTGCGTTTATGTTCAATCAAATTATGATTCCGTTATTGATTTATTCATTGATATTATCGGTACTTCTTATGGGATATCCTGTCATGAACCTGATTTATACGTCATCATCTCACCCCAAAGAGGAGACGGTGATTGAAGATCCATTCATTGAACCGGAAAATGAATGGCAACAGGATTCATTGGATTACGAGCCAGAATCGACTAATGTATTTTATCGTGATGACGGGAATGGCGTGCCCTGGACTTCAGATACCAATGAAGGTTATGACCCTATAGATATAGAGGATCCCCGGGATGATTTTGCATCCTCTTCAACAGATGGGGGTAAGTGGCTATGAATCTTTGGACTGAACCTCTGTCAAGAAATAATATTGATGATTTTTTCAATGAATATGCACCGTCTGCATATCGATCGGCTTATAAAGTATTAGGCGACACAACGCGCACGGAAAATGTTCTTTTGGAGTCGTTTGTTGAGACCTATCATCAGAGAAATGTTAGGGAAGAGGAAAACCTTGTATTTGTATTCGGGGAAATTCTTGAAAAGAGAGTATCTCATGTTGCGTCGAAATATCCTCTCCCGTTGGATGTTAAAGTATCCAATCGCACACTCGATGATTTCACCAGAAACTCATTATTGTCCGATATTCACAGAAAGATTGATTCAATTCCTTTTCGCATACTTGACTCGCTTTCATATTCAACCTCGTCGCATCATAATTCTCATTCACCGAGATTGCCCAGAATGATAGGAGGAATCAGAAAGTCAGGTATGTCGCTTACTCTCATTATTCAATTGATTGTTGTTGTAATTCTTATCGCAATTATTACATATGCAGGTGCAATGAACATTTTTGGGATTCGTGATATCATACCGGCAGGGTTTGAACAAGATGACTGGAAGATTGACAAAAAGCTTGTTTCCGCACTTCCGTATTTGCCTTTAGTAATTCAAGACCAACCCGTATACTTTGAAAAGCCGGCAGATTCCAATGTTGTGCAATCGGATCAATCGGAGTCATCAACAGCATCCGAATCGGACACTTCATCAACAACAAGTGAATCTAAATTGTCGGCTACGCAAGGATAACATATTTGCGTCTTTCCCGTGTTTGAAATGGGGAGATGAATTGTAAATATTGCGCCGGTTTCATCGCCTGCGCGATTTACAGCACTAATATCTCCGTTATGGTCGGTAATTATCGCTTTCACTAATGCAAGTCCGATCCCATGTTTTCCTCCTTCTCCCTGGACAAAACGGTTAAATATAGTCGGAAGAAGATCCTCTGATATTCCTTGGCCGTCGTCAGATATGGTCACTTCGGCCAATCCATTGATGTCTTTGCCGACATGAAGATCGATAATTGATCGCGAATGCCTAATGGCATTTGAAAGGACATTCTCAAATGCTCTGAATAGATCCCCCTCATTACCACATACCAAAATATCCTCGCCTTCAAAGTGTTGTGATAAGTTCTTGTGAGACAGAAGAATTGATCCGCGAACATTTTCGATCACTGACTCTAGTAATTCATACAAAGATAATGTTGATTTATTTGTTTTTTGAAGACCGGCCGCAGTCATGTCAAGGCGAGAAATCGCGAGCAGATTTTCGACCATGCCTGTAAGGCGTTTTGATTCTGATATAATCACATCAACCGCAGGATCAACATCATCGAAAATTTTATACTTTATTCCTTCTGCGTAACCCTGAATTGACATTAGTGGAGTCCTCAGTTCATGCGAGGCGTTTTGAAAAAATGTTTTCTGCTCTAAATTGGCATTTGATAGTATGATTGCCATGCTGTTCATATTAGAGGCAAGAGAATCAAGTTCCTTGTCTAACAGGTTTAATTCAACCGGTCTAAAATCACCGGATCCGATTTTGCTGGCAAAATCGTTCAATTTATGGAGTGATTTAATTATGCTGTTTGAAACGATAAGTGATGCAGCCAAAGAAAGCAGTAAAGCAGAAAATATAATAACGTAAAGTGTTTTATCCAAACTTCTTGCAAAAAGTTCATATTGCGATATATCCAAATACAACAACAAGTAGAAATCCGGAGTTTTATTGGATCCACTTGTCTGGTATTCATATGTGATAATCGGTATTGAAGCAACGCAATAGGATGAAGAATCAATATTGACGACGTATATTTTTCCGTCACCGATATTGGTCTCGCGTTGTTGAAGCTCTGATAAAACGCTGATAGCTTTTGAACGATCCTCGTTGTAAACGTAATTTTTTGGCCACTCAATTTTCATCTCAGAAGTCAACAATGCAGCATCTACATCCGATCTTCCTGAGACTGTTTCAACTAACGTACGAAGACTGGAATCAATATCGTTTTTACCCTTAACATAAAATGCTGACTTTCCTATCGAATTTGCAAGATCATTGGTTTCTTTTACCGTTGTTTCAAGCTTGTTAGTTGCGTCAATTCGAACAAAATTATTGAGGACGAGACGAATTGCAACAAAAACAGTGGAAAAAGCGATCATGAAAACAACGCAAAATGCAATAAAGATGTGAAGACGAAGACTAATCTTTTTACCGAACAATGCGTTGTACCTCTTTTTCAGTGTTCAAATATTCACGTGGGATCATTTGAAGAACCGGATGCAGAATCCAGCCTGAATCCATAGCCCCAGACCGTCTTTATTTCGACTTCGGATGTTGACAATTTTTTCCTCAAACGTTTCACGGTATCATCAGCAACGCGTGTCTCAACTTCGGTCTCGTATCCCCATAACCGATCTAACAACTCTGTTCTTGATATAGCTCTGTCTCTGTTCATTATTAAATATGTTAACAATGCGTATTCATTGGGTGTCAACTGAAGGTCTATTCCTTTTGAAGTAGCTATCTTTGTTTTGAGCATAATCGTAATATCATTAAACCCAAGTGTTCCGTCAGCTTCTGAAAATGTTGTCCTGTCAGCTTCGGCTCTTCTAAAAATGGCTTTCACTTTTGTAACCAGTTTCATCGGACTAAATGGCTTAGTAAAATAGTCGTCACTTCCAAGAGATAGTCCGGAAATGTAATCTGCGTCGCTGTCACGCGCAGTTAGCATAATGATAGGAACATTGCTCATTTTCCGTATATCGCTACAAATAAAAAACCCGTCTCTACCCGGCATCATTACATCAAGAATAACGAGATCAGCCGGATTCGTTGAAAAAAAACGCAACAAAGACTCGCCGTCTTGAAACGCCTTCACGTTGTAGCCTTCTCTTTCCAAAAATGTTTGAACCAGATTACGTATATTTGACTCATCATCTGCAATATAAATAGTCTTGCTCATGAAACCTCCGCAGTATACTCAGTTGATTATAAATATACTACATAAACACATATCGTTTGAGTGAAAAGTGAAAGAATCCTCAACAATACGATTGTATAAAGTGACGCTTAATCATTTTGCACCAACAGAATTATTGCGGATAATTTCACTATAAACCAACCCGGAGTCTTTAATAGTTCTTTTACCTGTCAGAAAATCAACATGAACAATGCCAAATCTTTCTGAGTATCCGCGAGCCCATTCAAAATTGTCAAGAAGAGACCAGTGAAAATATCCCCTAATGTCAACGCCCTCATTTATAGCGCGTTCCATCTGAAGCAGATATCGATTTATGAAATCGATTCTGTCATGATCATGAACATGACCATCCAAGTGCACCCAATCGTTTCCGCTCATACCGTTTTCGGTAATAATTATCGGTACACCATAACGTTCATAGCAAAATTTATTGGCCCAGTACATGCATTCGGGATTAACCGGCCATCCAAAAGCAGTCTTTGCAAATCCGGGGGGATTGGAAAGGACAACGGGTTCATTATCGCATCCGGCTTCAATATAGTTGCCAAAATATAGATTAATTCCCAAAAAATCGATTGGTTGGGAGATAAGTTTCATATCGTTTTGGCCAAAGCGAGGAAGAATCGATTCGTATTTATTTAAGAATTCCTCCGGATAACGACCCAGAAAAATCGGATCCGAATATATGACACCAGATCCGGCAAACGAAGCAGAAAGACTAAATTGTCTTTGTCTGGAGACTTCAATATCTGCATCAGATTTTGGAATGCTACATAAAGGCGTCGCTTGCGCGTACGAAATTTTTGCAGGACGTTTTGCCGATTGACGAATGACTTGTACAATTTTGCCGTGTGCCATCAGTGAATTGTGAACTGCCTGAGCCAGTTCACGGTTACTGACATTGTAACCGGGCGCGTGTATACCTTTGCTATAACTTTCATTAATGAAGCATTGAGGCTCATTCAGGGTAATCCAATTGGATACACGATCTGAAAAAGAATCGACCAACACTTTGGCATATTCTTCCATCCAATCGGGTATGTCGGGATTTAGCCAGCCGCCTTTTAAGAGAAGCGGATATGGGAGATCCCAGTGATATAGGGTTAGGTATGGCTCAATTCCGTTCCGCAGGAGCTCGTCAATAAGTCGATTGTAAAAAGCAATACCTTCCTGGCTTGGATTGCCGATCCCGTCCGGAATGACACGAGGCCATGACACTGAAAATCGATATGCTTTAACACCAAGTTGTTTCATAATTGCAACATCTTCTTCAAGATGATGAAAATGGTCTGATGATACAAGTGCATTGTGGCCATCATAAACTTTCCCGGGAATTTCACAGAAAGTATCCCAATTGGATAATGAACGTTCTTTTGGGTTTGATCCGCCTTCAATCTGTATGGAAGCTGTTGAGACACCCCAAATAAAATCGGATTTGAAAGTCATATGATCACCTACCGCTTTCATCAAATTATTAAATTGAATCATTTAATTCATTATAACTTTTTGGAAGCCCGAATAATATTTTAATTATGTCTAATGGGTAAGAAGACTGTTATTTTTTTGCTTATCAGTGTATTATTAACTGTGTCTTTGTAATACTAAACAGTAAATTCTCGGAGGGCAATGATGTTAGATATTTTGGTGACGGGGGGAGCTGGATATATCGGTTCTCATACTTGTGTTTCTCTTCTTAACGCAGGATTCTCCGTTGTTATTGTTGATGACCTCTCAAATAGTCGTTTTGAGGCTGTATCAAGAATTCGTGAAATCACCGGAAAGAAAGTCAGTTTCTATCCGTATGACGTAACGGATGAGATTGAAATGGAGAAAATTTTTACGAGACATTCTATTCAGTGTGTTATTCATTGTGCCGGCAAAAAAGCGGTCGCCGAATCTGTGGACATGCCGCTGGATTACTATAGGACAAATCTGCTTAGTACAATTTCACTATGCAGAGTCATGCAGCGACATCATGTAAGTCGAATTGTTTTTAGTTCTTCTGCGACAGTTTACGGGACTTCAGGCAAAGTTCCTTATTCGGAAAAATCATTAACCGGGAAATGCACGAATCCGTATGGTTTTTCCAAAAGTATGAACGAGCAGATTCTCAGAGATACTTATCATGCAAATCAGGATTGGTCTGTTATGCTTCTTCGGTATTTCAATCCGGTCGGTGCACATCCTTCGGGCAGAATAGGTGAAGATCCTCAAGGGATGCCTAACAATCTATTTCCCTACATTACTCAGGTTGCCGTTGGAAAACTGGACAGATTGTCAGTATATGGTACGGACTATCCGACTAAAGACGGAACCGGAGTCAGAGATTACATTCATGTAATGGACGTTGCCGAAGGGCATGTATCTGCAGTGCAAAAATGCATTCGGGACACCGGTGTTCAAGTCTTTAATTTGGGAACAGGGAAGGGGTATTCAGTTCTTGAAGTCATTCAGACATTTGAAGACGTTATCGGGAAAAAGCTTCCCTGTGTTTTGTGTCCAAGACGAGAGGGGGATATACCCATTTCCTATGCCTCCACCAAGAAGGCGCTTCAGGAGCTGAACTGGAAAGCGCAGCGCGGACTTCGTGAGATGTGTGAAGACGCTTGGCGATGGCAAAGTATGAACCCCCGCGGTTACTAATCATTGAACAGGAGGACAAATCGGCATGATTGCCGTAAATATTTATGGTAAAAAGCTCAAATAAAGCTCAGTTTAATGAGGCCAAAAAGAATAAAAAGAAATCAAATGTTGTGCTTCGTATTATTCTTGTATTCGTATCGTCAGTGGTATTGCTCTTTGCGGTAACATTTATTGCTCTCTTTGTGTATAAAGAAAATGTATTAAACAAAATTAACTACATCCCATCTAACGAAAATCCATCGATGATTAATGAAGAAGGTTCGATCGTATCTATTTCGGATGCTGTTGCTCAATCTGAGACAACCGATGCCTCCGGCTCAGCCGCTGCCGCTACACCTACCCCTGTCCCTGTTCCGGAATTTGAATATATACACAATATTTTATTGATTGGAACGGATAGCCGTGGTAAATCATACTCTGAGGATGGCTCGGGGCATTTGGCCGATGTAATCATAATCATGTCTATTAATGAAAATGATAATACAATCAAGATGATGTCTATTGCCAGAGATAATTATGTTTATATACCGGGATACACTGAACCGCAGAAGATAAACACCGCAATGACTTACGGCGGACCGGAACTGCTAATGATTGCAATTGAAGATTCACTCAGAATTGAGCTCGAAGAGTATGCGTACGTCAACTTTTATCACATGGAGAAAATTGTAAATGCAGTAGGCGGCGTATATGTATATGTATCTGAGGAAGAGCGTACACATCTTGAAGGCGGACTGAATGAACTGATTAGAGAGCAAAATCAGAAATTTGGTTCTGAAGACGATGAACTATACTTTGTTCAATCCGCCGGAACACAGCGTCTTAACGGTAGGCAAGCAGTGGCTTATGCTCGAATCAGAAAAGTCGGAAACGGCGATTATGGAAGGTCGAAGCGTCAAATAGAAGTTCTCACGAGTTTATTAAAGCAGTTTAACAAGCTTTCACTTACCAAGAAAATGAGCGCCGTTGAGACCATTGCGGAACAAGTATCTACCAATATTACTAAGGATAAGATTGAATGGTATGCATTCACTTTTCTGGCAAATTATACATCGACTGAGTTCGAGTTTTTGCAACTTCCGATAGACGGATACTCAAATCAGGGTATGTATTCTGATTTTGCTAAAGGACAATGGAGTATCCGGCCGGATTGGAATGGAATGATTCCGTTGGTTCAAGAATTTATTTTCGGAGAAACATTCCAAGTCGATCCGGTTAGAGAAATTCCGGGTGCGCCTGGTTTTGAGTAATTACTGTTTTTCGAATATATGTATCAAGCATTTATTCAACTGAGTTTGCTAAAAACGACTGGTGAAGCGATATTTCGTCTTGACACGTTGCGGAAAAAGAAATATATTATACATGCCATTAGCACTCTGAACCAATGAGTGCTAAAACCAAAAAGTATACCGGGGAGGAATTACAATGACAATTAAACCACTAAGTGACAGAGTTGTTATCAAAATGCTTGAAGCAGTCGAAACGACAAAGAGCGGAATTGTTCTTGCCGGAACAGCCAAAGAGAAACCGCAGGTTGCTGAAATAGTTGCAGTCGGTCCCGGAGGACTGGTTGACGGTAAAGAAGTAAAAATGACAGTATCGGTAGGGGACAAGGTTTTGGTAAGCAAATATGCGGGTACCGAAGTCAAGGTTGATGGGGTTGAGTTTATGATACTAAGGCTTAATGACATCCTGGCTATCGTTGACTGACAATATAATAAACATATTCCACGGAGGTAGATCAAAATGGCTAAAGATCTGAAGTATTCTGAGAATGCTCGAAAAGCACTTGAAATCGGCGTTAATAAAGTCGCTGACACGGTAAAAATTACGTTGGGACCGAAAGGAAGAAATGTAGTTCTTGATAAGAAATATGGCGCACCGCTCATCACAAATGACGGAGTCACAATTGCAAAGGAAATTGAATTGGAGGACCGGTTTGAGAATGCCGGTGCTCAACTTGTTAAGGAAGTTGCATCCAAGACAAACGACGTTGCGGGCGACGGAACAACAACCGCAACGCTTCTTGCTCAAGCGATTATTCGCGAAGGTCTCAAAAATGTTGCAGCGGGAGCTAATCCAATCATTCTTCGTAAAGGAATCCAGCTGGCAGTTTCATCAACTATTGATTTTCTTGCAAGAGAGTCAAAAAAGGTTAACGGATCAAAAGATATTGCACGCGTTGCTGCCATTTCCGCAGGTGATGACTACGTCGGAGAATTGATCGCTAAGGCCATGGAAATGGTTTCTGCTGATGGTGTTATTACTGTTGAAGAATCAAAGACAATGGGAACAGAACTTGAAGTAGTTGAAGGTATGCAATTTGACAGAGGCTATGTATCTTCATACATGTGCACGGACATGGATAAGATGGAAGCAGTTTTAGATGAACCGTTCATTCTGATTACAGATAAGAAGATCAGTAATATTCAGGATGTATTGCCGCTTCTTGAAAAAGTAGTTCAACTTGGTAAGAAGTTAATGATCATTGCTGAAGATGTTGACGGCGAAGCCCTCGCTACTCTGATTGTAAATAAGTTGCGCGGTACTTTCACTTGCGTTGCCGTCAAAGCTCCCGGATTTGGTGATCGTAGAAAAGCTATGCTTCAGGATATAGCAATTTTAACCGGAGGCCAGGTAATTACTGAAGATCTCGGGCTGGATCTCAAAGAAACAACCATTGAGCAGCTTGGAAAAGCACGTCAGGTTAAAATTCAAAAAGAGAATACGATTATTGTTGACGGGGCTGGTCTTGAATCTGAAATCAAAGCAAGAGTATCACAGATTCGCAAACAGATTGAAGATACAACATCTGATTTTGACAAGGAAAAGTTGCAGGAAAGACTGGCTAAGCTTTCAGGCGGGGTAGCGGTTATTAAAGTTGGTGCCGCAACAGAGACTGAAATGAAGGAAAAGAAACTGAGAATTGAAGACGCTCTGGCGGCTACTCGTGCTGCTGTTGAAGAAGGTATCGTACCGGGAGGCGGGACAGCATACATAAATGCTATTCCGGATGTTCAGGCTTTACTACCTTTACATACAGGGGATGTACAGACCGGTATTCGTATAGTTATCAAAGCGCTTGAAGAGCCGGTTCGTCAGATTGCGACCAATGCCGGACTTGACGGAAGTGTTATTTGCGAAAATATCAAGAAGAAGAGTGTCGGAATCGGATTTGATGTGCTTACCGAAACATATGTGAATATGTATAAGGCCGGCATCATTGATCCGGCAAAAGTAACACGTTCTGCTCTTGAGAATGCAGCTTCAGTTTCTGCTATTCTGCTTACGACCGAAGCCGTCGTTTGTGATATACCTCAGCCTGAGCCGCCAATGGGTAACCCCGGCGGCGGAGCAGGAATGTATTAGTTCGAAAAGGTCTTTATGATGGCCGGTGTTGCTTAAGCAACATCGGCCTTTTTTATAAAAACTATTCTGTATCACGTTTGATTTATTTTTGAAATAGGATAATATAAATGTGCGTGGTATGAATGGAGAAGAATTATGATTAATGATGTTTTTATCGAGAAATTAGTTTCACAAAAGAATAGCATACTTCAAAATATTCTTAAGATTATGATCGTGTTATCAACCATTGTGATCGTTCTGTTCATGAATATGGCTGTTTTATTTAATTATTACCAGGCGTTCTCATTCTCTGTAATTATTTCGGCCGGGTTAATTTATCTTTCATACCGTTTGGTCATCTCGATCAAATCAGAGTTTGAATATAGTCTTACAAATGATGAGTTAACTGTGGAAAGAATTATTGCGAAGAGAAAGAGGAAAATTATTTTTGTAGGGAGCTGCAAAGATTTCAGTGTCGTATGCCCGATTACTGATCCGGATTATCTGAACCTGCTCAAGAAGGCAGGCGCAATATATGATTACAGTTCCGGAAATGGCGTTGATCCGGTTTGGCTATTTATGACTACTCAGAATGGGAGTAACAAACTAGTTCTGTTTGACTATGATGAGCGTTTTATTAATGTTTTTAAGAGATATAACCCGAGAAGCCTTAGATCGTAGTTTATGAATGAAAACGGAGGTAATCTATGAGCAAATTGGATTCCGGT
Source organism: uncultured Oscillospiraceae bacterium (assembly GCA_964501725.1). GTDB lineage: Bacteria > Bacillota > Clostridia > Saccharofermentanales > Saccharofermentanaceae > CAZCTO01. The sequence continues at coordinate 74,950 of CAZCTO010000001.1, read as the reverse complement.
AAAGATCTTAGAAAATCGGGCAAGCTGACGATCGCTGAAATTTCATGGTTGTTTTACGATTGGGCAAATTCGGTTTATGCCACCAATATAATGGCGGCTATAGTGCCTATTTATTTTATTTCATTTTTAGGCGGTACGGATAAGGCTTGGGCTTTTGGTTCCTCTGTCGCGACATTGCTGGTTGCCGTTTTAGCTCCTTTTCTAGGCGCATACGCTGATTTTAAGGGGATGAAAAAGAAATTTCTTATACTCTTTATCACGATTGGAACCTCGTTTACGTTCGTTATGGCTTTAACAGATAATTGGAAGTTTATGCTTGTAGGATATGTCTTATCATATATCGGGTTCACCGGTGCCAACTTATTCTATGACTCTTTTCTAACCGATGTTACGACAAAGGAAAGAATGGATAAGATTTCTTCTTACGGATTTGCTATGGGCTATGTCGGCGGTAGTACAATTGCCTTTCTGATTTCTCTTGCGGTAATTTATGTCCTCGGATTCGAAAATCCGTTGGGTTTTAAAATTGCCATTATGATTACAACGGTATGGTGGGCACTTTTCAGTCTTCCGATTCTGCTTAAAGTGAAGCAAACTCACTATGTTGACGCCCCTTCGAAAGGCGTGATTGGTTTGACACTTAAGAATGTCCGGGATACGTTTCTTTCACTTGTTAAAAACAGAGGAGTGTTTTTGTTTCTCATTGCATACTTTTTCTATATTGACGGTGTAAATACTGTAATTCACATGGCCACATCCTATGGAACAACAATTAAACTCGATAAATTATGGTTAATCGGGGCACTTTTAGTTACGCAGGTTGTTGCGGTTCCATGTACGATTCTATTTAGCGGAATGGCAAAACGATTTGGTGCGATGCGAATGATTCTTGCTGCTGTATGTGTTTATGTTTTAATTTGCGGAGTCGGGTTTTATATGGGTTATTCTATTGAGTCTGTTTCCGAAACGAGCGTTAAATATAAAGATGCAATTAAGGTGTCACAGATACTGTTTTTTTTGATGGCGATTCTTGTCGGCACAGTGCAGGGAGGTATTCAGGCATTGTCCCGCTCCTATTTCGGCAAATTAATACCACCTGACAGATCGAATGAATACTTTGGATTCTTCGATATATTCGGTAAGTTTGCAGCTGTACTGGGGACGGCATTATACGGATTTATTTCTTTGGTGACCGGAAGTGCCGCCATGGGGATTGCCAGTGTATCGGTACTTTTTATAGTCGCATTTGTGATTTTAATTATTGGACGGAAAAGTATCAGAAAATCCGAACTGGATGGCGGTATCAAGTAAATGGTAAGCAATCAAAAAGGATTTCGTGAGCAGACAAGGCGAACGAGTAGTCAGAGAATACATGGATAGAGTATCAGAATATCATTTTCAGGTCCTCGGTTCGGAAGTCAATTTCCGGGACAAGCTTCATCTGCATTCATTGTTCGGTATGTTACAGGAAGCTGCCTCCAGAAGCGCTTCAGAGCATGGCTGGGGAGCCGAGAAAATGGATGAGCACAATGCATGTTGGTTATTACTTCGGATGTCTGTAACCATGTCAAAACTGCCTTCCTGGCAAGATCATATAACTGTATCTACATGGTCGAGAGGTTTTGAGAGATTATACTTCCTGCGTGATTTTTTGATCTATGATTCTTCGGGTCATGAGATAGGGAAAGCGACGTCGATGTGGATTGCGGCAGATAAGAATTCTCATCGACCGATTCGACCGGCAATTTTTGCAGATATTTCTGAACAAGCGTCTGTTGATAAATGTGTTTTATATGATATTCCTCCGAAACTGCAATCGCTTCAACTTGATTTGAATGCGCATGATAATAAATTTCCTTCGATTGTAAAGTATGCGGATTATTCAGAAATTGATCGGAATATTCATGTTAACAACACCCGATATATTGCCTGGTGTATGGATGCTGCCCATACGGATGCTTTATCAAAATGTGATATTCTGACAATAGACATTAACTATTTATCCGAAATTAAGTTCAAAGAAAAAGTTGACCTTTTTGTCAATGAAGATGATGACATAATTCAAGTAGATGGTATTGTCCGCGATTCCAATCGTTATGCATTCTGTTGCAGGATGTACAAGTCAGATTTCATGGAGGTATCTTCGTGATCGAGATCAAAGAACTATGCAAACAGTATGGAGACAAGAAGGCTTTGAATAAGGTGTCTTTTAATGTATTAAAAGGCGAGATTCTGGGTTTCCTCGGCCCTAACGGCGCCGGGAAAACAACAACAATGAACATCATTACGGGTTTCTTATCTGCCACATCCGGGAAGGTAACGATTGATGGACATGATATTCTGGAAGAACCGTCGCTCGCTAAAAAACTAATTGGCTACTTGCCGGAACAACCACCTCTATATCTGGACATGACCGTATTGGAATACCTGCGATTTATATCTGATTTAAAACAAGTTCCCCGGAGTATTCGCGAAAAGCAGATTCATGAGATTATGGCACTGGTCAAACTATCAGACGCTTCCAAACGGATGATTCATAATCTTTCAAAGGGATACAGGCAGCGTGTCGGTCTTGCACAGGCAATGATCGGAAATCCACCCATATTGATATTTGATGAGCCGACAGTCGGACTTGACCCAAAGCAGATTATTGAAATTCGAATGCTTCTGAAATTACTGAGCAAGGATCATACGATCATTATGAGTTCACATATTATATCTGAAATTCAGGCCGTATGTGATCGTGTTGTTATCATTAATGCCGGACGAATTGTTGCTATTGATACGCCGAATGAATTGTCCAAAAGGCTTTCAAATCAGTCTAAACTCTCCATAACCATAGGATCAAACGATATAGAAATTGAACAGGTACTAAGATCTGTCTCAGGTGTATCAGGAGTCACACAATTGCACTCAGACAACGGAATATCCGTTTTCGAATTACTATCAGATTCAAATACCGATATTCGGAGGGATGTTTTTTTCTCTATGGCGTCAAACTTATGGCCGATTCTGGAATTCAAGTCACTAAACCCATCTCTCGAAGACATTTATATGAACGTAACCTCGTCCGATAAGAAGAAAAGGAGTTAGCTATGGTTGCTTATTATAAACGTGAGCTGTTTTCATATTTCAGATCTCCTATCGGCTGGGTCGCGATATCCATATTTGCGTTAATAAGCGGATTTTATTTTTCTTCGAGTATCGCAAGTGGTGTTGTAAATATCTCTGGTGAGATAGTTTACATGCGAAGTGTACTTTTTCTTATCATACCGCTAATTACCATGAGACTTTTTGCGGAAGAGAAGAAAAGCGGAACGGATATTCTGATGTATACTTCTCCGACCCCTTTATACCATATTGTTATTGCAAAGTATCTTGCATCCTTTACATTGTTTGTTTTGATGAGCATCAATATTTTGGTACACATGATTATTACCGTAAAACTGGGTGGTCTTGTGAACGCACGCACGTTCGGCTCATTTCTTGCTTTTCTGTTTCTTGGAGCAGCGTTTCTTGCCATTGGCACCATGGCATCCGCCATTACAGAGAATCAAGTCATCGCATCATTGTTAAGCTTGACTATTATTTTTTTCACTCAATATTTTACCGTTGTAGCTACTCAACTTCGGTCCATTACAATCAGTCTTTTGAATGCGCTGACATCATTCGGACTTGGCTCTGAAACGATTAATTCGATAGGACAAGGTGTCGAAAAAACGGTGAAATGGTTTGACCCATATACACGACTTGACGGTCTTTATGTCGGCATTTTCAATTTATCTCCATTTATTTACTGTGCCAGTCTTGTACTGTTGTTCTTGTTCGTTACGTATAGAATTTTGGAGAAGAGACGTTGGAGCCAGAGTTGAATGATCTTATGAATGCGGAGGTTAATTCATGAATATCCTCAATAAGGCGATGAATTTCTTTTCTGATCGAAGGAAGAGAATTCAAAGCAATGACAAGAGATCCCGGTCCATGCGGATCTATTCAATTGGCTCGGTATTGCTTTTAGCGGCGATTCTGATTGTGTTCAACTTGCTTTTTGATGTTGTTTTTGGAAGTAGATTGAAACTTGATTTTTCTGACTCGAAAATGAACACTATTGGATCTCAAACTCAAGATGTCATTTCTCAATTGGATTCGGATGTTGAAATCATAGGGTTGTTTGAAAAACCTGCAAACCTGGAGTCATCGATTTATAAATACTTCATACCGTTGCTAAATGAATACGCAGATTCCTCCAATGGAAAGATTACCGTTCGATATGTCGATCCGATCACACATCCTTCAATTATTGAGGATATAAATGCGGCGGACGGAATTGAGTTGTCTCAAAACACGTTTGTTGTTAAGTATATGGATGAAGTGCGAGTCATCGAACCTTATGACTGTTTTATTTTTGATAAGTATTTTTTGTATAATTATAATAAGTATGCACCAATTTCAAATAACATTGAAATGATGTTTACAGGAACAATTATAAATCTATTGCAAAAAGAAACAAAATCGATTTATTTTCTTTCTAATCATCAAGAAGCCCCTCATCAAATGATGGATGTTATTTTTAAAAATTGCGGATATCAGACATTTGATTTGACTCTTTCGGAAAAAAGTGTGATACCTGAGGACTGCAAACTGCTGTTTATTAATCAGCCAATGCAGGATATAACTCAATCTGACGCAGTAATATTGATTAAATACCTTTCTGAGGGAGGAAAATTGATTGTAATTAATGAGTACAATACGGCGAATGTGCAATATGATAACTTGAAAAAAGTCCTTGAATACATGAATATTTCGATGACTGATTCGCTGATTTTTGAGAATGACCCTTCGTATATTTATAATACGGAGAATGTATTTATATCTCGCGGAGATATTTCGGATAAGTTTGCAAATCTCGTTGATACTACATATTTGACAATCAGTTATGCCAGAAACATAGAGGAGTATGACAACCCGAATAACACAATCAATGTTGTTCCTATAATTACTTCTTCGGAATTAGCCATTTTGGAATCAAAAGGCGTTGCTGATACAAGCGGTGCGACCACCGGTATTCATAATGCGGCGATGTATTCATCTCGGAATGGAACTGACGGATATGGTGAGTTGATTGTATTCGGTACACAATCTATATCCGCTGATGAATATTACTATTCGATGGGACTCAATGATTTGAACGCAAAATTCTTAAGTAGCTTAGCTCAAAATTTAACCGGAGAAAAAATTACCAGCACAGTTGAATCTAAAGTCTTTCCCAATTATGCGCTAACCGCCAGGCCAACCGTATCCGAAAATACAATTCTATCAGTGACACTGGTTGCGATTATTCCACTTTTCTTTCTTGTCATTGCTGCAATAGTGTATAACAAGAGAAAAAATCTTTAACCGGAAGGACTAGCTATGAAATCAGCACGTAGCCTTCGAATTCCTTTGATCGTATTGTTGATATTATGTCTTTTGTTTCTTACATATAAACTTATATCCAATACGAAGCAGGGAAAAGACGATGTAACGAAGCCGGAAGGAAGCGGGGTAGAATTACTTAATTTTCCGATTGATGATATTGAATCGGTTACTGTGAAGAAGAAGAATGGAGATAGTTTCACCATATCTTCCGGGGAAAAACCGACAGATATGAAGATGTGGAATTACTTTGGTCCGGATGGTCTATCATCGGAACTTACATATTCACAGGTGATATTTAATAATTACATTGCATCATTTGCAAGCATTTCTTCCATTGAAAGAATTGATACCGAGGGCAGTTCATTATCGGAATACGGACTTGAATCACCTGAGTATGTCGTTGAAATTACTATGATTTCCGGACAAGTTAATCAAGTGTTTATTGGTGCTTATTCGATTGGCAACGAAAGCACCTATATCAAAATCAATGATTTGAATGAGGTCCACCTGGTTTCGGCATACCTGCGCAATTTGTGTGAATATACATATCTGGATTTTTTGGATAATCATCTTTTATCAATCCCGTATGATCAAGTTGTTTCATTTTCATTCAGGAGAAAAACGGATCCGATTGACGTTGTACTTTCCCCGGACGATTCGGACAATAATATGGATGTAACGCTGAATCAATGGAAATTCAATTCCCCGTTTTCGTTTAGGGCGAGTAATAAGATGTCAGGATTCATCGGAAACATACTGAATTTATCCATTTATAAGTTTTTAAGTTCAGACACTGACATCAAGGACTACGGGCTGGATGACCCTGAATATTCATTTTCGATTAATAAAACGGATGGAACTGAAGTCGAAATTTTTATGTCAAAACTAATCGGAGACTATTATTACGGTATGACAAATTTATCACCCAATATTTTTATGGTCTCGCAGAATAGTCTTTCAGGTTTACAAATCCCGTTAATTGAACAGATCTCTCCGCTGTTGTTTAAAGAAGCGGCTACAGAGGTAAAATCCATTGAAGTAACATTTCCCGAAGGTAATTTTCTGCTGGAAATGAATATACCGGAAGGTGAGAGTTTTTTGTCTGCCCAATCAGAAATTTATATAAACAAACGTAACGCAAAAGTATCTGATAGTGACGGAAAGGCATATTATGAAGTGCTATATAATGCGATATCAGCTCTGAAGGTGTCAGATTTGGATTTTGATAACACGCCCCAAAACATGAAAACCATATCCGTGAAGATCATTAAAAAAGATGGCAGTTTAAGGTCAATTGATTTTTCAAAATCAGACAGCGATAGATACTATTTATTTATTGATGAAATTTATATGGGCTTTATCGTTGACAAATCAGAGTTATATGGAGAAGATGGTACAAATTATTCCGATTATGGCATTTGGGGTGCTTATGAGTTGCTTGATCGTGCGCTTGACGGACAAATGAACGGCAAGTATGATATTCCTGAACTGTAGATTATGGGGTGTAAGAATGTCAGCAGCTGACCGAATAAAGCGAAATTCACCGTCTAAGAGCGATCAAAATCCATTGTTGCCATGGATTGTATTTGTATCGTTACTGCTTATTATTGCGTCATCAGTTCTCGTCTTGCTCATAAAAAATCATATATCTGCATCTCAAGGATCAGAATACTCTCTGGGCATCAATTCGCTGGCAGGATTCGATTGTGATTATTCCGAAGCCCAGCGACTCTACCCTTTTGCAGATGGATTGATGAAGGTGACAGCGACACGAGCTTCATACATTTCGCTTTCGGGCACCGAAATATACAGCGAGGATTTTTCCATGGAAAATCCTATATGCCAGATCAGCAAAGAATTTGTTTTTGTTTTTGATCAAGAAGGATATTCTTGTGCGTTGCTTGATGACAATGGCGCCGTTTACCAGAGACACTTAACCGAAAAGATTAGTTTTGCTGCCATATCCAACAGAGGATACACAGCTATAATTACGGAACAAAAAGACACAAATGGTTCTGTGATTATTTTGAACGCAGCAGGGGATCAAATTGCGCAATGGAATTCGGTAGAATCCGGATATCCGGTATCTCTGGCATTTTCTGAAAATGGCAGTATTTTAAGTATTGCGCTGGTTGATGTCGATGGATCACAAATGCAGCCAAATTTGAAACAAATATATATACCTGCCGATACTGCGAGCGAGGCTCCTTACGATTTGTCTTTTTATTCTCCGGATGAATCAATAATCATGCCTTCTATTGCATATTTTAGTGATGACAAGTTGGTTTGGGCCGGGAAATCCGAATTGTATATGCTTTCAGACGGTACGCTAACTGCGATGTCACCTCAATATAGTAATATCATTGCTGTTTTTTCTGTCGAGAACGGTTCCGGCGTATTTTATTCGGATGGAATCGGGCAACAAATATGTTACGAAATTGTCAGCGGATCTTTTACACGCGGGACGCCGATTGTTCTTGGCAATCAACTGAAAGCATATTCTACAATGGATAATTTTCTTTTGGTCGCGGTTGATGATAAACTGATTTTAGTTGATATTAAAAAGGGAGAAATTGACAAAGTACTCTCCATTGACGAAGAAGTAATCCGATTACGCCTGACGGGTAAAGACAAAGCAATACTTGTCACATCCTCCGGTGTACGGACAATTAACCTCTAGCTGACGGAAGGACTGGATTAAATGGAAACCGAATTGAAACTGGCATATGACTCATTGGATGAGTTGCTTGCTGTTCAAGAGAACGACTGGTTTGTTGGAGTTGTGTTACCGGACGTACCGGCGCGGCAACGATTTGTAAACACATATTACGATACGGAAGATTTTAGTCTGCGATCACAAGGCGCAATGGTTCGTGTCCGGGAAATTGAAGGCGAAGGATATGTGCACACGGTAAAGGCTTCGGTTGGTAATAAGGATGGTTTACACCAACGATTCGAATGGAATTTTAAAACCGATGACGATAAATTTGATGTGACACGGTTTTTGAAAAATGCTGAAATGTGTAATGACCCATATCATATCATTGAGGATATTCTTTTGCCCGTGACCAATGCGAAGCTTAATTGTATGTTTCGGACCGTCTTTAATCGCATTTCTTACATGGTTGGTTACGGCAACAGCATAATTGAGCTGTCTTTGGATTACGGGAAAATTATAGTATCGGATCGCTCCGAAGAAATATGTGAGATGGAGATTGAACTTGTAGAGGGAGATGTTCGAGATGTACTTTCGTTGGGGCAAGTTGTACAAAGTAATTCTAAATGCAGAACTGAAAACAGAAGTAAGTACTCACGATGTTTTGAATTATTGAATGGTGAAAACCCTCTATGAACATATGTGAAAACGAGGGTCAGATTACATATGATATTGCGGTTATTGGTGGCGGCGCATCCGGAATGACCAGTGCCGTTGCCGTAAAAAAAAGACAACACACTCATTTTTCATCAGACATATCCGTTGGGATTTTTGAGAAGAATACTAAGTTCGGGAAAAAACTCTTATTAACCGGTAACGGAAGGTGCAATCTGACCAATAAGAACATTGAGCTATCGAATTATCACGGTACTAATGTTCAATTTGTAATGGACGCACTTAAAAAAATGCCGAACGAGGCTGTCCGTGATTTTTTCGAGGATATCGGGCTTCAAACGTTTTATGATAATGACGGGAAGTGTTACCCAGTGAGTCTGAGTTCTTCATCAGTACTTGATTGTCTGCGTTTTTCGATTGAAGATCTGGATATAGATCAACATTTTTCAACACTGATTACCGGCATTAAAAAAACGGAGGACTTATTTACGCTATATACGTCTGACGACAGGAAGTATTATGCGCGGACGGTTATCATTGCTTGCGGCGGTTCATGTTCTCCATTTACCGGATCAGACGGTAACGGTTATAATCTTTTAAAAACTTTAGGCCATAGCATTGTAAATCCTATTCCCGGCATTGTTCAGCTAAAAACAGACATCGGAATTGTAAAACCGTTATCCGGTATAAAGATTAATTCGCGCGCTTCATTATTTGTTGACGGAATAGAAGTTCGCAGTGAATATGGTGAGACTCTTTTTACCGATTATGGATTATCCGGACCTCCGATATTACAGCTATCCGGATTGGTATCCCGAGCCTTATATCAAGGAATTACGGATCGCAAAAAAAATGTTGTGGTTAGTATCGATTTAATGCCGGAACATGATGAAAAGGAGATTCTGGACCTACTCAGGAAACGTTGCGTTAAGTTTTCAAAAAGAAGATTGGACCAGCTCCTTGTTGGTCTATTTCATAATCGAATCGCTACGGTTGTGATCAAAGAAGCAACTCAGAAACCGATGGCATCTTTAATTTCGGAATTGTCAGAAGCAGAGGTCAATCGGTTAACTAAACTAATTAAATATTTGCATCTAAAAGTTACGGGCACGATGACTCTTCAAAATGCGCAAGTTACCTTGGGAGGCGTAAAAACATCTGAATTGAATCCAATATCGATGGAATCAAAACTCTGCAAAGGTCTTTATGTATGCGGAGAAATTATAGATATTGATGGAGATTGCGGCGGGTATAATTTACAGTGGGCATGGTCTTCCGGATTTGCGGCGGCTGATGGCGCATTAAGATATTTGTCGGATTTTAACAATGAATAAAACAATTGAGCTCTCGTTTACTCCGGAAGAGTACCGCAATTTACCGGATGACCCGCTTTCCGATTGCGGCGAAAAAGACTTGCTGCCTTTGGCCTTGCGCGCCTGCGGGCATGATTCGGATAAAACGCTACATGCTGAAATAAAAAGAAAATCAATCGATGCACGAAGAAAAAATAAAATACTCATAAAATTCACTGTCCAAATTTCGAATAAACCGATGTCTCAAACATCCGGATCATCCATCAGTCATATGAATATTCCTTTCAGACCCGTTGTTATCGGATTTGGTCCTTCCGGTATCTTTGCAGCATTGACACTTGCGCGCAACGGACTTCGCCCCATTATCTTGGAACGCGGATGCAGGGTTGAAGACAGAGTCAGACACATTAATGATTATATGAATGGTTTATCTCTCAAATGTTACTCAAACATTCAATTTGGAGAGGGAGGCGCCGGAACATTTTCTGACGGGAAACTCTACTCGGGTATTTCCGATTCCAGGAAGGAATATGTCATCAATTCACTTGTTCAATTCGGAGCTCCGAGTGAAATTCGATACGTTTCACATCCACATGTGGGCTCGGATCGTCTTCGTGATGTTGTAATAAATATTCGCAAAAAGATTGAGGAATTGGGCGGTGAATTTCTTTTTGAGCGCACGGTGACTGACTTCGCAATCGAAAATGGCCGTATCTGCGGTGTTTATCATGTCGATTCCCAAAAAAATAATGATCGTTGTTTCATTGAATCAAAGAATGTGATTTTATGTATCGGTCATAGCGCCAGAGATACTTTTCGAGCATTAAACGGGCTTAATATAAATCTGACAGCAAAACCATTTTCGCTTGGATTGCGGATTGAGCATAAACAAAAATGGATTAATCAATCTCAATATGGTCAGTTGTTTGCTCATCCATCGCTTCCACCCGCAAATTATAAGCTTGTCACAAGAACGTCTACCGGACGGTCACTATATACATTTTGCATGTGTCCGGGAGGATATGTGATTCCGGCGGCAAACACTAATAAATCTGTTGTTACAAACGGTATGAGCAATTTCAAACGTGATGCGAAAAATGCTAATAGTGCTGTTCTTGTAGGCGTAAATCCGGATGATTTTCCCGGCTCCGGTGTTTTGGCAGGGGTTGAACTGCAAGAGGACCTTGAACGGAGGGCCTTTGTTCTTGGTGGTGGGAATGGCTTTGCGCCATGTCAACGTGTGGAAGACTTTATATTAAACAGACCTTCGAGTAGAGAGGGCGAAGTCGTTCCATCTTATCGTCCGGGTGTTACTTTTACTAACATCAGAGAAATTCTGCCGGGATACGTATCAAATACAATTTCCGAGGGATTACAACAAATGGGAATGAAAATCAAGTGTTTCTCTTACCCGGACAGTATTCTTACAGGGGTTGAAACCAGAAGCTCTTCACCGGTTCGTATTGTTCGAAATGATGAGTTGGTCAGTCCGGATGCCGACGGATTATTCCCTTGCGGTGAGGGCGCAGGTTATTCCGGCGGAATTATGTCTTCGGCGATTGACGGAATCAAATGCGCGGAGAGGGTCTGTATTCGTGAGGGTTTAACGGATATCAATCAATTTGATTGAATAAGGAGAGGGGATTATATGAGCATACAACTCAGGATTTTGGGGTGCGCAGGCGGATATCCCGATGCAGGGAATCCTACTTCAGGTTATCTGGTCTCCTATGGAAACAAAAACATTCTTATCGATTGCGGGAGCGGCGTTCTCTCGGAACTTCAGAAACATGTTCCGATTTCTCAGATTGATGCAATTATCCTTACCCATCTGCACTCGGATCATATAAGCGATATACCGGTACTGAAATACGCGTTGGAGATGAAAAAATTACATCATGAAGAAATTCACCCGATTCCGGTTTATGCGCCGCAAAATCCTCAAAAACAGCGGGAAAGCATTATGGGTGATGAGAACCTGGTTTTATATTCAATATCAGAAGATTCTGCTGTTGAGCTTTTTGGTGCTATAATCACGTTCCGTCATACCAAGCATTCTGTTGAATGCTATTCTGTTCGAATTGATTATAATGGATCTGTTATTTCTTATTCATCAGATACTTCATTCGACCCCGGTTTGAATGAAATATTCGAGAATGCGGATCTCGCGATCATGGATTGCGGAAGTTTGGATAATGATCCATATTCCAGCAGAAACCACATGAGCCCCGGTGAATGTTATTCAATATTCTTGCATTCAAACATTAAACGGGTTGTGCTTTCTCACTTGATTCCGTATTATAATATCTTCGATGTCATTAAAGAGGCATCTGATAAGGGTGATTGGCCATTCGAAATAGCGCAACTCAACAATGTTTATATTATTTAGTTTTGGAGGTAATTTGAATGAAACCAACTGATCGTAACAACGCAGTAATTACTGTTCTGGGCTGTGATGCCGTTGGAATTATTGCAAGAATAAGCAATCTGCTTTATGAGCACAACATCAATATTAACGACATTACTCAGACGATTCTTCATGATATATTTACGATGATTATGATCGTTGATCTCAGTGGTTCAGACATTGACATCAAAGAATTGTCCGATAAACTCGAGAAACTTGGCGAAGATATCGGTTTATCCATTCGAATACAATTGACTGAGCTTTTTAATGCGATGCACAGAATATAGAAGACTCATAGGGAGATAAAATGATAACGGATTTTGAAGTCCTCGAGACGATACGGATGTTTCAAGAACAGCACCTGGACGTGAGAACGATCACAATGGGTATCAGCCTGATGGATTGTGCTGCGGATGACCCTGAACGCGCTTGTACGAAGATCTATGATAAAATTACCCGTTATGCAAAGGATCTCGTTCGGGTAGGTGAAGACATCAGCAGAGAGTATCGTGTGCCGATCATCAATAAACGGATATCGGTTACTCCGATTTCAATAGTTGCCGCGGCTTCAGGGGCAAACAACTATCTTTGTTTTGCAAAGACACTCGATAAGGCTGCAAAAGAATGCGGCGTCAATTTTATTGGCGGTTTCTCTGCTTTAGCCCATAAAGGGTATACCAATAGCGATCAAATCTTAATTAATTCAATTCCGGAGAGTCTGGCAGAAACAGATTATGTGTGTTCGAGTGTTAACCTCGCCTCAACACGAGTCGGGATTAATATGGACGCTGTTCGTGATATGGGACTGATTATTAAGGATACTGCAAAGCGAACGGCAGATAGGGATGCAATCGGTTGTGCCAAACTGGTTGTTTTTGCAAACGCTCCCGAAGACAATCCTTTCATGGCGGGTGCATTTCTCGGTACAGGTGAGCCGGAATGTGTAATTAATGTTGGTATTTCCGGGCCTGGGGTTATAAAATCTGCATTGGAAACGGTAAAAGGCGAAAATCTCGGGGTCGTTTCTGAAACGATTAAACGGTCAGCATTCAAAATTACGAGAGTTGGAGAATTGGTCGCTCGCGAAGCTTCAAGAAGATTAAGTGTTCCTTTTGGTATAATTGATCTCTCTTTGGCGCCCACACCTTCAATCGGTGATTCCGTTGCAAGAATTTTGGAGGAGTTCGGGTTGCACGATTGTGGCGCATGGGGAACGACTGCCGCGCTGGCTATGCTAAATGACGCTGTTAAAAAGGGAGGAACAATGGCTTCTTCTTTTGTCGGAGGATTGTCAGGGGCATTCATTCCGGTTTCTGAGGACGAGGGAATGATTGATGTCGCAAGCAGAGGTTGCATAAGTCTTGAAAAGCTTGAAGCGATGACATGTGTGTGCTCAGTCGGATTAGATATGATTGCTATTCCCGGAGACACACCCGCATCAACGATATCGGGAATTATTGCCGATGAAATGGCAATCGGTACTTTCAACAATAAAACAACCGCGGTAAGGTTGATCCCGGTACCGGGAAAAAAAGTCGGAGATATGGTAGAATTCGGAGGGTTGCTTGGGCGTGCGCCTGTTATGAGCGTTAATCCTTCATCATGTGAATCATTCATCGAACGCGGTGGCAGAATACCGGCGCCGATTCATAGCATGAGAAACTGATTGATAACGAGGACCATTGATGACAAACAACGACATAGAACGGATAGCGTCCGATTATGATTATGAAAGTCTTGTTTTTTGCAACATCGAAAAGGATGAGTATCCGGACATTTTGTTAAACACCCGATACTACGGTTTCTATCTGGTTGCAAAACGAGTAGGAGCGTTAATAGCCAATTATGAATTCTGGCAACCCCAGACGATTCAGCCTGATCTGCTTATATCATCGAATGATTTGAATAAAGCATTCCAAATTGAAAATAATAATGCTCCCGCCGGTCAGCAAGGTTTAATTCCGTATACTCTTCAGCTCTGCAATCTGCTCAATGAGTTTATTATTCTTCGAAAGGCAGATGACTTCCCGAACAATGAACACATGATCATGAATAAAGTTAACCATTTGATCCGGAAGATAGAGTCGATTAGAAAAAGGAGCACACCATTTTGGAACTTTGACCTCAAACTATCCAAAAAGTGGTGCCGTGCTCTTAGGCTTTTTGCATTTCTTCAAATGTCTCCGGCGGTTGTAAAATCAGAATTCTCTGTTATGAGAGATTTATCGATTTGCGCAAGACGCGGTATTGCTCCGGGATATATTAAGAGAATTGAGTACAGAGCGCGTTTTCAAAAGCTTTTCGATCAAAAAATGAATGGTAAAATTATTGTCTTAGCTGAAGAATGGGAGGCCAAGTGTTTTTCCGGTGAGATTAACGCTGATCCGCACTTGTATGAAATTATTGCACTTTCGTTTTTCGAAAATGATTCAACCTATAAGGCCGGGTATGAGTGGTTGACATTATTACTATGCCGGCATCCGGACAATATCGATTTATTGAAGTGGCAGGCCAGATATCTTCGCCGTGACGGGAAGATCGATAAAGCACACGAGATTTGCAGAAAAATTCTGGAAATTTGCCCGACTGATTTTGAGACTCATTGTTTTGAGTCAAACTTGTACTATCTTGAAGAGAATTTTCTTCAAGCTCAAAAGAGCGCACTGATTGCAACTTCATGTGACGAAACTTCACCGCTCGGTCATGTGTCACTTGCATATTCATACTTGTATGACTCGCAATATGATGAAGCAATTTCCTCATTCAATCGCGCGCTTGAGATAAATCCCGGTAATATCGATGCTTTCAGGGGGAAGAGCAAAGCGCTTGTTATGATAGGGGAGGGTTATGATGCAATGAATTGTCTGGTCCGTGCTTTCAGGTACTCGCCGGACAATGCGGAATTATTCCGGGAACTGGCAGACGTCTATTTTATGTCAGGATATTTGGACGATTGCAGAAGATACTGCAAAAAAGCCCTTGCAATCGACCCGAATTCATCGGGCGCATATGTTCTTCTGGGGATGCTGGAAATTCGAGAAGGCAAGACGGATGCTGCCATGAAGTGGCTGAATCGATCGCTTGAGATTGATCCCGATAATCCGATTGCGTTAAATGAACTGGCATATATAGAACATGTCATGGGTAATGACGAGGAATGTTTGCGTCTTCTCGAAAAAGCGTTGGATATTGCCCCTGATTTCGCGGATGTTGTTTGCAGTATGGGTGTAGTTTACTATTTCCGGGGTGAATATGAAACGGCTCATAATCTTTTGGATCATGCATTGGAATTAGATCCACTTCATGTCGGCGCAATGGTTACCAAGGGCAACGCACTGCTCGCTCAGTCCATGCCTGATGAGGCATTGGTATGGTTTGACAAAGCACTGGAAATTGACAATGAATTTCTGGACGCTATTCGCGGGAAAGCCGACTCACTTCGCTCACTGGGATTTGAAGATGAAGCAGCAGAATGGTCACGAATCGAAAATGAGTACGAAGACGGATCCAATGACTGATTAATGCCCGTCATTCTTTTATTATGAAAAAACTACTGTGAGACTAGCTGAATTCGGCCATCCGTTCCAGTTCTTTTTCTACGATTTCCGGAGAGGGAGAGCCGATAATTTTTCTTTTATTGACACAAGTTTCAAGTGATATTGCTTCATAAATGTCTTCATCAATCAACCCGGAATACTCCTTGAATGTTTTCAAATCAAGCTGATCCAACGGAATTGATTTTGATAAACATAAAGATACCAGTTTACCCGACACTTCATGTGCATCCCGAAAGGGAAGACCCTTCCGGACAAGGTAATCTGCAAGATCTGTTGCATTGGTAAAGCCTTCTGCAGCGGCTACGGACATTGTTGATGCATTGATCCTCATTGTCCGGATCATCCCGGTGAATGGAGGAAGTACAGCATGAAGCGTATCAATCGCATCAAAAACTGATTCCTGAACTTCCTGCATATCCTTGTTATACGTTAACGGAAGACCTTTCATAATGACCAATAGTGAGATAAGGTCTCCAAAAACCCTGCCGGACTTTCCGCGCGTTAATTCGGCAACGTCAGGATTCTTTTTCTGAGGCATAATGGAAGAGCCGGTTGAATAAGCGTCATCCAGTTCTATAAATTTAAACTCTTGACTTGCCCACAAAACTATATCTTCTGAGAAACGGGACAAATGCATTATCAGTATAGAAAGAGCGCTTACAAATTCAATTGCAAAGTCGCGGTCGCTAACTCCGTCAAGACTGTTTCCGGTTACACCGTTGAGTGATAACTCCAAAGCAACCATTTCTCTATCCAGCGGGTAAGTTGTGCCGGCAAGAGCCCCGGAACCGAGCGGAGAAAAAGACATCCTGCGAACGGCATCATCCAAGCGGCTTGCATCCCTCTGCAGCATTTGAATATAAGCGCAAAGATGATGAGCCAACGTAATCGGTTGTGCTCTCTGAAGATGCGTATAGCCGGGCATGTATGTGTATAGATTTTCCTTGGCTTTGGTTATGAGGACATTGTAAAGATCCAAAATTAATGATCTTATGGATTGAGCTTGATTAATAATGTACAGTCTTTGATCCAGCGCAACCTGATCATTGCGGCTTCTTCCGGTATGAAGTCTTTTACCGGCATCTCCGATACGTTTGGTTAGTTCCTCTTCAATAAACATGTGTATATCTTCGGCATCAGAATCAAAGGTAAGTACCCCTTGATCAATATCTTCTTTGATCTGACTTAATCCGTTCTGAATTTTGGCGGCATCCTCCGCAGAAAGAATGCCCTGCTTGAAAAGCATGTTGCAGTGAGCAAGACTGCCCCGTATGTCCTCCGCAAACATTCGGCAGTCAAAATGAAGGGAAGAATTAAAGTCATTAACGGAAGGATCAAGCTCTTTGCTGAAGCGTCCGCTCCACATTATTTTGCTCACAATAACACCTCAAATCTAGTTTAAAAGACCGTTTCTCTTTTTCATTTGTGCAACAACCTTCATTGGAAGTCCGAAGCAATTGATGAATCCTGTCGCATCTCCCTGGTTGTATACGTCATCTTCAGAGAAGGTGGCAATTTCTTCATCATAAAGCGAAAAAGGAGATGACGAACCTGCAGGCATGCAGTTTCCTTTGTAAAGCTTCATTTTAACGTTACCGGTGACCGTTTCCTGCGTTTTATCAACAAATGCCGAGAGTGATTCGCGTAGCGGATGAAACCATTGACCAAAGTAAACAAGTTCGGCAAATCTTTGAGAAACCAGATCTTTGTAATGAAGCGTGTCACGATCCAATGTCAGAAGCTCCAGCTCGCGATGGGCTGCATATAACAGGGTTCCGCCCGGCGTCTCATAAACTCCGCGAGACTTCATTCCGACAAGACGATTCTCCACCATATCCACGATTCCGACACCGTTTTCACCTGCAACTGAGTTAAGATATTTGAGCATGGACACCGGATCCATTTTCTTTCCGTCCACCGCAACGGGAACGCCTTTTTCAAAAGAAATATCAACATATGTTACTTGATCCGGGGCGCTTTCCGGAGATTTCATCAGCTTCAATATTTTCTCGTAATTGGGCTCGTTTGCAGGATTCTCAAGATCCATTCCCTCATGTGAAAGATGCCAAAGATTTTCATCCATGGAGTAGTTATCGGCTTTTGTAACAGGTACCGGTATGTTCCTTGCCTCTGCATAATCAATCTCTTCTTCGCGGGATTTTATATCCCAAATTCTCCAGGGCGCAATGATCTTGAGTTCCGGTGCGAGTGCTTTAACCGTCAATTCAAATCTTACCTGATCATTACCTTTACCGGTACAACCATGGGCAATGGCCGTACAACCCTCACGACGAGCGATTTCAACCATTCGCTTTGCGATTACCGGGCGGGCAAAAGAAGTGCCAAGCAGATATTTACCTTCGTAGATAGCTCCGGCTTTAAGCGTCGGATATATAAAATCGGTAATGAATTCTAAAGCAATATCCTCGACAAAACAGGCAGATGCACCGCACTTAAGCGCTTTTTGAATAAGATAGTCACGATCAACTCCGATCCCGACTTCTCCGGCCATTGCAAGTACTTCACAGTCATAATTTTCCAGTAGCCAAGGTATAATAATGGAAGTATCCAGACCTCCGGAGTAAGCAAGCAGTATTTTTTCCGACATATAGACCTCCTGCGAATAATTATGAATAAAAGTGAATATTTATGAGCATATTAGCAAAGAATGCCAATTCAGTCAATATTTGTATTTTAATATTGCTATCATGACAATACAAGAAGAAAAATGAAGCAATGTATATTTGTGCAATTCGCTTAGAATAGATTGTCTTTACGCTTTGAAGATGCTAGGGTAAAATCATAACATGCGAATTGAATTATGTGATTGAGTTATCATCACTTGTATATATAAGGGGGGTTATATGGGCTTTCCAATGCTTGAAAAGCCACTCGGCGACTACTGTTACTTAAATGGTGTGAAAACATATTATGCGTCGGCAGAAGGTCAGAAACTTTTGATACCGAGCGATGCTGTTATATACTACGAATCAATTCGTTTTCACAATAAAGTAATGATCTTTTTCGAAGATCATATGGTCAGACTTCATCGGTCAGTCGAAGCAAAAGAGAACTTCCCCGTCGATTCAAATCTGATTTTTGAGACAGCGTCTGAGCTGATTAATAAAGCTGTTCCGGAAGTCTCTGATGGCAACATAAGAGTTGTACTGACATCACAGGATATATTGATTCATTTTTCTGATGTTTTCTATCCTACTGAGGATATGTATAAACAAGGCATTGTTTCTTCAACTCTTTCATGGGACCGATTTGAGCCTCAGATCAAAGTTTTTCGCGGTGAATATAAGAAGGCGGTCGCGGATACCTTTGAGAAGTCTACCGGTTTCGGACTCCCTTATGAAGTGCTTTTGATTGATGGTATTGGAAAAATATATGAAGGTAGTCGATCTAATTTTTTCGTACTCCATGATAAAACGGTGTATTCGCCGCCTGCGTCGCAAATATTGATTGGAATTACGAGAAAATATGTTATGATTTCTCTCGAAAAGGCCGGCTTATTATATTCTGAAAAGTCCTTTTCACTCGAAGAAATTGTTGAATTAAGAGAGCAAAGTAAGATGGATAAAATTGCGTTCTCGGTGTTCGTAACCAGTTCACCTTTCGATATTCTTCCGATTCGATCCATCAATAATGAGGAATTTGATTCTGCGAACTGCCCGAATCTTCAAGCTCTGTCGCGGGAATACCAATCGCTTGTTCAGTATTACGTTAAGTTCAGACAAAGTGCTGAAGAAAATTAATAAATTCTAATAATCATGGAGGGCTAATTCAATGACTATCCGTTCCGGTAAAGTAACAGTAACAACAGAAAACATTTTCCCAATTATTAGAAAATGGCTGTATTCAGATCATGACATTTTTGTTCGTGAGTTAATTTCTAATGCATCGGATGCAATATCCAAAATGAAAAGACTGGTTGATTTGGGTGAAGCCGAAGAAGATTCTGAATCAACTTACAAGATATCCGTAATTTACAATAAAGATGAAGGAACACTGCAAATTTCAGACAACGGCATTGGTATGACATCGGATGAAATAGACCGGTATATCAATCAGATCGCTTTTTCCGGAGCCATGGATTTTGTTGAGAAATTTAAAGAGAAGCCCGGCGATGACAGTGCGATTATCGGACATTTCGGCCTCGGATTTTATTCAGCTTTTATGGTTGCGGACAGAGTTAAAATTGTGACCAAATCATTTGTTCCGTCTGAAAGCGCAGTATCATGGGAGTCAGAAGATGGGATGGAATATACGATTGCACCTTCGGAACGCACGAGTCGCGGGACGGAGATTACGCTGTATCTGTCTGAAGAAGCCAAGGGCATTTTTGATTCCGCAAAACTTCACGCCATACTAAAGAAGTATTGCTCATTTATCCAATATCCGCTTTATTTTTGTGATTATGATGCTGAAGAAAAGTTTTTAGAAAAAGAAGCGAAGAAAAGAGCGGAAGCAATTGAGAAGGGCGAAGAATATGAGACAAAGGAGTATTCTCCTGATCAAATAAACCCCACATCGCCTCTTTGGAAAAAATCACCCAAAGAATGCACGAATGACGAATACATATCCTTTTATCATGAAGTTTTCTCGGATATGAGAGATCCGCTTTTCTGGATTCATCTGAACATGGATTATCCTTTTGCTTTGCAAGGTATTCTATACTTCCCCAAAACGGAGAATGTTTATCAGTCGCTTGATGGCCGCATTAAGGTATATAATCAGCAAGTCTTTGTTGCAGATAATATCGAGGAGATTATCCCTGACTTCCTTTTCCTTCTCAGAGGATGTCTGGACTGCTCAAATCTACCTCTCAATGTTTCACGTTCTGCACTTCAGCAGGATGAGTATGTAAAGAAGTTGTCATCTCACATCATTCGAAAAGTATCAGATAAATTGAATGAACTCTTCAAGAATGACAGAACGGCTTTCGAATCCTATTGGACAGATATCGGAGTTTTTGTTAAATACGGAATGATGAAAGAAGAAAAGTTTTTTGAAAAAGCAAAAGACGTTCTTCTGTTCAAAACGGTAGATTCAGTGAACATGACATATACAGAGTTAACAAAAGAAAAGGACTCCATAAGATATACACGTGATCCGGATCGCCAGGCAGCATATGTAGAGATTTCGAAAGGTAAGGGGTTTTCGGTCGTCATTCTTAATGAAGAGATTGATAATAATTTCATATCATTCATGGAGTATAAATTCCCCAAAACCAGATTTATCAGAGTGGATGCAGAATTGGAAGGCAACGTTGAAAGTGATGATGAGAAGAAGGCACTTTCGGATCTCTTTAAACATGCGGTAGGTGATGAGACGCTTGAGATTGATGTTATATCACTCGGGCAGGATCAGTTACCCGCATTTATCAGAGAGACTGAGGAAGCCAGACGAATGCAGGAAATGAAGAAGCAATTTGAGAAGATGAAGCGTAACAGTGATGAAGACCCCTATAAGGATCTTGACGGAATGTTCCCTGAAAAGAAAGATCTTGTACTGAACGCGGATCATCCTCTTGTAATCAGGTTACGTCATCTGAGTGGCATTACCTCAAAACAGGATGAGTTAAACGAGTTATGCATTCATTTACTGGATCAGGCAAGGCTTAGCCACGGTTCCTTGGATGCGGACGGGCTTAAAAGATTTCTTAAAGTTAATTCTCAGATGATGCTTAATATATCCGAAGGATTGATCTGATTTACAGAACGCGGAGGGAATCATGGGAAAACAGACAGAAGTATATCGAATCTTTTCCGAGAAGAAACCGGATTTTGCAGTGGAAGCAGACCAGTTACTTCATGACATTCGCTCCGATTTATCAATAACGACAATTGATAAGGTAAGAGTAATTAACCGGTACGATGTTTCCGGCATTTTGCATGATGAATATGAACATGCGAGAAATATTGTTTTTTCTGAGCCGCCGGTAGATTTTACTTATGATGAGACAATCGATCTTGAAGATGCTGAGTATATTCTGGCTGTTGAATCTTTGCCCGGCCAGTATGATCAGAGGGCAGATTCAGCAGCTCAGTGCATTCAAATCATAACGAAAAGGGAGCAACCGACGGTTCGAACCGCGAAGGTTTTTGCATTTTATGGAAGCCTTTCCGAAGAGCAAAAGATAAGAGTAGCTGAATATTTGATCAATCCGGTAGAGAAGAGAGCAGCGAGTCTATCCAAGCCCGATACGTTAGCAGACACCCTTTCACCTCCCGAGGATATAGAGGCAATTGATCGTTTTTGCGAGATGAGTGAAAACGAATTGATCAGAATGCAAAAGGACATGGGACTTGCCATGTCCTTGGACGATCTTTTGTTCACACAAAAATATTTCAAGAGTGCCAAGAGAAATCCGACATTTACGGAAATCAGAGTCCTTGATACATATTGGTCTGATCACTGCAGACACACGACATTTTTGACAACACTTACAGACGTTCGAATTGAAGGTGATTCTGCGATTTCCTCTGAAATATCGAAAGTATATGACGAGTATGTTGAGTCCAGAAAAATGATATATGGAACAAGAATAGCCGAGAAGCCGGTTTGTCTTATGGACATGGCTACTGTTGCAATGAAACGTCTTCGCTCGGAAGGGAAACTAAAAGACCTTGATGAGTCAGAAGAAATTAATGCCTGTTCAATCAAAATACAAGTTGATGTTGATGGGCAACCACAAGAATATCTATTGATGTTCAAAAATGAAACTCATAATCATCCGACCGAAATCGAACCGTTTGGCGGAGCAGCGAC
Source organism: uncultured Oscillospiraceae bacterium (assembly GCA_964501725.1). Taxonomy (GTDB): domain Bacteria; phylum Bacillota; class Clostridia; order Saccharofermentanales; family Saccharofermentanaceae; genus CAZCTO01. The sequence continues at coordinate 52,147 of CAZCTO010000001.1, read as the reverse complement.
ATGTCTGGGTGGAGCAATCAGAGATCCATTATCCGGAAGATCGTATGTATATCAGGCGATGCGAATTACGGGCGCCGGCGATCCGACTGTTCCTGTATCAGAAACAATGCCCGGCAAACTGTCTCAGAAAAAATTGGTTCGGACCGCCGCAGCCGGATATAGTTCGTACGGTAATCAAATAGGTCTTGCCACAGGACAAGTAAATGAAGTATATCATCCTGGATACATTGCAAAGAGAATGGAGATCGGTGCGGTTATCGGAGCAGCGCCTTCAAGCCATGTGATAAGACAGCGACCCGAAAAGGGAGATCTTGTTATTTTAATAGGCGGAAGAACAGGCAGAGACGGTATTGGAGGCGCTACGGGCTCATCTAAGGCGCATGATGAGAAATCTGTAATGAATTGCGGTGCCGAGGTTCAAAAGGGCAATCCGCCGACTGAGCGCAAGATACAGAGGCTGTTTAGAGATCCGGATGTTTCAAAAATGATCATTCGCTGTAATGACTTTGGAGCTGGAGGCGTTTCAGTAGCAATTGGTGAGTTGGCAGACGGATTAGAAATTAACTTGGATGCCATTCCCAAAAAATATGACGGCCTGGACGGAACAGAGCTTGCAATATCAGAGTCACAGGAAAGAATGGCCGTTGTGATCAAACCCGACAAAAAAGATGCTTTTATTGAATATGCTGCGTGCGAAAATCTTGAAGCCGTTCAAGTGGCCGTTGTGACCGATAATCCGGATATGGTAATGAAATGGCGAGGAAAAACCATTGTTGATCTACCGAGATCGTTTATCGACACACATGGCGCGCCTTCTTTTTCGAAGGCAACTATCATACCGCCTGATATGACAGAAACGTATATGGATACATTATTGCCATCGATGATCAATCAAGATTTTCCGGCATCGCTATCAACTACGATGAGGTCATTAGAGACATGTTCACAAAAAGGATTGATTCAGCGGTTTGATTCAACCATTGGCGCGGGTACTGTACTCATGCCGTTTGGCGGAAGATATCAGGCATCGCCGGAAGAAGGTATGGTTGCCAAAATTCCGGTATCGGCTGGTGAAACCAACACTGTATCTGTGGTGACCTATGGCTTTAATCCGTATCTGTCTAACTGGAGTCCATTTCATGGTGCTTACCATGCCGTTGTAGAATCTCTTCTGAAAATCGCCGCATTAGGTGCTGATCCGCTTACCGCCAGATTGACATTTCAGGAATACTTTGAACGCCTGACTTCGGATGAATCTTGGGGAAAACCGGCAGCCGCACTTCTGGGTGCGTTTAAGGCGCAAATTGATTTTGGAGTTGCATCTATCGGGGGCAAGGACAGCATGTCAGGAACATATAACGACATCCACGTCCCTCCGACACTGGTTTCGTTTGCTGTTGCCACAACTACAGCAGACAGAGTAATATCATCGTCCTTAGCTGTATCCGGGCAAAAGCTTTATTCTATTTCACTTTCCAAGGATGCTAATTGCTTATACAATAAGGACCATGTATTGCGCGTTTTCAAGGTAATAAAGCAAATGACGGATCGCGGTCAAGTTTTATGCTCAGCGGTTGTAAAGAGTTCAGGAATTGCTGCGCGTGTTGCTCAAATGTGTCTGGGGAATCGACTGGGATTCTGTTTTGAAGATTCCGTAAGTATGGAAAGTCTCTTTTCCAGATCTCTGGGTACAATTTTACTGTCAGTTAATGATGGAAATGCTGTTGAGAAAATTGAAACGGTTTCTGGAAAATTGATCGGGAAAACAAACGACACGCGTACGCTTTCGTGGAATGGTCAATTAATTACACTTAAGGATGCTGAGGCTGCATTTGATGAAACCCTTGAAACGGTATTCCCGACAAAAACAAATGAAAGCAGTAAAATCATTATTCCCAAACAAGAAGAATTGACTCCCATTAAGTCTTCTTCCATTCATATTCTTAAAGGGTCGAAACCTAAAGTATTTATACCTGTATTTCCGGGAACAAACACCGAGTATGATACTGCAAGAGCATTTGCACTTGCCGGGGCTGAACCGGATGTAATGGTTATCAGAAATTTATCCGCATCGGATATTTCCGAGTCCCTTTCCGATATGTGCAGGAGGATATCAAATTCACAGATTGTGATGTTTCCGGGCGGTTTTTCAGGCGGAGATGAACCCGAAGGTTCAGCAAAGTTTATTGTAGCGGCGTTGAACAATCCGGATGTCTCAACAGCGATACGCGATTTGCTGTTTTCGCGGGATGGATTGATACTGGGAATATGCAATGGATTTCAAGCGCTTGTCAAAACCGGACTGCTTCCGTATGGCAACATTGTTCCTTCCGGAAATAACAGCCCCACACTTACATTTAATCGTATCGGGCGACATCAATCGACTTATGTCAGCACGAAAGTTGTTTCAAACCATTCGCCGTGGCTTTCATTATGCCAGATCGGAGATACTCATCTGATTCCGGTCTCACACGGTGAAGGTAGATTTGTAGCAACAGACAGTATGGTAAAAGAACTTTTTAGAACCGGTTGTGTAGCAACACAATATGTTGATGATTCCGGAAATCCTTCTATGGATACTTCCTTTAATCCGAATGGATCAATATGTGCTATTGAGGGAATTCTTAATCCTGATGGCAGAATATTCGGTAAAATGGCACATAATGAAAGATATGGCAATGATATTGCCAAGAACATTCCCGGAAATAAGGATCAGAAGATATTCGAGTCAGGTGTACGGTATTTTATTGGATGAATCGGCATGAAACTATTTCTATATGTGACCGATACGGTATAGTTGCCAAGAAAAGATATAGCCAGAATTTTTTGTGCAACTCGGAACTTACCGAGAAGATTATTCGCGCGGGCGGGATCTCGAAAAATGATATCGTTCTCGAAATTGGTCCCGGAACGGGCGCTTTGACAGAAATTCTGTGTCAAGCGGCGGGAAAGGTTATTACAGTTGAAATTGACCCGGAATTGTCGTCACTTCTGAGTAATCTCTTTATAGATAATGCAAATCTATCGGTGGTGACAGGCGACTATCTCAAGCTTGATAAGGATAATTTGTTTGCTAAAGGTGACTATCCTTCCGTAATCATTTCAAACCTTCCCTATAACGTCACTACTCCTATGATCATTAAGCTTTTGACTGATTATCCGGAATCAAGAACTATGGTATTTATGGTTGAAGAGGATGCATGTGATCGAATTTTTGCATGCCCGGGAGAAAAGTCTTACGGAGTGCTTTCGGTAATCACTTCATCATATGGTGATAAGGAGAAAATGTTTGCAGTTGACTCCGATAACTTTTTTCCTGCTCCGCATACACGATCGGCAGTAGTTCGATTTACAAAATCATCAAAGGTCATTAAAGTAACGGACAAGTATATCCAGTTCGTTAAGGATTCTTTTTCGAAAAGAAGAAAAACGATGATCAATTCTCTCTCATCTTTCTCTCGCAACGAGTCATTCGTTAAAAATATGTCGGACATTCTATGTAAAATGAATATCCAAAGAACTATTCGTGCAGAGGCATTAACACCTGAAGAACTGGCTGCAATATTCTCGGTACTCGAGCAAAACAAGTGATAGAATAATATCGTCGGTATTTTTTTGAGGTGATGATATGGAGTATCAAAGCAATTCCAATAATTTGTTTAAAAAATATTCAAGCAAATCGGCAGGACAACGCAAAAAAACCGAGATCCATTTGACTGATACCAATAAAGAAATTGTCGAGTATAAACAGAGATATAAATCTCTTACTTCGGAAAAAGAGAAAATAAGTGATTCCGGTAAACAGAGTAAAGTGATTGTTCATATCGCCGGAATGCAGCACAAATTATCTGTCCAGGATCAAGATGGCGAGACTTACATCAGAGCGGTTGCTGAACATGCCGACAGGATTATTGAGCAAATAATTCAAGAAAATCCGGGCATGAATATGATGAATGCTTTAATACTATCAGTAGTCAATGCAGTGGATGAAAGATTTAGAATTGAGCAGAGAGGAAACGCCGTTGACTCACGAATTGAGCAGACTGAATATGATTTGAGGAATCTCAAAGCTGAATATATCAAACAGCGAGAAATAAACTGGGAGCTTAAGAAAGAAGTTCTGCGATTGAAAGATCTTATGCAGAACCAAGTGAGTGATAATGACGGAACTTCTTCCGCCAAGGAGTCCGAACTTCTTCCGTTAGAAGAAATGATTTTTACTTTTTCAGATTCGGAGAATAATGATGAATAAGCCCGAATTGCTTGCTCCAGCCGGGTCTATGGAGTGTTTACATGCCGCAATTGATAACGGCGCGGATGCCGTATATATCGGTGTTGGGTCTTTCAATGCACGATCCAGGGCTGAAAACTTTACGACTGATGATTTAGGCGAAGCAATACTTTATTGCCATTGCCGCGGTGCAAGAGTGTATCTTGCTCTGAATACTCTTCTTAAGGAAGAAGAAATATCTGAGGCTTTAATAATTATTGAGAAAGCTTTCAATCTTGGAATTGATGCAATTATCGTTCAGGATATAGGACTTCTTTCGATCATACGTGAAGAATGGCCGGACTTACCCGTTCATGCAAGTACACAAATGAATCTTTTCTATCGTGAAGCCGTGATGAATGCAAAGAGTTCAGGCATTTCCAGAATTGTTCTTCCGCGAGAATTATCTTTGGAGGAGATCCGAACAAGACAATTGGCAGCCAAGGAGTCCGGAATCGAAGTTGAAGTGTTTATTCATGGCGCACACTGTGTTTCATACTCCGGAGCATGTTTATTCAGCGCAATGAATGCATCCGGATCTCGAAGCGGTAATCGGGGTGATTGTGCGCAACCATGCAGAAACCACTATTTGCTTTCTTCAATATCGAACCGAAAATTGCGAAGCGGTCATCTTTTATCGATCAAAGACAGAGCGTCTGTTGCTGTACTTGAAGAGTTGATCAATTTGAATGTCAGTTCATTGAAAATTGAAGGACGAATGCGGGATGCGGCATATGTGGCGGTAACAGTCCGTGCATATCGTTTACTGATTGATGCGATTATCGCGAAGAGATGTGATTCTGTCATGATGGATAGAGTGAATAAAACATTGCTTCAAGCATATAATCGCGGCGGCAGTTTTTCTTCCTCATATTATTCGGAATCTAAATATAGTGATCTCTATTCCGGCGAGTATACAAGCAAATTTGGTGTATATTCAGGGAAAATCGTCAAAATGAACACCAGGGCCGGATATTTGACAATATCTGTCGAATCGAATTACATGCCTGAAATCGGTGATTATCTTTCCATTCGTGACGAAGATATCGAAATTGCCAGTTTCCCTGTCGGAAAAATCGAGAATGAAAATGCACACATTAATGTATTCGGGTTACACCCAAATTCAATTGAAAAACTCTCTCCGGGATTAAAAATTTACATTTCCCGGAAAAAGGCTCCGTTTGCGTTGCTGGATGAATATATCAGTAAAAAAACGGAAATCATTTTCAGTCTTCGATCATCGGAAGAGAACGGTAATGAATTGATTGTTGATCTTCGTGCACCCAATTTATTGGAAAAAGAAATTTGCATGAGCAATGTTTATATATTGCCAAAAGAATTCTCAGGCTCCTTTTTGATAAATAGTCGTGTTGCCGAGCAGTTAAGCAAATCAAAAGACACACCGTTTGTTGTATCCAGAGTGAATATAGCCGATACACTCAAAATATTCGCGCCGGTATCTTTTATCAATGCTATTCGCAGAGATATGATAGAACAACTCATAAATATGATTGCTGCTTCAGATTTTCGTAAAAAATATAAAGATGTTGAGCCGGATAAGCATCATTCTTCCGGGAAGAAATCTAAAGGTATGAGAATCATTGGATTATCCGACAAAATAAATCAGCTGGCAATTGATTATATTGATCTTCGGCAGTTTGAAGGAAATCTGGCGCATAACGCGGATCTTTATATAATATCGATCTATGACTTAATATCCGCGGATTCCATCGATAAAGTCCGTATGCTAATGGTAGAAGAACCTCAAGCAAAAGTATTAATTCGATACCCGGATGCGTACAGCGATAAGGCTGCCCTTGTATTCGATGAAGCACTTGAAAAATGGATGGATGGAAATCCGTCTTCAGTTACCGGAATTATTTCAACAAAGGTATACGGACACGAAGAAGGTTGCATTTTTTCCCCGGCGACTAACTTATATAATTCAAAAGCTGTATTAGAAGCATGCCGTCAGGAACCGTCAGGCTTATATCTGTCTTCTGAGTTGCCGGAAGACGCATTTGCTTCCATTCTAAAGTCAACTGCGGAGTCCTTTGACGGGAAATATCTGTTTATTCATCGCTATGGCTTGATTGAATGGATGCAGTCCGTATATTGTCCCGTTGGCCGTAATGCATCAAATTGCTCAATGTGCAAAAATGAGAGTATGTTCAGAATCCAAATGACCGAGGATTCAGAAGGCAAACAAAACTATACTCAACCGGGTTTATTCGTTATTTGTCATCATGATTTTTGTACAAGTCAAATATATGGTCCTAAAAAGAACAATCCGGGGCGGGTCTCATTGGATGTGATATCGGAAACCAACATAAAAACCGTGAACACAATTCGGATACTCAATGAATCAGATTATCAAATTGAAGAAATTTTGCAGGAATTCAATGATGGGAGAAAATGAATATGGAGCAGAATGTATACATTAATCTGATCAGCCCTGATGCGATTATGCCATCATACGCTCATTCAAATGATGCGGGAATGGATATTTTTGCATCGGAAAATACATATGTAAAGCCGGGGGAAAGCGTGTTGGTTCCAACCGGGTTAAAAATGGCGATACCGGATGGATTTGAAGTGCAAATCAGACCCCGGAGCGGGTTATCCCTGAACACGTTACTCCGTATTCCAAACAGCCCCGGCACAATTGACTCGGGATATCGTGACGAGATAAAAATCATTGTTTATAATGCATCAACAGTCTCTGATTCATGTGCGCAAATCGAAACTTTCACAACAGACAGCAAGGGAAATCCTCAAGGTATTTACCTGATAAGAAGAGGTGACAGGATTGCTCAAATGGTTTTTGCGTCTGTAACCAAGGCGAATTTAATACCTGTTGATTCATTGGACGGGATCGGTAATAACAGGAACGGCGGATTCGGTTCAACCGGTATTTCGGAACACACCGGACCGGCCAAATAAAGGTAGATTCCGCTGAGATAAAATGGTAAAATATTTTAGTGAACCGATGCAAGAATGATATACGTATGCTTGCATCGATTTTTTGCGCGAAAAGCAACAATGGCTTATTATCGGCGCATTGAAAGGAGGGGATACAAATGCTCGAGATATTCGTAACTAAGCAGACATCGACCGGTAAAGACAAGATGGTGAATCACCTTGAACGTGTTGAAGAAATTTGTGATGATTGCTGGATCAATATGTATGCCCCGACTGAAGATGAAATTAAGCTTGTTGAAGAGAAGCTTCAAATTCCCCAGGAATTTCTAAGGTATCCTTTGGATGAAGAGGAGCGCCCCAGAATTGACTCAGATGATGATACGGGTGATGTGCTGATTATTATTGATATCCCTTGCACCCGTAAGGAAGACACAACAGTTCATTATGAGACTTCTCCTCTTGGGATTATTATTACACATAAGCACTTGCTTACCATATCTTTGAGAAGTATCACAGTTCTGGATACGTTTATAGAGAATAGGGTTCGCGACTTCTTCGTTTATTTTCGGACTCGATTTGCTATTCAGATTCTTCTGGCCGTTGCGAAAGATTACTTGAAGCTTCTGAGATATATGGATAAGACATTAGAGTCTTCCGAACGCGCACTGGCAAAATCAATCAGTAATCGTGATCTATACAAATTACTCGATCTCGGAAAATCCCTTGTTTATTTTTCTACGTCTCTTAAATCGAACGAAACTGTGCTCGAAAAGTTAATGAGAGGCAGGGTAGTTAAACAATATGAAGAGGATGAAAATCTTCTTGAAGATGTAATTATTGAATACAAGCAAGCCCGTGAAATGGCTGACATTTATGCGTCTATCGTTAATGGAACGATGGATGCATATGCGTCCATCATTAATAATAATATGAACGTGATCATGAAGATCATGGCCGCAGCGACGATTGTTCTGTCCGTTCCGACCGTAATAACGAGTTTCTTTGGTCAGAACGTTCCCATGCCATGGGATGATAATTTCGCAAGTGAGCCGCTCCCTTTTGTGTTGTTGCTTGTTGGAGCTGTCGTTGCGATGGGATGTGCAATTTTCATTCTCAAGAAGAAAAGAATGCTTTAATTCTGAAAGGAATTTATCATGTCCAGAGGAATGACAAAACATACCGGAGCACGTATCCCGCTACCAAGCATTGTTGTTCGTCTTGCTCTAATTCTGAGCGTTATCGCGGTAATTGCAATTACAGTAATTATTATTACAACTTCAACCGCTAACGACATGATGAGCGCGCCTAAAACAGAGATGCAGAATATTCCATCCAACATTCTGCCACAGTACTCTCCGACGAGTTTCAAATCTTTTGATCATCAGACCAACCTATCCGGTTGGTTTTTCAAGACAGACAATCCCAAAAGCACGGTTATTATTGTTCACGGTACGGCATCCAACCGAATACCTTTTAACGTCGATATGGTTGATCTGATTGAAGATTTTCTGAATGATGGGTTTAATGTATTTTTGTTTGACCAGAGAAACAGCGGAGAATCCGAAGGAGCTACATCAGGTTTTGGCTATATGGAGTGGAAAGATGTAATCGGTGCAATTGATCATGTTCGAAAAATATCAGTCACAACAGACGTTGTTCTTTACGGCATTGGCTCCGGATGTTCGTCATCGCTGATTGCAATGGACAAATTGCCGATATCGGGTGAGTACGGCACAGAATACAGTGAAGATATTCTCAATCTGCCATTTGATAGAAGTTATATTGCAGGGCTGGTTCTTGATTCGCCGGCGAAGTTCGCTGATGACTATATCAGGCCACTTGTTGTCAAAAAATCTGCTTTTGGTTTTCTTACCCAGTATTTTGTTCCTTATGCGATTCGAATCTCCTCGGGCGAATCGACTAATTATAATCTCGCTGCTGAAATTGCCCGATTGTCTGTACCAATATGCATTCTTTACGGAGATCGTGATGTATTCATCGGCACAGATAATATTGAGCAGATCGTTCTGGAAAGAGAGAGACTTCATCCAAGCACATCATTTTCTCAGGAGTTCGTTGGTGCAGGATATTTGGAGGCGTTTTCAATTGAACCGATCGAATACAGAGCAGCAATCATGGAATTTATGAATACACATTTCAAATAAATGAAAGAGGAAAAGAGATATGAATTATTGGCAGGCTATTATTTTTGGAATTGTTCAAGGATTAACAGAATTTCTTCCTGTTTCCAGTACAGGACATCTGGTATTGACAGAGAAGATCTTTGGAATTCAGGAGGAAAATCTTGTTTTCTATTTTTCGATGCTGCATCTTGGCACTTTAATCGCCATATTCATCGTAATGAGAAAAGAAATTGTCGGAATACTTAAGAATTTATTTGGTAAACTGACATGGCTTCTTGCAGTAGCAACTATACCTGCGGTAATAGCTGTATTACTGTTGGGTGATTTGATTGATGCGGCTTTTGGCGGAACGTTTCTTTGGGCGGCTCTTGTAATAACGGGGCTGATCCTTCTTTCTACATTTTTTATTAAAGAAGGAAAAAAGACGATGTCTCAAATTGGATGGCTTGATGCGTTTCTTGTCGGGATCGCTCAAGCAATAGCAATTACGCCGGGTATATCCCGTTCCGGTAGCTGCATGGTTACCCTTATGGGGAGGGGTATCAAGAGGGAAGACGCAATTCGTTTTGCTTTCTTAATGTCAATTCCTGCAATCTTAGGTTCTTTTGTTATGGACATTATGGACATAATGAGCGGAGACTATGTTCTTACCAACAATACCATGATCTGTACTTTGATTGGTGTTGTAATCTCTGCAATTGTCGGTTATTTTACAATGTCCTTAATGATTAAGAAACTCACGCGAAAAGGAATCATTGTTTGTGCAGTTTATGTCATCCTGCTTGGTATTGCGATAGGGCTGGATCAATATGTATTTCATATATTTATGTAAGTAACGAGGCGGAAATTCAGTGAGCATATTAACACTTGGAATCGAGTCTTCATGTGATGAAACAGCAGCTGCAGTTGTTGCGGATGGCAGAGTAATCCTATCTGATGTGGTTGCGTCTCAAGCTGATTTTCATAGCAGGTACGGAGGCGTTGTTCCGGAAATTGCCTCAAGAATGCACGTTGAATCGGTTATTCCTTGTATATCACAAGCGCTCAATGAGGCCGGTATAAGTCTCAAAGAAATTGATGCTATTTGTGTCACAAAAGGCCCGGGGCTTGTTGGGGCATTACTTGTCGGCATATCTGCAGCGAAGGGCCTTTCGGAAGTTACCGGATTGCCATTGATCGGCGTCGGACACATTGAGTCGCACATAGCTGCAAACTATCTATCCAATAAAGATCTAAAACCGCCATTTATTGGACTAATTGTTTCGGGCGGGCACACGGAAATTGTTCATGTTGAAGATTATCATTGTATTAAGATCCTTGGTAAGACCAGAGATGATGCCGCGGGAGAAGCTATAGATAAAATTGCAAGAGTGATCGGTCTGGGGTATCCGGGCGGTCCCAAAATGGATTTAGCAGGTCAAAAGGGTAACATAAACAAGTACTCATTTCCTAAAACAACATTTGTAAATTCTTTTGATTTCTCATTCAGCGGCATTAAAACACATGCACTGAATATGATTAATCAACTCCAAATGAGCGGTCAAGATTTCATGCTTGCTGACTTTGCTGCGAGCTATCAAAATGCAATTTCTGAAGTGCTTGTAGAGAACAGCGTAAATGCATGCTTAAGGTATAAGTGTTATACTTTGTGTATGGCGGGGGGGGTCAGTGCAAATACATTTTTAAGAGCCAAAATAGTAGAGCGAACAAAAGAGGCAGGAATTCAAGTTTTTTTCCCACCCGTAAAATTGTGTACCGATAATGCATCTATGGTTGCTTCAGCAGGATATTATTCATACCGAAAAGGCATTCGGGATGACTTGTCTATGAATGCTCATCCATCGTATTCATTCGAAGAATAGGACGAAATAATGACCAGTGATAAACCAATAAAGATAATTGCCGAAAACAGAAAAGCTTATCATGAATATTTTATTCAGGATAAGTTTGAAGCTGGACTTGTACTTACCGGGACAGAGGTGAAGTCGCTTCGTGCCGGTAAAATCAACTTAAAGGAAAGCTATATACAGGTCAAGAATGCAGAAATGTGGTTGATTGGGGCACATATCAGTCCTTATGAGCAAGGGAATCGATTTAATCAAGACCCAATGCGTATTCGCAAGTTGCTTATGCATAGACGCGAGATCGTGCGGCTGTACTCCATTGTGAAACAGGATGGTCTCACTCTTATTCCAACAAAATGTTACTTTAAAAATGGAATTGCAAAACTTGAGGTAGCTTTAGCAAAAGGAAAGCAGAATTACGATAAGCGAGAGACTATGGCTAAGAAATCAGCAGCAATGGATATTGCCAGATCACTTAAAAGTAAGTCAAATCAATAAAGACGGGAAGTATGGTAGACTGAAGCCATAATAAGGCTCAATGGGGGGGAACAATGGAGGTAGACATTCATCAGGAAAGATCTATCAACTGGATTTTTCTTTTTCTGTCATTATTCTTGTGGATAATGGTATTAGCATGGATGTGGTTCATTTTCTATCTTTCGGCGGAATCCGGGCAGGAATCTTTGTCAAGAAGTAATGCTGTGCTTGCTTTTCTTCGCGATAGGTTTGATATTGATGTATCATCATTTTTCATCCAGAAATCAGCACATGCTTTTGAATTTGGCGTTCTTACGGCTTTATCATATATATCATTTGCTTCCACTGTAAGAATAACTGACAAGAAATCATTCGTTGAGCCATCATCTACAGACATGAAATCAGGCTTTGAGATGAACGCGGCCTTCGCATTGTGGGCAACCGTTTTATATTCGGTCTTTGATGAATATCATCAAATATTTGTGTTTGAAAGAAACGGAAGTATAATTGACGTTCTTATTGGTATTGCCGGCGGACTAGCTGTGCTTATTTTCATACGTATAATTCATGCTATTGTGTTTGTCGCAAGCAAAATGCAACACGCTAACAAGGAATAAACAAATTATTCCTTGTTAGCGTGTCTTGATTATGACCAGGTCGTTTGATCTTTCCTAGAGTCTCTTACGATGTTAACAAAGCTGTTTCCGGAATTAACTTGTACTTCATCACCGTTAACATCTTTTATAATTATCGGATCTACCGGTGTATCTTTGGTCCAAGTAATAGGAATAATTTTTCCTTCGGAAGCGTAGTATCCAGAACCACCTTCCTCAAGATATGCGTCAATTGTTGAATCTCCATGCGATTTAATCTTGGCATAGAGAACAAAAACATTTTTCACATAAATCTGCTCGCCTGTTGTTTCATCAATTTGCGGGGTACCGTTGTACTGATTCTTTGAGTACATCTGGTATTCTTCATCATATACAAAATTAGAGTCATCGTTTGTTTTCGAAAAGAATATCTTCAAATCAGTACAAGCTGATCCGCTGAGCAGAGATTCAGAATCAGAGTCTACGAAATTGAACATGTTAGGAGTTTCTCCATCAAGAGAATATTTCTTAAATTCAATTGCACGCAGAAGCTGCTCACCGTTTGTAACGGCAGTGTGCTCTATTCCGGATCGGGTATCTCTCCAAACGTCGTCGCGCCAGAAAAAGAGATTTCCTTCCAAGGTAATCGAACCATTTTCAGAGGTTCCATGTCCCTGACAATAATTATTGCCGTCAATGTTATTTATACCATATTTTTTAATCTCACTCGGGACACGAATATTGTATCCGAAATGAACGAATATTGAATTAGTTCCGGCTGCTAAGTGCGAGCTGATTACTCTTGCACTCCGAAGAGATCCTATCTCAGGTACTTGGGTAATATCGGCGAACAGTGCCAGTAATCGTGTCTGTCCACTCTCGGTTTCATATTCATAAATAACATCAGCCTTGCTGATTCCTCTTTGCGGGATCGATTTATAATGGTTATTTACAACAATTGCAATGGATCTTTTCCCCACATTAAGCGGATCCATGTCTTGGATGCCGGTTAGCGGATTAACTGCCATTCCGTTACTAGTCGTTTCTGTAGTTCCGGTTGTAGTAGAAGTTGTCGGTTCTTGCGATTCCGTGGTTACAGCAGTAGTAGTTGTTGCAGTTGATGACTGAAAATCAGATTGAAAGGTTTCTTTTGTTATTCCTGAACATGATACTGCCAACGGGATTATCATGAGCAGAATAATGATAATTGAAATAGATTTGACCTGTATAGAGCTTCTCGAAAATACTGTTATCATATCTCACCTCGATTTATTTTGCGTTCTGTTTATTTTACCACAAGTATTTGAATGAGATCATCAAATGTTGTGGACGAATTATTGCACGTTGAATTTGAAGTGAAAATAAATTATTATGTTGCCATCTGTCCTAAGATATGAGGAGATACTTATGAATAACAAAACGCGGCGTTCTGCGCCGAGCGATATAAGGGTTGCACCATCACCCCAAACTAACCGTTCAAGTACATCGAATTCGAGAAACCATTGGGTCAAACCAAATAAATCGGTTAAAAAGATTATTGTTCGAATTTTGGTTTATTTTCTTATTGCTATTATTGGCCTGGGAACCGGTGCGCTTAAGTACGGAATGGATGTTTTCGGAGCCACTTTTGTCAGTACGCCTTTTGTTAAAGCGGAAGATTATAAACCGATTGATATCGGGTCTCTTGACGATGTTGATTTGACCGGTAATACGTCATCGTCTTGGTCCGATGGAGGACATACCCGAGTCTTCGTGGATCCTGAGTTCCCGATCAAAGAAGTGGCACAAAAAGACAAGCATGTAGAAAACATTCTGGTATTCGGAGTTGACTCCCGTGGCTCTGATGACGTTCAGTGCCGTGCGGATGCGATTATGATCGTTTCTTTGGATGACAAATCGAAAGAAATCAAACTTGTATCTCTTATGAGAGACACAGGGGTGACAATAGAGGGAAGAAGCAGTTTGGATAAGTTGGGTCACGCATATGCATACGGCGGAATCGGGTTGTTGATCAACACCATAAATGATAATTATGGTTTGGATATACAGCGATTTGTTATGTTGGATTTTAACAGTTCTTCTCGGGTTATAGATCAAATTGGGGGAATAGAACTGGAAGTAAAGAGTCAGGAAGTAAAATACGCAAACATTAATATTGATGAGCAGAATTCTTTGTTCGGAACCAGTGTTTCCTATCTGACTCATGAGGGATATCAAACATTATCCGGAGTTCAAGCGGTTGCCTGGGCAAGAATAAGATACAGTGATTCTGATTTTGTTCGAACGAGCAGACAAAGAACGCTGGTATCCGCACTGATGAAAAAAGTTTCATTACTCAGTAAAGCTAAACAGTTGGCCATTCTTGAAGATCTCGCCGGATTGTTTGAGACAAATATGAATTCGATTGATTTGGTTCGTGTAGGTACATCCGGAACCTCATTGATAAAGAATATGTCAGAGTATCGTGTTCCTGAAGATGGGCTGTATTCTGTTCAGCAAAGTCCATGGATGATGGTCGTTGACTGGGAAAATCAGGTAGCGGCACTTCATGAATATATTTGGGGGGAATCATAATGAGCAGAACGATTTCCTCTGCAATCTGTGAAACTAACAAAGCGCTTGGCCTGCCACAGGAAAATGTTTTTTTCCATAGCATTTACAGGCTTCCCGGTGAATACTCCAACACTTTTGTGAGGTCTGCAAAATCAACTTCGCCGATTCAAATATCAGCTATATTCTCTGCACAGGGCTCGGATAATATAGCCGCATCATCTCTTCAGAATGTCATTAATGCTTTTTCTAATATCGTAAAGCAAACACAGACCAAGGCAGTGATTGATTACGAGTCATTTTCCAATCAAGTAGTCAATGTTTTGAACCAAATGGTATGTAATATTTCAGTTTCCAATAACGGGGCACCGCTAAGACTATCTTTTACAATGCTTATAATAGAAGGTGACGTGCTTAGAATACTTAGTATTGGCAATACGCGTGCATATCTTTTCAGAAAAGGGAAGGTAATATCATTAACTGAGGATCAAACCGTTGCCCATCGGTATGTTCAATTAGGCGCAATTTCAAGAGAAGCAGAGAATGCTCATCCTGAACGGAATGTTTTGACTCAGTACCTTGGGAGATTTCCTCAGGACGGTCCTGTTGTTCCTGAGAAAAAAATTCATTTTAAGTTGCAGGATAATGATGAAATTATGCTGTTTGGTGTAGGGATTGCACAGTTTTTGCAACCATCCGTTCTTGCCTTCATATCATCAAAGCAAGCTTCGCCCGAGACAAAGGCATCAGAGTTTGCTTCTGCCGCTTTACAAAGCGGCGCAAAAGGCGGTGTTTCCGCTGTTGTTTTCAAAGTTGAAAGTGTTTTAGTGATTCAGCCATCGATTCCGGTTCAACCTCAATCATCTCAAGTAATTCCTGTTGCAAAACCTCATTCAACAGTATCGGCATCACCGATACCCGCACAAAATCCTCCGATACCGAAATCCTTGCCCAAGAGCGCCAATGATACTGGAGGGGAGCATACTCAGGAAGACGATATGTCCATCAAAGCAAACCGACGCGAAGATCATGACTCGCCGAATCAAAAAGACAGTAAACTTAAAAAGATAATATTGGAAATTTTTATTGCTATAGGAATCTTTGTTTGCTGCTTTCTTATCGGATATGGTGGCATGTATGTTGTGATGAATTATGGAAACTGGACCGAAAATAAGAACCCGACAATTTCTAATACTGTAGACTTAGATGAAAGTTTGAATAAGGTTATGTATTCCATCAGTGACCATATATCCGTTTTTGCTGATGAATCACTCGATTCGCCAGTCCTGCAAGAACTTTCGCGGGGCGAGGCGGTAAAACTTATTTCATCCGGTATATCATTTGAAAAAGTAGTGACAAACTCCGGAAATACGGGATATGTTATGATTGGAATGCTTTCAGACACTGATCCGACCTTAGGAGATCCAATTCCGGTTATGTCGGCTGATCCGACACCTATTCCGGAATATATAAAGATTACTCCGTCTCCGACACCTAAGCCAACCACACCAACTTCTGAAGAAACAGATATTACAAAAGAAACATCAGAACCAACTGAACCAACAGAACCAACAGAATCAAATGAATCAACTGAACCAACAGAATCAAATGAACCAACTGAATCAACAGATACCACACCCACAACTACAACGTCTCCTACGCCAACGATCACTCCTACAGAGACAACTCCTGCAGAAACAACTATTTAAACGACTGCTGATTGATCCCCAAAATCATATTAGTAAAGCGCCCAATCAATTTGATCGGGCGCTTTATTCATTTTTGCGAAAAACGCTATTTGAAAAATTCCTTGTATAACTCGCGAACAGCGTATGAGCAATATTCTTCTTTGATACCGAACATCACCGAAATTTCTGACGCGCCTTGATTGATGATTTCGAGGTTAATTCCGGCTTTGCCGAGTGCATACGCAGCTCTTGCCGTTGTTCCGACTGTACGAGCCATAGCTTCACCGACGATCATAACAATTGCCAGATTTCTGTCGACTGACAATTCATCAATTTGAAGCTCAAGACTGATTCTTTCGATAATCCTTCTCTCTTTGTCGGCAGTAAAATCCGCTGACCTTAAAATGATCGAAATAGAATCGATACCTGAAGGGATATGTTCAACTGATAAACCCTCGTCGGCAATTATTTGAAGCACTTTTACGATAAAACCGATTTCGCGGTTCATTAAGTACTTCTTGAGATTAAGTGTGCAGAAGCCTTTTTCACCGGCGATTCCCGTAACCAATGAGTCATAAGCAGCTCGCTTTGAAACGATTCTTGTCCCGCGGCATGAAGGATTATTAGTATTAAGAATGTGAACAGGGATCCCTTTTCTGAATGCCGGATACAGTGCTTCCTCATGCAAAACAGAAAACCCTGCATATGCAAGCTCGCGCATCTCATCATATGTAATTTCACGAATCGGAAAAGGCTGATCGACCAATGAGGGATTAACCGCATAGACGCAATCAACATCCGTCCAGTTCTCATAAACTTCAGCACCGACAGCAGCAGACAATATTGAACCGGTAATATCTGATCCGCCGCGTGAAAAAGTAATTACTTCGCCTTCTTTAGAATATCCATAAAATCCGGGGAAAACACAAATGCCGTCAATCTCACGTAAATCAGCAAGATTCTCATAAGATTCAGGCAAAACGTTAGCTCTTCCGGAGTGTAATTCCAGGTAAAGTCCAACTACTTTGGGATTACAATAGACTGCTTTGCTGCCGATTGAGTTAAGATAAGTTGCAACAAGTCTGGCAGACAGGTCTTCGCCGAGAGATTTCACGGAATCCATGTATCTATCTTTGTTCACTATTTCGGCATCGACGATTAGCTTAACATGCTCTTTAAGCGAAGGAATAATATCCTCGATTAATAACTCTTTTGCTATGTCCGAAAACCGTTGCAAAATATTTTCCGATATTTTATTACCGGACATACCCGAAAGCTTTTCGCTAGCTAGCGAAATGAGCATGTCGGTGATCTTCGAATCGGATGGTGACCTTTTTCCGGGAGCAGACACAACTATTATTTTCCTGCTGGGATCACTAAGAACAATATCGCAAGCTTTCTTAATCTGTTGCGCATCTGCCAGAGAGGACCCGCCAAACTTTGAAACAATCATAATCATTATTGCAGGATAATCCTGCGCCTCCTTGCCTGTGAAAAAGTATGTTGAATCAATTATAATGACCAAACGATTAACATTCAAGAAATATATAACGCAGTTGATTTGCAATTAGAAGTACTGGCATGTTATTCTCGTGGAAAGAATCTCAGGAGGACACGTATGTTTTTGAATTTTAGAACCTTCATTCCTAATCAGATGTGCGATAAAATGTCTGACTTGGATTTCAAATATTTATATGACAAGGGTTATCGATTTGCACTTCTTGATATTGATAATACTCTTGCTCCGGATCGTTCCAAAGAACCGACAGAGTATTCAAAGGAAATCGTCAATCGTCTTAAAGCGGAAGGTTTTATATGTTGCATAGTTTCAAATGCAAAATCTTCAAGATCGTATCACTTTTCCCAAGCGTTGGGGATTGAATGCGTGCCTAGTGCAGGTAAGCCTTCACCCAAAGGAGTCTTGGAAGCACTGGCAAAGCTAAATGCCGATAAAGATCGTGCTATTCTCTTTGGAGATCAAATGTTCACTGATATTGCAGCTGCAAATAGAGCCGGTGTTTATTCTGTTTTAGTTAAGCCTTATAATAAAAATGAAATATTTTACGTTAGAATGAAACGCCCTTTTGAAAGATTGATACGTAAATGCCATGGCATATGAATTTAAACTTGCAGATATTTGTCAGGTCAAGTAAAATATCTTAGCATGATTTTTACTGAGTATCGGAATTGTTAATAAATTAACTGGAATGTGAGGAGAAATAAATGATCAGTGCAGGTGACTTCAGAAATGGTTTGTGTTTCGAAATGGATAGTCAGGTTTTTCAAGTTGTCGAATTTCAACATGTAAAGCCGGGTAAAGGCGCAGCTTTTGTCAGAACAAAGTATAGGAATGTTAAGACCGGTTCTGTTGTTGAAAGATCTTTTAATCCTAACGAAAAGTTTGAGTCAGCTCAGCTTGACCGAAACGATATGCAATACATTTACGCTGATGGTGATCTTTACTTTTTCATGGATCAAAATACATATGAGCAACGTCCGATATCAAAAAATGATATTGGTGACAGCATCAAATTTTTGAAAGAAGAAATGATCTGTAAGGTGTTGTCGTATAAAGGCGAAATTTTCGGAGTCGAACTACCGATCATCGTGGAACTTGAAATCACGGAGTGCGAACCCGGTGTCCGCGGCGATACTGCGAACAATGCATCCAAGATAGCCGTTCTCGAAACCGGAGCTACCGTAAAAGTGCCCTTATTTGTCAATCAGAACGAGATCGTTCGTGTAGATACCAGAACCGGGGAGTACATTGAAAGAGCCTGATTCCTTTTACATGTTGAGAGGTGCGTCACATAATGGGCGAGAATAAGGAATTCGAAACCATTAAGGGTGAGAGGACTATGTCCCAAGGTTTTGTTGCTCAGTATGCGGCCGAAGCGGCCATGCAGACGAAGGGCGTTGCGAGACTGATGCCGTCGCCGGGCGTTGCTGTAAAAGAGTATTTGGGCGTGCTTCATGAGGGCAAGGGAGTCAGTGTTGTATTTCACGAGAATGACGATGGTTTTGTGTCCATAACCGTTTATCCCGTAGTATATTATGGTATGATAATACCTGAAGTTGCCTGGTCCATTCAAGAAAGAGTTAAAGCAGATGTTGAACGTTTTACCGGCCTGATCGTTGAATCGGTGGATGTACATGTTTGTGGTATTGTTACGAAGGAGGAGAGCATAAATTGAATCAGTTAGTAAGATTTGTACTGATTGTATATTCCTTTATTTTAGCGATACTTTCGATCATTCTGCTTTATGCGCTGGTTGATGACACTTTTTTTGCAAATCTTCTGTCTCCTCTCTCGAGTGTAGTTACCGATCCTATTCAGAAATATGCTTACTTTATCGTAATGATGGTTGTATTGGCATCAACCGTATTGACTGCTTCTTATGCTATATTGTCCGGTCGATTGAGCAGAACCCGAATTCGCCAAACAGATATTGGTTCAGTTGATATCGGAGTTGATGCAATGGAGAGTATAGCCCTTAACTCTGCAAAGAGTGCCCAAGTGGGCATTAAGTCTGCAAAGGCGCATGTCTCTTCTGCCAAACACGGAGCGATTAGAATTCGATTAATTGCTGTCTTGTATTCAAACGTTGAGATACCTTCAATGATGGCCAAGGTTCAGGAACGAATCAAGAAAGATATTGAGAGATATACCGGCATCTCAGTTGAATCCGTTTCTGTTAAGGTGGGTCGCGTTGAACCGGTTGTTGCCAAGGTTGAAAGATAAACGATGAAAGCATTTTTCGTCAAACTCTTTGATATGATTAAAGACAGGAACGCCGGGCTTGTTGGAGGCGGTGTTGCTTTTCTTCTTGCTTTGCTACTGGTTATATTTGGATTTCTTAAAACATTGTTTATCATTTTTATGACTCTGGTTGGTTATTTTTTAGGTGTTAAACTTTTTTCCGACAAGGAGAAAATGAAAGATTTTATGGATAAACTAATCCCGCCCGGGAGGTTTCGATGAGTAGAAGAGAGTCACGAGAAGCTGCTTTTAAATTTCTATATCAACTTGAGTTTAGAACGGATGACACCAGCACTCAGAAAAATGTTTTTTTGGATATTAACGCGATACCGGAACAGGATATATCCTATTTTGACGAGATCACGGATGGTGTAATTAAGCAGAAAGAAGTATTGGACTCAACTTACTCTCCATTTTTAATCGGATGGAAAATTGACCGTATTCCGAAAATTGATTTGATTCTTCTTCGAATTGCTTGTTATGAAATCTTATTCATGCCTGCCATTCCGACAAGTGTATCTATTAGCGAAGCTGTTATTCTGGCCAAAAGATACAGTACTGAGGAATCGAAAAGTTATATTAACGCAATTCTCGGAAAACTCACACCCGGAGAGAAAGAATGAGCAGCATTTTCTCTGTTGCGCAATTAAACCGTTTTGTGAACGAGTTGATTGTGAGTAACCCGCAACTCACATCCGTCCGAGTCAGAGGGGAGATATCAGGATTCAAAAAATACCCCTCAGGACATTCATATTTTCAACTTAAGGATAAGGATGCTCAGGTAAGCTGTGTTATGTTCCGGGGTAATTCCGGAAATCTTTCTTTTGTACCCGAAGATGGGATTAGTGTGATAGCCACGGCAAAAGCCTCCCTGTATGAACAGGACGGGCGGTTTCAGCTGGTTATTTACGGTATGGAGCAGGATGGGGTCGGAGATCTGTTCAGGCAATTCGAACAACTTAAAATAAAACTTCGGGAACAGGGGCTTTTTGATCAGGATCATAAAAGGCCGATACCCTTTATTCCCGGAAGAATCGGTGTAATTTCATCGCCCAAAGGTGCTGTGATTCGTGACATTATTAATGTTTTATCAAGAAGATTCCCTGGATTTGACCTGTTACTATATCCTTCGTCTGTTCAAGGATCAACGGCAGCAGCCGAGATCATTTCGGGAATAAGATGGTTCAACAACAGCCGATTGGTTGATGTGATTATTCTTGCAAGAGGCGGCGGATCCATTGAGGACTTATGGTGTTTTAATGACGAGTTATTGGCCAGGGAAATATATGCGTCGGGTATTCCGGTCATCTCTGCGGTAGGTCACGAGACGGACTTCACAATCGCCGATTTCGTCGCGGATTTACGAGCACCAACCCCTTCGTCGGCTGCTGAACTCGTGTTACCCAATAAAGCTGAACTGATGAGAAAATGTATAGAATATAGAAGTGCTTTATTCTCTTCCGCAAAGCACTATATCGATATTCACAGAAGTGAATTGAAAGCTTTTTCTGTTCAAAGAGCGTTGATGGTTCCGAAGGGAAGAGTGGAGTCGGAATACCAACGAATGGATGCCATAAGTAAGCGCCTGCATAATTCAATGAATTCAAAACTGATTAGTGCTGCCGGATTTTGTAATATAATGAGAGAGAAACTATCTGCCCTGAATCCGCTCAATGTTTTGTCTCGCGGATATGCGATTGTATCCAACGATTTGTCTGAAAATATCAATTCTGTGCATCAACTGAAAGCCAATCAAGTCGTTACCGTTCGGCTTTCAGACGGCACATTTAAGGCACTTACTTCTAATATTGATACAGGAGGGTGATATGGATAACAATGATTTTTCGGGCTATTCCTATGAGTCTGCGGTTTTCGAACTTGAAGAAATAATTAAAAAACTGGAGACCGGAAATTCCAACCTTGAAGAAGCTATGACCCTTTATCAAAGAGGCGTCCTGCTTTCCAATTTTTGCAGCAGTCAACTCGAAAATGCCGAGAAGAAAATTATGATGCTTGCAGACTCTGTTGGCGGAGCAAAAGTTGAGACTGAATTTGACATTCCGGTCAGTGAACGTTAGGAGCGGTAAATTGGCAGCACATAATTATTTGCAATTTATGCAGGATGTCAAGACTAAAATTGATCAATCACTTGATGATCTCTTTATCGATGATTCAACTGATTTGACTATTCATGCCGCAAGATACAGTCTTCTTTCCGGTGGGAAGCGAATCCGGCCGTTATTGATGCTCGCGTCAGCGTCCATGTTGAGAATTCCGGATGCAGACGTGATTCCTTTTGCATGTGTCATTGAAATGATTCACACGTATTCATTGATTCATGATGATTTGCCTTGTATGGATAACGATGTTCTGCGCCGTGGTGTTCCAACCTGTCATATTAAGTATTCGGAAGCTATTGCATTACTTGCAGGCGATGCACTGTTAAACAGCGCATATGAACTTATGATTGAACACTGTCTTTGCGGAGATATCGGACGACTTAAAGCTGCAGGTTTTATTTCAAGTTCAGCCGGTATCAACGGAATGATTGGCGGCCAGTCGATAGATATAACATCAGACCGCAGAAGCATAACCAAAGAAATCCTATATGATATGCATAATAAGAAAACCGGAGCATTAATAGAAGCATCCATTTTGACTCCGCTTTTTCTGTCACCGGATTCAAAAGACTTTTCGAGAGTTAAAGATACACTCAGCAGGTTTGCAAAACATCTGGGGCTGTCATTTCAAATAAAAGATGATTTGCTGGACTTGCTGCCGAGCGGCAAAGATCTCGGTAAAAGTACCGGGAAAGACGAAGCATTCAATAAATGTACTTTTGTTACTGTTTTTGGGAAAGCGAAAGCACAAGAACTGTTTGATGAAGAAGTGTACTTAACAACATCCGCGATGGATGATCTCGATAATTTGGGTTACAATGTTGAGCTATTGCGGGGGCTTGTCAGTTATCTTCGCGAAAGGAAGAAGTAAATTATATATGCCGGATATACTTAGCAGTATTTCGAATCCTAACATGATTCGCAGCTTATCAAACGAGGAGAAGCTGGCTCTTGCCGGTGAGCTTCGTGAGATAATTATCAACCGTGTATCAGAAAACGGCGGACATCTGTCTTCAAATCTTGGCGTTGTCGATCTTACGATCGCTCTCCTATCATGCTTTGATCTTCCTCAGGATCAAATTGTATTTGATGTGGGCCATCAATCATATTCATATAAACTTCTGACAGGTCGCGGAGAGAAATTTTCAACGCTGCGAAAGAAAGACGGATTATCCGCATTTCCTTCGCGTGCGGAGAGCATTTATGATAGTTTTGGAACAGGCCACAGCAGCACATCAATTTCCGCCGCTCTCGGTCTTTTACGCGCAAAAAAATTACGTGGCGAACCGGGCCGCGTTGTTGCCCTGATCGGTGACGGGGCGCTCTCCGGCGGAATGGCATATGAAGCATTGAACGACGCCGGGCATTACAGGGACAATCTAATCGTAATTTTGAACGACAATCAAATGTCAATCGACCTTAATGTCGGCGCAATTTCAAAATACCTGAATTCTCTTCGTTCATCATCAGGATATATGCGAGTAAAAAATCGCACTGAAGTGATTCTTAACCATATTCCGCTTATCGGAAAACCGATTTGTCGCTTTTTAGGATTCATAAAAGATTCGATTCGACATACATTGCAAAGAAAGCACCCGGTTATTTTTGAGGATTTGGGATTTCGTTACTATGGGCCTGTGAATGGTCATGATATTCCGAAACTGATTAAAAATATTGAATTAATCAAGCAACTTAATGAACCGGTTCTTCTTCATGTTTGTACAACAAAGGGAAAAGGCTATGAATACGCAGAAAAATTGCCGTCTCAATATCATGGTGTAGCTCCGTTCGACATTGATCTTGGTTGTGATAACGGCTCGTGTGCTTCATTTACCAATGAATTTGCTCGGATTATCTGTGAAATCGCACGCCGGAATCCAATAGTCACTGCAATATCAGCGGGCATGATGTCCAGTATCGGGCTCGAAAAATTTCACGTTGAGTTTCCTGATCGATTCTATGATGTGGGTATAGCTGAAGAGCATGCTGTTACTATGGCTGCCGGAATGGCTGCAAACGGAGCGATCCCTGTCGTTGCCATGTATTCAACATTTCTGCAACGATCTTACGACCAAATACTTCATGACATATGTCTTCAGAATCTCCATGTCGTTTTTGCAATTGATCGCGCAGGAATTGTTGGTGCGGACGGGCCAACGCATCAGGGTATGTATGATATTTCCATGTTACTTTCGATGCCGAATATGGAAGTATTGGCGCCAAGAGACTTTCATGAGCTTGACACGATGATGACCTATGCGGTAACTGAAGCTAAGGGCCCGGTTGCTGTTCGATACCCCAGGGCCGGTGAGATTGCATTGCCGGTTAAAGATCATATACCATTGCCGGATATGCAGTACTTATTTAAGGGGAGCGATGCAGTTCTGTTTACTGTGGGAACCATGGCACCTGAAGCATATTCCGCTGTTCAGATACTTGCGGGCTCCGGTATATCCTGTGACTTGATTGATGTCAGAAGACTAAAACCTTTAAACGCTTCATTTATTAAGAAAGCCTGTAAGAACAAAAAACTGGTCGCCTGTTGTGAAGACGGAATAAGAGAATCGGGACTGGGTGCACAGATCGCTTTGCTGCTTTCTGAAAGCAAATTGACTCCGGTCTTTGTGCCAATCGGCGCCGGTGATCATCCTGTTGTTGCCGGTTCAAGGCATCAGGTGATGAAGACAGAAGGTATGGATTCAGTATCTATGGCATTTAAGATTAAAAAAGCGTTTCCTCAACTTTAAATATTCAAACATTAAATCATTTATGCATTTATCATGATGATATTTCAATTTTATCCATGTATAATTTGATTTATGCAATTGAATTGTATTTATTCATGGTTATGTATGTTGTGAAGGAGATGTAATTATGCGTTTGGGGATTATTTCAAACCGGGAGAAAGATCCTGACTATGCGTTTGCCCGGTTTGCCGCAGGCAGAATTGCAGAGCATGGAAGTGTTGCTGTTGTTGATGATTTTTATTCAAATACTGAACTTGGTAAAGACGCTAACGTAATTGTTGATGTTTATGAGAAATGTGATCTGATTTTTTGTATCGGCGGTGATGGGACATTCCTTTCGGCCGTACATGATCATTTTCTAAAAAACATCCCCATTATTGGAATTAATCTTGGAAGCATCGGCTTTCTGACAGAAATACATCCGGATCAATTTGAAGATGCATTGATGCGTATTCATAATAACGAATATAGAATAGAGAATCGCATGCAACTTGAAGTAACGGTAATATCCGGGAGCGGTGAGATCAAGGGCAGCGGGATTTGCCTTAATGACGCTGTGGTTGCAAGAGGCTTTCTGTTACATGTTCTTACGCTGGACTTATTTATTGATAACGATTATGTAGAAAGGTTGTCGGGAGACGGAGTAATACTTTCTACTTCAACCGGTTCGACTGCATATGCGCTTGCTGCAGGAGGACCGATTGTCAAGCCGGAAATGAATGTGATGCTTGTCACCCCCATTTGTCCGCATACACTTCATAATCGTAGTTATGTTGTTACAGAAGACAGCCTGGTTGAGATTCGAATAAAAAAATTTAGTGAACGGCCGATTTTATCATTGGATGGCCGTAATGAGATTGATCTGGATCCGCTGGATAGAATACTTGTCAGGAAATCAAAACATTCGATCAAGATTGCGCGCATCGGATATGCGAACTTTTATCAGACTGTTCGTCAGAAGATCAGGGCAAGGGGGAGTTTTTATGAAGATGGCGAAAAATGACCGTCAGGAAAGCATTTTGCGTCTGATAAGGGGTGCTAATATATCCACTCAAGAAGAACTGGTCGGAGAGCTCGAATCACAGGGATATGTTATCACCCAGGCTACTGTCTCAAGAGATATCAAAGACTTAGGAATTATTAAAGTTACACTACCTTCCGGCGGGTCGAAATACAGTGTTTTAGACAGAACCGGAGATGCTGCTCCGGGTAGACTGCTTTCTGTGTTTTCTCATTCTGTAATCAGCAGTGAGTGTGCGATGCATTTGGTAGTCATTAAAACATTGCCGGGAATGGCTCAAGCCGCGGCATCTGCACTGGATTCAATTCATCTTCAAGGAGTTATAGGATCTATTGCCGGTGATGACACTGTATTTGTAGCCACTCCAAGCCCGGAAGACGCCATAGCTCTGAGTCAAACAATTAAAGATATGAATTCAAGACTTGTAGCGGAAAGCTAGGCAGGATAACATGCTCATACGTCTTCACATAACCAATTTTGCGCTTATAGAATCATTGGATTTCTCTCCGTCATCCGGATTGAATGTTATCACCGGCGAAACCGGCGCGGGGAAATCACTGCTTATCGATACTCTTGGGGCATTGATTGGTAAGCGCCTGGGCAAAGAGGTTGTCCGAACCGGATGTGAACGTGCTGTCGTAGAAGGTGTATTTGACAATGCATCGTCAGTTATTTCTAAGTCGGAGCTTGAAGCATTGGGAATAGAGCCCGATGAAGACGATTTGCTTTATGTGACACGCGAGATTCATTCCGAGGGGCGTAATATAGTTCGAATTAACGGTACGATGATTCCTCTTTCCGTTCTTAAGGGAATTGGTTCACGTTTCCTGGACATACACGGACAACACGATCAGCAGGCGATATTTCAAGTAAACAAACACATAGAAATGCTTGACAGATATTCCGGCGAGGATCTTCAGGCAGCAATTGATTTGTATTCGGCTGTGTTAAATGAATATGTCCTTTGCGTCAATGAAATTAAAATGTTGGGTTCTGATCCTGTTTCCCGGTCAAGGCGAGAAGAACTTCTTCGTTATCAAATTGATGAGATTGAGAGCGCAGCTTTTTACGTCGGAGAAGAAGAGGATCTATATGATAAGAAGAAGCAAATCACCGGGATAGTGAAGATCAGGGACTGCGTTTCATCCCTTGATCGCATTTTTTCTTCCGAGGACTCGCACTCTGCATTTTCAAAAATGCATGAAGCAGAAGAACTGATTTCCGAACTGTCCAGTCTCAGAGACGCGTATAGAAATATATCCGACAGAATGGGTTCTTTGATACTTGAACTTGATTCAATCGAATCAGATCTGACGAGTCTCAATCTGGAAATGGAGAATGAAGATTATTCGCTCGAAGATATTGAGAAACGACTTGACCTTCTGTATCGATTCAAGAGTAAATATGGAACGACTATAACTGATATGAATTCGTATCTTCTGAATGCTAAGAACGAGCTGGAGTCTTTAGAATCAAGCGAGAACCGGCTCTTGTTTCTCCACAAGCAGAGACTGTCTCTGGAAAAGACGCTACTCGAGAAGGCGGACACAATTCATTCGATTCGCGTCAGATATGCAGAAGAGCTAAGTAGCGAAATTATTCGCGAAATGGAAGAACTCGGAATGCAGGCTGCCTCGTTTGCTGTATCCATACAAAGAAGACCTAAAGACCGGTTCTTTTCCAAAAATGGATATGATGATGTCGCCTTTATGTTCTCGGCCAACAGGGGTGAACCAGACCGTCCACTTGAAAAAATAGCCTCCGGGGGTGAAGCATCCAGAATTATGCTCGCCATTAAGACCATTCTGTCTAATACTGACTCAATCCAAACCCTGGTCTTTGATGAAATTGATGCAGGAATATCCGGACAAACCGCATCGATTGTTTCATTGAAGATGAAGCGGCTGGCCAAGAGCAAACAAGTTTTGTGTGTAACGCATATGGCTCAAATAGCGGCCGGCGCCGATAATAACTATTTTATTTCGAAATCAGTGGATAACGAAAGGACCATTACCATAATTGATCGACTTGATCCGAATGGTAAGAAGAAAGAAGTTGCCAGACTTCTTTCAGGCGAATCCGATGATTCCAAATCTTTGGATTTATCAGAGCAAATGATACTTCGAAGGAATGATTAGGCGATATTAATATATTTGAGAATTATTTGGAACTATAAATAATTTAAAAATGTATTATCCGTAATTAACGGCCTTTCGTATCAGAGATGAGTGATTTCATATCCTCAGGGAGCGGGCTCTCAAATTCCATTTTTTCACCCGTTATCGGGTGAAAAAAGGAAAGTTTATTTGCGTGCAATGCCTGACGGTCAATTCGATTTTCGTTCTCTATGTGGGGAAAAAAAGGATCTTTATAATCACGCGAAGTCGGACCATACAAACCGTCGCCAACAATCGGATGACCAAGATGACGGCAATGAACGCGTATTTGGTGACAGCGGCCGGTTGAAAGAACAAATCTTACCAGCGAAATTCCGAGAGGATCAAATGATTTTATTGTTTCATAATGAGTTATCGCACTTTTACCTTCATCACTAACAACGCGAATCATTATGGAATTATCTGCGCGCCCGATAGGCAGGTCAATCGTACCTTTTGCAGGCATAATATTCCCATAAACGATTCCCAAATATTCTTTTTCCATCGGAAGAGAAGAGATCAGGTGATGAGCATATCCGTTTTTGGCTATTATGATGAGTCCGGATGTTTCGCGATCTAAACGCATAACGGGATGAAGCCGATTAGGTGATAACCTTTGGATAAGCGAATCATCCATGTGTTGCCAGGACGGATGAGTAACGATATTCGCCGGTTTTTCGCATACAATCAGCCACTCGTCCTGATAGTAAATATGAATAGTACATTCAGGCGGAATTTCTGCTGAGGGGGTATCATGATCATAGACGGCTTCAATCGTGTCACCTTCATAAACCGGATCTTTCATTCTGGAAGAAATACCATTTACAAGAAGGTGTCCGTATAAACGAACTTTTTTAATCATCATTCCGGACATGTTCATCTTTTGTGAAAGAACATCGTGCGCGGACAAACCGCTTTCATTCGAAGAAATCTGAAATTTCAGCCTCATATTTAACCCCGCTTTTACAATAATGCAATTTTAGCATACAATTGCGTATGAATCGTTTTCAATGAAATTATGGCAGATTATTTTTACATCTAACAGAAAAATAAAAAAACGACGAATAATTTACATTTTAACATTGAGCGATACTATTTTTCGTGATATCCTACGCTGTGGGAGGTGAGTCAACTGTGGAAAATGCTAAATTGACTCCGGAAGAGATGGCAGAAAAACTTGATGAAATTCTTGCCCGTAATAAAGGGCAAGGGCAAAAAGCATTAATGTCAACTTTGCAGGAAGCTCAGGAAATATACGGTTTTTTACCATTACCGGTTCAAAAGAAAGTGGCGATGACTCTTGGAATATCCGTTGCTGAGGTATACGGAGTGGTTTCGTTTTATTCGTTTTTTACTTTAAAACCCAAAGGTGATACCGTAATTAGTGTCTGTCTGGGAACTGCTTGTTATGTTAAGGGTTCCAAGAAAATTCTAGATAAAATCGAAGAGAATCTCGGAATCAAATCTGGCGATGTGACCCCTGACAGGAAATTTTCCATTTCTGCCTGCCGGTGTGTAGGTGCTTGCGGACTCGCTCCCGTGATTATGGTAAATGATGACGTCTATGGACGTCTTACACCGGACGAGATTCCCGGAATTATTGCAAAGTATAAGGAGGCGTAAGATGGAACTATTTCGAGCACATGTCCTTGTTTGCTGCGGAACCGGGTGCACATCTTCCAATTCTCAGAAGATTATAGAACAGTTTGATAAACTGCTTCCGGAAAACGGTTTGGCAACTGAAGTTAAGGTAGTTAAGACCGGATGTTTCGGCTTGTGTGCCGAGGGACCCATCATTGTTGTTTATCCCGAAGGAGTCATGTATTATCGTGTCTCTCCCGGGGATGTATCTGAAATCGTTTCAGAACACCTTTTGAAGGGAAGACATGTAACGCGATTGATGGCTCCCAAATCTGAACCTGAATCACCAACGGCGCTTGCGGCGGAAGACAGTAGTTTTTTCCATAAACAGATGCGTATTGCGCTCCGTAATTGCGGAGTGATCAATCCTGAAGAGATCGATGAATATATTGCTAATGACGGATATCTTGCGCTCGGCAGTATTTTGACCGAGAAGAGGGATCCTGTTGATGTAATTAATGTAGTTAAAAATTCTGGTCTGCGCGGAAGAGGAGGCGGAGGTTTTCCGACCGGTCTCAAATGGGAGTTTGCGGCAAAAGTCGCAAATGATACTAAGTATGTTTGTTGCAATGCCGACGAAGGTGATCCGGGCGCTTTTATGGATCGTTCCATTCTCGAAGGTGATCCTCACAGCGTTATCGAAGCTATGGCGATTGCAGGATACTGTATCGGAGCACACCAGGGATATATTTATGTTAGAGCGGAATACCCGATTGCCGTTCAGAGACTTAAGCACGCAATCAAGCAGGCAAAGGAATACAAGCTCCTTGGCGACGACATTTTCGGATCCGGATTCTCTTTTGATCTGGATATTCGTCTGGGCGCAGGTGCTTTTGTCTGCGGCGAAGAAACGGCTCTCATGCGTTCAATCGAAGGCAAAAGAGGAAATCCGACACCCAGGCCGCCTTTCCCTGCAGTACGCGGCCTTTTCGGGAAGCCGACAATTTTGAACAATGTCGAAACGTATGCCAATATACCGATCATCATCAATAAGGGCGCCGATTGGTTTACCTCCATCGGAACCGAGAAATCAAAGGGTACCAAGGTTTTTGCACTCGGCGGAAAAGTGAACAACGTCGGACTGGTGGAAATACCGATGGGAACAACTGTTCGTGAGATCGTTTTTGATATAGGCGGCGGTATCCCGAACGGGAAAGCATATAAAGCTGTTCAAACGGGCGGTCCCTCCGGCGGATGTATACCCGCATCACTTTTGGACATCCCGATTGATTACGACAACCTTGTAGCTGCGGGATCCATGATGGGTTCAGGCGGTATGATCGTAATGGATGAAGATACGTGCATGGTTGATATCGCAAAGTTCTTTCTTGAGTTCACTGTTGATGAGTCTTGCGGTAAGTGCACTCCTTGCAGAATCGGCACTACCCGTATGTATGAGCTATTGACAAAGATAACAGACGGAACCGGTACCTTGGAGGATTTGACTTCATTGGAGACAATTGCAACGTCTCTGAAGAATGCTTCTCTCTGCGCTTTAGGACAGACTGCGGCGAATCCGATCCTTTCCACAATGACTCATTTCAGAGATGAGTACATTGAGCATGTTGTGGATAAGAAGTGCCGGTGTCATGTTTGCAAAGGACTTACCGAATACTATATTGATCCTGAAATGTGTAAAAAATGCAGCATGTGTGCCAAGAAATGTCCGGTTGGTTGTATCAGTGGTGTTATCGGTAAGGAACCATATGTTATTGATGCCTCTAAGTGTATTAAATGCGGCGCGTGCATGGAAACCTGCAAGTTCAAGGCGGTAATGAGAAAATAACGGTTTTTTGAATTAAGAATACCGTTTAAGAAGGAGCGTGAATATAGTGGATATGGTAAACCTTACGATAGACGGAGTAAAAACTTCAGTCCCACCGTCGTTTACTGTTCTCGAGGCAGCAAGAAGAGCGGGTATAAAGATCCCGACACTTTGTTATCTTCGCGGAGTAAATGTTGCAGGTGCCTGCAGAGTCTGTCTTGTCGAAATCGAGAAAGCCCGTTCGCTCGCAGCGGCATGTGTAATGCCCGTCAGCGAAGGGATGGTCGTTCATACAAACAGCCCTATTGTTCGTAAAACGAGAAAAGCAACACTTGAAATGATTCTTTCTGATCATAATCGTGACTGTCTTGCTTGCGTACGGAATCGTAATTGCGAACTCCAAACTCTAGCCGATGAATATTCGATTCGTCAGATAACTTTTGAAGGAGAAAAGAGTCCTTCAGTTTATGACAATCGTTCATTTTCAATCGTGCGTGACGGAAGTAAATGCATTAAGTGCGGACGTTGTGTGTCTGCATGCAACAAGCAGAGTATCGGCGTGCTTTCATTCCTGAATCGCGGATTCTCAACCAGTATCGGTCCTGCGTATGATGTGTCCATGGCAGATGCACCTTGCATCTATTGCGGTCAGTGTATTGTATCCTGCCCTGTCGGAGCTCTTCACGAAAAAGAAGAGACAGAAGCGGTATGGGCAGCAATCGCAGACCCCAAAAAACATGTCGTTATGCAGGCAGCGCCTGCGGTACGCGCCGCAATCGGTGAAGAATTCGGCCTGCCGATCGGGACCAGAGCAACCGGCAAAATGTTTGCGGCAATGAGAAGACTCGGCGCTGATAAAATTTATGATACAAACTTTGGCGCGGACCTTACCATCATCGAAGAAGGTAATGAACTGATTTCGAGACTTAAAGATGGCGGCGTTCTTCCGATGATTACTTCTTGTTCTCCCGGATGGATTCGTTTTTGCGAATTCTATTATCCTGAGTTTATCCCGAACCTCTCAAGTTGTAAGTCTCCGCACCAGATGGAAGGTGCACTGATCAAAAGCTATTACGCTGAACGCAAAGGAATTGATCCTAAGGACATTTTCACTGTTTCCATTATGCCTTGTACTTCAAAAAAGACGGAATCATCCAGAGAAGAGCACAGAAACCACGACGGTCATCGTGATGTTGATGTCGTTCTGACAACAAGAGAATTCGCACGAATGATTCGTGAAGCGGGAATCGATTTTGCATCACTTCCCGATGAACAACCCGATATGGATCTTTTTGGTGAATATACGGGTGCCGGTGTCATTTTTGGCGCGACCGGCGGTGTTATGGAAGCCGCACTCAGAACCGTAGCCGATATTTTGGAAGATAAGGATCTTCCGGATTTCGAATATACTACCGTTCGCGGAGTGGCATTGGACGTTAAAGAGGCAGAGGTCACGA
The DNA here is from genome assembly GCA_964501725.1 of uncultured Oscillospiraceae bacterium. Lineage (GTDB taxonomy): Bacteria > Bacillota > Clostridia > Saccharofermentanales > Saccharofermentanaceae > CAZCTO01. The sequence continues at coordinate 18,992 of CAZCTO010000001.1, read as the reverse complement.
TTGCGGGGCAAAAACTCAAGGTTGCTATTGCTCACAGTACCGCAGGAGCCCGCAAACTCTTGGATGCCATTAAAGACGGCACAGCTCCGCAGTACGCCTTTATTGAAATTATGGGTTGCTCGGGCGGGTGCGTTTGCGGCGGCGGGCAGCCGATTGTTTCCTCACAAACGCTTATGGATTTGGATATCCGCTCAGAGCGTGCCAAAGCTCTTTACTCGGAAGATCAAGTTATGCCTGAGAGAAAGAGCCACAAGAATCATGAGGTTATGCAGTTGTATAAGGATTACCTGGGCGAGCCGAACGGGCACTTAGCCCACGAACTCCTGCATACTCACTATAAGGCCAAAGAAATATACCCTGATCATCTTGTAGATCAATAGTTTACTTTGTTTATATAAATTTGAAGACCGGTTTCACCGTTGTGGAATCGGTCTTTTCATATTAAAGCGCGCAATAAGCAAAAGATTGTTATTTTGATTTCCAAAAGAGTTGACATATGACAGTTTCAATCATTACAATGTATGAAGTGCTTATTAACAAATTCGTACTATAAATTCCGAAACTTGAAAATATAATATTGGGGGTGGTTACCATAGAATGGTACTGGTGGGTCATTCTACTTTTAGCTACTAGCGCGTTAAGCGTTTTCCTTGTTTCAGTATATTATCGCAAAGGCTTTTCTTCGCGGCAATTGAAACTTCAGGAAGAAATCTTAAAGACCGAATCGAATGCTGAGAAGTTAGTCGGTGAGGCTCAAAGAACAGCTGAAAGCAGAAAAAGAGAATTATTATTACAGGCAAAAGAAGAGATTACAAAGGCGAAGGTTGAATTGGATCGAGACATTCGCGAAAGGAAATCGGAACTTGCCAAAGAAAGACACAGAATTGAGCAAAAAGAAGAAACACTGGACAAGAAGCTTGATATCATTGACCAGAAAGAAACAGCGCTAGAAATGCGCGTAAGTGACATTTTGGCGATGGAAGAGCATGCGAGAGACCTGGAAAGACAGAAGGTCCTGGAACTCGAAAAAATATCCGGACTGGCCGTGGATGACGCAAGAAATCTGGTGCTAGATCAAGCCAAACAGGAATTCAGTCACGACATGGCAGCCCTGTTAAAACAAATGGAAGAAAAAACCCGCGAAGAAGCTGATAAAAAGGCGAAGGACATTATTGTCAATTCGATTCAAAGATATGCTTCAGATTATGTTTCAGAAGTTACGGTTTCCGTTGTTACTCTTCCAAATGATGAGATGAAAGGCCGAATTATTGGTCGTGAGGGTAGAAACATTCGCGCGATTGAGACAATTACAGGAGTTGATCTTATCATTGATGACACGCCTGAGGCCGTTATTCTTTCCAGTTTTGATCCCGTTCGCAGAGAAATCGCTCGATTAACAATTGAGAAATTGATTGTTGATGGAAGAATTCATCCGGCTAGGATTGAGGAGATGGCGCAGAAAGCAAAAAAAGAAGTTGCGCAAACTATACTGCTGGAAGGCGAGCGTGCTGCTTTTGACACAGGCATCATCGGATTGCATCCTGAGATTATTAAATATCTCGGCAAGCTAAGATACAGGACGAGCTACGGGCAGAATGTTCTTCAACACTCTATAGAAGTGTGTTGGATTGCCAGTATGATGGCTGCAGAACTTGGTCTCGATGTTACATTAGCCAAGCGTTGCGGTTTATTGCACGATATCGGCAAAGCTGCTGATTTTGAAATGGAAGGATCGCATATTGAATTAGGCGGAGATATTGCCAGAAGGTATAAAGAATCAAACGTCGTCATTAATGCGATTGTATCTCACCACGGTGATGTTGATCCTGAAACACCGATTGCGGTTTTAGTTGCAGCTGCGGATGCTATATCTGCAGCAAGACCCGGCGCAAGACGTGAAAATTTAGAGACGTACATCAAACGTATTCAGAAACTCGAAGAAATCGCAACAAGCTTCGAAGGCGTCGAGAAATCATACGCTATTCAAGCCGGTCGCGAAATCAGGGTTATGGTAAAACCGGAATTAGTCAGTGACCCTGATATGATTCTTAAAGCAAGAGAAATTTGCAAGAGAATTGAAGAGGAACTTGACTATCCCGGTCAAATCAAGGTGAACATCATCCGCGAAACACGCGCGACCGATTACGCGAAGTAGCGTTATGTGTCTGGATCCAAATTTACATCCTGTCTCCATTATGGAGGCGGGATGTTTTTTTGTGGTACAATGAACCAATAAATCAATTAGGGAGGCATCTTGAACGTACTTTTCGTAGGCGATGTTGTGGGACAACCAGGCAGGCATATCCTGAAAGATATGCTTGTTAAACTTAAGAAAAAACTTGATTCGGACGTTTGTATTGTCAATGGAGAAAATGCAGCTGCAGGATTCGGAATTACCCGAACGATTGCATCAGATTTGTTCTCGTGCGGCGCAGACTTCATTACGATGGGAAACCATACTTTTGCACGTCCTGATTTTATGGGTATTGCTGACTCCGAGAAGAGGATTATAAGGCCCGCCAATGTCTCTAAATCCTGGCCGGGAAATGATTATGCAGTATTCGACGGGGGAGAGAAGGGGCGTCTTTTGATCCTGAATGTTCTTGGCAGAGTTGGGATGAATCCTTGTGATTCTCCATATGCCTGTGTGGATCTCCTTCTCGAAAAGTATAAGAAGCAAACCGGATCAACGATGGTTCTTGTCGATTTTCATGCAGAAACCACCTCCGAAAAGGTAGCTATGGGGTATTATCTTGACGGACGGGTATCGTTGGTCTTAGGTACTCATACACATGTTCAAACAGCAGACGAACGTATCCTTGAAAGAGGAACCGGTCACATCTCCGACGTTGGTATGACCGGCGCTGTAAATAGTGTTCTCGGAATGAAGATTGACGCTTCACTCCGACGTTTGGTCGACCAGTTGCCATCTTCTTATGAGTCTGCGATCGGACCGGCAATGATTAATGCAATCGCTGCGGTAATAGATCCTCGAACCGGCAAATGTCTGTCTTTGGAAAGATTAAATATTAAGGAATAAGGAGAGCCGTCGTAATGTTGTATCTTTTAATTATTCTTCTTGTAGTCATTGATCAGTTGTCGAAATATTTCATAGTTAAGAATATTGATCCGAATCAGGTATATTCGGTAATTAAGGGTTTTTTTGACATAACATATGTCAAAAACACAGGAGGAGCCTTCAGTTTTTTATCGGATACTTCATGGGGCATAATTGTGTTGTCTGCAATATCCGGCGTCATTTCAATCATTTTACTGGTGGTCATATTCCGACTCAAAAAGAGTAATTTCGTCATTGTGCGCATCACACTATCCGTTCTTGCTGCAGGCACAATAGGCAATTTGATTGATCGGGTACGTATTGGCTCAGTCATTGATTTTCTGATGTTTACTTTTGGTAATTATACATTTCCTGTATTCAATGTTGCCGACATGTGTATTGTAGTCAGTTCAATTGTGTTGGTAATATTGTTGATATTCGACAAAAAAATCCTCGATTCATTATCCAAAGAAAGTGTGCCCGACCAGAGCGTAGTGAAAAGAAATGACGGAGAATAAGAAAGTTATGAAACACTTACTGAAGGTCAGTACAGATATGATTCGGCTGGATATTTTTATTTCTCAAAACCTGCCGAATATTTCAAGATCATATGCAGCATCATTGATTCAGGCTTCCAACGTTACTGTAGATGGATTAATAGTTAAGCCTTCCCATAAACTTCGTTTGAATTCATTGGTCGTCGTTAATGTGCCTGAACCGGTTCTGACATGCATCTCTCCGGAAGATATTCCTCTGGATATCATGTATGAAGACAATGATCTTTTGGTTATTAACAAACCGCAGGGAATGGTGGTTCATCCCGCACCCGGTCATAGTTCTGGAACACTTGTAAATGCTCTCTTGCATTACTGCAAGGGAGAATTGTCTGATATTAACGGGATTATTCGTCCTGGAATAATCCATCGAATTGATAAAGATACATCCGGTCTTCTTATTGCAGTTAAAAATAATGACATCCACGCAAAGATGGCTCGCATGATCTCCACTCATGATGTAATCCGTAAATACCGGTGTTGCGTGTATGGACTTATCTCTTCCGAAAAGGGAATCATTGATGCTCCGATCGGTCGATCTTCGTCTGATCGAAAAAAAATGGCCGTAGTCGTTTCCGGAAAAACTGCGGTGACTCATTTTGAAGTAGTCGAAAGAATGATGGCTGCAACAGACCTTTCTCTGCGTCTGGAGACCGGAAGAACCCATCAGATAAGAGCACATCTGGCCTATATCGGTCATCCTGCAATCGGTGATCCTGTTTATGCCCGAAAAAAGCCGTCATATGGCTTAGCGGGGCAGGCTTTGCATAGTAAATCGTTGGAATTTGTCCATCCGAGAACCGGGAAACTGATTTATGTTGATTCCGATTTGCCGGACTATTATATTCAGTTGCAAGATGAATTACGAACTTCATTGAGTGTTTGATCATATACGGAGGAAGGATGCAAAGTAGTCCTGTTACCAATTATAAGAAAAGCAATTTCTCTCGTGTGTCTTTTGCCGTGCCTAATATATTGGGTTTTTTGGTATTCGTTGCAATAGGAATAATTATTACCGGTCAAGTTATCAGTGGCATAAGAACTCATGCTAAAGAATCCAAAATAAGAGAGAAAATTGAAATTCTGGTTAACCAGAAAACGGATTTGATTGCTGAAAATGCACTTCTTAAAAAGCAAAATGATGATCTTAGAGAAATTGGAGCCGGTCTTTCGGATGCATTTCTTACTACTTACGGCAATATAGAACTTCGGGATTCTTATACCGTTGCCATGAAAGTAGCCGGTCTTACTGAAGTGTCCGGCAGCGGCATTGAAATTAAGATGTATGACTCATCGTCCGGGTTAAATCCTGATTCAAACGAATCCAATATTATTCACTCACAGGACGTCAGGTATATTGTTGATTTACTTGTAAATGAAGGCGCTTCGGCAATTGACATTAATGGGGAGAGAATTGTAAACACGACGAGCATTTTATGCGCGGGACCGACGATCCGGATTAATGACAGAAGATATCCAGCACCTTTTATCATTCATGCCGTATGCGATCCGAATTCTACATATGATATACTTCTAAATGATTCCATAATATTAAACAGAGTGAATGATAATATCGTCATTGATATATCCAAACAAGACTATTTAGTGATACCCGCATTTACCGATTCTGATCAGTACCTGATGATAGGAAGTGAATTGGAGGTGAATCCCGGCGAATGAGAAAAAAGAAGTCTTTAATTATTGTCCTGGGATTTACCCTGTTTTTAGTCGGAATACTTATTTCTTTGCAACTGAAAAACTTGAACCGCAGAAACTCCGAGACTTTCTTTGAAAATCAGGACCTTCTATTGATCCAGGATGAGGTTATGGCACTGATCAGAGAAAATAACACTATTTCTGACGAGAATCAGAAGCTTTCCGATTATGTGAATTTATTAAGTGATGAGCTCGCCGGAGACGACATTATTTTACAACAGATTATCGAAGAAAAAAGCAGGGCAGAGGTTTTTGCAGGAATGACGGATGTAACCGGTTCCGGCTTAACGATAATTCTTGATTTCGGACCGGATATACCGGTCAAATCCGGAACTATACTACTTGTTGTTAACGAGCTTCGAGCAGCCGGGGCACTTGCGATCAGTGTTCAAAATGAGCGAGTTGTTGCAATGACCGAGATAAGGGACGTTGGAATCGCAAACCCGCAGATCATGATTAATGGTAACCCATATTCGTCCATATCTTCTTTTTCAATTAAGGCAGTTTTCCGTGAAGATGAGCTGAACAGAGGGATTCAATTAATCAGCGATCTTGCTGAGCAAATCGATTCGTACGGGAGCATTTCAGTTAACTCTACTGATAATGTTATTATCAGCAAGCTTTCAGAGGACAGTCTGACATACCGAAAGATTGATTGACTTGAAAGGATAAGCACGATGAGTCAGAGTAATGATTTTTCGCAAAAAATGCAATTGAATTCTCTTTTGGATATTTTAAGCAAGTATCCTTCATATCTGCTTATCATAGACCGGGAACTTGATGTAAAATCTGAAATTGAATCAGATACTATTTCATTTTCGGGGACCGAAGAAGCCGTAGACCTGGCGGTTCAAATCATCAGTACAATGGATCGTGTTGTCAATAAATCCGACCATTGGGATGAGCACACAATTTCCTATTTTGCATCACTGGCAAAATGCAATCGACTTGCGTCATTTGTTGAATCCAGTTCAGAACCAATTCTTGTTACACCTAAAGGTAACGCAATTCGCGGCAAGACAATCGGACAAAGAATATATATTGATGCAATGGCAAAAAATGAAATGGTCTTGTGCGCCGGACCCGCGGGATCCGGAAAAACGTTTTTAGGTGTGGCCATGGCAGTCAAGGCTTTCCGAAATAAAGATGTTTCCCGAATTATTCTGACCCGACCGGCAGTCGAAGCAGGAGAAAGACTTGGTTTTCTGCCCGGTGATTTGCAGGAAAAAGTGGATCCGTATATGCGACCGATTTTCGATGCACTTCAAGAACTTCTTGGCGTTGAAGCATTTCAACGTTATTATGACAGAGGACAAATAGAAGTATTGCCGCTTGCGTTTATGAGAGGCAGGACACTGGATGATGCTTTCATATTACTTGATGAAGCTCAAAATTCGACAATTGAGCAAATGATGATGTTCCTGACGAGAATCGGTATGAATTCAAAAGCGTGTGTATGCGGTGATATTACCCAAGTTGATCTTCCGAAGGGAATTAAGGATGGTTTATCGGATGCCATGGGATTTCTTTATGCAGTGGATGGTATTAAGTGCGTATTTCTAAAAGACTCAGATATCGTTAGAAATCCGATTGTACAAAGAATCATTTGCGCATACAACAAAAGGCGCGGAGAGGAGAAACCGACATGAAGATTACAGTAAAACCAAAGAAGATTTTGAAAGCGGCTCTTATTTCGATATTTCTGTTTTTTGTTATTTTCATTGTCTACATGGGTTCATTGCCCAAAAGATATGACTTATCCGTCGGGGATGTCAGCGATAAGGACATTACTGCTCCTCGATCAGTTAAGAACTCTTTTGAAACTGAGAAGCGTGCATTATTAGAAAAATTTTCAGTGCAACCCATTTTTATCAGATCTGAGGAATTGTCAGAAAAATCAGTTACCGATCTGAATGATTTTTTTGCGGATTGCAAGGAATTGAGAAAAGCCAATTTTGTAGATGGAAGATATATTGATTCATACAGGTCACTCAGTAATAAACTGATCGAGCTCGCAAAAATCAATTATGGAATGGATCTGACAGATGATGAGGCATTTCAGCTAATTACCGCCAATGACTCATTGGTTGATGTGATTCATACACAGGCGACATCCATTGCCTCACTTATTCTTGTCGAAAACCTTGATGATAATATGCTCGCGAAGAAAATTGATGATATGACGGTCAACATAATAAACACCGAAGAATCATATTACATTTCCAATCGCGATCTCATAAAGTCTATATTAACCAAGATAGTTGTTCCCAATGCCGTCTATGATCAGAATGCGACTGAAGAAGCGCAGAAAGCCGCATACAATGATAAAATAAACAACCCTATTATGATTGAAAAAGGAACCAGAGTAGTAAGTCTTGGTGATGTGATAACAGAAAAAATGCACAGTGAGCTTAAGGATCTGGATTTACTCGAAAAAGGGGGCTTTGACTTTGCTCTCTTTATTGGAATTTTAATATATATTATGATTGTCTTTATTGTTCTTGCATTATACGTATATCGTTTTGAATCCTACCTGCTGTCAAAACCGAAGGACCTGATCGCAATCGCTGTTTCATTTATTCTGCCGATTATTGCATCCGTATATTTAACTGATGTATCGACGCTTATATCAACTGTGTTTTTTACATCCGTCATTGTAGCAACATATTTAGGCATTCAGTCGGGAATTGTCCTTAGTATTATACAATTACTGATTATTTGCCCTATCAATAAATTCGAAATTGAGTTTGTTTTTGTATCTGTTATCGGTATTTTTGTATCTTCTGTTATAGCGGGTCAAAAGAGTCGCAAATTCAATACCGCAACCCTCATTTTATTTACTGCATTTACTTGCTTTATAGCATCTGCAGGTTATAATCTGGTCATTAAATCCAGTAAAACAGAGATGTTTGTCGCAGCATTATGGGCAATTATTTCCGCATCGGTATCTGTTGTTGCGGCTATCGGTTCGATGCCGATTTTTGAATTATTATCCAATACAGTATCCCCGGTAAGGCTTATTGATCTTTCTCAACCAGGAAATCCACTTCTCAAAAGACTATTTCTTGAAGCTCCCGGCACCTCTCAGCACAGCATGATGGTTGCAAACCTGGCTGACTCTGCGGCTGATGCGATCGGAGCAGATGCTCTGTTAGCAAAAGTGGGAGCATATTATCATGACATAGGAAAACTGGATAAACCGCTCTATTTTACCGAAAATCAGCAGAACGGCGTTAATCCGCATAATGAGCTTTCTCCCGAGGAGAGCATTGCAATTATCACAGCGCATCCTGATCAAGGGGTCAGACTTGCACGTAAAAACAGACTACCAAACAGTATCGTTAAAATAATTCAAGAGCATCATGGAACAACATGTCAGGCATACTTTTATCACAAAGCAAAATTACTTGCTCAGCAAAGCGGTATCGCCGAACCATCCATGAATGATTATCGCTACAGAGGAGGAATTCCGTCGTCTAAGGAATCAGCTGTTGTTATGTTAGCAGACATTTGCGAGGCGGCAATTCGTTCCTCCGGATCTTCAAATCTCGAGGAAGCTGAAGAATTGTTCAGAAGATTAGTGAAGCAAAAAATTGAACAGGACCAATTGAATTCTTCCGGAATGTCATTTAATGAAATTGAGACTGTGATACGCGCATTTCTTCAAGTGTATGCAGGATTTTTCCATGAAAGGGTGAAGTATCCAGATGATAATAATGTTCGTTAACAAGCAACGAAAATACAACACTGATCAAATTGAGCACTTTAAGACTTTGTGTCAAAAAGCTATGGATGAAGTTGTTTCACGTAGTTTTGTTGATCGATCTCTCAAATCAAAAAAGACCTTGTTATCGGCAACGGTTTCTTTTGTGGGTGTTGATTACATGAAGAAAACCAACCAATCCTTCCGTAACATAAACAGTTTGACAGATGTTCTGTCTTTCCCGCTTTTAGATATGAAGGACGGAAAGCTGATCACGCCGCTTTCAGCTCCGGACATTTTATGGCATCAGGACGGAGTGGGAGAAATATCGCTCGGTGATGTATTAATATCTCTGGACAAAGCTTCAGAACAAGCAAAAGACATTGGGCAATCACTTGACAGAGAAGTATCTTTTTTGGCTGTGCATGCTATGCTTCATTTGCTTGGTTTCGATCATGTTGATCCCGAATCGGAGAAGCGCATGATGGCTGAGCAGAAAAAGATAATGGGCATGCTCACGTTTCCCGATTCCATTGATATTTGTTTGGATAATAATCAAATTCACGACTATTCAGAACATCAAATTGAACACTCCGGATTTGCGGCAATTATCGGTCGTCCCAATGTTGGGAAATCGACATTGTTAAACAAGCTCTCGGGAATGAAACTGGCTATCATTTCACACAAGCCGCAAACAACGCGTAGCAATGTTCGTGCAATTGTGAACAGGGATAACACGCAAATTGTTTTTGTGGATACTCCCGGGATTCATAATCCAAAATCAGAGTTGGCAAAAATGATGGTTGAGTCATCTGCCCGGGCATCAAAGGACTCCGACGTTGTTTTGCTAATGGTTGACGGTCGTTTTTCACATCCGGCGGAAGTTGAGCGTCAGGCCATTAAGCAGGCTGAAAAGTACGGTAAACCATTGATTCTTGTTGTAAACAAAACGGACATCGTTACTAAGGAATCAATTCTTCCGATTATTGCACACTATTCTGCTTTGTATAACTTTAGTGCAATCGTTCCTGTATCCGCAATGACCGGCGACGGTTTGGATGTTCTGATTGATGAAATCTCTAAATTACTTCCTCCGGGTCCGCGTTACTTCCCGGAAGACGAGTTTACGGATCAATCCGAACGAACACTTGCGGCTGAATTAATACGGGAACAGATTTTGCATTATACAAACGAGGAGATTCCTCACGGGACTGCTGTTTCAATTGATAAATATGAGGAGAATGTTCCCGATACGGCCGGTAGCGGATCTGAGAATGATATAGTAAAAATTTATGCTTCAATCATTTGTGAGAGAAACACGCACAAATCGATATTGTTGGGAAAATCAGGTCAAATGATTAAAAGGATAGGCTCTGCGGCTCGCATAAATATTGAGAAGATGGTCGGTTGTAAGGTCTATCTGGAACTGCACGTTAAGGTCCGCGAAGATTGGAAGAACAAGGCAGCTTACCTTAATGATTTAGGATATCGAAAGGGTGAGCACTAGTGTCAGCACTTTCAGTCAGAGGAATTGTGCTTTCATCAAAGCCGCACAAGGAGAACGACCGGCTTCTTCGGATACTGACCGCTTCACATGGTCTGATTCACGCATGCGCACCGGGAGCAGGGAAGCCAACAAGCAGGCATGGGCCTTCTTCACAGCCTGGCGCGCTCTCAGACTTCTGCATATCAACTTCCAGGGATTTTATGTATCTTCGCGAATCAGAGCTTGTAGAGCCGTTTAGAGGCATATATGAGGATATTGAGAAATTAACGGCGGCGTCTCACTTGATCGAAATCGCATCGGACGCATCCATAGATGCAGAAATGACCCGTTTGATTTATCCGTTGTTGGTTCACGCAATGTATTTTCTTTCCGAAGGAACAAAATCAATTTCGCTGGTTATTTGCGCATACGAATGGAAAATGATGGATATATTGGGCTATGCCGCTGATTTGAGCAACTGCAAATGCGGCATTACTTCTGCGGATTCCGGGCACATATTTTCTTTTTCAAAATGCAGAATTTATTGCACACGCTCTGCATGTCTGGCAGAAGCCGGCGACTGTCAGATGATATCGACCGGTTGTCTTCTTGCTCTAAAACATATTCAATCTTCTGATCTGAAAAAAATATTTGCCTTCAATGCTACGGATGAAGTAATCAGTGAAGTAAGTACTCTTTCCAGAAAATATATGTGCGAACGATTGGACAAAAAATATTGCAAAATGGACATGCTGCTATCTCCTCCAAAATGGGAGTGATTTATTCATCCAAAATCATAGCCGGAATACTGCTTGTGCTTTCAGCATAATTTGCCACCCAATGATCCGGGAAAAGTATTTTATATTCAGTAAGATCATAACGGTGATCCATCAAAACAACAAATCCCTTATCGTTCTCATCCCGAATAACGCGCCCGGATGCCTGAAAAACTTTCTCCCAACCCGGATAACGATAAGCATAGGCATATCCGTCTCCAAATTTCTCTTGAAAGTATTGTCTTAATATTTCCCGTTCCGGTGAGATCTGTGGTATCCCGACACCAATGATAAAGACGCCATTCAGCTTTTCACCAACCAGATCGATTCCTTCTCCGAAATGGCCTCCGAGAACGGCGAATGCGAGAAGTGTCTTTTCTCCGAACGATTCAAAATGGTTCAGGAATTCCGCTTTTTCGGTCAAAGTCATCTCGTTGTTTTGAACGATGATTTTTACATTTCTATTTTCGCCCAAATCTCTGACAACAATATTTGAGATCATATTCATATACTTAAAAGAAGGGAAAAAAGCAATGTAATTTCCTTTCCGTGATGAAATGGATGAAACAATCACATTAGCTATTTCTGACGATGTAAACGATCGTTCGCGGAAAACGGTTCTGATCTGCGATGTGATGACTACTTTCAGGTTTTCAGGAGCAAACGGACTTTCAATATGAAGTGTCTCTGATAACGAGCAATCCTCACCCAGGAGCATGGTACGGTAATACTCAATGGGTGATAATGTTGCAGAAAAGAACACACAAGAATGTTTGTCCGATATTTGATCATGAATTTTTCCGGATGCATCCAGACAGGACAGGAATAACGTCAAGTCCACGTTCTCGGATGTGACGGAAGATGTTTTTTCGGAAACGCGACATGCAAATACGTAGGTGGTGTCAAAAAACAACTCAAGCACAGTAAGGAAAAATCGAGCTTCGAAAAAGAAATCGAGAATGGATTTTCTGATGGGTCCTACCGGTATTGAATCCAACATGTCCGATAAATGAAAACAAAGCCTCCACAGCATGCCATAAAGGGTTTTAGGTGCCGTACGAGCCGCTCTGAAGTTTTCAGCTTTCATCACATCCGTCGAGTTAATGGTTGATTCTACAGAATCAATTGCCGTTGCATCAGCAATAATTGAATTTCTTAGAATCGAAAAATAATTCTCGATATCTTCTGCATGACCGTCAACGACCCGACTCATACCTCTGGCGGATGCCTTAAATTCTTTAAATTTATTGTAGTTGAGCTGTGATGAGAACATATCTCTTGATCGATCGACCATGTTATGAGATTCATCGACGAGTATGATATGCGGTTGATCAGGCTCGGCAAAAAATCGCTCTAACTTTACTCTCGGATGAAAAGCATGATTATAGTCTCCAATAATGACGTCGCAATATAAAGAGATATCCAACGAAAGTTCATGAGGACATAATGTATTCCTTAGTGCGGAAAGAGTAATAATCTCAGGGGTAATGTCCTCGACACCGAATAATTCCTCAATTGATGTCTTGAGTCTGTCATAGTAACCGATTGCATATTTACATATCTTTGGTTCACAGTAGATTTCTTTACAAGGACAAAGCGTTTCTTTGGAAGAAAGCAATATGGAACGCAAATACAGCCCTGTTGATCTCATATCAGAAAGTGCTTTCCGCGCGATATTTCTTGTGGATGTTTTCGCAGTCAAGTAGAATATTTTGTCCCCGAAACCACGCACAAGACACTTAAGAGAAGGGAAGAGAACGCCGATCGTTTTACCTATACCCGTAGGTGCTTCAGCAAAAAGGATCTGCTTGGATCTTACTGCCGAAACAACTCTTTCCATTAATTCCTTCTGGCCTTCCCGAAGATTGTCGTACGGGAAATTCATTTTGCTGATTGAATCATTGCGCATATCCCGATAATCTTCGAGCGATTTTGCGATCGCGAGATACTTAAAACATGCTTCGTCAAAAAATGCTCTGGCAACATCCCTTGAAATAATTTCAATCTTTTCCGAATAGTGTAATGTTTGAACAGATACGTAGCGAATCGAAATATTGACACTTGATTTATGCGGATTAATCATCAAATACATGTGTGCATACATCATCAACTGAGCACGATGAACCGGCCGGAAAAGCTGCTCAAAGTCCGCATCCTGTTGATTATGCGATTTGACTTCAATAATTGTGTCTCCGTAATCACCGGATCCTTCATCAGAAGCCATAACAATACAATCTGCCCGCCCTTTAACTTTTAGCAAAAACCGGTCCGATTGAAAATCGCAGTTTAACGGAAATTCAGTTTCAATGATCAAATCAGAATAATTCTTCTTTAAATCAGAAAAAACTTTCTGATGAAGCCGCGTTCCTTCAAGTCCTGATACGGAAGAGAAGGTGACGGAAGACAAATCACCGGAAAGGAAGAGCATTTCAACAAGTCTTCTAACTGATATTTCATGTATCTTGTTTTTATTCGGCATATGATTATCCTTAAAAACCCATCATCGTTCCAATATTAGAATTATAATCTAATTAGACATCAACTTCCTCTTTGATTTGGGTAAATTGTGATGATATAATTGCACTATTCTTTGCAAATAAGGATGGGGGCATTTGTTATTTATGAGTATTCGAATTGGTATATATGGATACGGGAATTTAGGCCGTGGTGTTGAAAATGCAATTTCTCTGAATAAAGATATGGAGTTGAAGGCAATTTTTACCAGACGATCTCCGGATCAAATACATCCTGACACAAAAGGAGTTCAAGTATATCGCGCTGATGCTGTCGAAAAAATGTGCGATGAAATTGATGTAATGATTCTCTGTGGCGGCAGTGCAAGGGATCTTCCCGTACAAACCCCGCTCCTCGCAAAGCATTTCAATGTTGTCGATAGTTTTGATACACATGCAAATATTCCGGATCATCTGAGGTCAGTCGACTCTTCTGCTTCCGAAGCAGGCAAAGTGGCCGTAATATCGGTCGGATGGGATCCCGGAATGTTTTCACTTAACAGACTTTATTCATCCGCAATCCTGCCGGAAGGTGAAACATACACCTTTTGGGGAAAAGGTATCAGTCAAGGACATTCTGATGCAATCAGACGCATTGATGGAGTTTTGGATGCAAAACAGTACACGATTCCGGTTGATACTGCATTATCTGCGGTCCGATCTTTCGATTATCCATCCTTTGAGACAAGAGATAAACACACTCGCGAATGTTTTGTTGTTGCAGCCGACGGTGCGGATACGGCAAGAATAGAAAAAGAAATCATATCAATGCCTAATTATTTTTCCGACTATAACACCACGGTTCATTTCATTTCTCAAGAAGAACTTGACAGGGATCATTCAAAAATGCCCCACGGGGGGCTTGTAATTCGTTCCGGGTTGACGGGCGTAAATAAAGAAAACAGACATCTGATCGAATATAGTCTGAAACTTGATTCAAATCCTGAGTTTACCGCGGGAGTTTTGGCTGCATATGCTCGCGCCGCCTTTAGATTAGCAAAAGAGGGAAGAAAAGGCTGCCTGACTCCTTTTGATATCCCTCCGGTATATCTCTCCGCTAAGACAAGAGAAGAGGCAATTAAAGATCTGCTCTAATCTCAATCAAGAAACTAACGCTCAGAAATTTCTGAAAGGATTCCGGCAACGGAATCCTTATTGCTGAACAAAGCACAACCACCCGTATGCTCGCCGCCGACCAATTTTTTCTCCGCGAGCCTCTTGAAAAAAGGAGATTGGATTGCATCTATAAGCGAGTATTCAATCAGGGATCGATCCGAAAAAGGTGAAAATGGACAAGCTTCAGCATCACCGTAAGGATTTATGTGGAAGAAACCTCTTCCGGCAGCAAGGCATCCGCCGAAATATTTCTCGTCTCCGGGGAATGAAAGAAACAGTACTTTGCGAAATTTCTCCTGCAATCTTTGCTCTTCATGTTCAAGCATAATTCGGTCAGAATCAGTAAGTGACATGCTTTCCGTAGATTCCGTAACCGGAACATATTCGACAAAAATGACGAAGCGGCATCCGTGTTTTTCCAACATATCAATATAGATATCGCCGGTTACCAATGACAGATTCTGCGTTGTCACCGTAATGGATGCTCCGAAGGGTATGTTTCGTGAATGAAGTTGTTGCATAGAATGCATAACGGTATCAAATGTTCCTTGTCCTCTTCGGGAATCAGTCAATTCTTTCCCGCCCTCAAGACTGAAAAACATCTTCAAATTGCGGTTCTGATCAAATAAATCAATGTATTCGTCATTCAATAATGTTCCGTTCGTAAAAACCGGAAAAACCGTGTCCTTAAATTTTGAAGCGGAGACAATGACGTCCTTGCGAAGCAATGGTTCACCGCCCGCAAGTAAATGAAATGATATTCCAACATCCGAAGCCTGTTTGAAAATATCAGTCCAGACTTCGGCGGAGAGTTGACGCCCTGATGAAACATCTTTGCACTGAGCGTTTTCACGGGCATAACAGCCGGCGCATTTCAGATTGCACTGTTCGGCAATGCTGGATATCAGAAAAGCCGGAATGTGAACTCCTTTACTTTCATATTCTTCCCTTCGCTTGACTGCTTTGCCGGAAGCTTTATGAAAGTATGAAATGAAGGCCAGTTCATTTGAATTTCCTGCAGAATGAAGCATAACATCAGAGATGATTCTTTTGATTCCTTTATTCAAATACTTTGAGAGATGAATATTATCCATAAGCGCCTCAATAATATTATAATAGAAAAAGCTCGGTTTCCCGAGCTTTCTGGTGCGGGAAACAGGACTTGAACCTGCACGACCTTGCGATCACTAGCACCTGAAGCTAGCGCGTCTGCCAATTCCGCCATTCCCGCGAACGTATGTTATGTTACATTAAGAACAGAAAATATGCAAGACTGTATGAGCCAAATTCAAATGAATTCATTTATTAAAACGAGGTAAAATTTCATGAGCCCTGACAGATCAGATATTCAACTTGATTCTGATAAGAAATCGGCTGAAAGACACAGAAGCAAGAAAATAATCAGTGCATTATTGATAATCGCCTTTATTGCTTTTTGTGTTATTGCATTTATATATATTGGTAAACCCATGCTGAAGTTCGTCTCCGAGCCGGAGAAATTCCGCACATGGGTTGAAGCAAAAGGATTCCTTGGCAAGTTATATTTTGTGGGCATGGTTGTATTTCAGGCAATTATCGCGATTGTTCCCGGAGAACCCATCGAAATGGTTGCAGGATATGCATTCGGAGTTACCGAGGGTACACTTTTATGCCTGATTGGGCAAGTTATCGGAAGCGTCATTGTCTTTCTTTTTGTTAAATTGGCAGGCATTCGTGCAGTAGAAGCTTTTTTCTCGCGGGAAAAAATTAACAGCCTCAAGTTCCTGCATAATCACAAGCAACTCAATATGATAGTATTTATTCTTCTCTTTATTCCGGGAACGCCTAAAGATATCATTACTTACTTTGTTGGACTAACACCAATGAAGTTATTTACATTTATAATCATTGCATTTTTCGCGCGAATTCCTTCCGTAATTACATCAACATTAGGCGGAGATGCCATTGGTGACAAAAACTATATATTTGCTTTAGCAGTACTTGTATTTACACTAATTGTCAGTGGTGTCGGAATCTTAATATATCGAAAAATTACAAAAAAAGAGAAAAATGATACAATAAGCAAGCAAAAATAGAACAGAGTGAAAAGGATAAGAAAATGATAACAGATTGGAAACTGACTGACTTTAAAAATAACATAGCCGGAGCCAAAGTAGCCGTACTCGGAGTTGGCATATCAAATCGGCCGCTAATCAGATATATTCACTCACTGGGTGCCATTATAACCGCTTTTGATTCACTTGATCATAATGATCCTGTATTGAGTAAAACGAGAAATGAGTTCGAAACAGAGGGAATTATCATAGACTGGTCTTGCGGAACTAACTATCTTTCAAGCCTTCCGAATGGTAATTTTGACTATATATTCAGAACTCCTAAACTTCGTCCTGACGTTCCGGAAATACTTGATGCAGTTAAAAACGGATCAATACTTACCTCAGAGATGGAAGTCTTTCTGGCACTCTGTCCTGCAAGAATATTTGCGGTAACGGGTAGTGACGGGAAGACGACTACAACCACTCTTATATCTGAAATTTTGAAGCAAGCAGGTTATACCGTTCATGTCGGCGGTAATATAGGAACACCTCTTTTGGATCGGATTGAGACCGTCTCTGAAACTGACATGGTTGTTCTCGAACTTTCATCTTTTCAATTAATCAGCATGCGCAACCGTGTTGATGTTGCCGTCGTAACGAATGTATCGCCTAATCACCTGGATGTTCATTTGGACTATGATGAGTATATTCGTTCCAAGAAAAACATCTTCATGACACAGACATATTCCGGGAGGCTTGTGCTGAATAGAGATAATGATATAACGCGAGCAATGGCAACTGAAGCACGAGGAAAAACAATCTTTTTTTCAAATGAAGAACCGGATAATCTTAATGAATTCCCGTCATTATCGGATCATGCCTTTATCAAAAACGGTATTATATGCTATCTGGGAAACGGCCATATCACCGAGATTATTAATTCCGATGATATATTAATTCCCGGCTTTCATAATAAAATGAATTACTTGGCCGCGATAAGCGCAGTTGTGCCTTTTGTTGATCCGAAGCACATAGCGGAGGTGGCGAATCATTTCGGCGGAGTGGAGCATAGAATTGAACTGGTGAGAACGCTAAATGGTGTTCGCTATTTCAACAGCTCCATTGATACAAGCCCGACTCGCACAATTAATGCAATGAATGCGATGCGTGACCGAAAAGAGCATGGCGTTTTAATCGCAGGCGGAGCAGACAAGAAATGTTCCTATTCCGGACTGGGGAAGGCAATTCTTGAAGTATGTGATAGAATCATCCTTTATGGAGATAATGCTGAAATGATTGAAAAATCGCTTGCTGACGAGGGCAAAGAAAATAGTTATACGATTTATCATTCAAACGGCTACGACGACGCTGTTCGTCTTGCAAAGTCCCTGGCTCGGACCGGAGAAATTGTAATTCTGTCTCCTGCCGGTACAAGCTATGATCATTTTAGGCATTTTGAAGAACGCGGAAGGCTATTCAAAAAACTGGTTGGGGAACTGGAATAATCATTACCTTCACTCAATAACTACTTTACCGACTGCATATCAATATGCTTGACGAAGCGGAATCACATGTGATATTTTTATGTAACGAACATCATATCCGTAATATGTTCGCATGTACTTTGTAAACTGCATAAGCATTTAAACACATTGAAGAGGACTATTAGAACAGTGTAATTGCTTCAGAGAGCTGCTGGATGGTGTGAAGCAGAGCTAATTTACTGTTTGAACTCGCCTTGGAGTGCGCTCATTGAAAGAACAATCCGTTCGATTAGATGGAGTCGGATGCCAACCGTTATAGTGGCAGAATATCAGGGCAAGTGTCCTCGTATTCGGATAAGGGCATTCGGAAATCCGGATGAAGCAGAGTGGTACCGCGGAAGTTAACCTTTCGTCTCTAGTAATAAGAGATGGGAGGTTTTTTTTGTACTCAAAATTTAGAAAACATTGCGATTTACCTTATCAAATGGGCTATGATAATTAAGAATGAAAAAAATGAGGCTTGAAATGCAAACTGGTAACGGACAATCGA